>CAZCTQ010000087.1:0-1503 GCA_964501555.1 uncultured Aureispira sp. | reverse complement strand
CAAATCTTTTTCTAAATCAGTTATTAAGCGGATTCACTACATACTACCCATTCTTGTTTTTAGTCAGATTATTGAGCTCTTGAAAGAATCGTTCTAAGAGTGAGTAATCTTTTGTATGAATAATGACATTGGCTGACATGTTTTGATGCTTGGGAATTAATTTATTGTATGAGGTCAATAAAGAATCGGGAAGAGAAATGGTTACCAAATAAGTATCTTCAGCAGGAATGACAGAAAAGTCACTCACTTTACATACCAAGAGACCAAATTCTGAAGCTGGATAACTTTCTATATCGAGTAATGCTTTTTGTCCTGTTTCGAGCCTCCCTGAATAGCGGATAGGCAGTTGTCCTTGCGCGATATATTCCGTATTTTTATCAACGGGAATACATGATAATATCACTTCGTCGGATTTGATATACTGATTTTTGTATAGATATTTTGAATAAGATACCACGCCGTCCAATGGAGATGTGATTGTGTATTTGTCTTCCCATTCCCTGATTTCGTCTTTGAGACGTCGGATGGTCTGTTGAATTTCGGTGATACTGGTTACAAGGCCATTGGCTCTGTCTGATGTCAGCTCTGCTATCTGTGAACGCAACTGTTGTATTCTAACCTGGTTATTGACTTGCTGCATTTTAAAGGCTTCTAAGCTTCGTTTTTCATTCAAGATTTTTGATTCTGCTTTTTCCTTATCCAAATCGGAAATAACGCCTTGATCACGAAGTGTTACATGTCTGTCATAGTCTTTATCTGTCAATTCTACTTCCTGCTGATACCATTGTTCTTGTTTCTTTAAGGATTGATTGAGTTTATGCAAATTGGTAATTTCGCTTTCAAGTGCTTTGATTTTGACAAAAACGGCACTTTGTCTCAAAAAATTGAGAAAGTTATCGTATTGCTGCATCAGCTGGGTATAAGTGCTGCTCATCATTCCCATTTGCAATTGTTTTGGAAAAGGTATTTTTAAGTATTCCGGTATGGATTGTACGGATTCTACTTCTGTGAAAAAGGAAAAAAGAGTCTCGACGTCCTTTCTATTTACGGTAGATTGCAAGGTAAGTATTTTATCGCCTACATGTACGATGTCTTTATCTGATATATACACGCTGTCTATCTGTGCCGATACTTTTGGTGAGATTTCTACAGGTGGATTGACCGAGAACATCTTTGCCTTCATAGCGAGCTGGTCGGGGTATTTGATAAAGGCTGCTATAAACAGACAGGCTGCCACAAAAAATAATATCACGGTTATACCCCAATTGACAATCCAACCCGGTGGTTTGCCCATCGTATGCTGTATCGCAAAGATCTCATCGGTATGTGTATCTATATTTTCCGGCATTTTAGTTATACGGTATCATTTACATTTTTATTCCAAATCCAACTGGTTTTGTACCAATTCCCAGTATTTGCCTCTTTGAGCCACTAATTCATGGTGGGTGCCTGTTTCTACTATGGCTCCATTATCCAACACTACGATTTTATCGGCATTTTTGA
>CAZCTQ010000086.1:0-1620 GCA_964501555.1 uncultured Aureispira sp. | reverse complement strand
CCCCCCCCCCCCCCCCCCCCCCCCCCCCCCCCCCCCCCCCCCCCCCCCCCCCCGATTTCCTATTTACCTTCTTCCTTAATTGGAAAGTGAATATTAATTGTTTGATAAATTTCAGGATTTTTAGTATTTAACCTACCAGTTAAAATAAAATCATCTCTATCTAAATATGCTTCCAACGTAGGCGTAAAAATACCCGGAATCTTCTGATACGGCACCCATACTTTGCCATTAAGCAGGAAGCCCAATGTATTTTTGCCTTCCATAGTGATGGGTGGCAGATCCGGTTCTCCATGTCTGTATGGGTCTTTCTCACACGAGGCGAGCAGGAGGATACAGCAGGTGATCAAGAGCAGTGCTGCGGTGTAGGGTCGGAGTGTGTGAGGTATGGTTTTCATACTTTTAGTATTTTTATTATTAAGGTGTGTATCAGGTATTATAACGACTATATGATTGTTATAGTTTTATTAACACAAAAATTATACCCGATTTATTTTACACTAGCTCATCAGGACAGAATCCGCCGATGTGGTGCCACCGATGATGGTACTGTCAAACAATGGGATGGTACGGTCTAATAAGACACCGGATGTGACGGGGCTCATAGAAAGGGATGCGAGTGCATAGTCTATCTTTGCTTCGACATCTTCTGTCTGATTATGCTCTACAACGATACCTTGAGTATATCCATTGTACCACATCAATAAGGACAAATGTATTACTAATGAAAATCGGAAAAAATGTTGCATGTTAATCGGTTTATGTATAATTTAAAAATCACTATTGACTTACTTGGTTTTTAACGTTTTTGGTTTTAATATTTTACATCAAATCTGCCATCGGTGATTTGGAGAGTATCACCACATTCATTTATCGCGTTCTTGAAATAGAATGTACCTGAAATTATTCTAAGACTACTATCGAAATAAATAACTTCAATTTCAGTATCATAAGGGCTACATTTAAAATAATTACATCCTAATCCGTCTAAATTCTCATCAGTAAAGACATACCCTATATGTGGTGGAAATGGGATTTGATATTTTCCAACTCCATCAAATCGAAATCCTGTTCCAAATGATTGGTTTACATTTTTTTTTGAATTTTTTTGACGAGCAGTTATTTTAAATGTACTAACATCAAGTACCGCTTCCAAAGTCGGTGTAAAAATACCCGGCTTGTCCTGATACGGCACCCATACTTTGCCATTAAGCAGGAAGCCCAATGTATTTTTGCCTTCCATAGTGATGGGTGGCAGATCCGGTTCTCCATGTCTGTATGGGTCTTTCTCACACGAGGCGAGCAGGAGGATACAGCAGGTGATCAAGAGCAGTGCTGCGGTGTAGGGTCGGAGTGTGTGAGGTATGGTTTTCATACTTTTAGTATTTTTATTATTAAGGTGTGTATCAGGTATTATAACGACTATATGATTGTTATAGTTTTATTAATACAAAATTATACCCGATTCATATACCCAGCATCGCACCCAGCATGACCGTATCGCTCTCTGTATAGTGATCAAGCTTAGCGACATACGTATCAGGAGCATCCAAAGGGCTAACACCCAAATCTGCACCATACATGGACGCATGGGCTATCAAAAGCAGGCCTCTGCTGCCCCGC
>CAZCTQ010000085.1:0-1677 GCA_964501555.1 uncultured Aureispira sp. | reverse complement strand
TGTAATATTCGCTATCTTCTCACTTCTATTTCCACAGCAGTCTTCTGCCCAGTATGTAATTGCATGTCTGCCTTTTGGCATATTGTTGATTACATAATCCGGTTGCTTACCTGATAACGTCGTTCCTTCCGGTCCATATACGCCCCACTTCAACTCGGATGGCTTCGCACAGTTGTCCTGTAACTCCCATGGCTTCTCTACATTCCATGTCGCTGAACATACCCATGCATCTACACTGATCGTCAAATCTTTAACATCAAATGTCGGTGCCTTCTCATCTACTGCTTTGATCACCTGGATATATTGGAATACCTGACCTGTACACCAATCTAATAACTTCCACGTTCTGATTACCTTCATATTACCACCACAGCCTAAGCCACATGCTGGTAACATATCGTCTGTATAACTTACAAATACGTTACATACCGCATTGTCCACTTTCTGTGCGTGTAAGTTGCCATCGTATCCTTTGCCTGGCCATGTAAAGTATCCATATGCATATCCTTCATTCAATTCTACTACGCTTGGTGTCTGTGCCCAGTCGTCACAGAAAGCTCCAATGTTCGTCGCTGAACATGGCTGTGGTCTTGAATCTACATCAAAATATGCCGCTACGTCCGCTGGACTCGTCTCCTGGCCACAGCTCATATGTACTTCTGGATTCGGTGGTGTCAAATCTTTTACGATATCCACTGGACTGAATGTAAACGTCTGGGTACATGTTGACTTGTTTCCACTCGCATCTGTAAATGTCCACGTTCTCTTTAATTTCCCCTTCTCGCAGTTACCTTTACCTACATATCTGTCCGCAAATGTCCTATCAACTCCTCCACATGCGTCTGTTACTGCTGGTGGTGTCGTCAATACTGCTTTGTTTTGCTCTCCAGGGAACTTGTATAACATGCTCACTGTCTCCGCTTGTACTGTAGGTAAGTCATAACACTTAAACTGACATGCTGGTGCATCTGATGCGTTTGTTACAAATAATACATCGCCCGGTCCTGAGAAACTAAATGAAAAGTCTAATGGATACAAGCCATTATACAAATCAAAATTCCACATCGTCGTTGCTACTATTACATACGTCTTGCCTGCCTGTAGTGTCGCAATCATCGCCGGTATAGGAATAAATGTCACCTCTCTGGATGCTATCAAATTATTACATGGATTCGCTGGGTCAAATAAGGTTGCCTCATATATGTAATACGCTGTCGTCCAGTTTGTATTTATATTAAATGTATATGATCCATCTACTGATACTTGGAATTTCTTCGTAGTATAATACATCGGTGAATAGCCTGCTAAGAAATTACATCTCTCAAACAATGGATCTGTATCCTTTATCTGGCCTGCCCATGTCGTCACTTTCTCTAATACATCCTTATCCTCACAGCTACACTGTGCTACTGGTGCTAACTTATCTTCTACCTTGAAGCTTCCCCAGCATCTATTGCCTGTCTCTGGATCTATGATCTCATACATATGCTCGCCTAATGGAATATTCAACGGTATGTTTTGCTTGATCTCATACTTATTAGCCTCAAATCCAAATGGCCATACCTTAATTATATAATCATCATAACACTTGTATGGGCCTCCCTCTAAAAACATATCTGCATTTAAGCTTACTTGACAGTTTGCATCTGCTGATACATACAAGTAATCATTACATAC
>CAZCTQ010000084.1:0-1937 GCA_964501555.1 uncultured Aureispira sp. | reverse complement strand
ATATCATGAATCAGCTTAATAATAATCTAATCATCCTTTGTGCTTTTCTATTTTCTTTAGTCATCTTCTCTTGCAACAGAGATGAGCCTGCTACCGATCATAAACTTACCAATCAAAAGGTACACCTACGTAATGTAACTTATTGTGATGGGCAAATCTCCGATGGGATTGATTTTAACCGCTCATATAATGATCCAGTCACCGGTGAATGCTGTATCGTTTTTAAATTTCAAGATACGTCACTACATGCATGCTATGCCAAGATAGGTCCCACTTGTGCAGATACTTTAGATTGTGCTTTATCAAACGTAGTTCAAGCATCTAATCCTACTTCCAATTACACACCGATTATTGATAATCTCGTCACCTTTTGTGGACCATTTATGGAAGAGAATGAATTTGTCATTTATTTCAGACCATGTGCCCAACAAAATTCATCACAATATGGATGTATGGTTGGAATGTTGCCACCTACCTTAAATTGTAAATAATCATTAAAGAGCAGGAAGTATCATTGCCTCCTGCTCCCTTATATTATACATCTAATAATATTCTATCGTCATGAAATATCTTTATCTATTTGTACTATGCATTTTTGTACTGAGCCCTATACTTTCTCAGAATGTTATTCTAAGATCTCAAAGCGATGTAGATAATTTTAAAAAAAACTATGGAAACCCTAAGATTATAAATGAATTAGAAATTTGGAATACTATTAATAATTTGGATTCCTTAGACAATTTAGAGTATATAAAGTATTTTGTTAATTTTAAACCCTGGGATTCCCTTAGATCTGTTAATGGACTAAAAAAATTAAAAAAAATCGATAGAATAGTTTTGTCTTACTCGCCCAATGATTCTTTAGTCTTTCCTGTTTTAGATACGGTCGGCACTATTTCTATTGAAAATAGATCCTTTCCTGATATTCGAATACGACCCTTGTTTTTTAAAAATATTAAATTTATCAAAAGTAGTTTAGATTTTGTAGGAAACTTTGCCTATGAAGCATTTCCGTATTTTAATCACGATACCAATTTGACAATTGGTTTTTCAGGTATGAAAGATCTGGATACCATCAGAATCAAAATTAATAGATTTGATAAAATCCGATGGTTTGGTATAGCGACAAGTAAAAATACGATTTGCAATGGTTTCAAACAATTAGAACATCCTCATACAATAAATTTAAATCAAAACATCAATTGTCAATTTCCTTTCCTCAGTTTAGTAAAAAGCCTTCACCGATTTAATTATGTAAATAACTGGGGAACCAATAAATTTGACGGAGGCTTTAAGCATATCCAGGTCATCGACTCAATTATAATTTACGACAACTATGTAACGCCCCCATTTAAAGAAGTATTCCCAAATCTTTTACTAGTAAAAGATAAAATTTCTATTGAGCTAAATAGAGATTTAAAATCCATCGCAGATTATGACAATATCTACATCAATCGCAATTTTGAAGATTCGATCGTCATCCGCGATAACAAGCAACTCACTAACTGCAATGTGGACTTCCTATGTCAAGCCCTTGAGTACATACCCGAACGTACCATCATCCAAAACAATGGCAGCGGCTGCACCATCGAGGAAATCAAAAAGTACTGCACTGTCAAAACTAAAGACGTGCAAACCGCTAAAGTTGATATCTACCCTAATCCCGCCGACAGCTACTTCTCGATAGACGGCTTAGAAACAGGTGAATACAACTATCAGCTCTATCATCTCGACGGCAGACCTATCTCCCGTGGACTTATATACGACGATCATCAGGTGGACATCACCTGCTTAGATCAAGGTATGTATCTATTAGAGATAACCTCTAAAGATGGTCGCTATAGGGCTATACAAAAAGTGGTCAAGATGTAGTGAAAAACCATACTTCTCCATAAAGTGAACACCTTTACACTTTAATATGGATCGCCGATAGATGA
>CAZCTQ010000083.1:0-2057 GCA_964501555.1 uncultured Aureispira sp. | reverse complement strand
ATTATTAATTGATGTGGATGGTGATTGTATTCCTGAAATTGTAACTTCGGGTTATAAGAATTATCACAATGGTTGGGATGCTTCAAGTACTGTATTAATACTTGATTCAAGGTCAGATCGGGTGAAGAAAACTTTCGATACATATTATTATTTCCCTTATTCGAATTCCTTTATTATTATAAAATATCCCACAGATTATGAGCTTGTAATTGCGGTGGCTGATATTAATATTAATCCCATTAGTGTTCGAGGTAGATTAGTATGTTATAATTCTGATAACAGTATAAAATGGGTATCAGATCAAAAATATTGTAATTCAACAAGAGCTTTTAATCAATTATCTTTAGGAGATTTTAACCAAGATGGAATTTCTGAAATCTATGTTTCTTACAAAATATTTAACTCTTTAAATGGACGCCTTCTTGTTGACGGTGGGATTTATGGTGGAGATGTTTATTCCGGCATCGCAGTTAATTTAGATGAAGACCCCGATGACTTAGAATTCCTGATAGGGCGTACAGTTTTTAAAGTAAAGATAGTGAATTTGGATGGATTGGTAGGAAACGAAATGACAAGTTTCAATATTAATATTAATAACCAAAATTTACTAAATATGGTTGCAGTAGCAGATATTAATAAGGACGGTGTGCCAGATATAATTATATCTGAACCTGATACGACATACATGTGCAATTTGATTAATATGGAATATCAAATAGTGAAAAAAATAAAAATGAAGTCAAATCCTTATTTTGGTTCTTTGACATTAGGAATAGTGGACGAAAAGGATGATGTTGGAATTATTTTTGTAGCAAGAGGTGAAATGGTTAAGCTTAGTTTTGATAATAATCTGGGGTTTTTAGAGGATTGGCGGATTGAAACAAATGATGGCTCTTGGGCTGGATGCACTTTATTTGATTTTGATAATGATGGTGTACAGGAGATAGTTTATCGAGATGAACAAGAGTTATTAATAATTAGTGCTAAAAACAATTTACCCATAATTATTGATAGATTACCGTGTATATCGATAACTAGTAATGAATACCCGATAATAGGCGACATAGGCGGCACAGGGGAAACCAAAATCTGCGTACCTTGTGCGGAATATTATTATGATCCTTTCGGTAACCCTACCCTTTTCGGTAAACTCACCGTTTTCGGTGCCCCAGCCGGACAGCGGTGGGCACCCGCCCGCAACATCTGGCATCAGTACGCCTACAATCCCCTGTTCATCAACGATGATGGCACCGTCCCACAGCACATGCATAATCCCGCCACCTATAAAAATGGAAAGTACAACAACTTCAAGGCACAGGCATCCATCCTCGACGAGGACGGCAACTACCCCGTAGCAGCAGCCTCCCTGACAGGAGACATCACCTGTACCAGCTATGATGCAGCCACAGGACAGTACAGCGTGAACTTCGGTGTCTATAACAGACAACACGCATCCGCTACAGCAAAAGACGGCGTAGCCGTATCTTTTTACAGTGGCAACCCTGAGAACGGCGGTAAGCTCATCGGCGTATATCACACCACTAAGGACATTCGCCCCGACAGCACACTCAATGATCGTTTTAGCTTTACAGGCAGCGACCTGACGACCCTGTGGATGATCGTCAATACCGACCGCTATCCTATCATCGTATCTGATACCAGCTACTACGGTATCGACGAGTGTGACTACACCGATAATGTCTATATCGTGCAGCTACCACAAGTCACCAAAGTAAACAAAGAAATCTGTGGTGGTGACAGCTATGATTTCTACGGCGATGTACTGACACAAGCAGGACAATACATCTACGAGACAAAGAATATATCCGGCTGCGACAGCATCATCACGGTATTAACCTTAGCGGTGACAGACATCAAGACAGCAGACGAGACAAGGACAAGTTGTGAGCCTTACGTATGGAATGGTGAGACTTACACCTCAAGCGGTAGCTATACCTACCAGACTACGAGTGTAAACGGATGCGACAGCATCACCACGTTACACCTGACCATCCATCAGCCTGACCTAATCAACGAAACTAAAACACTCTGTGGCA
>CAZCTQ010000082.1:0-2057 GCA_964501555.1 uncultured Aureispira sp. | reverse complement strand
CCTGTTTCTACTATGGCTCCATTATCCAACACTACGATTTTATCGGCATTTTTGACTGTGCTTAGCCTGTGTGCTACCACTACCACCGTTTTGTTTTCAAAAAACTCATTTAGGTTATTCATGATGATTTTTTCATTGGTGGCGTCGAGAGCATTGGTTGCTTCGTCAAAAAACAGGTATTCAGGATCTTTATACACTGCTCTGGCTATCAGTATCCGTTGTCGCTGACCCTGTGATATGCCGCTGCCTTTCGCTCCAATCATCGTATTGTATGAAAGCGGCATGCTATATACAAAATCCTGTATATTAGCCACATGCAGTGCCTTGTCCAATTTGTCAAACCGTATCATTTCGTCACTCTCTGCTACATTATTGCCGATCGTGTCGGAAAAAATATAACCATCCTGAAGTACCGTCCCACACTTACTCCTCCATGTCGATTTGTCAATCGCCTGAAACGGTATATTGCCAACGGATATTTTTCCCTCTGCAGGATGATAGAATCCCAGCAACAGCTTTAGCAATGTGGTCTTGCCACTGCCGCTTGCACCTACTATGGCTGTCACTTTTCCGGATGCTATGGTCAGATTGATACCTGTAAGTACCTTTGGCGAAAGCGCAGAATAAGAGAAACTCAAATCTTCTATCGCTATGTCTGCTGGTGAAGGTATCTCACGTATCATCTGTATGTCTGGCGATGCTTCCGGTTCGACATCGGTGATTTCTGCCATTCTGCTTAAACTGAGTCGGGCATCCTGTGCCGAACGAACGAAGGATATAAACTGGTCTAAAGGGGCGTTGAGCTGTCCGACTATATACTGAATGGCAAATAAGGTGCCTAAGGTTATCTTTCCCTCTACTACAAATCCTGCGGCTATAAAGGTGATGACGATATCCTTCGACCTAGTGAAAAACTGTGCACCGAAGTCCTGATATTGCCTTAGTGCCAATGACTTGGATTGTACTCGAAACAGCATAGCCTGAATGTCTATCCATTTCCACCGCCTTTTGCGCTCACTGCCTTGCATTTTTATCTCCTGCATCCCATGTATCAGTTCAAACAGCGTACTCTGATTGTCTGATACCTGCCGGAATGCGAGATAGTCCAAATCCGCCCTGCGCTTCATAAATGCCATAATCCATAATATATAAAGTACGGTAAATATCAGGAATACCATAAATATAGTCGTGTCATAGAACAGCAATATACCGCTAAATACTACGACGGTCAAAAAGGTAAAGAAGATATTGAGCACCGAGCCTGTAAGGAAGCTCTCGACTCGGTTATTGTCCTGTATGCGCTGTATCAGGTCGCCGATATTCTTACTGTCAAAATACCCGACAGGCAGTGCCATCAGCCGAATCAGGAAGTCTGAAATCAGCGATACATTGATGCGCTTGCCTATCTGTAGTATAATCCATGACTGGATAAACTGTACCATCGTCTGGCTGACAAAGAGCACCATCTGGGCGATCAGTACTAAGGTGATAAAGGACAGATTTTGATGCTGAACGCCGACATCTATCAGTGCCTGCGACAGAAAAGGAAACATCACCTGCAATACCAATCCTACAATGATACCCACCATAAACTGCACTATCAGCCGCCGGTAAGGCCTCACATAATGTATCAGCCCCGACCACACGCCTTTAGCTTCCGATGTACCTGCTTCCGTATAAAAATCAGGTGCGGGCTCTAAGCCCAATGCTATACCCTGCTCTCCATCGCTGCACCAGGATGTTAAAAATTGCGCTTTGGTCAGTTTTATCCTGCCATGTGCCGGATCGGCTATCCATACATAACGGTTATTGATTTTATAGACCACCACAAAGTGTCTTTGCTCCCAGTAGGCAATACACGGCAATGGAAAATCTTCCAATCCCGGACTGTCATCCACGCTGCCGAGAGATAGCTTGACCCCCAGCGTCCTGAATCCTAATGCCTCTGCCGCCGATGATATCCCTGCCATAGATACACCCTCACGGGTGATATGCGACCGCTCCCTGAGCTGCTGTAGCGATATATGCCGTCCATGATAGTCGCATATCATCTTCAG
>CAZCTQ010000081.1:0-2178 GCA_964501555.1 uncultured Aureispira sp. | reverse complement strand
TACGGCGGCACCTCATACTCAGAGTTTCTTGCCTCTGATGCAGAGTGCGACCTGCTTTTAGACCTCGACAGGGACAATAGCAGCGGGGTATATCCCTATGATTTTGACAATAAAAGCATCCGCTGCAATCCCAATCAAAGTACCCATGTAGTAGATGACGATATTTATCTGCATACCGCTGCGGATTTAGACAGCATCGTCATCACACTAAGCGGCAATACAGATGGGACGCAGGAGATGCTCTCTGTGAGCCAACCTGAGCCGGGTGTATCGCTCACCTATGATGACGGACGTTATTTGCTGGTGCTGACAGGCAACAGGTCTGACACTGCATGGATGAAAGCCCTCAGGCTTATCCGATACACACATACAGGCGATACACCGTCACCGGGCATACGCACGCTGTCATTTACAGCCTATAACGCCATCAAGAGCAAAGTCGCATATACTTATATCCAGATAGAGCGCATCCCTGATTCCGGTACAGATAAGGTACTTACCGTATGCGAAGGACAAAAAATAACATCACTGGCACAGTACATGGGCGGACAGTATGGCGGCAGGTGGGAACCACCATTAGCTACAGATGACACCTACGACCCTCTGACTGACTTTGCATCAGCATACAGATACTTCACCTCCAGCCCTATGTGTGGCAGTGATACTAGTGTACTGACCATCGAAAAATATCCCGCACGCACCCTCAACATAGGCGGCAAAGTAGCCCTGTGCAAGGGGGAAACTTACGAAACAATCATCAATACGATGCCGGGCGACGAAGTGCTCTGGTCAGACGGCAGTACCTCAACCCACCGCATCTTAGATATGACCGGTGTATATATAGCGACCTTGACTACGGCGCAGGGATGCCGTATATCCGATACACTGCATATCCTTCCTTCCTCGCAAACGGTACCCATCATAGCCACCGAGTACCTCTGTCCGGGTGATATTTATCCGTACAAAGGTGTTTCTTATACTGCCGGACAGACGATCTCTGACCTTATTCCTGCTGTATATGGCTGTGATACCTTACTGACGATTTCATTAATACCTTCGCCTGTTAGCCTGGCATATAAAGATACCCTGACATGTGATAATTCACCGATAACAATACAAGGCAATACCTGGTTTGTGGGTGATACGATTGACAGATATTTCCCATCGACGACAGGGTGTGATACCCTGCTTCGCATGATATATATGGCATATCTGCCGTCTGTATGGTCAGTAGAGGTGATGGACAGTGTAGTCTGCATCGGAGAGGCAACATCTGTTATTGCACACGGTACTGATAACATTGTATGGAGTACAGGCCAACTGACTAATACTGTACAATTAGCAGCGGGAAAGTATTGGATTCGGAATACAGACAATCAGGGATGTACAACAGAGCAAAACTTTGAAATCGCCACCCACCCAAAAACGGTATTTGAAACGACGGCTATCCAACCCGATTGTATGGATAATACAGGCAAAATCAGCGTAGCCAATCTTTCAGGTGATGCCCTTAGCATTGTGATAAATGGTATTGCAGCACCTGATGGCAGCTTAGAAGGGCTTAAAGCCGGGGATTATCAAATATGGGTAACTGACCAGTTTGGATGCTCGTACAAGGATAGTATCACCCTCTACAAGGAATACAGTTACAATATCCAAATGCCGGACAATATCACAATACCGCAACAGGAAACAGCCATAATCAGCTTTACAGATGACGGTGGCAGTACGGTTTCCATAGACTTTATCCCGGATGTGGATATATATGCAACAGGTGACAGTATCTACATTAATGGGACAGAGGACAGAAGCTATACCATTCGATTTACGGATGACAAAGGTTGTGAGGTGATTAGGACATTACATGTGTTTGTCGTAGGGCAGGATGCCGCTATTATTTTGCCAAATATAGTAAGCAGACAAGCTAACAATAGCCCCAACGGTTCATTTTACATCGTTAACGCTGGGTACAAGTATGATATATCCATCTATGACAGATGGGGCAATCTGATTTTCCTTGACCATAACCTGAACAGTGGCGATCCATCCTCAGGTTGGCATCCGCAAGCAGATGCTGTGTCATCCGGTGTATATGTATTTTTCATAAAAATCTATTCGCCCGACGGTATCATCAACAAAGTCGGTACGATAACAGTGTTATAATGCTTAAATTTGTTT
>CAZCTQ010000080.1:0-2253 GCA_964501555.1 uncultured Aureispira sp. | reverse complement strand
ATAGTTGATATCTCTTTACCATTCTTAAAAGACCGTAAAACACAAGCAGGCGCATCAATCGAGATAAGTCCGGGGATATATGCATCTATGTAATGCAAGATGCCATGATCATCTGTTACCATTTTGAATACGCTTGACCACCTACAATCCCCCCAATCAACGTTAGTAAAAAATGATTTAATCGTATCTTGAGCATTTTTTATAACCCCATTCATAGAAATGGTATCAATTAGTAACAGACTTCCATTATTATCACGATGATAATGTTCCAAAACTTGTAAATTATCATTGTCAATTCTATTTAGTTGAATCCTGTCAATTAAATCTGAAGATAATATTCTATTATTATTAGCCAAAGAGTCTGAAGTATATACTTTCAATAATTTGCCTGAAAGAAGATCATATTCTCTAACTTTTAACAAGCCTTTTGCTTCAAAAGCAAATACGATTGGAATTGCTATATCAACAAGATCTTTATCTGTTATCTCTATATTGTATAAAACAAGATTATTGTTATAAATCTCAGCTTTTTTAATGAATTCACGTTTAGTGTTTGTCCTAAGATCAAATACACTTTTCCAAATAATCTTTCCATCGCTCAAATCTACTTTTTCAATAATTCCTCCTGATAAATCTGTATCATAGGCCGTCCAATTGACCCTATATTGGTAGCCATCTTTAAACAGTGGTGTCATACTCGTAGCGTATATATGACTATAACCATCAAAACCTGCATGTTTGTCACGTGGATTAGTTATCTTATGTCCCATGATTGAACTATCAACCAAAACAGAAGACCACTTAGGTTCAAGATTTTCAAACTCAAGTGGGCGGTAAGTCCAAATTTCCTGAGCGAATATCATTTGTTGGTGAATACTAACCCATAAAGTAATTAAAAGGATAAAATTTTTTGATTTCATAATTCAATACATTTTTTTGACTTCATAATTCAATACAACTTCTTGGCCTACATATATCAAGTACAGGATAGGGATCACCTTTTATTGGAATACATGGAACTTCTCCAATTGAACATTCGCCTATTTTATATAAACCTTCTGGAGTTGAATGAACCATACCATTATCATCTTTGCACCAATAATCTTTCTTTACACAACACGCAGTACTTGATCCGCATTGAATAAGTTTAGTATAATAATATGCCCCATTTTTGACTGTGCAAGGATATGTACACAGTTCCTTTGTATATGAAGAAAATACAGTATAATATCCATCTTCGCAATCATTATATGATCCCCAAAGATCCAAAATAATGGGCATCATGTAATCTACAAATGTAAGATATGTTTTTTCGGCTATACAATCCCAATCATCGGTATGCACCTCATTTCCATTAATTATACAATCAATAGCATGCCCAAATATAGACTCTTTGAAGTTTACTTCCATATTATTGTAACCATCATAGCATATTGTAATTTCCATTTCTCCATACACACGACAACTATCCGTAACCGCAGTTGAACATTCAGAAATATCAACATAAATCTCTAAACCGTGCAAGAATTGTAGGCATTCTCTTCCGCTTACGTTTATGCCACAATCACCTACTATAATTCCATCTCCAAGTGGTAAAGGTGTTTGTTTAGCCAATTCATATTTTTGTTTCACAGCTAATTTTTCCTGCTCATATTTAGACTGAACGAGCGATTCCTTTGAACAACCAAAAAATATTATGGTGATTAACAAGGAAATTTTGAAATATTTAATATTTGTATTCATAGTGAGTGCTTTTTTGATAATTTCATAACATAAGCTTTTACTTTGCTGACCGTAAGCGACTACCGCCGTGGGGAATTCCCACTTTTAATAGTTAACATTATTTTAAAACGACTATTCGCCTTTCAATCAATGAAAACTTGCTATTTCATTGCCAAAGATATGCTAATCAAAATTAGATTCCAAATTTATTTTGAAAAAAAATAAAATTTTTCCATTTTCTTACAATAACATCATTGATATGCTTAATTAGCGCCTTTATTTGACAAATTTTATACTTAATTTTAAGTACGTTGCTGACTGCAAAACGATAAGCACAAATAGAACAGGTTTCTAATACTCATTATATTTTTAAATGGTCCAAATATTTAGTAGAAAAAATAGTAAATATCAAGGCAGAAAACGCAAATATAGCCTTAGCTATAATGAGGCTTTCTAACGCAGAGATTTGCTATTTTTTTATAAGGATTGGGCTAATTTGGATGTATAATGAGTATAATAAAAAAGCCTTAA
>CAZCTQ010000079.1:0-2301 GCA_964501555.1 uncultured Aureispira sp. | reverse complement strand
ACCAGGAACACCAGATGATATGTGGTCGTTTGATGTTTATGTGCCCGGGACAGGAGGTTATAAAATTAATTACAATTTAGTAGGCACACCTACGACTATTTCTTGTAGTAAAGGGACAACTTATAGTATAGCTGGTGGTGATATAAAGGATGGATGCAAAACCTTTGAAATCAAAGACAATCTTAACCCTATGTGTGTTAATTATTTTACAGTCTGTCCTCCACGCCTCTGCTCATTAGTCAACTGCCGGATAGAGGCATATCTGGTTAAATGGATATGCAATAAGGAAAACGGAAAATTTTCTGTTAAACTTTATACAAAGTCTGGGTCAGCATTGTGTTATCTGCCAAATCCAATGGGTACAGGGTTAAATTCCATACCTGCATCAGGAATTATAGGCGAATTTTCAGGGGATACGAATGTAAAAATATATTTGTGCAATGATACAACTTGTTATAAATGGATTTACATCCCTAAATTGCCTTGTGATGACAATGAAATCGGAGGTGGACAGGGAAAACCAGCAGTCTATGAGTTAAATAATACCCTAAAAATAATCCCTAATCCTATCCATCAAAATGTATTACATATCCAATCAAATTTATTAGAAGTATCATACGATATTTTTAATTCAAATGGACAGTTTATTTTGTCAGGAAAAATCAAAGATGGTGAATCAAATCTTCAGTTTGACTATCCGGTAGGATTGTATATTATTAAATACAAAAATGCGGAGGGGGATGACAGATATAGTAAGTTTATGAAGCTTTAATTTTATGGTTTAGATATTGGGGTGCTGAATACGTAGGTTTTCAGCACCTCAATATCATCAAAGGATTCTTATATGGATACAAAATTGACTTTTATAGCTATAATTATTGTATGCTTCGCCCATTTTATAGTCAAAGGACAGAATAATGCATCCTGTTTGGGCTGTTATATGACAAAAAAAATTAACCCCAATGAATTTACCTTACCATTAGAAATAGAAAAAAAATGGGAGTCTAAAGACACTGTTAATGCCCACTGGACACCTACTCTAATAGATATAGACAATGATTGTATTCCGGAAATTATCACACCGAGACAAGTATATATGGGGGAGGCCCCAATATCAATCGAAATCAATATTTTTAGCACTTTGACAAAAAGTAAGATAAATTCAATTTCTACTTTTGTTTTTGAATATGAAGATTATGTTGTACTAAAAAAACAAAATGATTATCAAATTATAATTCTTGCAGAAAATTCTAATCCAAATCCTGCCCATGTAAGGGGAAGATTAGTCTGTTATAACTCTGATGGCAGTATAGCATGGATTTCGGATAGTACGTTATCATCTTTGGGTGGTCAGATATCCATAGCTGATTTTAACATGGATGGAATATCTGAAGTATATAAAGGTAATCAGATTTTTAACGCTACTAATGGGATTCTCTTGGCCGATGGAGGAAATAATGGTCGAGGACGCGGTTTTTTAGACTGTTATAGCATAGCTGCCGACTTGGACGATGACCCAAATGATTTGGAATTAGCCGCAGGATATACGGTATATAAAGTAAAATTAACCAATTTGAACGGTATTATTAACAACCAGATGATTGCCAATAACATACAAGTAGATGCCCCTCATGAAGGCTATTATGACGGTATAACGGCTGTTGTCGACATAAATCAGGATGGGGTATTAGATGTTGTTGTTTTAAATTGCTCTCTTTCTTATGCTAATCGAAATAATTTTCCATTTATTTATGTATATTCTTATAAAAATGGAACATATCAGGTTTATGCAACTTACAGAGCCCTAAATTTTGGTAGAGCAGGTAACATCTCAATAGGAAACGTAGGTAAAAAGGGTGAATTAGGCATCGTCGTTACCAAAGATAAAACTTTACATAAATTTTCTTTTAATGGAAGTAATGTACTGGTAAATGACTGGGTTTATAATATTTGTGACGACGATGATTGTCAGTTTATTGGAACGTCCTTATATGATTTTGACAATGACGGAATACATGAAATCGTTTACAGGAATAATAAGGAATTAGTAATCCTAAGTGCAAAAAATGATACGCCCCAAATGATTACAAAATACAAAACCTGTTTTTCAGGGACTGCTTATGAATACCCGATAATAGGTAATATAGACGGCACAGGGGAAACGAAGATCTGTGTATCTTGTACTGAATTATATAATGATAATAGAGTCGGCAAACTCACCGTTTTCGGTGCCCCTGCCGGACAGAGGTGGGCACCCGCTCGCAATATCTGGCATCAGTACGCCTACAATCCCCTATTCAT
>CAZCTQ010000078.1:0-2335 GCA_964501555.1 uncultured Aureispira sp. | reverse complement strand
AAGTTATTGTACTTACCGTTTTTGTAGGTGGCGGGATTGTGCATGTGCTGCGGGATGGTGCCGTCATCGTTGATGAAAAGGGGGTTGTAGGGAATATGATATAAATTACGTGCAGGTGTCCATTTCGTACTAGGTGACGGACCAAATACAGTCAAATATTCACCAATACTTTTATCATCATCTCTGCAAGTTGTAAAAATTTTGGTTGTTTGGTTAGTTGCTGTTTTCCCTATTGTTGGAGATTCAAAATGGGTTCCAGATTTACAAAAATTTAATGATACTTCATTTGCTCCATTTATTTGATCCTTTAAAATGATTAAATTTTTAGTATCTCTGTAAATTATTTCCATTAAATTATCGCCATCTAAATCAAATAATACAGCACCTGTAACATCAGAATTTTCATTAATTGCATATGACCATCCCTTTTTAATCCCTCCAACAGAATCATAACTAAATTTCATTATGTTATCATATGAAATTATAAAAATAGTATTAGATTCCAAATTGTTTGTCTTCCCTATGTTTAATTTACCAAAAGAAACATCTTTCTCCTCATAATATCCCATTAAGTTAGCATTATTCCCAATAATTGTATATATGTATATAACACCAAAAGGTCTATTTCTTTGAAGGTAACTAGTGACAATGATATCCAATTTACCATCTAAATCCAAATCACATACTACAGTATATCCATCGAGAAATGTATTGTTCACTAAAATATTAATAGGCTTCATATTGTTTCCAGTTGTTCCAGTCAGATTTTTTATCTCGACCTTATATACGGTATATCCGGCAGCTAGTTCTAAATCTTTAGGATTATCATCTAAATCAGCGGCAACACTATTCGCAAAAAAACCAACAGAACCTTTACCATTTTTACCACCGTCTGCAAGTTTAACACCTGTCTCTGCATTGAAAATTTCATTTAGTAAATATATTTCCGGAATGCCATCTGAATTAAAATCAGCACTATTTAGAGAACCTCCTCCAGCGTAGGAAACACCCATTGCAAATTTTTGATCTGAGATCCATACTATTGTTCCATCCAGTTTATAACAAACTAACCTGCTTCTTATATGATTTGGATTAAGAGGGGTGTCATCCGCAGCTATAATGAATTCTGAAACACCATCTTTGTCAATATCTAAAATTAATATATTGAATTTTACATTATAATAGAAAGTTTTAAGTTTGAAATCAATATCCCCTGTTTCTGCATTTATTATTAAAATTTTATTAGAAGCATTATATGTTGTATGATACTCCTCAGTACCCATAGAAATTAATTCAGATTTACAATCGCTGTTAATATCTCTTATAATGATAGATCCATAATAAATAGGATCTTTCGATTTAAATTCTTTGACTACTTCAATATTTTGAATGATGCTGAATTTTTTTTTTGAATAACACAATAAAGAATCCGGATTGCAATTTAAAGTTTGAGCTATACAAAAAAAATGAAATATAAGAAAAATATATGTTAATATTGCATAATATATTGTTTTCATCGATATATTGTTTTTATAGGAATCAGAACACTTTTTACCAAAGAGTTTCTGATTCCTATATGTTTTAATACTAATGCTTAATAAATTTTTGATAATTAGTATTACCTTTAGAATCCATATAAATTATTATATATAACCCTGCCGGATAGTCAAACTGAAGATTTGATTCACCATCTTTGATTTTTCCTGACAAAATAAACTGTCCATTTGAATTAAAAATATCGTATGATACTTCTAATAAATTTGATTGGATATGTAATACATTTTGATGGATAGGATTAGGGATTATTTTTAGGGTATTATTTAACTCATAGACTGCTGGTTTTCCCTGTCCACCTCCGATTTCATTGTCATCACAAGGCAATTTAGGGATGTAAATCCATTTATAACAAGTTGTATCATTGCACAAATATATTTTTACATTCGTATCTCCTGAAAATTCGCCTATAATTCCTGAAGCAGGTATGGAATTTAACCCTGTACCCATTGGATTTGGCAGATAGCACAATGCTGATCCAGACTTTGTATAAAGTTTAACAGAAAATTTTCCGTTTTCCTTAATGCATATCCATTTAACCAGATATGCCTCTATCCTACAATTATTTGCAGAACAAGGAAGCGGCGGGCAGACTGTTAAATAGCTAACTGGACAGCCGGGTGATTCACTTACTATTTTAGCACTTATGCAGCCATCCTTTATATTTCCACCCGAAAAACTACAGGTTGTCCCTTTATTGCAAGTAGTACTACCAAATGTGTAACTTCCTGTCCCGGGCACATAAACATCAAACGACCACATATCATCTGGTGTTCCTGGT
>CAZCTQ010000077.1:0-2431 GCA_964501555.1 uncultured Aureispira sp. | reverse complement strand
TACATCTGCGGGTTTTGCAAAAGGCAAAACCCTTCGCAAAGCCCGCGGGCGTTGTCATCCAGTAGAGAAGAAAAGTCTCCTCCAAACAAGATGACAGCTATCAAAGTGGGCATTCCCACAAAGGTAGTTGCTGACGGTACAGCACGGTCAAAATGCTTAGACTTATGAAAGCGGTAAAAGATGATTCAATCTCGTGATGGAGCAAGCTGAGTTGCTCCCTTAAAAAATACTCAGATCGCAAAAGGAATGAAAGACGGACTCATTCTGATTTGTTAAATTACTATGTCCGAAATTTATTACTTCTATAAAATTATCATATCATGAGAAATTTTAGATTATTTTTATTGGCAGCAATGGTTATTACTTCAACATTTTTTATTTATTCTTGTGCTAAGGATCAAAATCATGAGACATCAAACGGAGCACAATTATCAGTTGATACACGCTCATCTATCTTTAAAACAACAGTACCAGTCTCAAAAGAATCAGACTACCTAGTTTTTAGTTCATTTTCTGATTTAGATCAGTTTCTGTCTGAAGCTAATTTTGCGTCGCATATATCGCTGAATTCATGGGAAAATGAAATTGGGGTCACATCTCAAAGACAGGTTTTTTACAATGTAATGAACGCGGAAACAAATTTGGATTTGTCTCTGGAAAATCTGCCTGAACAAGCTCAGCTTGTAGAGAAAGGTAAGGAACCATACCATTCTTCGGAACACAATCAAGCTCTTAACGCTGCATTGATTAGATATTATGGTCAAGGAGAGAATTCATATTGGGATTATTCTCTAGTGGAGCCAATGGTTGCAAGTGCAGTGAATTTAAACGGATTGGTCAAAGTTGGTGGTCAATTGATAAAATACTCGAACAATAGCTTTATCTACATTGTTAAAGATGGAGACATTTCAAAACTTCCTTTAGCAATTTCAAAAACTGAGGACTTTGAAAATGGAGACATCAAAGTTATTAAAACCAACCCTTACAACCCAGAAGGGGCTGTAAGTAACCATGAAACAGAAATTAGAAGTTTATGTTATTCATTACCACATGAAAACACATTTTCGAAGTCAAACGATTGGGAGCAAAATGGCAAAAAAAACTTTAGGGTCAAGGTAGAAATAGACGGAAGAGCAAAAGCCAACTTTGGTTCCACATCATGTGTTTATGGGACAGGTTGTACTTTTCAAATTAGAACACAAGCTCAAAAAAAGAATTTTTGGGGAAATTGGACTTATTCATCAAGTTTTGGGCCATCTTGTACTATCAGCGGAGCTGATTGGTCATATAGCATGTCATTAATGCCTACATGTTCTGACTATCCTACTGTCTATTACAATAATATTACAGGCGGCTCACACCCTAAGCCAGTGTGGAGTATGGTCTAGCCCTGGACAAATAATGGATTTTTATCAATGCATCCAACTACAAGCGGCTGGTGGGTATGGAATGACAAGAAAATTTGTACTACCATCAATATGCAGAATTATAACATACCAGTTACCTATAATGGCAATGGCCCTAGTAGATGGAATCTTGTAAAATAATGTTTTTGTATATTATCATATTTTAACAACTTAAATGAGTGGCCATGTTTTGGGTACTCATTTACTCAAACCATATAACATGAAGCACAGTAAAATATTTTTGTCGGTTCTTTTTCTTTTAACCTTGTCATCAAGATGCTACCTCCAAAACCTTGATTATGGTGTAGTATTCGAGACTAACTTTTCTAGTCACACGAATACCGATCCCACAAAACCTGCTGATGGCCAATTTCAATGGAATAATCTGACAACTTTTGGGGCGGGCATATATGCTTCAAAACAAGTCTATAGTCGTATGAATTTAACAACTGCATTAATATTTCGACAACGTGGTTATACTGAAGAAGCTCAAATAGGCCACATTTGGTCGCCTATTATTAGTTATCCAAGTTTGCAAAATAGGTTTAATTATATTTCAATAGACGCAAAGTTAAAGTATTTAAAAAATAATTCTAAGAAATTAAAAATTAGCCCTTTGGTTGGTTTGGCTACAAATTTTCTTATTAAAGAAGACATAGAATCTGAAAGAATAGATGAGATAAATGATTCGTATCCAGTAAATCAATATAAAAATAATTGGAATACTTTAAATCTAAATTATATCTTGGGTTTTTCCATATATCAACTAAACAAATACAGTTTAGATTTCGAGTTTAATAGGAGCATAACACCTCTTCTAAAAGTTGAAACGTTGATAGTAAAGGATTGGACTTGGTCAATGAAACTAAATATATCTATTCAAAAATTAATGAGTCCCGATTTCAAGTAGAATACCGAATGACAACAAACGATTTTACGACAGCCGCCCCTATCGAGAGCGGCCGTCGTAAATCGCAGCCGATGTGACGAAATCCCTTCGGGCTTCCGTCACATCGCCCGCGGGC
>CAZCTQ010000076.1:0-2501 GCA_964501555.1 uncultured Aureispira sp. | reverse complement strand
TACATGCACCTGGCGCTAAGGTTATCGTCTGGTTGTTGCTACATACTAATAGGCATGGTATATCTTCTACCGTGATTGTTTTTTCTACCTTAGCAGTACAATTAGTTGCTATTGTAACTGTCACTGTATAGGTAGTTGTTACAACTGGGGATACAGTAATTGATGCACTTGTGGCTCCTGTATTCCACTGATAAGACTTTCCATTTGATGCAGTCAAAGTAGCAGAATCTCCTTTATAAATAATTCCATCATTTGGTGCTACGCCAGAATTTTCAATTACATTCACTGTAGCCTGATTTGCAGGTGTGTCAAAAGCTTCGGTTCCATCACTTCTACTATTTGATGAGCCCTGACTTGCACTATAACCTAACCCTCGTTTTGCGAAAGCCTGCCAAATAAGACATTGATTTGCACCACCATACAGTAACTGATCTGCTTCAAGTATAGCATTACGTCCATCAACAAATCCAGGGCTACAAGGCTGCAATTTTAAGCCTTCAACGACTAAATTAATTGCAATATTATTTCCTCCGGTACCATTAAAAAAATCCGAATCAAAACCATATTCATCTATTAATGCCCAAGTCATTTCCCATAGCATCGCACACCAAACACTACCTATACCATGAGGTATAGCTTCACTTTTAATACTATTATAGGTATGTGGGTTAATCGCCATATTTGTGGAATATGGATAAGTTCTTATACCAGCTCCACCAGCATTTTGTCCAAATAAATAAGTTCCTATTCCTCGTGCATTAGCACCAAGATCGCCAGCTTTCATAGTCAACATAAGGCCAAAGTAATCACTCCATCCTTCACCCATTTGTTCAGTATTGTTCAAACAGTCAGAATTAGACGGGCCACCCGTTAATCGATTGGAAATACCATGACCATACTCATGCATTATCACCAAATTATCAAAATCTCCATCCCGACTACCACAAATATACATCTGCATTGTCGGCTTATATCCATCAGGAGGTGTACCAAAGTTAGCATTGCAGGTTCCGCTTGCATCTTGAGCTTCAGCATTTACATAATCATTACCAATTCCACCTTTACCATAATTATTTTGCTGAAAATTACCACCTACTTCGTCAAACCCATACTCATAAAAAACATCATGAATTACATTATTCCAATAAAAGAGATTCGTAATTGCAGCTGATTCGGATTGATTCCCTGATGAATAAGTACTGTTAAATGGAAAATTAAAAATTAAAGAACTTCCACCATCAGGTTGAAACCCACTATGATCTCCATCTTCGTAAGCATTTACATTATTTCCGCGTGTCACTGTATATTCAGGGCCAGCGATACCATTAGTATCGTGCCAACCAAAAGGTGAAGCGTGTAAATTCGTTATGTCATCAGCATTGACCATCGTTCTTCCTCCATATAATGGACTCTCTAATGGCATTGCAAAAACATTATAAACTCCTGACAATAATGGTGCAAAGGTCTCAGCCTCTAAATTACCATTTCTATTTTTTGTAAATAATAATGAATTTAAATGGTCAAAAGAATGATCAAAAGAATGGTCAAAATTACAAGTTTTAACCCAATTAATTTTATCAAGCAGTTGGCCGCTTAAAGCATCAATTTTAATATTGTACCACTCTGTTTGGTTAATCGATTCAATAGACAACTCCCATGCTAATTTGATTTCACCATTGCCATCAACAAAATACAACAAACGTGCAGGAATATGACTAAGAGAGATTCCTCCATCGCTTATAACCGTCCTCCTGTCAGGGGTAAAGGATTCAGAAATAACCTCAAGGCTTTTTGTAACCAAATACCCCATCTGCAAAGCAGCAGAATTTACCGCCTGTAATGCAGAAATATTTGGCAATATTTTGTTTGTACCTACCTTACTGTGAATGTCTTTTAAAAAATTTTGCTTTACAGATGAAGTTTGCCCTGTAGGTGCAATATGTATTGAAGATTCTGTGCCTGCAACCTCCAAATTATTGACTTCCTGTCTTAAATAAACATGCTGAATTCCACTTTTTGTACTGATAGTGAAATCAGTGAAAATAAAATCCAAATCATCTGTTGTTAGTTGATTAGTACTACCCGCATTAAGGATAGCATTCCGAATAAAATCATCTGATGGTCGAGCGGGAAGTTGTCCAAAAAGGTTTAACCCCATAGACAACAGAATAAAAAAAATTAGCTTGACCCGTAAAAATCTTTGCATAAAAATTGAGTTTGAGTTATGTATTGAGCTTGGCTATTATAAATTATCAAAAAGTATAATTTCTAATTTAGAAACTAAATTTAATACACTTTAGATTTATATAATTCACAAAATTAAAATATAACTATATTTAATACAAATATATTCAAATTAATTTATTATATATTTTTTTAAAATATATAATAAATTAATCGTAACGGTTTAATATATATTAAAACTATTATATGCGTTAAAACATATAATAAAAAAGGCACACGCTGAAATATTCAACGTGTGCCTTAGCTTTATTGACTCA
>CAZCTQ010000075.1:0-2565 GCA_964501555.1 uncultured Aureispira sp. | reverse complement strand
GGATTCGGGAAAAAATCTAAATTAGCCACACTTTCCTTCTGCCATATTGAAGCCCTTGTTCCAGTTACTACAAGATCATCAATATACATTTTTTTAAGACGATTTCCCTGTACAGAAGCAATCTCTACAAAAGCGGTTGCATACGTTTGGGTTAAATCTTCTCTTGCCCAGATAAGTTCTCCATCTTTGGATGCATCCGTAATGTTAAAACACATTTTCGCTATATCTACTGTCTCGCCGGTACCAATCATCGCCGGCATTCCGGATGACAGTTTATAATCTGTAGCCAGATTAATAAATCCTAAATGGCTCTCAAAAGGCAATACACCAAATCCGGTAGCATTCACATCATATACATGTTGCACCAGATTCATGGCCGTATAAGATTTAGGCAGATAGTTTTGGATGTTGGACTCGTCCAGTATCACGGCATCAGAATTATAGTAAAGCCGATAATTCTGACCAGCAAGTCCCACAGCTTTAGAGGACTTGTTTTTTAACTGAATTTTGTAACACTCCTGATTACTTATATCACTCCTCTGATCCTTACCAACTTCTTTATTCAGGACAACGACTACGCTCTGACCATAAGTAAAGAAAGTCAGTAACATAGCCAAAGGAAGCATTAGAAACCTTAGATTGCTTACGTTGGAAATCTTCATCTTTTATAGATTTTAAAGAAATTAAAAATTAAAAAATTAATACCCATCTCTGCGAAACAATTGAATAATGGAATTTTTATCAAAAATTGTAGCCCAAAAAACGTTCCAATTTTTTAACAAAAAAAAATATCACTAAAATAAGCTGTAAGAAACCAAAGGGTTAAAATATTTATAGAATACGTTTGAGCCTTTTTGTTCGACCCCGTTGGAGTCGTATTATGCCACACACTTTTTTTCTATAAAGATTAGTCCCCAAAATAGCAAGATAGTAAATAGCCTGAAAGTCTAAAAGAAGCTAACATTAGGCGTCGCCCGATGTCCTAAAAACAGGATACCCTGACACATTACTGCATCAGGGTATCCTTTTCAATTAAACCTGTAAATTACTATCTCGGTACATCAGTAAATATACCATTGTTCTCTAACCAAAGGTTCTTATCCTGTACGTTCACGTCACCATTCAACTCAAAGTCATTGATATTATATTGGCTGTTATCACCATTATGTAACAACCATAAAGTCTGATCATTTGTGTTAATATCCTTGACACTCGAACTCTGTGATACTTGCTCACCATTACCTGCAAACATCACAAATTTACCATCAAGAAACTTCTGACCGAAGCCGACAATACCTCTGTATGACTGCCTTGCAGTAAAGTCATATGTAATCTCATTATTTACTACTGACACTTTCTCATTTGACATTACTATCAAGTGATTTCTATGCTCTACTACTATATAATACTTCGCATTCAAATCTATTTCACAACAGTTAAAACCTTCTACCATTTCTACCCGTCCGTCATTATGCAATAAGGCGGCCTTTTTACATATAGTACTAGTTGGTGCTGTGGTTTGTCTTAAACTTACCAATACCCAGTCTGTAATATCAGTAGCATAACCTGCTTTAGGCCCTTTTACTGCCTTATCATATCCTGCACCTTCTGCTCCATTGTAATTCCATGGTGGCATATTATATGGCTGTCCTACTGGAGTAGTCACACCAAAGAAGGTAACTGGCTTCTGTCCTGGTAAATATCCTAAGTTATTCAACTTCGTAGTCATCGTTTGACCATCCCATTTGTCAACAAATGGCCCTTCCAATAATACCCGTAAATCTGGTGACACACAACCTACGGTTGTTCCTGTTACTATTACTGTTGCTACAGCATTATCACAGTTTCCTGGATTTACATGCTCACATATCGTATATGGATAAGTATAAGTTCCTGCCGGTGTTCCCGGTGCGACATTTATCGTTCCATCAGAATTCATACTTAATCCCGGATGACTTGGTACACCTGGTGTCAGCTCTATATCAGCAGGGTTTAATATTACACCATTCAACTTGTCATTCTCTAACACACTGGAAGTCAATCCTCCATCAGGACTATTATATGGTCCATAATTATCATCTACTGCATCTATTACTGGTGCTACTACTGTTACCTTCGCTATCGCATTGTCACAATTAGTAGGATTTAACTTTTCGCATATTTTGTAAGGATAGGTATAAGTACCCGCTGGTGTACCTGCTGCTATTACAATCGTTCCATCTGGGTTCATACTCAAGCCCGGGTTACTCGGTGTACCTGGTGTTAGATTTACTTTTGATGGAATTACTACTACATGATTGAGGCTATCATTAGTCAATACACTTGGTGTAGTACCACCAACAAATCCATTGTACGTACCGTAGGTATCATCTACTGCATCGATGGATCCTGAAGTTACTGTAATCGTTGCTATCGCATTGTCACAATTAGTAGGATTTACCTTTTCGCATATTTTGTAAGGATAGGTATAAGTACCCTCTGGTGTACCTGCTGCTATTACAATCGTTCCTTCTGGGTTCATACTCAAGCCCGGATTGCTCGGTGTACCTGGTGTCAGATTTACTT
>CAZCTQ010000074.1:0-2677 GCA_964501555.1 uncultured Aureispira sp. | reverse complement strand
CGGTATCATCAACAAAGTCGGTACGATAACAGTGTTATAATGCTTAAATTTGTTTATATTGTATATATTTGCAATCACATACCAAATGAGGTATTTATTTTTATAGAAAGTTGCCATTTAATTAATGTAAAGTCAAGCCCAATGTTCAGTAGGTTTCTATTATAGATTTTGGGAAAGTACTTTTTTGAAAAGGAGGAACAACAAAGTTAAAAATTTTAATAATCAATATTTACGATTGATTATTACAGATACAAGTGTATCATTACATTTATTCCTTCAGGTTTCTAAATTTACTTTCTAATCTATTATGCTTTTATCTTATTCATTAATTTTTAAATCATTTATTCATGAATTTACATTTTAATCTTTTTAACCATAAGGGGAGTAAATTAGTAATTTACATGACCTTGACACTAAGCATGTTCTTATTTTGCTTTACTGCTTTCGGGCAAACACCATTGAATATTGATGGAGAAAGTTTGTTCCGAACACATGGATATGGTGTAGAAAACCATAAGTTTGAAGTCCTTGTTAGGCAAACTATCCCGTTTGATACGAATTATAGTGTTCCAAATCCTTTAGTTACAGCTAACTGTCCTTATGAAATCTTTAGCGGTAGTATTGGCACTTATGGCATGGATACAGACAATATTAATTCTCTAATCATTTTGCCCCATTCAATCAATGATAATAATGATTATCTCGATGGTGTAACTACATTAGATGTTATTCATATTCAAAGACATATTTTAGGAATTGCCGATCTCAATACACTTACTCCTACAGCAGATTCGTTGTACCGCAAAATATCGGCTGATGCTGATGACAGCCGCACAATTACAACCGACGATACAGATATGATCAGGGATTTAATATTGGGCATAAGGAGTGATTTTACACGTACATCGTGGGAGTGGGTCAGTGAAAAAGAAATAACTACCTATCCTGCTTCGTTTAAGTCCAATCCTTACAACTTTGTGATTAATTATAGCTGGCCGGGTGGAATTATATTTCCTGCTTTAAGTCGTAACCAAATCATTGCAAATATGTCTGATTATTTCACATTTCGGGCTACTAAAGTAGGAGATATAGAGGGAAATGGTGGCTCAAGCACTAATTCGTGGATATGTGGTACGGGGTATTACTTTAATGAGCCTGAATGGTCAAGCCGTTCGGATTTGTCACGGTCAGCACAAAAGATAACAAAAGGTAGTAAGGTGATAGTACGTGTTAATATACAAGGGACAACACCTCTGATGAGTGTGGAATTACCGATAAAAATAGACAATCGGGATTTTGAAATCGAATACGTCAACAAGAAAAGTAAGACCGCCTTATGGCACTATAATCCCGATCATGAGCGGCTGATGGTTGTTGATTTTGACAGAGAGGCTAAGGCATTAGCGTTTGAGAACGGCAAGTATCTTGAAATCATATTAAAGGCAAAACGGGATATAGAACGTCCTTATGAAGCAGTACACTGGTGTGAAAGCAGGGATATAGAAGTTATTAATACGGATTTAGAGCCTGCTAATGTCAATGTTGATTTGGAAATGGATATAATAGAAGCAGGTGAGGTGGACATGAAATGGAACAGCGGGGCTAAAACGCTTGAGCTGTATCAGATGGCAAAAGACAAAAATGAAGTATCGGTTTACAGCGTATCGGGACAATTAATGTTTACGAAAGATATACCTTATACACAGGAAGGATATGACCTGAATTTAGATTTTTTGACACCCGGCTACATCTATATAGTATCGTTAGTAAATGAAAGTGGTATTCATACCCAAAAAATATTTGTAAACTAAATGGCGTAAGTGGATTCTTAAAGACAATTTTTAAGAATCCACTTTTTTCCTGTATAAGGTGAAGCTATTTGGTATGGTAAAGAAGTTTATAATCTAATATCAGATGAGAAAAATATTAAGTCGTATAGCAATATATATAAGTATTTATTTTTTATTTCCTTTAGGTTTGTTCTGTCAAACTCTATATTCAAATTATACTAACACTGGTCGTACTTTGATCTATAAATATGATTTAGCTACCTGTACTGACGAATTATTATTAGAAATTCCAAATTTGAAAGCTGATGATATAGCGGTTCATCCTGACGGATCTTTTTATCTTGTTACGACTTTGCGTAAACTCGTTCATGTAAAGTTAGATTCAGGCATAGTGAATGAAATTCCATTTCCTGCTTATATTCCTGCTAATTCATATTATAGTGGGCTTGTATGTGATATAGAAGGTAATTTGTATATGCTGGGGAAAAGATTGGAAAAATATAATACTAAAACGGGTAAGTTTACATTTATGGGAGTTTTACCTGATGATTATTATTGTGCAGGAGATGTCACTGTCAGGGATGGTGAATATTATTTATCTGCCTACAACGATAAGTACTTGCATAGTGCTATCATAAAGCTTGATATAACGGATGCATCAAAAAGCCAGATATTATATACAGGTGGACAATATTATTTTCATGCTATGGCGACTATCAATGAAGGGTGCGGTCAATCAAGTACTTATGGTTGGGGTGCAAGACAAGAACTCTATGAATTAGATTTTACAACAGGGAATTTGACTTTAGTTTGTAATATTACTTTTTATGATTACGGCGGCACCTCATACTCAGAGTTTCTTGCCTCTGATGCAGAGTGCGACCTGC
>CAZCTQ010000073.1:0-2958 GCA_964501555.1 uncultured Aureispira sp. | reverse complement strand
ATATACAGTGCATACCAGGAACACCAGATGATATGTGGTCGTTTGATGTTTATGTACCGGGGACAGGAAGTTACAAATTTGGTAGTACTACTTGCAATAAAGGGACAACCTATAGTATTTCGGGTGGAACAATTCTATCAGGATGTAAGACTTTTGTAATTACAAGTTCTACTTGTGAGGATGGTATCAGCATTACAGTCTGCCCGCCGCTTCCTTGTTCTGTAAATAATTGTAGGATAGAGGCTTATCCGGTCCAATGGATATGTAATCAGATTAATGGAAAATATTCTGTCGAACTAAGGACAAAGTCTGGGTCAGCATTGTGTTATCTGCCAATTCCAATGGGTACAGGGCTAAATTCCATACCTGCTTCAGGAATTATTGGCGAATTTTCAGGAGATACGAATGTAAAAATATATTTGTGCAATGATACAACTTGTTATAAATGGATTTACATCCCTAAATTGCCTTGTGATGACAATGAAATCGGAGGTGGACAGGGAAAACCAGCAGTCTATGAGTTAAATAATACCCTAAAAATAATCCCTAATCCTATCCATCAAAATGTATTACATATCCAATCAAATTTATTAGAAGTATCATACGATATTTTTAATTCAAATGGACAGTTTATTTTGTCAGGAAAAATCAAAGATGGTGAATCAAATCTTCAGTTTGACTATCCGGTAGGATTGTATATTATTAAATACAAAAATGCGGAGGGGGATGACAGATATAGTAAGTTTATGAAGCTTTAATTTTATGGTTTAGATATTGGGGTGCTGAATACGTAGGTTTTCAGCACCTCAATATCATCAAAGGATTCTTATATGGATACAAAATTGACTTTTATAGCTATAATTATTGTATGCTTCGCCCATTTTATAGTCAAAGGACAGAATAATGCATCCTGTTTGGGCTGTTATGTGACAAAAAAAATTAATTCCAATGAATTTACCTTACCATTAGAAATAGAAAAAAAATGGGAGTCTAAAGATACCGTTAGTGCCCTCTGGACACCAATTTTAACAGATATAGATAATGATTGCATTCCTGAAATTATCACACCGGGACGATTATCAATTTATTACAAGCTTCACAAAATTAATATATTTAGTACTTTGACAAAAAGTAGGATAAATTCAATTTCTACTTTTGATTTTAAAGATTATGTAGTACTAAAAACACAAAATGATTACAAAATTATAATTCATGCAGAAAATTCAAATCAAAATCCAGCCCATGTGGGGGGAAGATTAGTCTGTTATAACTCTGATAGCAGTATAGCATGGATTTCGGATAGTACGTTATTCTCTACGAGTAGACATTTATCCTTAGCTGATTTTAACATGGATGGAATACCTGAAATATATAAAGGGGATCAAATCTTTAACGCTACAAATGGGATTCTCTTGGCCGATGGAGGAAATCATGGTATAGTAAGCTGTTTTTCAAATTTTAGTAGTATAGCCGCCGACTTGGATGACGACCCAAATGATTTGGAATTAGCTGCAGGATACACGGTATATAAAGTAAAGATAACCAACTTGAATGGTTTATCGGGTAACCAGATGATTGCCAATAATGTACAAGTAGATGCCCCTCATGAAGGCTATTATGATGGTAAAATAGCAGTTGCCGACATCAATCAGGATGGCGTATTAGATGTTATTATTGGAAATTGCTCTTCTTCTTATACTCATAAAAATAATTTTCCATTTATTTATGTATATTCTTATAAAAACGGGACATACCAGATTTACGCAACCTACAGAGCCCTAAATTTTGGAATAGCAGGAAACATCTCAATAGGAAACATAGGTAAAAAGGGTGAATTAGGCATCATCGTTACCACAAATCGAACTTTGCATAAATTTTCTTTTAAAGGAAGTAATGTACTGACCAGAGATTGGGTTTATACTTTTTGTGACGACGATGATTGTGCTAGCATTGGGGTATCCTTGTATGATTTTGACAATGACGGAATACATGAAATTGTTTACAGGAATAATAAGGCATTAGTAATCTTGAGTGCAAAAAATGATACGCCCCAAATGATTACAAAATACCAAAACTGTTACTCAGGGACAGCTTATGAAAACCCAACAATAGGCGACATAGACGGCACAGGAGAAACAAAAATATGCATACCTTGTGAGAATTATTATGACGTTATCGGGAATCCTATAAACATTTTCGGCAAACTCACCATTTTCGGTGCCCCTGCCGGACAGCGGTGGGCACCCGCCCGCAATATCTGGCATCAGTACGCCTACAATCCCCTGTTCATCAACGATGATGGTACTGTTCCACAGCACATGCATAATCCCGCTACCTACAAAAACGGTAAGTACAATAACTTCAAGGCACAGGCATCCATCCTCGACGAAAACGGCAACTACCCGGTACCAGCAGCATCCCTGACAGGTGACATCACCTGTATCGGCTATGACATAGCGACAGGGCAGTACAGCGTGGACTTCGGTATCTATAACAGACAACACGCATCCGCTACAGCAAAAGACGGCGTAGCCGTATCTTTTTACAGTGGCAACCCTGAGAACGGCGGTAAGCTCATCGGCGTATATCACACCACTAAGGACATTCGCCCCGACAGCACACTCAATGATCGTTTTAGCTTTACAGGCAGCGACCTGACGACCCTGTGGATGATCGTCAATACCGACCGCTATCCTATCATCGTATCTGATACCAGCTACTACGGTATCGACGAGTGTGACTACACCGATAATGTCTATATCGTGCAGCTACCACAAGTCACCAAAGTAAACAAAGAAATCTGTGGTGGTGACAGCTATGATTTCTACGGCGATGTACTGACACAAACAGGACAATACACCCACGAGACAAAGAATATATCTGGCTGCGACAGCATCATCACGGTATTAACTTTAGCGGTGACAGACATCAAGACAGCAGATGAGTCGAGGACAAGTT
>CAZCTQ010000072.1:0-3044 GCA_964501555.1 uncultured Aureispira sp. | reverse complement strand
TTGTAAAGTAAAATGCTCAATATTTGTAAAGTAAAATGCTCAATATTTGTAAAGTCGTTAATTTGTGGTATATTTGCAGACAATATTTTTTAAATTATGACCTATAAAAAAAGATTGGCAGAAGCCGAAATCATAGAAAAGCTAAATGCTTCTGGTGCAATTCTAATTAAGGGACCAAAATACTGTGGCAAAACAGAGACTGCAAAGCAGTTTTCAAAAAGTATATTGGAAGTGGACAAAGATGAGCGAGTGCCTATTTATATGGACACGCAACCACAACGTTTGATAATAGGAGAAACACCACGGTTGATAGATGAATGGCAGGAAGCCCCAAAACTATGGAACTACATTCGCCACGAAGTGGACAACCGTCAAAAAACAGGACAGTTTATTCTAACCGGCTCGGCAAATCCTGATGAAAGTGTAAAGCTACATAGTGGTGCCGGACGTTTTACCATTACCGAAATGCACACAATGAGTTGGCAGGAACTTGGATACTCTACGGGAAAAATAGCACTATCCGACTTGCTTAAAGGCCAATATTATGATGTGAAAGATGAGCCAATGACTGTAGAACTCATTGCCGAAAGAATGGTAAAAGGCGGCTTTCCTGCCGTTGCAGAATTGTCAGTTCGTGAGGCAATGCTTATCAATCAATCTTACGCCGATTTACTGACAGAGGTAGATATGAGTCGTGTTTCTAAAGTAAAGCGAGACCCGAATAAAGTACGTTCATTACTTAAATCGCTTTCCCGTAATGTGGCTACGCTAGTAGAAAATTCTACTTTGGAAAAGGATATAAAATACGTAGAAAATGTTGATTTGTCACGTCCCACCATCGTTGATTATTTAGACACATTGTTGCGTCTAATGGTAATTGTAGAGCAACCTGCTTTTAATACACATATTCGATCATCTGCATCCTTACGCAAATCGCCAAAGCGACATTTGTGTGATATATCCTTGGCTATTGCTATCTTGGGTTTGGACAGCGAAGCCATTTTAAACGACATCAAATATATGGGATTTCTCTTTGAGTCGCTTGCTGTTCATGACCTACGTGTGTATGCACAGGCAAATGATGCAAAGGTGTATCACTACCGTGATTCTGCCGGTTTGGAAGTAGATGCCATAGTGCAAAAACGAAATGGGGATTATGCTTGTTTTGAAGTAAAACTCGGCATAGGACAGATAGATGAAGCTGCTGCCAATTTGAACAAATTTGTTTCAGTTTTAAACTTGGACAAAGTAAAACCGCCAAAATCACTCAACATCATTACAGGTACAGGAATGAGCTACACCCGAAAAGATGGCATAAATGTGATTTCGCTGGCAAGTTTGGGACATTATTAATGATAATTATGACACTTAACATATAATACAATAAAAATCAATTAAGGTTATAGTAGTTACCCGACGCGCTACATTTTGTCATCGAACTAGGCTGACCATGCCTTTGTAGCAAAAAGTGATGAAATATACAAAGATACAAATCCCATTATTGGATTAATGGATGGAAGAGATTAGGTCTTAGCAGATTTAAGTATTGTAAGGACAATACTATTAAGTAAAAAATACACTTCATCTATAGTATAGAAATGAAAGACACGTAGGACAAGCTAGTGTAGGTGCTCATAATCCTAAATCCTAATGTAATTACTCGAGAATTTATAGAAAATAAAAGAGCTGAAGAATCGAAAAAAATTAATATTTTTTGCTCATAATGGACGCCGTCTAAGTAGTTTTTGTTCTTTTTTGTTTTGGACACAGAAGTCATCTGTATATGGTAAAATGACTACAATTAACACATGATGATTTTTTATATTGTATTTTATGAAATTTTTTTCAAAATTTTTATGTTGATATATTATAAATAAGTGTAATGTATTTTTTATTGATATATAGATATTAAGTATAATAATTTAAAGATAAATTTTAATTTTGTAGTTGATCATATTAAAAAAATATTAATAATGTTAACATATTATGGTTAAATTAAATATTAATTTTATACATTTGCATCAATAATCATATAACGTTCCTAAATGAAAGACTTTTACTATGTGTAATATTGTTACAAAAAGGTTTGTTTCGTGTATCGAATATCTTAAGGAAGAAAACAGAGTCAAGTCCATACGTCAATTTGCGCTCCAGGTTGATTATCACCCTCAAAATCTAAGTGACATTATGAAGGGCAAGCGTGACGTCACCTTAGAATTATTAAAAAATGCTATCGAAACCTTTAACATTAACCCTAATTATATTTTTACCGGCGAAGGAAGCATGTTTAGTGACCTTGCTGAGCCACCTTTTAAATACGAGCAAAATAAGCCTTCGGCGGATAAGATTCTTTACATACCGGCAGCAGCTCATGCTGGGTATGCAGAGCAGTTGCAAGATCCTGTATATCTTCAAGACTTAGTTCGTTTTTCCTTGCCGGATTATAAATTTCACCATGGAGAATACAGATGTTTTGATATAGTCGGTGATAGCATGGAATCTGTATTATATTCTGGTGATAAAGTAGTATGCTCGTTAGTGGATTCTAATAATTTATACAGTTCAGTACGCAATAACTTGGTATATGTCATTGTCCTTGAGAATGCTATCGTGGTAAAACGAGTAAAAAATCTTGTAAGGGAGGCTGGAGTACTCGAGTTGATTTCTGATAATTCATTTTTCGAGCCATATAAGGTTAATATTAATGATGTCAAAGAGATCTGGCATGTAGAGGTAAAAATTTCACCTTTCCTTCCATCACCTAACAATATAAGAAATTCGTTTCATGAGGAGATGGATTATATGCGCGAAACCATGGACAGGCAAAGCCGGAATATCGCTTCTCTTAATCAAACTATCGAAAAGCTATTAAAGCAAAACCGGTCTGCTCTGTATTAATAGCTACAGAAATTAAAATTTATATTCCCATAATAGTGAAAATCCTGTATATAAAGCAGGATTTTTCTGTTTTTAGTAAAATGATTATGTAATACCCATTATACATTCAAATCAGTCCAATCTTTATAAAAAAATAGCAAATCTCT
>CAZCTQ010000071.1:0-3182 GCA_964501555.1 uncultured Aureispira sp. | reverse complement strand
CAACAAAGTTGGTGGATGAGTTACTGTGTCCCCAACAAAGTTGGTGGATGAGTTACTGTGTCCCCAACAAAGTTGGTGGATGAGTTATGTGTGTTTTAGGTGATAGTGGTTTGCAAAGATGCTCACCTCAGACAGCTAATTAAATCGTCTCAATACATGAGGAGTGAGAAAAACCAATAAATTGAAATTAATAGGCCAATATTTTAAATTTTTATACCTATTTAAGATTAAATTACATCCATTTATTAAATTTTCTTGAAAATACAGAAAAAGATTGGCTAAAAAAACAGCAAAATTTAGAACAACAGACGTTGTTTTAAGGGGGCTTACTTTAGAAAAAAGGCTAATTATGAAAATTTCACGTATGACAATCAAAGTGTTATGGATTGACATAGGTCAATCTTGTTTTTATCGGACGCTAATGAAAAATAATAGTAATTTTATCCATTAAACAAGTCAATTACAAGTTAATTGCATGTTAATTAGATCAATTTATTTAACTTTATTTTAAATGTTGTGTTATTGAAATAAATGCAAATAATTATGAATAGGTTATTGTCAACACTCATTTTACTTATAGTCCTGATAAATACAGGACTTGCTCAGGAAAGTAACGCTAATACTATAGGTGATTCAAGCGATATAGCTATTCTTCCGACGGGTTTTGTATTGCCGGGTTATCCCACCTCTGCGTCAGATCCATGCTTTGATATAGATTCTGTGCAGACAAATTGTATTCCGGTATATATCAGTGTCAATGTACACTTTTTTCTTAATGACGACTGTACCGGAATGCTCGCCACTGCATCGGGAGAAGTAATTGACCTGAGCCCAGAAAATGCTTTTAATGTAGCAGAGCAATTGGTCAACAGTGCCAATGAATATTTTAAAATCATGAGTGATAATACTTTAGGATTAAATTACCAGTGGAATGCAGCAGAGAACAATGTTCCCGTGACAGAGGCTCAGTGCATACCTTTCAGATATGTGCTCAAAGGCACAAGAATCCACTGTAATACTAATGCACAAAATGTAAGCAACTCATTGCCTTTTAAAGACTTTTATAATAATGGCGATTCTGAGATTAATGTATTTATTAGTAATGTTAAGGGATCACCTAATGGTTTTAGTTATTATAATGCCAACTATATTGCTACTGAATTAGTAACAGGCAACTGGGGTGCTCATGTGTTTAACCATGAGATAAGTCATGCATTAAATTTATATCATACTTTTGATGAATATGTAGATGAAGATAATGAATGTGACGATACTTGGGCTGATCCTTGGAAATGGGATAGTGATTGTAACGGATCATTTGACAAATCGGGATATAATTGTTGGAATACTATTAATATGATTGATACACTGGATCTCTGTAATATAAACAATATTTGTGAAGGAGGGGTGGTACACCCTTGCTGTTCGGAAACTTTAAAAAACAACAACCTAATGTCATATAGCACATGGGCAAATCAACCTCAATATACAGCTCTGACACCCTGCCAGATAAATAGGATGCTGACCAATTTAGCAACGTATAAATGTAATTTTATACAGGTAGGAGGTTGTCCTCCGCCAAGCGCATTTGTAGGGACAGTGCCCAAGCCTGTTAACAGCCAAAATTGTAATGCGTGTTTTTATCTGAATGGTAGCTATAATGAAAGTAGCTACGAGATGGATATACTGAGGCCTGACGGCAGTAAAATCGTCTCTACCGGGCAGTTGTCAGGACAGGCGGGTAAGTATTGCATCAATCCCAAATATGATAGATGGGGGAATCGGTACTGGCCTAATGGCTTTGTGTCAGGGATAACCTATACTATAAAGCTCAAAGTATATAATGCGTGTAATGAATCAGATGAAACGATATACACCTTTACGTTGCCGCCATTATGCCAAACTATTTTAAATGTGCCAAAAGATACCTTAAAAGAGCTCATCATAGTAAGCATAACCCCGAATCCGACTACAAGCTATGTGACCGTAAAATACACGACAAATACCATCGGGCAAATGAAAGTATATGGCATGAATCTGAATACGTATAGTGCCTATGGCATATTACGAAACACTTATGAAACAATAGGTGAAGAACAGGAATTTACCTTAGATGTCTCTGGATGGCCGTCTGGTGTAAATGCTCTCGTATTTGAATACAACGGCGAGCTATATTTCGAACAACTTGTAAAAAATTAGCTATGAGACATATATACATATTCATCTTCTTAGTGCCGATATTGCTATATGGACAGAAGACGGCACAATGGGAGACCAAGTTTTACTTTGAAGATGCGGCAGGTAACAGGGACACGATTACTGTAGGCTACGATTTAGATGCTAATAACACATACAACCCCGATTTTGGCGAGTTGGACATTAGGGATGTACTCTGGGATAGTGTATTTGAAGTAAGGGCAGGACATCGTGAAGCGGGGGTAATTCCTGATGTAATCCTTTCAAAAAAGATTATTGGACGTAATAGATGGGAATTTCCAGATTACAATTGTTTTTATGGGGGTGGAGTAATTAGGATTTTTGTTAAGGTAAAATATCTACCCCTGACGATTACGTGGGACAGTACATATTTTAATAATGAATGTCATGGTGGAGATTATCTGGCACCTCATGCTTATTATGATATTCTTTATAATCAATGGTTTATTGGTAATTCGGGGGAAGTAGCTCCTTATTACTGTTTATCTAAGCAGACTAATAGTGTATTGGATAGTGTAGGAACTGAATATCATCTCAATGCACAACTCACGATTAAAAATGTTGATAATACTTTGGACACGCTATATCCTTTAAATTTATATACTTTTCCAATAGGACATGAAGCTTCACCTTGTAGAGATTATGTAGCAGTAGAAGAAATATCACCAGACCATACAGATATAAAAGTATATCCTAATCCGGGGCAGACAACGGTATATATAGGCTATACGGACAGGCTTAGATGGGAGTTGACTGATACGCAGGGTAAAAAGCTAGCTATTGGTAGCGACCCATGGTTAGAGATAGGGGAGTTGCCACAGGGAGTTTACTTTCTCAATATCCAGATCAGCGACCGTGTGATAACAAAAAAGGTGGTTAAGGTGGATTAAGTTATGAGTTACTGTGTCCCCAACAAAGTTGGTGGATGAGTTACTGTGTCCCCAACAAAGTTGGTGGATGAGTTA
>CAZCTQ010000070.1:0-3323 GCA_964501555.1 uncultured Aureispira sp. | reverse complement strand
TGCGCTGATGGGTGTGCAGGAACACTATTTTAATAAGTGGTACAGCAGCAGCATGTCCGTAGGTGCCAAGCATTTAGGAACAAATAATTTTTATATTCAACGGTCTCAGTTTATTGTAACAGACGATCCAAATCAGGGCATATATTGGCCTGATCCTATCATTCCAAATAATAAGGAGTGGTTTGTAAAGAGAAGTACGCTGCTTACACCGCGGGACTGCGAAGCCAGCGCACCCGGCAATGAAGACCCACCGCAAAGGCCGGGTGTGGAGTCTGATGCAAAAAGGATGTACACAGCAGCCCGGGACTACCTGATGGAAGCGGATGCAGCGACGGAATCAACACCACAAACCGGAGTAGTAACTGCCGCCAACAACGTCCGCTATATCATGGATGTAGCTTTGGTTAATGATATTATCCAAAAGGCGATTCCATTTGAAAGTTATAAGCAGGAGCAGGACGCAGGCAGCATCTGGCAGCTCTATCAGTTGGTACAGGCGGATTCGGCAGGCTACAGCACCTGTCCCGGCATAGAAGCCTTCATGACGGCATACGCACCGACGCTGGGCGTGCTGTATGGGGCAGCGCGTACTATATCGGGTGTGGGTCATTATGCAGTGAGCGGGCAGCGCAGCCATGCCCGGGTCAGCAGTGCGGATTATAGCTTAGTGGCGGCATCGGCGGACAGCCTGACCGCAGCCATCTACGCGACAGAGCAGGTGCAGCATCATCAGGACATCCATGCGGCACTGACAGCACTACAGTCCCTGATACTGACGGAAGCACCATGGCAGCACCAGCAGGCACTGCTGACGGTACTCGGGCGGTGGATGCTGACAGACAGCCTGAGCGGGGCGGATATCAGCACCCTGTCATGGATAGCGGGTGCGTGTCCGCTATACGGCGGCGAGGCCGTCTATGGTGCGAGAGCAGCATTAGAGACGGTGGCGGGAGAGGCTCATTATGACGACCACGCACTGTGCCAGCAGGTACACCAGCGGTCATCGGGCGCAGCTGGTGTCACTACCCTAACCGTAGCACCTAATCCGGCATCGGAGGGCATCCGTGTCAGCGGATCGCATATCGCTTTAGTGCGGCTTATGACAGCAACGGGCAGTGTCGTGCAGGAAATACGCACCGGAGATGTGGCAGAGGTGGATATAGACACAAGCCTGCTATCGCCGGGTATATATTTGGTCAGCGTCACGCATGGAGAAGCAAATACAACAGAGATTAAGAAGCTAATCATACTGCGTTGATATGAGAAAGATATTTATAACATTATCGGTTTTATTTTTGTATATATCATCGGCCGTATCACAGTACAGATACGATGCACAGATGGTGATGGGCTACTGGAGCGACGATAGGTATAAAGATCCTGTATTACAATTTAAGTCTGATAGTGTCCATCTGGATTATCAGCAGCTTATCTTGCAAAATCAATCTGCATCTTGTAATATATCCGATAAGGAAGGGAATCTGCTGTTTTACTTTAACGGATGCAGCTTAGCCAATGCGAAGCATGAGATTATGGATAATGGTACGGGCTTTAACCCGAGCTATAAATCGCAATATGACTGTATTGACGATAGTGATGCTTATCCATCTCTTGAGCAGTCTTGTCTTATCCTGCCCTTAGATGACAGGGACAGCCTGTTCATGCTGCTTCATTTGACTAATGTTTATTATCAAAAAGACAGCATTATCTTTTATGGGATACCCCGCTACTCAGTTGTGAACATGAAGGCGAACAGCGGTAAAGGGCGGGTCGTCCTAAAAAATCAGATATATCACCCTGATACGACAATGGATTTAGCGGGAATGACAGCTGTACGACATGCGAATAATAAGGACTGGTGGATTATCAATTCAGATCAGGAGGATAGTAAAATTATGTACACTACGTTACTCAAAGCGGGTGTGCTGATACCCTTTGGTAGTCAGAAATTAGGCCACAAATGGGGTGGATATGGTGCTTCTGGATTTAGTGCAAACGGAAGCCGGTATTTCCGGTATTCCAACTACTACAGTGGTTTATCGGTGATGGATTTTGACAGGGAGACGGGGCTTTTCTCTCGGGAGCGGCACTTGCCAGTGACGCAGGAAAATATATTTGCGTATGGTGCGAGCTTCTCACCCAGCGGGCAGTATGTCTATATCGGCAATGGGCCATATCTCATGCAGATAGATGCAGATGCCGATGTATTAGTAGCAGACACCATAGCCGTATGGGATGGCACGGTAGCGGAATGGGGGCAGCCCGCATACTTCGGGGCGATGCAGACGGGGCCGGACTGCCGTATCTATATGGCACCAGGATTTTGCGTGCCCTTTATGCACGTCATCATGGAGCCCGATAAGCCCGGCAAGGCGTGTGATGTACGGCAGCACTTCTTCACGTTTAAGACCCCGATATGTTCTGTCCCGCACTTCCCTAATTACCGCTTAGGCACACCCTGGCCGTACTGTGACCCGGATATTAAGATAGTCACGGCTACACAGCAGTATATCCCCGATGGCGCGGCAGTTAAAGCTGTATGGACAGTCTATCCTAATCCGGCAACCGACAAGGTTACAGTTAGCAGTAGCCATAAGATACACCATGTAGCAATTAGGGACATGACAGGCAGAGTAGTACTAAGCTCAAATCAATGGCCGGATTCAGTATGGGAATTAGATACCAGCCTGCTGCAATCGGGTATTTATATTGTCAGCGTCACACATGGCGAAGCACATACGACAGAGATTAAGAAACTAATAATCTTGCGTTGATATGAGATATATATGCTATATACTTTCTGTCCTGCTCATATCCATATCGGTGAATGCGATATTGGCGCATACCCCATCTGATACAAGTACTATATTCTCCAAAATTAAAACAAATCCGCCGATTGTTAATAATGACAGTTCCATATACATTTCCAATTTTGGGAAACGGTCATACGATATATCCTATAGTTGTCTGTTTCAGACCAATGACCAACTATATGATTTGAGTACAATAATATCCAATCAAACTATAGAAGGCACAAAATATTGGATTGCAATCACCTATAATGATAACGATGTAGAAATTGTAGAAAAAAGTGAAAATTTTAAAGCAAGTGTTCCATATAATGGCTTAACTACGAATGCTATTGTTTGGTCAGATACGTCCTTATTAAAAAAAGGTGAAGTCAATAATAGCGTATTAAAGATCAAAATCAAAGGCAATGGTCGGTATCCTCAGGATTTGAGTGGGCAAACAGGAACAAACGTTTACGTAACCTACTATTTAGATAAAACCACAAATATAAAAGATACATACAAAAATATTAA
>CAZCTQ010000069.1:0-3547 GCA_964501555.1 uncultured Aureispira sp. | reverse complement strand
TATATCTAAATTCACAATCTCTACATATATCTATTTTATCTTTGTTCGTTTTCCAAAGTTTTGGTGGGTCTGTTTCAATATTATCTAAATCAATGTTTATAGATTCTTCGTATTTGTAAGTAAGGTAATATTTTCCTACATCATCAATAAATAACTTCTTATTAAAATAGGAATTATATAGTTTTGATTCAAAAAACATTAAAATATTAATAGTAAAATTATTAGGCGGTATTACTGAACTATTTAAAATGTTCTCCAGTACATTATTCAAAAAATTAGTGGTAATAACTTTATTACTTATATTAGTATAAGGCTTAATCGGATCATTTTTTACAATATTCGAATCGTTTATGACAATATTCAGGATTCTATCTTTTTTTGATAATTCTTCAACTATTGTATTGAATCTACTTATACTTAAAATTATAATTTTATAATAATGTATTGTTTTAGTTTCATAAGTATCTATAAATTCTAAAATATTTTTTAATATAATATCATTATTATCTTCAATTATAAATGAAACATACCTACAGAAAAACTTATCTTCATAATTAGAGATAATAGTCCATAAATTATCTATATTTTTATCACTTATTTTGACATATATAAACCCAATGAAATATGGAACGCTCCAGTTTGTTTCTATTTCTTTAAAATATTTATGTAATTCTTTATTGATTTTAATAATATATTCCCTCTTTAAAAGAAAATTAAAATATTCATTATTAAATAACTTAATTTCTGAATGTGATAGTTTTTTTTTAAGTTTAATTTTTATTAAAAATTCATATAAAAGATTAGGGATGAAATCATAGTCATTTCTGTTTAAATCATAAACAACTGATCTGCAATAACCATTTATGGGAATGCACGATTCGGGAACTATATAATCTTTAAAAAAACTCATTTAAAAAGGTTTATAAGGACGAATAATATTAAGCACCCTTGTATTAAAAAAAGAGGATGGGATTATTTTCGTTTTGGATATATTTTTATTCTTAATATCCTTTACTTTAATTTCTTCAAGATATAAAGTGTATATTGGCACTTTACTAATGTTATTTAAAAGAAAGGAATTCCATACTTTTTTATTTTCCATAGGTTTAATTATCAAGATTGATTAATTCTAATGCTACTTTTTTATCAAGGTAATAATTACATGGGTAGCCAATAAATTCAAATTGTCCAACTGGATTTATTTCCAAAAAGTAGTACTTACCGTCTTTACCTACTATTATGTCAATCGAACAAGCATTATAATTATATCTATTCAAGAGTCGCTTTAATTTTTTACTCAGCTTTTGAGGTAAGGTAAACGGTAATATCCTGTTTGGTCTTTCTTTGTTATAATTTCTAAAATCCAGTTGTGTTTTGGAATCATTCTGAGAGATAATTGCAGCACAATAGAAAGTCGAATTCAAATAAAATATTCTAAGATCAAATTCCTTTTCTATTTTTTGCTGAATTAATGAAGGAAAGAAATCTTCGTTAAGTGAACTTAATTCTTTATAGCTAATTTGACAGGTAAAACCCCCCATTACAGTCATATTGTCAACCATTATAAATCCTGCATCAGATGCAGATTTAGTAATATATTCTTTTTGTTTAACTAATTCAAATAAATCTTCTCTTCTGGACACTATATGAGTTTCTGGAATATCAATACCAAACCTCATAGCCTCTCTTAAAATATAAAGCTTGTTTATCAAATTATGTTCTTCCTTACCAATTGAAGGATTTTGATAAAATAAATCGAATTTGAAAAAGCCATTAATAGCATTTCTTTCTCTACTTAGAAATAAATTAATATCATTAATATTGATTTTATTATTCCCTGTAACTAATTCCGAAGATTCTATTTTTAATTTAAAAAAGCCTCTCCTATACCATACAGCTTTAATTTCATTAAAATCAATTTCTTCATAAGCACCTGAAGAAACATTTTCATTTATTATCTTTATATTGCTCTTCCCATTTGCTAAACAGAATTTAGATAATGATAATCTTGACGTATCATTAACTCTTATAAATTTCGATTTAAAATATGATAACCAGTATATAACATTATTTGTAGTCCTATCATTTTCGTCACTAATAATTAATATCATTTTTAAAAAAGTTATTTAGTACACACTTTACTATATAGAAGGTCTTCATTATGCGAAACAGGGTAATCTTCTAAAAACATCCCTATTTTTAATCTAAAATCCTTGATTTCTTCTTCATTGCCTTTTTCAAAAATTTTTGATTTTCCCTGATCCAATACCTCTAATCTTCTATAATGTATATACCAGTAATCTTTAGGTCTGATAATATTTTTTTCTAACAGAGATAAACATATAGAGGTATTTATATCAGACATTTCCTTAGAGTAGTACCCTGCATGAATCAGAAAAGCAAGTAATTTTGTTCCTTTATTGTTTAATAATGGTGTTGGTTTCAAATTATTCATAAAATTTTCATCCAGCAAAAACGTTTTTAAGACTAAAAAGGAAGTAGAATCAACGATTCTGTATAAATCCGTCATATTATTATTTCGGACATAATTTGAGATATTTACACACGATTCTAATTGTTCTAAGAAATCATGCAATCGTTTATCCTTATTTTCAATATTTTGTATAGAATCAATAATGGCAATATAATCCGTAGAATCTTTGATAAAATCCGGATAAACATGAAATTCGTAATTATTTAAGATACCTTTCATTTCTCCGCCCGCTCTCAGATAGTTTTTTAGGTCATCTTTAAAATCTATCCGGTCTAATCTTGACTTACATATTGCTAACTTAAAATAATCACTTCTTGTTAAACTTGGGTATTCTCTCGATAACTCATCTAAATATCTGAAAGCGGTACTAAAATCAAGAGAACTGTAATAGTACCCTGCAATTTCTGATTTAAAATAATAACATGGGCTAAACTGACCTATTGTATTATTTTGACCAACAAAAAGAAAGATTAAAACGGTATATAATAAATATTGTATTGTTCTCATAAAACTCTTTATTTTATATTATTTAAAGTGAGGATAAAACGAGTTCTATCCCCACTTTTATTAATTACAATTTAGGAATTTGAGTACTCACTAAAGCGTCACCATAACAGACATCTTGATAATGTCCGTTTTCATCAGGACAGTAGGTTGAAACTATAAAGTCCTTACCTGCGCTATCTTGGGTGCCATTAGCTGTCTCCCCTCCATTAATCATTGACATTTCAATTTTATTTAATGTCAACTCTGTAAAATAGGTTAAATGCTTCATAAAATAAATTTTAAGTAATAGATTAATTAATTTAATTACAGCAAGAACCTCTGGCAACATCTGCTCCAGTAGTGCCATCACCGCAATCAGTATCGATAACACAATCTTCTGAATACGATCCTCCCGGATATCCTTTAGTCGGTTCACCAACTTGAACCTCGGAGGCACCACCTATAATATTAGTTAATTTAGGTGGATTCAATTTTTTAAATAAATAATTTTCTAACTTTAGCATAATACTTAAATTTAAGAAAACAACATCCCTCTCTTTTTAAATG
>CAZCTQ010000068.1:0-3719 GCA_964501555.1 uncultured Aureispira sp. | reverse complement strand
GTCAGTAGCAATACAGCCTAAATCGCTTCTAAAGGTTACAGAATACGTTGTTGTCACTTTTGGCGTAACTACTATACTTGAACCTATTTGACCAGTATTCCAGGTATAAGTTCCCTGAGTATTTGCATTCGCTATCAATGATACTGTCTGATTTTCACAAACTATTTTATCATTGCCAAGGTTTACACTACATGGCTCACAGCTACCCAACATCAACGGATTACCAATATCAAAACAAGAGCCGGTAATGTCCTTTATATGATTACCCACTTTTAAGCCATCTATAGATACATAATTAATAGGAAAAATCAAATATTCACCTACTGGAATATTATCAAATTGAGTTACGGTGCCAACCTGTAATATTTCTTCTTCCAAATTTGTGAGGACATAAACAGTAAAAAGAGCTGGATTTGCATCTTCACTATTAAATGAAAAATGTCCGTCAAAAATATCACATCCAGACCCTAAGGCGCTACAGACCATCACCTCCAAAGGTGAACCGATTTCAAAACAACCACCAGTAATATCATTGTAATTTCTACCTACTATTACATTGTATATACCGCCTAATATTTGATAATTGATGCTAAAAACCTTAAATAACCCATGTTCAGGAATAACAAATTCGGTTTTATCCGAAATTTGCAAGATTTCGCCTGAATAATCTGTCAGAATATACAAATCTGTATAATCCGGTGATCCATTATGATCCGTCGCCGAAAACTGAAACAGTTGTCCTGCTGTTGTCATACATTGAGCAGTAAGATGTTGATTTGATAATGTGACCAATGCAACAACTAAAATCAAGAAATTGTACAGTTTGCGCATTTTTGTATTTTATATAATTTATAAACTATAATTCATGTTGTGACTCTCTATCCTATCCTTAGTACCTACTACTATTTTTTGCTTAAATGAGGTGCCTTTGCATTACATACAATATCGTCATCCAAAATCGTAATGATAGCTTGACCTCTGTCAATCTTAGCATTAACGCTTATATTGGATAGATTTAATTCAAATGTTTTAGTTGGTTCTGCAAAAGTATCATCAATTATATTTACTGGAATATTTACTGAGGTTTGACCCGCAGCTATAGTAATTGTATCATTAATAATTACGTCATAATCCATACCAGCAATAGCAGTCTGATTAGCGGAATTGACTACAAATGTTACTGATTGACTTGATCTGCCTGATAGGGTTACAGGAACATGGATGATACCTGCGTTTTCATTGACTACCATATCATTAATGGTCAGGCTCGGTATCTCTTCATCATCTATTATTGATACTATAGCTATACTTTTAGACATAACTATATCTTCACTTACATCTGTAAGTACAACACTAAAGGTTTCTTCAGGCTCAGAAACATCATCATTGATAATTGGAATTGTGATGCTTATGCTCGTTGACTTTTCCGGTATCGTATATAATGAATCTATGATTGCATTGTAATCTTGACCAGCCTTAGCAGTGTTATCCATTGTATTTACCTTAAAACTTACCGATTTTGACATTTTACCTGATAAAGTGGCAGTAAGTACTACATTTCCATCATTTTCATGTACTGTTACATCATTAATACTTAACTCAGGTTTAGATTCGTCATCATCGATGGTTGCTACGGCTTTCTGTCTGATGATAGTAGCATTGGAAGAAGGATTGCTCAATTCTACATTAAAGGTTTCATCACCTTCGTAGATATCATCATCCAATATCGAAATTACAATAGGCACACAAGTTTGTCCTGCCGGGATGATTACTATTGAATCAACTAAAGCCCGGTAATCTTCACCTGCTAATGCAGTATCATTTGTAGTTTTTACAGTAACACTGACGTCTTTAGCAGCAGCCTCACCGATACAAATCTGAACTGTTACTTTGCCAGCATTTTCCATTACTAATACATCATTTGCAAAAATCCCTGAGCTGGATGGGTGACCACAGGTTTCTATAAAACATGCTTCATCACCACTAGCAGAATTAAGATCTGTATAGTTTATTACTTTTGTCGATGTTGTTTTATTTTTAGAAACCCATCTGGATACCTGAACAAAGGCAGTAGCAATAGAATCAGTCAGACCTTCACGACCCCAAACTGCCTCAAGACAAATATTAGGATCATCAAATACGGCTTGTTCAATTTCAAAACACACTCTCGTTGTAGAATGCCATTCATTTAATGGAATTTCTACACCCCCATTTTGTACATCACTCAAATCAATGCCATAATTAAGAAAGCCAAGTGTTGCTTTAAAGCTGATAGGTGCATTATAACTACTGGCATCAAGATCATATTCGTCCTGGACAAGGCTTAAAGCTCCATATTGAGATGGTAGTAATGAAGTTACAGATGTCATTTTTGCTCTGGATGAATTATAAAATATCCTATAATTTTGCCCACCAAGATTGATAGGTATTGTTCCGTTGGGTTTTATTTGCGTAGTATAACATGCGCTCCGCAAATCACAATTGACACTGTCTCTATGAAACCTTATGTCAACATCCTGTCCATAAGCTATCATAAATGTACATAACAATAATGTGCTTAATACTAACTTTCTTACTAAAAAAATACTTTTCATGCCTTTAATTTAAACATTACATCCTGAGCTCTAAAGCAAAAAACCACAACAATATATAGTATGATTTTTTATAATATTACAAATACTATGCCTAAAATAAATTAGCCGCATTTTATCACCTATATTATTGAATAGTTTTGTACACAAATAATTAGTTCTATTCTGTCAACGTAGGTATTATCATAAAATCTTGAAACAAGTTTACAGCCTGCTGATCTTTAAAGCGAAGTTGCATATCTTTATATCTTTGGATATGTCTGTTTTACTATTCATTTATAGCAGAAACCATTTCGTAAATAAAGGGTTTAGAGGCATCTAACCCATAGATTTTTCTAAATCTTAACAGTGATTATCTTTCTTAATCATCTCTCTGCTGTAAGAGACGCTATAATAGATGCAATTTTTATGTAGTAAAAAACCTTTAAAGGTTCTAACGCACCTTTGCGGTCTTAGGGGAGTATCTAATTCTAAATATCCTTGAGTGGGTCTGTCTTTTTTATAAAACACTTTCGGGATAAAGAATAAATGAGAAAAATCCGTAGAGCTTGTCCCAGTATATCGGGAATTTCAATGTTTATAACCTAAAAAGATGGTCAAATATACGACATCTTCGGGGTCGCACTTCACAAATGTATTCAACAAGCTATAAACATTTGACCTCTTCGAGGTAGCCGAATTCAGGTTACAATAATACCTTCAGGTGAGTGTTTAGAGTATTCTAAAGACTGAGTTGATTCAGCCTTTAATAGCTGTTGGATACCTTCTTTGTAAATGCTGTTCTTTAAATTGTCATGATCATAAAGCGTTTTAATATCCTTTAAAAATACTTATTGATAATTTCTTATCTTTATTTGGTTTTCATGGCTTTAAATGTGGCAATATCCCCATTCTGTTGTTTGATCTTGATGACCAAAGCCCCGGCAGGTAAATCATCTCCCTTTATAATGGCACGATCTTCTCCTATATTCAACTCTTTTGATTGCAATAAGCGGCCGAAAATATCCAAGACTTCTAATTCAGCATTATCCGTTAAGGCATAATTAAATTTAATTTCCAATTGATCCTTAAACGGATTCGGGAAAAAATCTAAATTAGCCACACTTTCCTTCTGCCATATTGAAGCCC
>CAZCTQ010000067.1:0-3747 GCA_964501555.1 uncultured Aureispira sp. | reverse complement strand
CGCATATCATCTTCAGGCACGCAGGGCCGCAGTCCATAGCGTCAAGCTGGCGGGTAAAGGAAATGGGCATCGGGATGGTTTATGACTCTTGTTGTAACATGTCTCTCATACCGTAAAAGTCTATGGCTTTTTGTTTGAGTGGATTGGTACTCCACTCGCTCCACTCACCTGTGTAAGGATTATATCCGCATTTGAGCGGCTTGCTCAGGATATCGTCAGGGTCTTCGACATACGCTCTGCAATCGGTACATATATATCTGTATTCACAATCTTTACACACATGTATCTGATCTTTGGTGATATTCCAGTATTTCGTAAATCCGGGTTTTTCTATAGCTTCCGCAAGCGTCGTATCTCTGATATTGCCAAATGATTCGGGCATAGACGGACAGTTTTTGATGTTGCCGTCAGCGTCGATGGAGATTTTGCGGTTTAGGCAGGAATTGTGAAATTGAGACTCCATATATGTCTCTAAATTAGGACTAAAATATTTTGAATCAATTTTTCCACATTGAGTTAAAGAATATGTTTGATTAGAGAGGAATATATTATATCCTTTAATATTCTGATTTTCATATTCTTTAGAATACATAACTAAATAGCTGATTCTTTGATTAAAGGAATAAATTTTAATTAATTCATCTATCGTAAATATAGTTTTATTAATTCGAATGTATATTGATTTGATAGTGGAATATTCAAAAAATCTAATAAATTCTTCTAATTTTATCAAACTAATTTCTTTGTATATTCTTAACTCAAGATAATTACAAAGTAATCCGTTGAGTCCATTTATAATTTTTTCTATATTGGTTATGGAATTATAATCAACATCAATTATAGCATTTGTAATAACTGACGGTCTATCCCAAATATTTCGAATTGGCGGGAACCTTCTAAAATTATCTGTATTGAAAATTAATTCATTTTTTAGTAAAAAACTGAATAAAGAAATAATTTTTTCATTATCCTCGGTACAACTGTAGGTTAAATAACTAGTCAAAGGTACTAATTTTTTATTTTTTATAACAATTTCTAGTTCTTTTGGCAGCGATAAAATTTGGTTTCTCTGAGTATCAACTATTATTAAGTTAGTTTTCCCTGTAACAATAAAACAGCATGCAAAAGGGATATAAATTTTCTGAACATCCATTTTTATTAAAATTTAGAAATTGGTTTGTAAAAAGTCTTTACAGTTTCTCCTTTAACTTCACAAGCTAAATCTTCAATTATAAAGTTTTGAGGCTGTCTAAACATTGTAGGAACATCATACTCCCACACTGAAAATTTTCTAATTACAATCGGTGCAAAATCTGTAAATATTTTATTATAACTATTTAATTTTCTTTTGGCACTTTCTGAATTTAAATCAAATGATTCCATTTATTTTTCTTTTAATATTGATTTTGCAATATATTCTTCGATATAATAATTACATGGTCTTGAAACCATTGTAAATTGTCCTGAAAGATTAATCTCTAAAAAAATAAAATCATCCTCAGTAGCAATTAAGTCTATCGATCCAGTTTTATAATTCAGATTTTTTATTAATTTTTTTATTTTACTTAATAATTTTGAATCAAGTGAATAAGGAACACACCTATTCGGGCTTTCATCATCATAATTCCTAAAATCAACTTTTGTTTTATCATTTCCTTGTGAAAAAATTGCCATCGACCAAAATGTATTCTCATAAAAAAATACTCGTATCTCATACGCTTTTTGAATTCTTTCTTGAAAAAGAGTTGGAAAAAATACATCTGGTAAATTATCTATATCATCTTTATTAAAAATTTGTGTACCATTTGAACTCCAAGCTTCTCCTTCAAAATGAAAATTAAATTGATTCGTTATTGGCTTTATGATTATTTCCGATTTTAGCTTACTACAAATAAAATCTAATAAATTGATTTTACTTGTAGTTACAATCGTTTTGGGTATTTGCAACCCAACTTTTGTAGCCTCGTACAATTGCTTTAGTTTATCTACTTTATATTCGTCTTTATATGCGCCTTGCAAGCTAACCATTTCTCCTATAAAGTAAAAAAAATATTGATTTAACTCTTCTGCTTCTCTTAAAGAGAATTCATTAATTTGTTTAACTTCGCTATTAAAATAAACTGAATCAAAAGTAATTCCTGACCTTCTTAGAAATGCAGCCTGTATTTCTCTGTTTATTGTTGTTTCATTATTTGAATTATTAAAAATAATTTTTGAATCATTATCTGTAATGGTAATTGTTAAATTTTTAATAAGAGCTTTATCATTAAAACGCTTTATTCTTAAATCCTTTCCACCAAAATACAACAAATTTTGATAAATCAAATTACAGACATATTCCTCGGAATCAGCAAAATATATTATCATTTCAAAGCAGGCAATCCGTATTTTTTCCTGTTAATATTCACTTTATCTTTTCCTATCATTTTATACAGTTCATATTTTTGACGCTTTTCGCTATATGAACCCTGAGTGCCAAATTCTTGCGGTAAACCATTAAGCATATTAATCCTGTCGTGCAACAATGGGTAAACTTTTCGATCTAATTTTCCCTCTACTATTTCTTTATGTATAATGGGTAAAAAACGTTCCATTGTTTCTAAATCAGAATGTTGTATAATGTAAAACATGTACGCTTCATATTCAATTCCTACTAACTTTCTGTTCAAATATCCATATTTATCATATAAATCCATTACAATTGATAAATTTATAGAGTCTAATTTTTTTTGCGCTAATGGTAATATATCATTTTTCTTTCGATATTTCTGATCATTTTCTTTCAGCTCATCCAATATTCTAAGCAATCTGGGACTATAGCTTTTTAAGATACAATCACATATATTGTCCATTATTTCTAATTGTTTTTTATAATACACGCCCCGTTTACCCGACGTTCTTACATTACTAATGCTTCCTTGAAGGATGGATTTGTAATTATAGCAAAAATTATCTTTATCATTTTCAATACCATCAAAGAAAGGATAAAGAATATCGTTTGGATCATTAGGCATCATTTTATAATATGTAATAAAACGATTCCAATACGCATAATTAAGGTCATCAAATTTTAACTCCTTTATTAAAGAATCTTTTGCTCTAATTGTTGCATTTTCAATTTTTAAGTCTATAGCCCAAGATTCATAGTATCCTGCTTCTTCCTTATCATACATAAATGTCTTCTTTTCAGGTGCTTTCAAATAGACTTGCGCTTTTAATGGAATTACAGTTATACTCATAAGAATAAAAAAATAAAACTTCAAAATAGGTACTAACATCAATATTTCTTTAATAACTTCATTTTAAAAGACAGTAAAATACCCATCTTTTGTTTTACGCAAATATAGTTAAGAATTACGCAAAACAAAAGATGGATGTATGAAGCACTTAAAAAATAATAGATTATTTGAGCTTAAAATAAAATTAGCACTTCCCAAAATACTTACTGCATGAATGGTAAAAAATCAGTTTTACATATGAGTATCTCTCCAGCTTCTACCATTCATTTCCCCACTTGTGCCAGTGGTGTTATCTGTTGTAGAATGATTACTTCCAACATCAGTGCCACTTCCAGTTTGTGTCCAATCAAGATTATACGATGTGTACGTTGTCGTCCAGTTATCGGCACCTCCTGTAATATGATACATTGCATCTTTAGAAATAATTTTAGGCTCAAAATTTTTAAAGTCTTTTAACTTTAGCATAATACTTAAATTTAAGAAAACAACATCCCTCTCTTTTTAAATG
>CAZCTQ010000066.1:0-3983 GCA_964501555.1 uncultured Aureispira sp. | reverse complement strand
CCAGATGGATCGTTCCCGTCGTGCCTTTACCATGCGTGCCATCTACATCACTGTCTGTACTCTCATTACCTCTATGGTAAAACGTCTGCTCATATCCCATTGGCGTTATAAACTCAAGATAATAATCTCCCGGTGCCAATTTGTCAAACAAATACTTCCCATTACTATCCGTATATTTCGTACCTACATACGCTCCGTTGCGCTTGTATAAGTTTACCTGTACTCCAGGTATGCCCGGCTCGCCCACATCTTGCTGGCCATTACCATTCATATCGTGCCATACATAGTCTCCTAATGATGCGTTGGCATCACAATCCAATCCCTTAATAGACACCGTTTGGTCGGTACAATCAAGATAGCTTACGGTCAATATCACATCCTGACCCGTTGGAATATTTTCTACCAGCCCATTATTAACTACCCCATAATTGCTACTAACTGATGCACCTGATAATAAACTAAATGAGATACAATAATTCTTATTGTTATTTGTACAAAATTTTCCTATTATTTCAATTCGATTTTTGTCACATGGATCGATACAATCATCTGGACTATTAACGGTTATATTTTTTACGCAAAGACCATTTGAAGCTGTGATTAAGACGTTTGTCCCGACAGGAATATTTACTACCTCATTCCCATTTACTATCCCTACATTTACACTTATCACAGCACCGGTACTTTCAGTAAAGCTGACCTTATATACGCCTTTACCACATTCTGTACCCAAAATCACTAAATTAGGCATATCACAATCTTCAGGACATGAAATAGGGCCTGTAACTGTTTTACTCGTTTCACATCCACTGTATTCTACACTCGTGATGACAACGTTTACGCCCAGTGGAATGCCTGTCACCTCATTGCCTACTATTGTTCCTACACTCGCTTGTACTTGCTTTCCGGTATGTGTAAAACTTACCTTGTAATTGTTTCTTGTACAAGTTATTTGACCAATAGTTAAATTGGGTGGTGTACAGACACAAACAGGAGACTTCACTAATTCATTCTGATCCGTACAGTTAGCGTATTTTACTGCTAACGTAACATCCTGTCCATTAGGAATATCAGTAATAACACCACTACCTACATTCCCATAATTGCTCGTGACCGACGCTCCTGGTATTAAAACGTAATGAATGCTATAGGTACTGTTATTATTTGTACATTCTCGACTTGTAATACTTACACGTTTTTCATCGCATGGATCTATACAAGATGGACTTTTTACAAGTTTACTATTGGTGCAGAGACCACTAAAGGCTGTAATAATAACATCTGTACCCAAAGGAATATTCACTACCTCATTCCCTATTACCATCCCCACATTTACATTTATCACAGCACCGGTACTTTCAGTAAAGCTAACCTTATATACGTCTTTACTACATTCTGTCCCCATAATCACTAAATTAGGCATGTCACAATCTTCAGGACATGAAACAGGGCCTGTAACTGTTTTACTCGTTTCACATCCACTATATTCTATACTCGTGATGACAACGTTTACACCCAGTGGAATACCTGTCACCTCATTGCCTATTATGGTTCCTACACTCGCTTGTACTTGCTTTCCGGTATGTGTAAAACTTACCTTGTAATTGTTTCTTGTACAAGTTATTTGACCAATAGTTAAATTGGGTGGTGTACAGACACAAACAGGAGACTTCACTAATTCATTCTGATCCGTACAGTTAGCGTATTTTACTGCTAACGTAACATCCTGTCCATTAGGAATATCAGTAATAACACCACTACCTACATTCCCATAATTGCTCGTGACCGACGCTCCTGGTATTAAAACGTAATGAATGCTATAGGTACTGTTATTATTTGTACATTCTCGACTTGTAATACTTACACGTTTTTCATCGCATGGATCTATACAAGATGGACTTTTTACAAGTTTACTATTGGTGCAGAGACCACTAAAGGCTGTAATAATAACATCTGTACCCAAAGGAATATTCACTACCTCATTCCCTATTACCATCCCCACATTTACATTTATCACAGCACCGGTACTTTCAGTAAAGCTAACCTTATATACGTCTTTACTACATTCTGTCCCCATAATCACTAAATTAGGCATGTCACAATCTTCAGGACATGAAACAGGGCCTGTAACTGTTTTACTCGTTTCGCATCCACTGTACTCTATACTCGTGATGATTACGTTTACGCCTAGTGGAATGCCTGTCACCTCATTGCCTACTATTGTTCCTACACTCGCTTGCACTTGCTTTCCGGTATGTGTAAAACTTACCTTGTAATTGCTTCTTGTACACATTACTTGGCCAATAGTTAAATTGGGTGGTGTACAAACACATTTACCATAAAGACATGCATCATTTCCTTGCTTCTGCTTATTTAAATCAAAATAATTGCGAGGTATCAACTTTTGAGATTTTGTTGGATTTATCCACTCATCTGCTTCAATATAAGATGTGCTATAACCTCCAGTAAGTTCAGGTCTCGCAAAAACAACATCCATACATTTATTAGGATCATCAAGCAATTCCTGCGATACTATGAAACAGACCTTAGAAGTAATCGTCCAAACACCAACTGGCAAAACAATACCTCCAGCATTGAGATCGGTTAAATTTATTTTATAATTAACAAAGCTTAGATGTTGTTCAAAAGGAAGTGAACCCATACCACTTGCGTTAAAATTTTCAACTAAGTGAATTTGATTATAGTTGTTATATTTTGGAGTTGGTAAAACACTTTTTCCAGAATTGAATATAGCTTTAGTGCCGTCCCAATATATTTGATAATTTTGATTTGCTAAATTAATATTTTTGTCTTTGGCCTGTAATTGCATATTATAGCATACTTCCTTTTTATCACATTTGACTGTGTCTAGGGTGAGTCTAATGTTAAAACTATCCTTTTTAGAACATAAACTAGACAGACAAGCACCATTTCCATTGGCTTGACTTAAATCATAATAATTGATCCCTTTAGCACCAGTAGTTTGATTTTTAGATACCCATCTTGAAGCCTGCATATAGGCTGACGCATAATCAGAGGTCAAGGATTCTCTACCAAAAACCATTTCCAAACAGATATCTTCATTATTAAGTACTTCATCTTTAATATCAAAACATAGGCTGGCCGTACTCGTCCAGTCCGTATTCGATAATGGAATCCCACCATTTTCCACATCACTTAAATCCATGAAAAAATTAAGAAATCCTAAAGTCTTTTCAAAGGGCAAAGAACCATCGATATAATCTGCATCAACTACTACGTTTTGTACTAAAACCAAATTAGTATAAGCAGGAGTTGGTAAAAGTGAAACACCAGAAGCAAAAGTAGCTTTAGAGGCATCATAGAATATCCTATAATTCTGACCCGCAAGAACAAAAGGGGCACTGCCATTAATCTTAAATTGCACATCATAACAAGCCTTTTTATCTTCACAATTTACTGATTTTTGTTTAAACCGAATATCCCAGTTTTGTGCATGTGTAACCAAGGCAACCATAGAAAACAAAATAGACCATAAACCCTTCATATTATTCTCCTTTAAGATTTAAATAATGCAACCAAGCTCAAAACAAAGTTCGATATATAAAAAAACCTATCATATAGTAAGCTAAATAAGATTTAGCAAACACAGGTGCAAATGTACGATTTTTAATATAAATCAATATAATACAATTTAAAATATTATGTAATATATTAAAACAATAAGGACTATTTCAGTTTAATCTGAAATAGTCCTTATTATCTAAATTATTTTGTCTCTTGAATTTTTATCTGCCATGCAAATTCATTGCTTCATTATAACTATTCTATTCGTATTAACTTCTTCTGTGTCTGTGTTCCATCAATCGTAATTATTACGTTATATACTCCTGGCGTCAGATTAGAAAGATCGATATGATAAACATGTTCTCCAGCCTCTTGCTTTTCTACACTATTTGACACCTTCACTAAGCGCGATGCTCCATCATATATCTCTATTCCTA
>CAZCTQ010000065.1:0-4033 GCA_964501555.1 uncultured Aureispira sp. | reverse complement strand
ATATACGCTATCTTCTCACTTCTATTTCCACAGCAGTCTTCTGCCCAGTATGTAACCGCATGTCTGCCTTTTGGCATTTTACCTATTACATAATTTGGTTGGTTTCCTGACAAAATTGTTCCATCAGGAACAAAGACACCCCACTTCAACTCGGATGGCTTCGCACAGTTGTCCTGCAACTCCCACGGCAACTCCACAGACCAAGTTGCTGAACATGCCCATGCATCTACACTGATCGTCAAATCTTTTACATCAAACGTCGGTGCTTTGCTATCAACAGCCTTAATCACCTGGATACATGCATATACTTTTCCAGTACACCAATCCAAAATCTTCCATGTTCTGATTACTTTCATATTGCCACCACAGCCTAATCCACATGCCGGTAACATATCATCGGTGTAACTAACTATTAGATTACATGTGCCATCTAATCGTCCAGCTTTTCCATTTATATCACCACCAGTTATTGGATCTATTTCTACAAAAGGATCCCAATATGGCAAGCCTTTATATTTTCCTCCTTTATATACAAAATAAGGATATGCCGCTTTCAACGCTGTAGTATCTTTTTTGACTGCATTTCCCTGTGTATTTTTAAATACATAATCATAAATAGCATCCGGGCTAGTCTCAAAATTACAACTCAACTGCACGAGGTCATCTGGGCATCTCCAGTCAGCCTGTCCATCCACTAATATAGTGCAGCACTTTGTTGTTTTATTTCCAACACCATCAATAGCTGTCCAGCAAACTTCAATCTCACCACCTTTGCATGCACTGTAAGATGACTTAGTAATAGAACCTGTCACTATAGGGATACTATTTTGACAATTAACACAATTATCGGTTACAATAGGTCGATAACGACGCCATATTACATCCATCAAATCTTCATTGCTCAAATTTGCTATTTCATAGCAATAAAGTGGCAATGTATTATCACTACATTTAATCTTAGGTGCGATTTTGTCCTCTACACAAAAATCACCCCAACATTTATTACCTGTAACTTTATCTGTGATAACAAAGCTATGACATCCTATAGGTAAGCATATCGGTTCATGAGGTAAGCACTTCATTGCCGCATACTCAGCTTTAAATGGCCAGACATCTATACAATATTCATCCCAACATCTATATAAATCACCTGATAAAAATTTACTAGGATGTAATCGCACCTGACAATTAGAATCTACAGAAATATTTACATTGCTCAAGCAAACTAAATCCAAAGTTGGATTAGGGAATGGTAGTACCGTAATGGTAAAACAACAACTATCCTTTGGTTTCTTTTTAGGGTCTTTGTTCGATGCGAGTTTGTAACAAATTTTATAATCCCCTGGACCTAAAGGTGATCCAGGTGGTGGACCTACTGTTTGCATTTTCTCCCATTCACCACAGGTTGATCCTGTCGTAGTTACTAAATCAGGTAATGTCCATGTACACTCACCTGACTTGAGGGTAATGGTTTGGTCAGGAGGACATACTAATTGGGCAAAGGATTCTATTTTTATTATTGCGCAACAAGTCTTTCGTACTAAGCCTGTGTTATCTTCTACGAGTTCATAACATACTTTATACGTCGTATCTCTTTCAAGTACTGTACCTTTCCTAGGTCCACTTTTCCATCGCTTTGTATAATTATTACAACCAAAACCAGTCTCAGGAAATAAATCTGGCATTAAATAGCTACATTCACCAGCTCCCAGCTTTATTTTTATAGTATCGGATGGACAAATCATATCGCAAGGCTCTTCACACGTTCTTTGTAACGTAAACATACCTTTCATATTTCCAGTTTTCGCACCATGTACTAAAACATAATAGGTTTCACCTTCATCGGTAAAAAAACTAAGCTTTTGTCCTGACCCAGTGCTACAATTAATATTAAAGGAATAAAACCTTCTTTCTAAAGGTGATAAGCACTGTAAGTCATTACAATTACCACGATACAGATTAATCTTAGGTCTAAATGTTGGTTCTTGTACTGCAGGACACACATCAAGTGTCGTCAGACCATTATCAGTGCCTACTATCTTATACCAGACCCCAGGTCCATCTATCGGTTGGAGACAATCCTTCACCCCATCCCAAGATGCATTTTGCAGATCATCATGGATAACACCACTACATGTAAGTAAAGGTGCATCGTTACATCGATCTGAACCTAAAACTGCGTCTAAAGCACGGCAATTTGATCCTAAACAACCTTGCATGGCATTGTAATTTGCTCTAAGCTGATTACCAACTATTGGACCAAACCCTAAAGCCAGGTTCTTCCCTATATTATCGCAGCCATGACAATAACTCATAATCGTTCCACCACCAGGTCCGGGATCAGGACCATTAGGACACGGTCCACCTTCTGGTGGCAAATAATTTGAAAAACTACCACAATCAGCATCAGAAAGATCACTTTTCCAATAAATATTGCAGTTATCAATTGGACCACCAGGCCAGCCACACTAATGGGTATGTCGTAAGCCCCAATTATGCCCCATTTCATGTGCAATAACTTCGATATTCCATGAATAATCGGGTAATGGGATAACGTTTGTTGATAGGGCACTAGATACACAAGTCAATTTACTTTTATCACATCCACCGCCTATTTGAAAGGCTACACCACCGCCTAAAAATCTCGTTATCATCATGTGTTTAAAATCTCCCAAAGAACTATTTCCATATGCACTATTGAAAGCCTGCGATATACCATCATGAAGTGTATTATAATTACCTGAATATGGAAAGTTAGAAGTTGAAGTATGAATTACAACATTACTGACTCTCATTAGTACACCTTCATGTGCATATAAAGTAATAACTTCATTCCAAATCTTAGCCATCCATTTTATTGACATTAGAGTATTAGAATTATTAGCAACGTATGCCGTATAATCTATAACTACTAGCACAGTGGCACATTTTTGACTTTCTGAACGATTTAAAATTTGGTCTCTATTAAAATCTTGTATATCCAATAAATCATTGTCATCTTTATCATTACCACAAATATATGGAACAACATTTAATCTATCCATTTTATTGTATGCGATATAAGTATCGTTAACTCCCTTTTGGATTCTTTTATCACCATCCTTATCAGAATAAGATATTAAAATCTCATCCTTCATCAAAGACACTGATACTATAGAATTTTCATCACCCTTAATAATCCCTCGATAAAACAACATTTCACCTGCAAGATCATCTGATGTTAATATCCGACCATCCGTGGCAATGACCTTAAAATCCGGGGTAAACACCTCTGCCTGATACAGTTCTAGGGTTTGTCCCAGATCATCAGGCAACTTCAAGCTAATCGTCTGTGGGGATGCTTTCATCAGACGTTGCAATTCAGTATTGTCAAGCGTTAGTATGGTTCCTGTGGACACATACTGCGTAAAATTGCTGACACCAGGTCGCATCTTCACACCCTTTGACCCAAAAAGGCTATATTCATGAGGGTCAGCATATAGCTTGTCAAATTGCAGGCGCTCTAGCACACCTTTTTGACTGAACATGGATGTACTTCCCAGCATTAGGGTAAATACTACAATCCATATCCGCAAAGGGAAAATTTTGTAGAAAGTCTTCTGTTTGTACATAAGATTGAGTTTTGGTTTATTAAAAAAAAATTGCACTATCCTCACTTCGTCTTTATTCGGATAATACCTTCTATCGTTTGGCACTTTCATTATTCATATCAAATAAATTAATATATGAAATAATTTCATGTGCTAACAATTAACGCACAAATGTATTTATGAAAATTTTAAATATTGTAAAAACTATACAACAAAAAATTAAAAATGGCTGTTTTTAAGTAGTTATAAATAACTATTTTGAGCCATTTTGTCATGCAGTCAGCCAAAATGACAGAACAAAAAAAAGAGGATTGCGATCAAATTACCTTAAACCCAAACACTAAGTAAACTTAGGTATTATATTTTGAAAAAACTAATAAATATACTTCCAGACTGGGTACTTAAACACAAGCAACCCAATACCGAAATCAAAAAAATTAACG
>CAZCTQ010000064.1:0-4564 GCA_964501555.1 uncultured Aureispira sp. | reverse complement strand
CTAATCTCGCAGAATATATGCGCTTGTACTTTCCCCAAAACAGCCACAGAGGTATAACCTCCGATACGCTGATATGCGATAATGGTGGCTTTGAAGATGATTTTTTGTATTACAGGGGATATACTGGTTTGTTTACGAATGGAAGTAACACTTGTACGCCATACAACGGACTTTCGCCTACGGTATTTTCACCTGTCACATTACCTACCGTCAGGGAATTTGAAATCGTAACTGCCGGAATGGATGCGGTCACAGGTCTGCAAAAAGTAAAATTTGGTACTAAAGCATTAAAACTAAATGACCTTTATAGCCACACTACAGATTCTTATCCTGGAAAATGTTATGGTCATTATGGAATCGACAAATTAGTAAAGCGATTCAAGGTTACGGAAGAAAACAGGGACTTTACGGTATGGTATTCGTTAGCTATGGAAAACCCAACCGGACATATTAATACCCAACCCTATTTTAGCATTAAATGTGACTTAGCACCGGATTCAGACTTGTGTTTTGATGCTGCGATATTGGATTGTGACAGTACATATAGCCAGCCAAGTTGTGGTTCAGCATTAATGGATGTTTTAGACTGGACCTGCCACAGAGTAAAAATCCCTGCATCAGAGATAGGACATATAGCTACATTAGAGATAACCATGTCAGACTGTGGAGAGAGTGGGCATAATGGCTACGCCTATATAGACGGTATCTGTGAGGAGTGTACAGGAAGTGCATTAGGCTCTATCACTTTATTTGATTCAAAATTAAAGGATAATAAAGTTGGGATAGACTATGTTAGTTGTAATGGGGATTTAGCACGAATATGTGGCCTCTATACTGATCCGTTTTTTTGTGGAGATTGGTATTTAGATTCTATAGTGGTTGCGGGATATCCGGGGATTATAGTGAGTATAGATACAACAGAAAAGACATTTTGTTTTGATTTTCCAAAAGAATATATATCTGGAACGACGCACGACTTATACGTAAAAGGATTTTTCAAAAGATTGGGTGGTGGATCATTACCTGTTGTATTTAGCAACACCATTCTGTTAGATAAGACAAAATACACGGAAAAGTATGATTATAGTTTTTCGGTATCGAATTGTTATGACAATGGAACCTCTGACAATATATCAGACGATTATTACTTTGTAGATATAACGCTGACAGGCATATTTAGTGCGGTATCATGGTCATTAGAGCAACAATTATTAGACCCTTATGATAATGAATCGGGTTATCGGGTTATAGCCTCTGGTGTTGGTAGTTTTAGTACATCATTTGGGCCGTTTTTAATACAGGAAGGAAGCTGGGAGGCCATATTAACAATCGGTGAATGTGAATATAGGTTTATCGTAGAGCCCCGTGCGTATTGTGTATGTTCGCCATTTGACGAAATGAAGATAAGTAATGTCCGGTGTATTGCAAATGACTGGTCGTTTGACCTTTTTGTACCCAATGCAACAACAGGTGATTTTACTATGATTGGATACGGTTTATTTAGCTTCAACACCATACATACGATCAATATGGGGCCTATCACAAATTGTAAAAAAATTGAATTAGAGTTCAATAATAATGATTGCAAAATAAACTTCACTATTTGCCCGCCAAAAAAATGCAGTGAGACTTGCGAGTTAGAAGTCGTTATGCTAAGCAGGACATGTGATGCTAATGGTAATTATACAGTAGATATAGACGTGCGCAATACCGGGAGCAGTACGGTATGTTATCGTACATTGCCGGGGTCATTTGGTATGACATCTGCCTCTTCGGGTATAGACACCTACGGGCCATATAGCGTTGCAGTAGAAATGACGTTTTGCCTTTGTCCTTCAGGATGTATGATGTGCACATCGGATTGTTGTAAGACGATAAAAGTGTTCCCACCCGACTGTTCAAGCGGGCATTTTGGCGGTAATGGTGCGCCCCGGGTCGTATCTGTTGCTGACGGTGACGAAGACAACCCGGATGTAGTCAGGATAGTACCTAATCCGGGTTCGGGTGATTTTATAACGCTGATATCTTCTAAGCCTGTTGCTTATGTAAAGGCGTATGATATATCCGGCCATGAATTACAATCCTTGATAATCTCTAACGGAGAGTACCAGATGAATGTTGCTACATTTCCTAAAGGTACTTATATCTTCCGGTATCACTTTGGTGACCATAAGGCTCAGTATATAAAGTATATTAAATTGTAAAATCTATCAACAGGGATGATAAAATATTTTATCATCCCTGTTGATAATTTAAACTTTATGCGCCATGAGAGTTTATTTTCTAATAGCCGGGCTTTTATTAATCCTGCCAAACATCAACTATAGCCAATGTCATAACCAATGTTACGGAAGTAAGCCATACCTCTACACAAATCAGGATGAAGGAGTATTTAATGCCAAAGAATTATGGAGGAGAAAAGATGCAGTGAATATAGCTGAAGATTTATTTTCTGTTGATATTGATAATGACGGAATTCCGGAACTGATTTCACATATTCGTGCTTCTAATGACCCCACTTCTTTCCTATCTTATTTATCAAATCAGATAAGGATATTTAATATAAACAGTGGAAAACTTTTAAAAACGATACGTACACATTATTTTGAAGGTCAAAACTACTTATTAGCAGATGTAACAGGTGACTGCATTCCGGAGGTTTTTGTTGTATTTGCCAATTGGGAATCTAATCCAGAAGCAGTAAGGAAGAGAATAGGTTGTTATGATTTGGATGGCAATTTGCTATGGGTGTCCGATAGTACGTATGCTAAAAATGTAGTCTATGGTCAATATGATTTTGGTGATATTATCCATATAGCTGATTTTAATCAGGATGGTATAGCAGAGCTGTATATGTATAATGAAATCTATAATGCACGTACCGGTGTCAGGCTGTGTGATGGAGGTAAAAATGGTGTGGGTCTGGGAGCTCGTAATAGATCAACAACGGTTGCGGTTGATTTGGATGGGGATGGTGTCTTGGAGCTGGCAGCAGGGTATAGTGTATATAAAGTTGACATCCGTAATCCTGATGGGATGGCGGGCAATTCGATGACGGCATACAACCAAAAAATAAAATATGGATACTACGATGGATTCACAGCGGTGGCCGATTTAGATAATGATGGACTTCCGGAAATCATTATCCAGCCAAACATCAATTTTGATAGTGTGAGTATGTACATCTATAAGTACAGGAATGGCAGTACGCAATTACTGAATTATCTTCGTATAGAAGAAAGAGCTGTTGGTTCAGACAGTCCAATATTAATCGGTAATGTAAAAAGGAAAGACAGTATAAAACAAATAATTTTTTTAAGAGAAATAATTGAAATGGTGAGTTATTCTTATACTGGTGAAGATACCTTAAAGTTAAACTGGTCGATGCGCATTAAAGAAAACTCAGATTGGACATTGCCAGAGCTTTTTGATTTGGATGGGGATGGTATTAGGGAACTAATACACAGGGGTAGTGAATCCTTAACTATATACGATATATCCGGTGCGACCCCAAGAGTGCTCTTCGATAAGCCATGTTTTTCACTTACCGGATTTGAAAGAGTACGTATCATCGGATCAGAAAGGACAGGTAATACCCGGATGTGTATTACCTGTGGTGCTACAAAATCAGATATTATAGGTGATTTAGTCGTGTTCGGGCCGCCGGATGGCTATCACTGGGCACCCGCCCGCAATATCATGCACCAGTATGTTTATAATCCGCTGTTCATCAACGATGACGGCACTGTCCCGCAGCACATGCACAATCCCGCCACCTACAAAAACGGTAAGTACAATAACTTCATGGTACAGGAATCCCTCATAGACGAGAACGGTCACTATCCTGTACCAGCAGCATCCCTGACAGGTGACATCACCTGTATCGGCTATGACATAGCCACAGGACAGTACAGCGTGGACTTCGGTATCTATAACAGACAACACGCATCCGCTACAGCAAAAGACGGCGTAGCCGTATCTTTTTACAGTGGCAACCCTGAGAACGGCGGTAAGCTCATCGGCGTATATCACACCACTAAGGACATTCGCCCCGACAGCACACTCAATGATCGTTTTAGCTTTACAGGCAGCGACCTGACGACCCTGTGGATGATCGTCAATACCGACCGCTATCCTATCATCGTATCTGATACCAGCTACTACGGTATCGACGAGTGTGACTACACCGATAATGTCTATATCGTGCAGCTACCACAAGTCACCAAAGTAAACAAAGAAATCTGTGGTGGTGACAGCTATGATTTCTACGGCGATGTACTGACACAAGCAGGACAATACATCCACAAGACAAAGAATATATCCGGTTGCGACAGCATCATCACTGTATTAACTTTAGCGGTGACAGACATCAAGACAGCAGATGAGTCGAGGACAAGTTGTGAGCCTTACGTATGGAATGGTCAGACTTACACCTCAAGCGGTAGCTATACCTACCAGACTTCGAGTGTAAACGGCTGCGACAGCATCACGACCCTACACCTGACGATACATCAGCCTGACCTAATCAACGAAACTAAAACACTCTGTGGCAGCTACGTATGGA
>CAZCTQ010000063.1:0-4722 GCA_964501555.1 uncultured Aureispira sp. | reverse complement strand
CCCTGAGCTGCTGTAGCGATATATGCCGTCCATGATAGTCGCATATCATCTTCAGACACGCAGGGCCGCAGTCCATAGCGTCAAGCTGGCGGGTGAAGGGAAAGGGCATCGGGATGGTTTATGACTCTTGTTGTATATGTTATAACCTTTTATTTAATTTTTTTCAATTTGAGCCTGACATCATTAATATATGAGTTCATATCATAAGTATAGCCCTCGGGTATTTCAATAAAATACTTTTTGAGAAACACGTGTAATGGTGACAAACACAAACGCTTTCTTAATGCATCAATATTTTCTATATCTTCTACAGGATACATATCAAAGGTTCCAATATTGTTCGTTTTTCCAGCAGAAATAGCACAATACTTTAGTGGTAAATCTCTATACAAGAGTAACTTGTCAAAATAATTGAAATAGCGTTGTGGTGATATTTTGTTATTTTTTAATGCTTCATCGTAATAAGGTTTAAGCCACTCACAACTGTCCACTTGCTGAAAATGATGTATAATAACTAAGTCAAATTTATCTACTAAAACTTCGCCAAATTCTTTTACATCAGGATAGCCGTAATCTTTAAGGTATTTTCTTAACATTTTTCTCGTGATGCTTAATTCATAAATACGGGATTGTGCCGGCTTTATACACATACTGTCATGGAATCTTATCGTAAAATTATTAAGTGCCTGATCCCAGTTTGTCAGTTGGTACAAATAGTATAGAGCTCTTTTATTTGCTGTGTTAAAAGGGATTTCGACATCTTTTTCTGCTATTTCTATTATCTGTAAAGAATCGGATTTTGATATGACTTTTTTGAAAAAAGGATTGGTAAATATGTTATGGCCTATATCACATCCATATTTGACAGCCTTTAATAAAAATTGAAAGCCCGCAGTTGAATCGCCTTTTTGGTACAGCATTTTGGATTTTAATAAAAATACATTAAAGTCTTGAGTACCATTAGAAATCTCAACATCTAAGATAGAATCCGCTAAATCCCGATACTCGTCAAATTTTGATAAGTAAAAAGCATCTTCAAAAATATCATAGCATCCCTGACTGAATGAAAGAAAAGGCATCAATGGGAATAGGATAATAAATAAAAATTTATACATAAAACTCATTTTTATATGGATTATAATTACATGGCACACTTCTGTAAAATAATTTACTATCTGCATCAAAAATTAAAGGGCATGAATCTACACACATGTATCTGAATTCGCAATCCTGACATATTTTTATCTTATCTTTATTGATATTCCATGAAAACTGAAATTCTTCAGATGTTACAATTGCCTTCAGATTGCAGTTTAGGATATTACCAAAAATTTTATTATGTAATAAGCAATTTTTAATGTCACCCTCTTTAGTTATTGATACTTTTTTATTATAATAACTATTGTATTTTAATGATTCAGAAAACAGGAATATATTAACTCTAAAATTTTCCTTATATATAACATACGAAGAATTAATAGCATCACTATCTTTCAATTTAGTAAATGTTACCTGCTTACTTTTTTCATATATTTTTTGACAATTTGATTTTGCGTTTGTTATGTAGATGTCAAAAATTCTGGCATCTAAGTCTAAAATTTTTTCGGTAAAACTTGTGCCATAGCTATTGTTTTTTATAACCAATTGAATTGTCTTGATATTAGAATTATAAAATTTTTCGATAACTGATTTAATAAATTTTAAAGTTATCTTCCCAATAAATATTAAAGAAACATGATGACAATGAACAGACTTTAGTTGTAATAAAACTTCTTCCAATAAATTGGAAGAAGTTTTATCAATTTCAATAACACAATTATTTATGATACTTGGGTAATAATACACTAAATCTAATTTTGGAAAAAACTCTGCTTCATCTTTATCAATCCAAAAACAATATTCTTTTGATTCTAAAAAATCAAAATATTCCTTAACAATCTTTTTGTTTTCTACACCGAAATAATTAATAATTTCATCTTTAGTGCGATTAGTCGAATACTCTATAAAATCAACCATTTCATTTGGTATGAAGTCAAAATCATGTCTGTTAAGGTCATAAATTATTGATCTTTTAGCACCTCTTACTGGAATACACTGATTGAAAAATTGAAAAACTTTATTTTTCATTCTTGCGCCCCAAGCATTAAAATAGGTTTATAAAAAGGAATTAGTTCGTATTTTGTAGTCATATAATCTTTTGAATGACAAATTTTTAAATGTTTACTTTTCTCCTTATTATTTTCAACCACCCATTTTTGATAATTAAATGGCAAAGTCTCTGGCGGAAAATCAAAGTCAAGTAAATCTTTAATTTTTTTACTCATTTTTTAATTTGTTAGTGTTTTAGCAATTATTTTATCTAAATAGTAGTTTCCAGGGTTTGAAACTTGTTCATACTGCCCAACTGGATTTACTTCCAAAAAAACAAAATCTTTATTTTGGGTATAAATTAAATCTAAAGAACCTGAATTCATGGATAATGAGTTCATTAAGATTTTTATTGAGCTTTCTATATTGTCTGGCAGGGTAAAAGAGGGTGTTCTATTAGGTCTGTTATAATTGTAATGCCTGAAATCAAGTTTTGTTTTTTCATCATTTTGAGAGAATATTGCCGTTGAATAACACTTTTCATTCAAATAGAATGTTCTGATTTCAAACTTTTTTTCAATATTTTCCTGAAAAAAGGTAGGGAAAAAGTAGTCTCTATTATTATCAAAATCACTTAATTCAACCTTTTGAGTATATAAATTTATTTCGACTCCTTTACTTACATCTCTTAAATAGCCAATATCTAAACTCTTATAGATGATACTACTTTTATTAGCATGGAAAAATTTAAGCAGCTTATTTTTGGAATTAGTAATCAAAGTATTAGGGATTTTTAAGCCAGCTTTCTTTGCCAATTCTAAGTTGTATATTTTATTTGTAAAAATGTCTTTTAAGGAATTAATATGATTTTTCTCTATTAGGCTGGCATGAATGTAGTCTTTCAAAGTAAAACACTCTCTTGAGAGATACCTTGAGATAAACTCCGCTTTATTTTCAAATATTTTTAATCCTGAATTTTTGATTTCAAAATTACTTCTTCTAAACCAAAAACTGGTTATATTCTTAATATCTACCGATATAACACCGTCATTTGTCATAATTTCAATTAAAGAGTTGTTGACTTCGTTATTAGATATTTCTAATTTATGAATAACAACTTCGTTCTTAAAAGAAATTCTAATAAAAGGTTTTCCATAGAATAATAACCAATCAATAACTCTGTCAGTACTATGTTCATTCTCATCGCTAATTATTAGGAGCATATAAATTATATTCTTTTATGTAACTATGTGGTCTGATATTAATAAATAATAGTTAATTATACTAAATCTACAAAGAATAGTCTATGTTTTGGCAATATATCTATAAAATAACACTCTCAAGGTAAGCATGATTTAATAAAACGATGTTTATCCTTGAGAGAGATTAGTGCAACTGCAAAATTTTATGCAATACATGCATCCTTGTCATTTGTTGAATAATAACAGCAATTGCAATCATCATCTTCAACATGACAAGAGTCCTCACTAGTTTGTTCAACCGAAGATGAATCCTCATTTGCACCGGTAGCACCGCCTAAAATTTTGGACAAATTTTTTAGTTCAAACTTTTTAAATAATGAACTTTCTAATGAAACTAATTTCATAAATGATAAATTATAGAGTGAACAGCCCTCTCTTTTTAGATGCCTCCCCACACTCGTGGTTCAGTCGGGTAAGGGGTAAAGTGTCCCGTCTGCCTTTGGTCTGCCGTATTACCTGCCAGCAATACCACGAGCGTAGCAAAAGACGCTCTATACTTTGTATTATTTAGCGGTAAAGCTAAGGAATGTTTTATATATCGTGTACTTTTTTTTAATTTATTTTTTAAATAAATTGCTAAATTTAATAAAAATGAGGTGAATTAAGGGGTTTTTCAGGAAAATCAATTGTTTTTTCGTTGTTATTACACAGGTTTTAACCATTTTTATTTTTAATCAGATTATTTAGCTCTTGAAAGAATCGTCAGACAATCTTTTTATTTGTAATATCCATGTCTTCTCCGCAGTGATATATGTATTCAGGGGAAATATCATAATTCCATACGTCGCCGTTTGCACTTACTATGGTATTCGGCCAGCATATTTCACCTAAGCCACCTATTTGAGCCAACTGAATATAGTCTGGATCTTTTAGCTTTTCGATACCATTCAAATGATTGTGCTTAGTAATCATGGGCATCAGCCAGACACGTTTTAGGTCATTATTTGATAATCTACAAATAATGCTATCAAGGCTTATCACCAATATTTCTACTACTTTTATCATTTTAACTTAATGGTTTTACTTTATGAAATTCCTCGCTTTTCCACATAGTCATTAGTTCGTTTTTGTGTATTTCTGCCCAAGCCTGGACTAATTTATATTGGCTAACCGGCAAATCGCCAGTTAATAAATTACCATTTTCAATTAATATATTCGCCTCATACTCATTGTATTTGACTTTGAAATGGGGTGGATTATGGTCATAAAAAACATATAAACGAGGATTCCAAAAAATCTGCTTATCTCCGGCATAGCCGTTCTGTTTTACGATACAAAGATATGAAATATTTTCAGTACTAAAGATTAAAGGTGGTTAATAAATAGTGTGTACAACAGATTGCACTTTTTCTGGTGCACTTTTTTATTCCGG
>CAZCTQ010000062.1:0-4987 GCA_964501555.1 uncultured Aureispira sp. | reverse complement strand
AAGGGAAAGGGTTGGTGATAGGGTAAAAAACCGACAATATCCATTTCTATTTCTCTGTCATTCAAATCAGTCCAATCTTTAAAAAAAGATAAAACACTCAATGCAACCCTGAAAGGGTGTAATATCACTGCATTGGGCATCGCCCTAAGCAACGAGAAAAAACATGCATCCCAGTCCTAAAAGGGCAAAATAAAAAATAATAATTAGATATGGTGATTTTCACATCGTAGATGCGACAGCTTTAGGGGCAGTTCTTGCTTTTGGCATTTTTAGACCCATCCTCGGTCCTTCCCTTAAAAGTGAAGGATGATCGGTTTACTTGAGTTTTGCGCTTAAATTCTGGGTTTTTCAATATATTTTTTTATTATTTTAACTCATATTACCCTCATTTACAACAAAATAAGCTCTCTTTCCATTTTAAGGGAAAGGGTTGGTGATAGGGTAAAAAACCGACAATATCCATTTCTATTTCTCAGCCATCCATATCAATCCAATCTTTAAAAAAAGATAATAGGTATAAAATTCTTTTCAGTTATACTCCGTGATTTCTTAACGGCAAATTTGCTAAGGCTGGTTTACCTATGTGATGAGTTTCAGTACTTTTATCAATTTTTTATTAGTACCTTTATTATTTTAATTCCTAAGTCATTCATTTACAACTAAATGAAGCCCTTTCCATTTTAAGGGAAAGGGTTTGGGATAGGGTAAAAATCGACAAAATCCATTTCGATTTCTCAGCCATTCAAATCAGCCAAATCTCTATAAAAATATAATGGGTATAACATCGAAGTATCCAGTATTACTAAATAAAAAAGAGTCTTGCATTTCATTTAGAAAGTAAGACTCTTTTGAGTGCCCGGAGCGGGACTTGAACCCGCACGTCCTAACGAACACATGCCCCTCAAACATGCCTGTCTACCAGTTTCAGCACCCGGGCTCATTAATGAGTGCGCAAAAGTAATGGTATTTTTTAAAATATATCCAGAAAACCTTGATTTTATTTTTTAACTTTCTATTTTTACTTTTATATTGGTACGCTAAATCTTGCAGACTAAACCTGGTTGGATTCCATCCATTTAGGTTTTACTGGTGCTTCGTATTCACGCATTTTTTGGATCAGGGCTTCGATTTCATTATCTACGACGATCATGTCCCTATTGGATACTCGCAGCATATTTTTGTTAACCATATTATCCATAAAGTTGATCAGACAGTCAAAATAGCCATTGATATTGAGGATGCCTATAGGTTTTTTGTGTAAACCTAATTGGCCCCAAGTGAGTAATTCAAACATTTTATCTAATGTTCCGAAACCACCTGGTAAGATGATGGCACCATCGGATTTTTCATGCATGGTCATTTTCCTGTCATGCATAGAATCAACTTCTATCAGTTCGGTAATGCCTTCATGTGCTATTTCTTTATTTTTTATAAATCCAGGAATCACGCCTATGATATTTCCATTAGCGTCAATAGCACCATCTGCTACTGCGCCCATAATACCTACACGCGAACCTCCATATACAAGGGTTATCTGGTTGTTAGCCATATACTGACCCAATCGGTATCCTTCTTTTGTGTAAGACTCATCATTGCCATATGATGAGCCGCAAAACACTGATAAAGCATTTATTTCATTCATTGCTATTTATTTATATATGGATTAATTAAAACTTGCAATTGGATTAACATTTTCAGGTCATTGAAGATATATACAAAAATATTAAAATCATGTACTTTTTTGCCAAGATGACCGATTGATAAGATTGACATTTTTGGTATATATTGATATATTACGAACGAAGATAAGTAGTTTTTTTGTATAATTATCCATTTCATTTGTTGATATAAATCATCATGATTTTATATTGATTTAGAACATTCGGATAATGTGTAGGTTAGCACTTTACAACCTGTAACTTACACTTGTTAAAGTTTTATTAAAATGACGATGTATGTATTAATTGGAGGTTTTGATGTCTTTTTTTGGCATTTATATGCAAATGATATTTTAAAAAAGGTAGGTAAGACACAACCCATAGTTTCAATAATGTCTATTTTTGTACATTTGAGCTTCATTTTGGATTCATGGTTTAAATTATGAGTATAAAGGTTTTTAAATTTGGGGGTGCATCTATTAAGGATGCGGATGGATTTAGACAGGTAGGTCGCATTCTCAATTTGCATCAAGCGGATAAGCTTGTAATAGTGGTTTCTGCATTAGGTAAGACGACAAATGCTATGGAATCTGTGGTTACCAGCTTTTTTGCGAAAGATAGTAGGACCCTTACCTTATTGAAGGACATACAAAAGCAGCATCTTGCTATTGTGCAGGATCTATTTGACGAAAGTCAATCCTTTACAATCCATGTTGGGGAAGAGATAAAGAAAATTTTTCAACAGTTGACAGATCAATTGGATTCTTTTGTCGATGAGGAATACGACCTTGTTTATGATCAGATTGTATCGTATGGAGAGTTGTTGTCTTCCAAAATATTAAGTTATTATCTTATTTCGATAGGATTAGGCAATAATTGGGTCGATATCCGGAGGATTATACGGACGGACGATACTTTTCGCGATGCCAAGATACTGTGGGATGTTACTCAATCTTATGTTGATCATCAGTTAATGCCTGTGATTGATGAGCAGAGTAGGGTAGTCACACAAGGCTTTTTAGGGTGTACAAAAGAGGGTCTGACGACGACACTTGGTCGGGAAGGATCAGATTATACGGCGGCGATACTTACCTACTGCCTTGATGCGGATAGTATGCATATATGGAAAGATGTGCCCGGAGTGCTGACTGGCGACCCTCGACAGTTTAAGGATGTAAGCTTATTACCACGGTTGTCGTATAAGGAAGCCATCGAGATGACCTATTATGGGGCTAAAGTTATCCATCCTAAGACCATTAAACCCATCCAAAATAAACAGATACCATTGTATGTACGGCCATTTATGGATCCTGCGAGTACGGGCACCCTCATAAGCGATGAAAAGGAACTAACCTATCCGCCTATTGTAGTTATCGAGCCACAACAAGCCCTGCTGCACATCTCAACTAATGACTTTTCCTTCGTCGCAGAGCATCATTTAAGCCATATTTTTACCTTACTCGCTAAATACAGACTTAAAGTCAATATGATGCGAAATACAGCAATTAGTTTTTCTGTATGTGTAGGACAGGTCGATGATCGCATCCGTAAATTTGAAGCGGCGTTGGGTACAGACTTTAAGATGGTTGAAGACAGAGGTCTCGAACTCATTACGATTTTGCACTATAATGAGGATTTACTGACGGATATAAAACATAATAAACTCATCCTTTTTGAAGAGAGACTTCCGGAAATCGTGCAATTAGTTGTTAGAAATATACCTAAAATGACAAGAATAGAAAATGACCTATCCGAATAACAAACCAACCTCTAATACTTCAAATGGTGGACTACAATCGAGCTTTAGAATAGTGGTTTTAATAATATGTTTATTAATCCTTGGGACAGTCGGATATTTATATTACCAAAAAATGCCTAAGCCAAATTATACTGCTGATATACCTGCTGTCAGTCATACTTTGAAATATGATTATCTACCTACTGCAACCGGCGAAATCGTCTATCACACCTACTATACTTTATCTTATAAAGAAGAAGATGAACAGCCGGAATGGGTAGCATATATACTTACCAAAAAATCCATACAGTTACCTAATGTAAAACGTGCAGAGAACTTTGTGCCGGATCCAATGGTTGCGACATACTCTGCAACGACAGATGATTATCGTGGTTCAGGATATACGCGAGGACATTTGGTACCTGCCGGTGATATGGCATTTGATGAGACGGCCATGCAAGAGACCTTCTACATGAGCAATATGTCGCCACAACTTCGACAGTTTAATAACGGCGTCTGGCGGGAGCTTGAGGAAAATGTCAGAGATTGGGCATACAAGGCGGATTCGCTGTACGTGATCTCCGGCCCGATACTGTCCAATCCTATCAAAAAAATAGGCAAAAAAAATAAAGTCACTGTACCATCAGCTTTTTATAAGGTGCTGCTGGATAACAAAGGTCAAGAAAAGAAGGCTATTGGTTTTATCATTCCTCATGAACTATCCGAAAAGAGGCTGGAAACCTACATGGTGCCCATCACTCAAATCGAAGCATTGACAGGTATCCGTTTTTTTACACACATGTCTAATCAGCAGAATATTGAAAAAATGAAATCCATGATACAACCTGAAAAATGGAGTGTAAACGAGAAAAGTTATCAGTTGCGTATTACCAAGTGGAATTATCAATAATAGTTTAATAGGGTCTAATAGCTCACTTCGATAGATTTAGGGTTTCAATTAAAAGATAGTTTATTGCTCACTCCTGACTTCATCACTTTCTTTTTGTCTATTTTACAATCATTTGATAATGAGGTTAATGCAAGAAATAATTTGATGATTTGAGTGGTGCGGAGACTTGGAATGGTTATCTTTGGGTATGTTTTTACGGAAAAAGAAGAATTAATCAGGATCCTTTCTATACACTTACTTTTCTTTTGTCTTGATACAAAAGAAACAAAAAATCAAGGCTGTATCAAATTTACATAATTGATGAAATTCGGTGCTTTTATTGATTTTTTTGTTAGTACCTTTATTTCATTTTTACTCCTAATTCATTCATTTACAACTAAATAAGCTCCCTTTCCATTTTAAGGGAAAGGGCTGGGGATAGGGTAAAAAACGACAAAATCCATTTCGATTCCTAAGTCATTCAAATCAGCCAAATCTTTATAAAAATATAACAGTTATAAATTCTTTTCAGTTTTACTCCGTGATTTCTTAACGGCAAATTTGCTAAGGCCGGTTTGCCTAATTGATGAGATTTAGATCTTTCCTCGGATTTTAGCTGGTATTTTTATTAATTTTACTTCTAATTCATTCATTTACAACTAAATAAACTCCCTTTCCATTTTAAGGGAAAGGGCTGGGGAT
>CAZCTQ010000061.1:0-5037 GCA_964501555.1 uncultured Aureispira sp. | reverse complement strand
CCATGGGTGATACCACGCGTCTCCATGGTGCGTATCCATGGGTGATACCACGCGTCTCCATGGTGCGTATCCATGGGTGATACCACGCGTCTCCATGGTGCGTATCCATGGGTGATACCACGCGTCTCCATGGTGCGTATCCATGGGTGATACCACGCGTCTCCATGGTGCGTATCCATGGGTGATACCACGCGTATCCATGGGTGATACCACTGCGTATCCATGGGTGATACCCATGGTTATTCACATTAAATGGTTACACCATTTTTTTTTATGTTTTGATTGGTTTGCACCGTTGGTGTTATACGTAAATTACCCATAGTAGCACTATGGGATATCAGGTAGATGGGACATCAGGCAGATGAGGTGTCACGCTGGTGGGATATCACGCAGATAGGACATCACACAGATGGGACATCACACCTATGGGACATCACACCTATGGGACATCACGCAGATGGGATGTCACGCTGGTACGATGGCAGGCAGATGGGATGATATGCTATGGATATCACACCATGCGAAGTAGATATATGAAATCATCAAATATGCTGTATAACCTTGATGCCATCTCAAAAAAAGGCTTGTATGATACAATTTAAGCCTTTTTTATAACAAAAAGTAAAAAAAATATACTTTGTTTATAAATTCATATTAGCTTTGCTATGCAGTCTAAAGGACTCAAAATTGCTTTATATCTTACAAATACAATATCTATGAGAACCATTTTTATCGTACAATTACTATTAATACATTTTCTATTATCTATTGGCAATATATTGCAAGCTAAAACAGGGTTATTAGATCCACCTCCTATCACAGGCATGGTATTTATCGATATAGATTATAATGGTACATTTGATCTAGGCATTGATAGACCATTAAAGAATGTCACTGTACTCGCTTACCCTGATTGCGATGAATCCAATCCGCCCTTCTCTACCAAGACTGATGCCAATGGTGCCTTTAGCTTTGAAGGAATTCTTTCATGGACACCTACTAATAAATTTCTTATCCTTATAGATCCAAATGGTAAAGTAGCATGTGATGCCTATATGCAATGTTTAACCATAGAGCCTCAACAGACAGAAGTAGATCCCATTTTATTTGGGTGTCAAATACCGGACTGCACTTCAAATCCATCTTCTGTAGATAATTATTGCCAGGATGCATTGGATAATCCACAGTGCGACTTGCGGCTTTTACAAGATTGGCCTTGTAGTCAGATACCATCTCAATTGGGTCCTTGGACTAATCAAGCTATTGGAAGTAGTACAGGCGATGGTTTTCAAAATACTTCATTTTATAGTTTCATTGCCGGTACAGGTAATTATTCTATAAATTTTACAATCTTTCAGTGTGTCGGATCAGGTGTGCAATACGGAATCTTAGACGGAGTATGTGACCCTAATGGACCGTATGTAATCTTCAGTGACACTGCTAGTACTGGAAACATATCTATTCCTTCTTCCTTATTGACACCCTGTAAAAAGTATATTTTGTGGATAGATGGATTTGAGGGCTCTGTATGTAGCTATTACGCTTTTCTAACTGGTAGATGGGAAAATTGCAGCCTTCTACCCATAAAAGATATCAAATTAGATTTTAATTGTAAACCACTATGCCCATCTTATGAAGCGATTACTATCAATGCAATCCCTGAAAAAGGTGTACTTCCAGACAGTATAGATGAAGCAATTATTTACTGGGATATTACTGATCCGAATGGATTGACTTATAATTATACACTTGAAGGTCCAGACGGCTGGCATCTGGATTATGTTTTCCATCAGGAAGGAACATACGAAATATGCATCACACCTCATCATACCTGTAATCAGTCAGGTCAAACATACTGCAAGGAATTTACATTTGCACCTCTGAAAAAGGTATATCAAAAATTTAATGTTTGCATCGATGACTTTCCTTGGCATGGCGCCTTCAATGCAAATGGCGATCCAACTATCTTAGATCCTTATGGAAATTATTGGGCTTGGCAAGGCGGCGAAATTTCACTTGATATGGTAAGAAGTGGTCAAAAAAATTATGTCAATAATATAATAAGCGCATGTGGATGTAATTACGAACAACATTTTACCATTACTCCTGTATATTGTTTGGATGTACCCAAGTTTCCTGCAGATGAGGTGATCCTATTTCAAGTAAGTCCTAATCCAACCAACAGTTCATTTAGGGTATCCGATGGTACATTAGGCCACTACCAAATCACTGACATCACCGGCAGACTTGTTTATCAGGGAGCCATCAATTCATCAGATGATGAGATAAACATCCAGCATCTGCCAGTTGGTATGTATTTTATGAATATGGATGGTAAATTTGGCAGGATTGTAAAGGAGATGGGGCCTTAATGATTCATTAAATATAAAATATATTATATTCTTATAATTTATAAAATATTGATATTTAGATTACTAAAAATTATATTGATATTGAAATCTTAAAATTTCAATAGTAAAGTAGTGGTAATTATTAAATAATACCCATTATACATTTAATTTATAGCTCATGGCTTTCATAACATAAATACGATCCAATAGGATGATCTTTTCTAATTTGAAAGCATAAACCTGTGTAGTTGCCCGGATTTATATATCAAAATATAGGATAATAATTATACCTATCAGGATGATGGCTCACACGATAGAAACGACTCATTTTGCGAATACCTATGATGACAATCCCTATGTTTCTTTCCAAAACCATCCATCATCTATTATACCGTTTTCTTCAAACAGTTTGGTTACTTCATTTTTGAAAGTTACCGCTTTATGATGTTCACGCTGCCTTTTAATGTAATTAATGAGGATATTTTTTTCTTTATATGAATAGGTGAGAGCTGCATACTTTACGCTCCAGTTAGTAAATCCTGGAAATAAGTCTGTAGTTTTCATCCATTTAGATGAGGATATTTTGACATCTTTTATAAAATCTGCCAGCGCGATAGACTGATGTAGGCTTGTGAGTATATGTATATGATCTTCCATACCATTAATCTGATATAGATGACAGTTTTTGTTGTTAATCACGCCCCATATATATCTATACAAATGTTCTGAGTTTTCGAGATTCAATACTTTTCTACTATATTTTGTCCTAAAAACGAGGTGATACATTATTTGTGTGTAAGCCATAGCACTTTATTATTTTTGTTCGTAGCAAAGATAGTGAATCCATGGGTGATACCCATGGTAATTCACATTAAATGGTTACACCATTTTTTTTTATGTTTTGATTGGATTGCACCGGTGGTGTTTCTCCATAGGTGATACCACACGTATCCATGGTGCACCTCCATGGGTGTTCCCACGCGTATCCATGGGTGATACCTCTGCTAATCCATGGGTGATACCTCTGCTGATCCATGGGTGATACCTCTGCTGATCCATGGGTGATACCCATGGTTATTCACATTAAATGGTTACACCATTTTTTATATGTTTTGGTGACTGTCCATGGGTGATACCCATGGTAATTGACATTAAATGGTTACACCATTTTTTATGACTACCTTTTAAACACCGTAGGTGTTATACGTCTTTTACACATAGTTGCATCATGTCTCGCAGATGATATATCACACCATATTTTACGTCACGATAGACTTACACCGTAGGTGTTATACGTCAATTACCCATAGTAGCACTATGGGACATCATGCACTATGGGACATCACTCAGATGGGATGTCAGGCTATAGGATGTTCTCTGTCTCCCTTTTGCTGTCCCGATCGGTCATATCTATCCATACCTAATCCAAAGGCAGCGCCAATAACCATCCATAAGACAAATTTTAACAAAAGCTTGTCCCAAGAAAAAGTACCTTGGTCTATAATCAGATCCATGATAATGGCCATACCTACAAACATCGTTATCCCGTAACTGATACCCAGATACCACCATGGGAAATTGGATGGCTGTAAAGGTAGGTTTAGTTTTGATTTTGCTTTTTGCTTTTCCAGCCACTTCTTTTTAAGAATACCTTTAAAACATATCCAAAGCGGAAAGGTCACAACAAGTAATAGGATAGTAAATACATTCATGACAGCAGGAATAATACCTCCACAATGATCACAATACAATCCAAACCAGTTACCAAAAGCGTATGTGTTAGGTGGAAGCCACTTGAGCGCAGGATGATGTGTATCACAATGCGGACAAGGTACAATAGCATTTTCTAATCTATTTTTACCCTTTATATCCTTAACCAACAAAAGCTTAGGAATGCGCTGTCCAAATAATATCTCTCGGAATGCCATCACTGGATTGAGCATCCAATGTAGCATAAATGGGCTTTTCCACGTCCAAGCTATATAATGGTTAGTATTTGCCACTTAATTATTTACTTACACTAATCATAAACTTTTCGGCTGCAAGATACATCGATATTTTCAAAACCAGATGGGTTATGATTCAAAATATTTAACGTGAGTTCTATATAAGAAAAAGATAATCAGTACAAAAGCGGTTTCTTTTATTTGATATGGTGACTTCATCAATGCGCCACCCAAATCGAATTTTGCCTAAAATCAGATTTGAATGGTTAAGGGATATAAATGGATCTTGTCGTTTTTTACCCTATCCCCAGCCCTTTCCCTTAAAATGGAAAGGGAGTTTATTTAGTTGTAAATGAATAAATTAGAAGTAAAAATGATAATAATATCAGCTAAAATCCGAGGAAAGATCTAAATCTCATCAATTATGCAAACCGGCCTTAGCAAATTTGCCGTTAAGAAATCACGGAGTAAAACTGAAAAGAATTTATAACTGTTATATTTTTATAAAGATTTGGCTGATTTGAATGACTTAGGAATAGAAATGAATTTTGCCGTTTTTTACCCTATCCCCAGCCCTTTCCCTTAAAATGGAAAGGGAGTTTATTTAGTTGTAAATGAATAAATTAGAAGTAAAAATGATAATAATATCAGCTAAAATCCGAGGAAAGATCTAAATCTCATCAATTATGCAAACCGGCCTTAGCAAATTTGCCGTTAAGAAATCACGGAGTAAAACTGAA
>CAZCTQ010000060.1:0-5686 GCA_964501555.1 uncultured Aureispira sp. | reverse complement strand
TACTTTTCAGGTATTTCTTAATGAGTTTTCACAAACCAATCCTCAAGAATATAAAATCGTAATATTGGTTAATGGTGCTTTTCATAAAGCCAAAAGATTAAATATTCCACCGAAAATTGCCCTACTATTTCTTCCTCCATTTAGTCCATAACTAAATCCGGCAGAAAAGATATGGCAGTATATCAAACGGAGCTTTACTAACAATTTTTTTTAAAACCCTGGATGAAATCAGTGATTTTTTTCAATTACTATTCAAAATTTATCTACTGAAAAAGCAAAATCAATCTGTGCATATAGTTATATTTCTTTAGATTCTTTTTGGTATGTTTAATATTTCATTACCGTATTACTTATAAGAAGGGAAGACGTATGTAATAAGAATTAGATTTAGCAAAATTCTTTGATGTAGTCAACCACGATAAGTTTGATAGCTAAGAAGATATCAGATAAACAGACCTTGCAGTTGATAGGCAAGTATTTGCGTAGTGAAATCATGATAGATGGAGTAAGCAGTCGACGCTTATCGGGCACACCGCAAGGTAGCCATCTAAGTCCTCTACTGTCCAATATTCTTCTCAATGAACTAGACAAAGAACTAAGTAATCGAGGATTAAGCTTCGTACGGTATGCAGATGATTGTAGTATTTATGTAAGAAGCAACAGGTCGGCGACTCGTGTAATGCGTATTATTACGAAATACATTGAAGAAGTTCTACTGTTGCAAGTCAATCGGTAGAAGAGCAAAATCAGCCGTCCGACTGCTAGTACATTATTAGAATTTTCGTTTTATAAAATGAAAGGTCAATGGCGGATACGAATAGCAGATAAATCATTAAAACAGATGAAAGAGAAATTGCAAACACTCCTTCCGAGAAATAAAGCACAACAGGTCAGAACGCTGATGAGTGGTTTGGGTTCTGTAATCTGAGGGTGGATTCAGTACTTCTTGCTTGGCGATTTGAAAAGTATATGCCACCGGTTAGATGAGTTACTAAGAAGCCGAATCAGGAAACTGTTTTGGCAATGTTGGAAGAAGATAAGGACCCGAATGCGAAACCGTATGAAGTTAGGTGTATCCAAATGGCAGTCTTATCAATGGTCAAATACGAGTAAAGGAGCAAGTAGAACGGCACATAGCCCAATATTGACAAGAAGCTTGAGTAACAAAGTACTTGCCAAGATGGAATTAGTAAGCTTCTACCAAACGTATCGTAACAATGTTGAAATACAACAGAAATCATTCTAACAAACCGCCTTGTACGAGACCAGTACGCACGGTGGTGTGAGAGGTCGGAAAATGAAAGGAGGAAAACTTTCATTTTCCTCCTACTCGATTTCTTTTTATCGGACAATAGTGTTAAAAAATATTATAGTCACAACATTTTTTTATAAAAACTTTTGCTTAAATACAAATATATTAACAAAATTTTTAATATAACATAAACTTGTTTTTTTGCTTCCGCTTTATTTCATACAAATTTAATAATTCTAAAACAAACAATTTTTATATGAGCTGATTTTCAATAATTTATAACAAAAGTAATTCAATAGTATTTATATATTTTCATTAAAAATATGTGAATTTTACCTCTTTAGTTTCTTGCAGTTTATTGTAGTGGTCTTTAATTTTGTCAAAAATTTGGAACGTTTTTTGTTTTACTTATTTTGGTAAAAAGTCAATGTATGCAAAAGTTATGCAGAGATGGTTACTTATTTCTAATTGTATTAATATTTTAAAATCTAAAAAAGATGAAGATTTTCAACGCAAGCAATCTAAGGTTTTTGATGCTTTCTTTGGTCATGTTCCTGACTGTCTTTACTTATGGGCAAAGTGTAGTTGTTGTCCTAAATAAAGAGGACAGTAAGGATCAAAGGAGTGATATTCATAATCAGGATTGTTACAAAATTCAGTTAAAAAACAAGTCCACTAAAGTGGTAGGGCTTGCAGGCCAGAATTATCGTCTGTACTATAATTCTGAAGCTGTGATGATGGACGAATCCAGCATTCAAAATTTCCTTCCTAAATCTTATACAGTTTTAAATCTGGTTCAGCATGCATTTGATGTAAATGCAACTGGATTTGGTGTTTTGCCTTTTGAGAGCCACTTAGGCTTTATCAATCTGGCTACTGATTATAAGTTGTCTTCCGGAATGCCGGTGATGATAGGTGTAGGAGAGACTATGGATGTAGCGAGAATGTGCTTTGACATTACGGATGTATCCAAAGATGCAGCACTTACATGGGCAAAAGAGGATTTAACTCAAACCTATGCAACCGCTTTTGTAGAAATTGCTTCTGTTCAGGGAAATCGCCTTAAAAAGATACAAATAGATGACTTAGTAGTAACAGGGACAAGAACAACAAGCCTCCATGATGAGCGCGCAACTACCTTAGAGTTTTTTCCCAATCCATTTAAGGATGTATTAGAAATTAAATTGAACCATCCCTTTAATCAGGTAAGCCAGTTAGAAATGTATGACGTTTCCGGCCGGTTAATCATTTCGCAAGCTATCGAAGCTGGCACAGATAATATAAAAGTCGATGGAAAAACAATTCATCCGGGAGCAGTAATGGTTAAGATTAGCAGTAATGGTCAGGAAGTTGTTACCTCCAAAGTGATCAGGATAGAATAAATCAATATAAGCAATGCTTCGATGATTAATTTTTAAGAGACACTGACTAATTCAAAATTTTAAATAAAATTAAAAACATTTATAATGAAAAGATATGACTTTAATTCAGGCATAATCGGTCTACGCTACTTGCTTGTAGTCTTTGTGTTGTCGTTAAGCAGCAATTTTCTGTTAGCACAGAATAAGGGGCTTGTAGAAAACATAGTTATTGCCTACGATACACCTTTTTCGTATGCTTTAAATGAGGAAGTAAGCTGGGACTTACAGGGTACTGATGGTGTGGCCACCTCATCAGGAATGGGTAATATAAATGAAGCGTTTAGTAAACCGGGCATTTATACCATTCATATTAATGAAAATCATGCTCATAGCTCTAACTCATGCGACCATTCGCATGGCCCGGAGAAGTTGAGTATAACCGTAACCTCTGAAAAGGTAAAGTTTGATTTTTCTTCCATACATTTTTCTCAAGAAATCAGAGGTGGGTATGCTGCTAATGGTATTGTATTGAGCATCAATGCCATTTACACTTCTTATGACAATACTCCGGGTGTATATAATCAGGATATTACATCATTTGGTGTCGGATCTACTATATCCGGAAAGCTAAAAAATGGTGCGGTTACAATGAATCCCGGAAATAATATAATAGAATTTGTGCTGGATGGACAATCTTCAAGAGGTGACAATGTACAATTAAACTTTACAGATTTCTTAGGAGAAGTTCAACCATATTCATTAACACCTAAATTATAATAATTGATGAGAAGGACAATTAACAAATTTATAATTGCAATATGTCTGCTTGTCGTTGCAGGGATAACAATAGAAGTGCAGGGTCAGAATAATTGTGTGCAGGGAAATTGTAACCCCAACACCTACATATACAGCTCAGACCCTAATACCATAGAATATGATAATTTCATTGGGGTTTTCCACTCGACTATGACGAGACAAGCAAATGGCACTGTGAGATTATGGGGACAAGGAGTAACCCAAAACGGTCACGGTACAGTCGGAAATGTACTAACTACTACCGATCCAGCCGGCGTGTTGAGTGGAGCCAATTTTGGAACAGGATCCAACAAACTAACAGGTAATGTCCTGAAATTTGCTGGAGGTAGTAAGTCAAACTTACAGCAGTTTGCTGTACTAACCACTAATGGACTATACATATGGGGAGACGCCAATATTTTAGTTCCTGACGTTTCAAATGTGTCTTCTGGATCATTCAGAAAAGTACTTATAGGTACGCTTACAATTAGTGCCATAGATGGAACCACATCCACATCAACTAAAGCTGATGGATTACCCTACGGTGTAAATCCTACAGATGTAAAAATGATGTTCGGCACATATGAAGGATTGGCTATTACCACTTGTACTGGGGCAGCTTATACGCTCACGATTAATAGTGATGCTTTTGGAGATAACCAACCAGATAATGAAATGAATAGTCAACTTTGGCACCATGTACTTACCGCTGAAAATACTCCATTAACCAATGTAGTAGCTGTGAGGGGTACTCATCAGGCATTTATGGCTCTTACTTCAGGGGGAGATATTTATACTTGGGGTGTCGGCACAAGGATTAACGGCACAGGAGGACAGGCAGGCCCTCAAAATAGAAGTTTCGCGACCTTAATCAATAAACCTTCAGGAGTTACACCCAAAATGATAGGTATGACAGCGTCATCGCAGGGCAAAACCTATTATCTTTTGGCAACGGACGGAAGGCTATTTGCTATGGGGGAAAACCAATATGGCCAATTAGGCAATGGATCAACAACGGATTCGGATACGTGGATTCAGGTATCGGCTAGTACAACAGAGAGTGGAACTACCTATACCATAAGCAACAATGTGCTATGGATTAGTCCTATGGAGCACGACAGAGGTACACAGATAGCTGACAATGCGGCTATCAACATTATTACCGATGTAGGTAAGGTTTGGGCATGGGGAGGCAACTCTTATGGTATGCTGGGCTATTCTACAGGTACCAGCTACGCGACTACTCCAGGTTTAATGCCCGGAAGAACAACTGGGGCTTATGATAATAGCAAATTAAATTTGTCAGATTTTATCATGGCTGTAGAAACCGGTGGCCATACTACGCTTTTGATCAAACAGTGTAGTAAAAAATTTGGATATGTTGGACATAGAGTTCGCGGTAGTATGGCCGATGGTACAAATGTAGATGGGCAGGAAAATATCTATAATTTTGGACAGACCGGAGATGTGACCATGTGTGGAGCTCCTACCTCTCCTGGTGTCAAAGACTTAGATATTTGCCCTACTCAAACGGCTGATTTGAATGACGCTATATTAAGCAATCTGCCAACTGGATTCTATCTAGAATGGTGGTCAACATCAAATAGGCAAGCTGGAACTCAACTCTCTAATTCAGACATTTTAGCTGTTGGACCTGGCTCATATTATGCATTTTATATAGCCAATGAAGGACCATGTGAAAACCCCGCATACTCAGAAGTTAAAGTTATTGAAATAAATTGTTTAGACGCAATTGACGATACTTATGGCCCTTTTAATGGGATATCAGGAGGAACAACAGGTTCTGTCTTAGTCAACGACCTATTTATAGGACAACCGGTAAACCCTTCAGATGTCAACTTAACACCGGGCACTCCAAGTAATCCAGGATTGACCATGAACCCAAACGGCACAATAAATGTACCAGCAGGTACACCAGCAGGTACTTATACTTACCCATATACGATCTGTCTGAAAATTCGTCCTGCTCATTGTGATACTGCAATTGCAACGATAACCATTGAAGCACCTGTAATAGATGCAGTAAATGATACCTACGGCACATATAATGGGTATGTAGGAGGTACGACACCAAGTGTATTGACTAATGACAGCCTCAATCATTTAGTGGTAATTCCATCAAAAGTAAATTTGACACCGGGTACACCAAGCAATCCGGGATTGACCATGAATCCAGACGGTACCATTAAGGTCTCCGCAGGCACACCAGCAGGAACATATACGTATCCATATCAAATATGTGAAAAGATAAATCCTA
>CAZCTQ010000059.1:0-5918 GCA_964501555.1 uncultured Aureispira sp. | reverse complement strand
GTTTCATAGAGCAGCCGCTTTCAATCAACCTATAGGCAACTGGAATACTGCTAATAATATTAATATGTACTGGATGTTTTTCGGGGCAGCCGCTTTCAACCAACCTATCGGCAAATGGAATACAGCTAATGTTACTGATATGAGCTTTATGTTTTCCGGAGCAGCCGCTTTCAACCAACCTATCGGCAACTGGAATACTGCTAATGTTACTGATATGAGCTCAATGTTTTATAAAGCAACCGCTTTCAACCAACCTATCGGCGACTGGAAACTAAATTTAAATATAGATCTTTATGAATTATTTGGCGGTTCAGGAATGGATTGCAACAACTATAGTTCTACCCTCATTGGATGGCACCAAAATAATCCCAATGTGATCAACAGAAAATTAGGGGCTTCAGGACTTAAATACGGCACCAATGCCGTTGCTGCACGAGACGCTTTAATCAGTCGTGGATGGAATATCTATGGTGATACACCATCAGGTACTATATGCGGTACTACAGCCACAGAAGATCCTTATCAACCTAAGACGACTGTTTATCCAAATCCGAGCTACGACATCATCTTTATAGATGGATTAGAAGGATCAAATAGCTACACATTACATAATCTGACCGGACAAGTAGTCAAGGCCGGAATAATAGATGCTGATAATCCTGAGATATCTATCCGTAATTTGATAGCTGGAATTTATATCCTGAAAATAGATATTAATCAGGGTGCTGTATATCACCACATAGTCAAAGTGGAGTAAAAATTATCAACATTGCAAAATACCGGAACGAAATACAGTAGTTCTGGTATTTATTGTCTAAAAAAATTCATCATCCTTGGCAGCAATTCAAAGATAAACCCAATAGCAAAATAACAAATCCCGCTAAAAAATTAGATTTTTAATATCAAATCAGGTATATTTGCTGGCATTAAATAATAATGGATTTATAAGTTGAATCTGCTCATTATTAATCTGATTAATATATCAACGTTAGTGAATTTGCAGTATCTTTGTTATTATTATACACAATATCATGTACCGGCATTTACATATACGCCATTTTATATCTATAATCAGCCTCGTAATAATTATATGGTGCTTGCTTTTTGCAAATGTTTTCGCCTCTGCTCAACAACAAATGATTTATACCATACAAAAAAAAGGCTTTGCTGAAATTCCATTTGAGTATATCAATGGGTTTATAGTAGTCGATGTAGTCTTTCAAAAAATACTTCCGCTAAAGTTTATTTTTGATACCGGAGCTGAAAATTCTGTCCTCTTCAATAGAAATATCACCGCTGCTTTCCAGATTCCGTGCAATAAAAAAGTAAAATTGGTAGGCTCTAACCTTAATCAAGAAATCATAGCTGATATATGTACAGGTATTTATCTCCAGGTTGGCAACTCACCCCTTAAATTGACTTCGATGATCACTTTAGAAGATGACTTTCTATATATTGACGACTATATTGGAATGCCTATTGATGGTATCTTAGGAGCTTCTTTTTTTGCCGATCAAATAGTACATATAGACTATAAAAAACAGCGCATTACGCTCATCGCACCTGACGCTTTCAAACCATCAAAATTTAACAAATATCAAAAACTGGATCTTGAAATCATCGATAAAAAGATTTATCTTAACTGCGAGACCTATTTTACACCTGACACAGGATTACAGGCTAAAATGCTGTTAGATACAGGTGCCGGGATTTCTGCGATTTTTCATTACAAGGCAGATACAACTGACGGGCAGCATGAGAAATGGGTACGCGGTGTCCTCGGTAAAGGTCTGAGTGGAGACATCGACGGATATATAGGCAGAATACATACTTTCAGCCTAGGGAGTTTTAACTTTGACCAGATGATCAGCAGTTTTCAATGGATAGATGATACTGTTTTATCCAATCAAAAAATCATTCGCAACGGCATTATCGGCAATCATATCTTAGAGCGTTTTGATATAGTGATAGATTATCCAGGCAAAAAACTGTATCTCAAACCTCTAAAACACTATAACCGACCTTTCGAATATGACAAAAGTGGCCTGACCGTTTATACATACGGCGACAGGCTGGATCAATATTTTATTAAGCACGTACTTGACTATTCGCCGGCAAAAGAAGCGGGGCTCATGGAAAATGACATCATCCTTAGCATCAATGGATGGTCTTACAAATGGTACTCCCTCAAGAAAATCATCAACAAACTAAGTGGTAAAGCCGGAAAAAAGATATCCCTAAAAATCCAACGAGGCCAAAGCATCCTCAAAAAAGAAATCATCCTCAGGGATTTGTATTGATATTTAAGATATAGGTTAAGCCATTATCAATAGTCTGCAATGAGCCGGTATATCACCTGTAATCTATAAAATAACTGAAATAGGGAATCCACTATTTCATTAGTTCAGTTCGTTAACGTTATACCCATTATATTTTTAAATGGTCCAAAGATTTAGTAGAAAAAACAGTAAATATCAAGGCAGAAAACGCAAATATAGCCTTAGCTATAGTGAGGCTTTCTAACGCAGAGATTTGCTATTTTTTTATAAGGATTGGTCTAATTTGAATGTATAATGAGTATTATCTAATGCTTCAACCCTTCTTTGATGATAGCTAATGACTCTTTGAGCTTTTCGTAATTAGCATCCGTCATTGGCGATAACGGGAGCCGTACTTCCCTTGTGCAGTGCCCCAATGCTTCCATCGTTGCTTTTACACCGACAGGATTACCCTCGATGTACAGCCAATGATGCAAATCATACGTCTTCATATTGAGTTCATTAGCAGCATAAACATCTCTGTCTAAAGAAAAATTCATCATCTGGCTAAATGCCCTCGGCAGTGCATTGGCAATCACCGAAATCACTCCATCACAACCAATTAACGCCATTGGCAAGGCCACCAAATCATCACCAGAAGTCACTATAAAATGTTCTGGTTTATGCTTGATAATATTAATTGTCTGGACTAAATCCCCCGAAGCCTCTTTAATACCCACAAAACGTTCACTATATTCAGCCAACCGAACAGTAGTCTGCCACGACATATTAGAAGCTGTCCTGCCGGGTACATTATACAAGATTATAGGCACAGGACTCACATCGGCCATCGCTTTATAATGCTGAAAAATGCCTTCCTGAGTTGGTTTACTATAAGCAGGGCTCGCCGACAAGATAGCCGATATACCTTCAAAATCATAGGCTTTGAGCTTATCTTCTAAAGCACGCGTATTATTTCCACCAAAATTTCCGGCTACTAAAGGTACTCTGTTATCTACATGTTTAATACAGAAATCCAGTATTGCCCTTTCTTCATCCGCGCTTAGCGTAGCTGCCTCACCAGTAGAACCTAAAGCAACGATATAATTGACACCGCCTTGTATCACATAATCTATAATCCTGCCAAATGCCGGATAATCAATCTCATAATCTTTAAAAGGCGTGATAATCGCAACGCCGGTACCTATAAATCTTTGATCTTTCATTAATATAATTTTTATTTGACAGCAACTAAGTTGACCATTTTGATAACGTTTTTTATAAGTTCATTCGTATCACCTGACTTGGGCAAATCAACAATCAGGTCAAAATACTGCTCTGCACGTGTGATTGCCGGGCCTACGAAAAACCTTGCTTCACTAAGTGCAATGATGTACTCATAATGTGGTAACATTTTTTTGCACAAAACGATCATCATATCGTAGTTAAATTTAATAAATGCTTCCACTTTTTCACCTGAAGGAATACCATACCAGTTGACATGCTTTAGATTGTAGGCGGCATAATCCACATTATCCAATGGCAGCCGATTATTGACAAAGGCTAATGATTTTACTTCCGAACGCCCCTCGACTGCAATTGTTTTTTTGAATTGATGAACAATCTTTCTTTGATTTTCATCGGTTCCGTCAAACAAAATACAGACATTCCGGATAGGGTTTACAGCACTGCCCGGTGCGATCCTTTTCTTATCTCTTTTGGTAAATGCTTTATAAAACAACCATTTTCTGATACTTTTGAGCATGCCTTAAAGGTGTTATTCTGCAATTTCGAATTTACCCATATTGTCATATTTGTCGATACGAATACGTATTCTCTCTTCCGGATCTAAAGACACTAACTCTGCCAGCTCAGCCTTAATATGAGATTTGAGCGTTTTAGCCATTTTTTCAGGATCCACATGAGCCCCACCCAATGGTTCTTTGACGATGTCATCTACCAGACCAAAGCTCAGCATGTGTTCGGCCGTTAACTTTAATGCTTCTGCAGCCTCCTCTTTATGATCCCAACTACGCCATAAAATAGTTGAACAGTTTTCTGGTGAAATTACAGAATACCACGAGTTTTCAAGCATAAAAACTTTATCACCTACGCCGATACCGAGCGCACCACCTGAGGCACCTTCTCCTATAACATAGCATAATATCGGAACTCTAAGCTGCGCCATCTCAAAAAGATTTTTAGCAATAGCCTCAGCTTGGCCTCGTTCTTCCGCCTCTAAACCTGGAAATGCACCCGGAGTGTCTATCAAAGTCACTATAGGAATATTAAATCGCTCCGCCATCTTCATCAATCTCAGCGCTTTTCTGTATCCGTCAGGATTTGCCATACCAAAATTTCTATACTGGCGACTCTTCGTATTGGTGCCCTTTTGATGACCGATAAGCATTACAGAGTAATTGTCAATTTTAGCCAGACCACCGACGATAGCTTTATCATCAGCAAAATACCTATCACCGTGCAACTCCGTAAATTTCTTACACATCTGCTCTATATAATATAGGGTATAAGGTCGCTCCGGATGACGAGACAACTGTACACGTTGCCAGCCAGTCAGGTTAGAATATATTTCCTTTTTGGTATGTTGAATTTTCTTTTCAAGTTCTTTGATACTTTCAGATATATCTACTGTACCTTCCTTTTCTACTTCCCGCAATTTTTCCAGTTGCTCATACAAGCTCTCTAAAGGTTTTTCGAAGTCTAAATATACCATATATTTTAAAGTTTGGTTTTGAGAAAACGGTTATAAATATCCCATAATGGGCAAAATATACATATTAGCTTTAACTAAAGTGATATTCAAATGCTATACGGGATATCATGCCAAAATATAAAAACAAGTATTGTTCTTACCTCATTAGTCGATGTATCCCGCTGGATATAACTTACAAAAGTAATAAATCTCCCTAAAAGTAAGGCTAAAAATGAAAAAATAAAAAAAATATCAATTTTTTTCTTCAAAGTGCTTTGAAACTAAAAAAGAACTACTATCTTTGCGTCGCTTTTGAAGAAAGGCATTAATGGTTTGGTAGTTCAGTTGGTTAGAATACATGCCTGTCACGCATGGGGTCGCGGGTTCGAGTCCCGTCCAGACCGCTTTTTAAAAACGCAATTATCTATAAGTTAGGTAATTGCGTTTTTTATTTCCGGTAAACCCTCATAATATAGCCCACATTTCTTGCTTTTCCTTTTTTTACACGCTTATCTACTATGCACTTCGTTTATATTATCTTCTCTCCTTCGGCTAATATTTACTATAAAGGTTATTCTTTAGATCCTTTTCGTAGGTTGCAGCAACATATCAATAAAGAAAGTCAGTTTACTTCTAAATATACGGATTGGACTTTAGTTCACCTCGAAGTCTTTAACTCTAAATCGGATGCCCTCAAAAGAGAAAAAATTCTCAAAAAATATGCCCATCTCCAAATCGAAAGCCTTATCCAATCACCTAAAAATGTTTTATCTCATTTCCTTTAGAATACATGCCTGTCATCCCCAAGGCTTTGGGGACGGGTTCGAGTCCCATTTATCCCCAATCCTTTGGCGGAGCCAGACCGCTTTTTAAAAACGCAATTATCTATAAGTTAGGTAATTGCGTTTTTTATTTCCGGTAAACCCTCATAATATAGCCCACATTTC
>CAZCTQ010000058.1:0-6625 GCA_964501555.1 uncultured Aureispira sp. | reverse complement strand
GATTGATATTTGCAGGACATGTTATCACTGGTGCTTCATTGTCCGTTACCGTGATTGTCTGCTGACAGGTCGATGTGTTGCCATGAATGTCTGTCGCTGTCCACGTTATCGTCGTTGTACCTACAGGATATGCTGCACTCAAAGCCAACATATCACTTCTTACTCCACCGATACTCTGTACTCCGCAGTTATCTGTTGCTGTTGCCGGACTGATCGTTACAGTATAGTCACATTCTCCTGCATCTGCTGCATGATTGATATTTGCAGGACATGTTATCACTGGTGCTTCATTGTCCGTTACCGTGATTGTCTGCTGACAGGTCGATGTGTTGCCATGAATGTCTGTCGCTGTCCACGTTATCGTCGTTGTACCTACAGGATATGCTGCACTCAAAGCCAACATATCACTTCTTACTCCACCGATACTCTGTACACCGCAGTTATCTGTTGCTGTTGCCGGGTTGATCGTTGCTGTATATTCACATACTCCTGCATCTGCTGTATGATTGATATTTGCAGGACATGTTATCACTGGTGCTTCATTGTCTGTTACAATGATTGTCTGCTGACACGTCGATGAGTTACCATGAATGTCTGTTACTGTCCACGTTACTGTCGTTGTACCTACAGGATAGGTTCCGCTTGCATCTGCTGTACCATTGATGTCATTCAATACACTCGCTACTCCACAGTTATCACCCGTAGTAGGACCTACTACTGTAACCGCTGCATTGCACTGGCCAGCATCTGCCGTCTGGCTCTGATTACTTGCACATGTAATCGTCGGTTTCTCATTGTCTGTTACTGTTACTGTAAAGCTACATGTAGATTTGTTATTACTCGCATCTGTTACCGTCCATACTACTGTCGTTGTACCTACAGGGAATACCTTTCCTGCTAAGCTACTTCCACCACCATCATAATTATGCGCTGCCGTACTACCAGTACAGTTATCGCTAAATGTAGGATCAAATTCTGCTATCGCAACTGTATAGTCACACTTATTATTATCCGTATTCTTTGTCTGATTACCAACACATGTAATTATAGGATATTGGTTATCATCTATCTTTATTGTAAAACTGCATGTAGAGAAATTTCCGCTATCATCAGTTGCTGTCCACACTACTATATGAGTTCCTACAGAAAATACCTCACCTGCTAAGGTATTAGTGTTGTTTTTATCATTTTTTATGGTAACATTGCAATTATCACTGTATGCTATTGGATTAAACTCGACTCCTTGAGCAGTATAAGTACACTGATCATTAACTGTATTCCTATTTTGATTAATAGGACAAGTTATCGTAGGATTAGCATTGTCGATTATTGTCACTATTGCATTGCATGTAGCTGAATTTCCAGAATCATCAGTAACTGTAAGTACTACTGTATTAGCTCCTACATTCGAGCAATCAAACGTTGATTTGTCTATCTGCAATGTTACTGCTGAACAATTATCATTACTACCATTGTCCACTATAGCTGGGGTAATAGCGGCATTACCACTACCATCAAGATTTACACTAATATTTTTGCAGATAGCGTTTGGTGCAGTTGCATCAACTATAATTACTGTAAAACTAACAGATGTAGTGTTTCCACAATTGTCCGTAACTTCTATGACAATCGTACGAGATCCTCCATATCCAATAACTAATGATCCAGGCGCGTTAGGTGATTTTTGAACTAAACTATATGGTGCACATCCACCTGAAACACTCACTAAACTTCGATAATCAGGCATAGTTACCATACAATTGACACCAAAACCAACATTCAATACCTGTGTACCCGGGTTAGAAGCTGACAGTGCTGATGAAGCTAAAACAGTAAAGGTTGCACTGCAAGTTTTCGTTTCACAATCACTGGTGGCTGTCCATTCTACTAAAGTGCTACCACCACAAGCTAAAGGTGCACCGGTATTATCATTTGTTAAGACTACATCACATCCAGATGCTGTAGTTGTTAACAACCAGTTGTTGAATGAAGTATTAATTGAAGCTTGTGTCTGGCAAGCTGCTTCCGTTTTGTCGGAGGCACAAGTAAGCGTAATTACCGATCCTATACAACTGCCTGATACCGGCTGGAAGCCAGATGTACCAGCGTCATCGTCTGTTCCATCTACTAACCAGTTTGCATAAGTTACGCTTCCATTCACTTTTGATGATACTGTCGTCGCATCCGATGATCCGTACCAGTTACATGTGGCAGTAAATGTACCGGTGTTATCCATATTATTAGCGAGCCAGCTTGATGTGTTGCCATTCTGATCCAGATTATTTTCTGTAGCAGTTATGGACGCACCATTAAATATAGCCATGGCACTTACATTATATCCACCCATAACACTTGCAGGGTTTGTAATGAAGTTGTTCCAGATATTTAACTGTACATTCTTGTGGCCAATAATACCAAAACCATCATTACCACCTAAGCCATAAGGATTACCACCATTATTAGTTAAAGTATTTCGGTTAACATTAACAATTGCATTTCCACCTCTTGCTAAGATACCTCTGTTAGCATTATTCTGGATAGTGTTTTCATTGATAGTGATGGTCTGACGTGTGCCTGCTCCTGTAGAGAAGTCAGCAGCTACGATACCACCACAATCTGCTTGAATTTTCCCAGTACCATCTATCGTCAAGCCGCTCAATGTCGATGTGATTGTCGCAGAGTTATTACTACCGCCTGTAAAGGTATAAACCCCAGCGTGGAAATTGATATCAGGATTTGTAGATGTACCAGTAAATCCACTCATACTGATGTTGCTAACATTTGCATTGGTAGGACCGTAAGTATTCGCTACCGGATCCCAGTTGAGCAAAGCAACACCCTGCATTACACCTGTAATCGTACCACCTGTGATATCAGTAGCTGTGCCCGTATTCAGGTTATAAACACTATAACCATACATTGATCCAGCTATATCATTACCTGAAACAGTAGCTGCATGCGTACCGGTCACTTTATGTAAGACAATACCTGTTGTAGGATTACTATTGTAGGTCTGACCTGTCATTGTAATATCATTATCTGATAATGTCAATCCATTAGTAGCACTCAATATCGAGCCCGTTGATTGGATACCAAAAGCTTGAGCAGAGATGGTATTATCATGTACATTGGCGTAAGCATCATTACCGCTGATTAATACACCTATAGGAGTATTACCACCAATGGTTACATTTTTTACTTCTGCTGTCACTTTAGCATTATTACTATTTGCAGGGTTATCATTTACCTGAACACCTGCAACTGAAGCATTGCTTATGTTTACACCATCAATCGTTGCAAAAGTGTTATTTGCATTTGTGTTTAGGTATCCTTCATAATTATTAACATTGATGCCATACATTACATTTGTTATACTGCCACCAGTGATGATTGGAGCTACCTGATCATTCCAAGCATCAATACCTACTACATAAGTCTGAGCTGGATCAGTACCAGCACCGTTGATGCTGTTGCCAGATAGTGTAGAAGCAGCTACTTGCATACTGGTATTCAAAATACCTGCCCATCTTGTTTCATTAGCATTTCCTAAAGCTGTAATAGTGTTATTACTTACCGTGAATGGTGATGCCGAACTATAGAACAGATTATGGAAGATACCTGTCCTGCGTGCCTCAATCGTATTATTACTGATAATCTGATAAGCACTACTACCAGGATTTGCCCTATAGAAGTTACCGGTTTGAACTCCTGATCGTACATTCGTCATGCAGTTATTGGTCACTGCAGTATATTGGTTATTATAAAGCAATACTCCAATACCCCAGTTAGCTATACCGGAACTTGCATCATAAGTACCTAAATTTTGAATTTTATTATTTGAAACAGTGTTACCTGATGATGCTACACCAGCAGGATAGTCATATAATTCAACACCTAAATAAGATACATTTTGAATTATGTTGTTTGTAACAGTAAGATTATCACCAGTCACATAACGTGTAATTCCAACTGCTATATCAATGTCAGCTCCATTGGTTGATGTTTTTCCGGTGGTAATTAATGTATTATCACCATCAATAGTAAAGCCTTTAATAATAACATTTGAAGCCTGAACATCAAAAATCGAATAGGTACTGTCACCTGCAATATCAGATACAGCAGTAGTAACTATGGCCTCAGCACCTCTTGTACCTGTACATGGATCCACATTGGCATTAGGGCCTAAAATCGTTACTTCTTTATCTACTACGACATTCTCTGCATAGGTACCTGAAGATACTTCGATTGTATCACCGCTATTCGCTGCATTTATTGCATCTTGGATGGTATTATACCCGATATTTTGTGTTATGTTATAGACGGGATATGATACTGCTGCTTGTACCTCAATGGACAATCCTACAGTCGTACTGCCACAATCATTAGAAGCAGTGACCGTATAGGTTGCTGTCGGTGTCGCCGCAGTAGGCGTACCCGAGATCGTTCCTGTAGAGGTATTTAGAGACAATCCTGCCGGAAGAGCCGGACTAACACTGTATGTCATCGGCGTAGTACCACTTACTGTCGCTGTATTATTAGTGATAGGTGTACCTACCGTATAGATAGCAGGATTGGTGCTATAGGCTAGGCTGGATGGTGCAATACAATTATACTCTAAGGTGATATCACTTGCATTATATTTTACATTCCAAAAGTCTTTATTATAAGGTGCATTAAAGGTCACCGTACCGAATGTACCTGTGACAGTGCCTGCATTGACTATCTTAAATGTATTGCCATCAGCAGGTACAAAACTATTGTACTGCGATACATTTAAGGTGCCATTACCGGCAGTGAAAGTACCTGTTACGACCAGTTGGTCATATAGCGTACACGCTGTAGTGCCGCCGATCTCTATATTTATAGTGCCGCCTGTATTATCCAAACTACTAAAGGTAAGACAACCAGGAGATGCTCCCGGTGCTATGATACCACCATTATTAGTCACGGCAGTAGCATTGGCTATCGTGCCGGTACCTTTGATGGTGCCGCTATTAGCAAATGTACCCGAGGTAGTCAGCGTACTAGTTACTGCTAAGGTAGCACCACTGCTTACGGTCACATTTTTGACTGTCCTTGCATCGGACACGGTACAAGTACCACTACCGATGGTGACATTATCTATCGATCCCGGGATACCATTAGGTGTCCAGTTGGTAGAGACATTCCAGTTGCCATTACCACCATTCCATACATATCCTGTCGGAAGGGGAATCGCAGTACCAGTTATTAATATATCGTCTATTCTACTGGTGCCACCAGCTTGTACTGTACTGCCATCAACACTCGTATTACTGGTCATTATCCAACGGAGATAGACCACACTCTCGTCCTTGCAAGCAGCGGGCAGAGATACATTATTGAGTACGCCAGTTGTAAAATTATTAGCAACGGTTATAGCAGAACCAGGGACATCTGTCCAAGTACCACCTGATCCAATCTTATACTGTACTTTAAAATCTCTTGGACCCGTATTTGAACCACGTTGTTTACTGGATATTTTTAGGCCTTCATAACCTACAGTATTGATGATAATCTGCCAGTATTTTGAGTTGTTACCACTATCCCAATTAACAGTTGATATTGAATAAGAACCCGAGCCTCCAGCACCTTGATCATAAACAAAATTCTGAGAAGACTCTCTAACAATAGTAGCTGAAGCATTAGCCGGAGTACTCACATCGACTGTCTGATTTTTATCTTCAAAATTCCAGTTTGCAATGGTCGTTTGTCCCCATCCGATGGCAGCTATCGACATCAAGAAAAGGATGAGTGTCGGCATCATGAGATGGTTGATACTATGAGATACTGTGGATGTAAAAATTCTTTTCATCGTCATAAATATTTTGTTAGGTAAATCAAGAGTATTCATACTTGAAGGTTGAATGTTGATTGAGGAATTTGTTTTGATATATAATGCAGCATGGTCACTACCACTCTCTATAAGGGGAGATGCCGTATCTGATGACACATAATAATAGCCTTTATCTACTTGCCGGGTAGGTATTGTACCACCGCTATCCTGAGCGCGTAGTGAATGTACTGGATGTTCTTTCATTCTATCTTAGGTTCTATCAGGAAACGATTTCGACCTTCACGACACCATTATATCTATAGATTGGGGTTGTTCTGTAGTCAGGCTAAATATAAAGTATTTTAGCTATTAAAATTGGGGTAGTTAACATCTCACATCATTGTACTTCTCCTCACACTACCTCAAATTAAAACAAAACGATTTTGTATAATCTGTCCGTCAAGTCAAAATTTTTCCAAATAAATAAAAATTGATTCGGTACAAAGATAAAACAAATAATGTATATATAAAAATAATAAGGGTATAATTTTTTATATTTTTATTTTAGTAATATGTAAGGATATAGATTTTATCCATGATTGCATAAGAAAAAGATATAATATGTAAATTTAGATTTTGAATCCATGGGTGGTACCCATGGTAATTCACATTAAATGGTTACACCATTTTTTTTATGTTTTGATTGGTTTGCACCGTTGGTGCTGATACATGGGTGGTGCCTCTGGTGTGTCTCCATGGTGCGTCTCCATGGTGTGTATCCATGGTGCTGATCCATGGTGCTGATCCATGGTGCGTCTCCATGGGTGATAC
>CAZCTQ010000057.1:0-6870 GCA_964501555.1 uncultured Aureispira sp. | reverse complement strand
AAGGTAATACTCTTCCTCATTCCTAACCAAACTTTTTTTTATATTTTTTTAAATATTTTTTCATATTTTATTAAATATATGTATAATTAGCTTATAATCTTTTAGATAAGTCAAAATTTTAAATAAAAAATAATTATGGTCAAAAGCAAATTAATTAACTCATACCGATAAATTATATTTTTTGGCTGTTAAAGCATCCAATTACGCATGAAATTAATAGATAGTCTCGCTAGATTGTTTTCAGCAATCAAATTGTAAATATTGTTTTCGGCTTTTATCATAATGTAAGAAATACCATTTAATGGATATACTAAAAAAATTTGGTATTTTTAGTTTATTTGAAATGGACGTATATATATAATAAGTAACCCGTAGTGTACTATGCGTTCATTTTTCGTAAAAATCCGTCTATTCGAGTGAGTAGCATTTTGAGAATAGGCACTTTAGTGTAGTAAAATCACTTGCTCGATACAATTTTTCTCTCGTTCGCTTAAAAAAATCACTTGAATTGACTATTTTACTATTAATGCTCTACTGGTAAATGTAGTAAGTTATTATCATTTCAAAAATTTTACGGACATTTGCACTTCAATTTATAAAAAAGGAATTTGATGAAATATAACTTTTATGCAGGACCGGCTATTTTGCCGCGTGAAGTAATTGAAGAGGCGGCTCAGGCAGTTCTTAATTTTAATAACACAGGTTTATCGTTGCTTGAAATATCCCATAGGTCAAAGGAGTTTGTAGCTGTTATGGATGAGGCAGTAAACTTAGTAAAAGACCTACTTAATATTGGCGAAGACCACGAAGTGATATTTTTAAGTGGTGGTGCAAGTACTCAGTTTTCACTAGTACCACTTAATCTACTCACTCCTATCGATAAAGCTGCATACGTAGATACAGGAGTTTGGGCTTCCAAAGCAATAAAAGATAGTAAAATATTTGGGCAGACAGAAGTTATTGCTTCTTCTAAAGATAAGGGTTATAGTTATATTCCGAAAGGGTATGATATTGACCCGTCCTTTAAGTATTTACATGTGACGAGCAATAATACAATTTATGGTACACAATATAAAGATTTTCCAGAAACGGAAGTACCATTAGTATGTGATATGTCTTCGGACATCTTTAGCAGAGAAATCGATATAAATCGTTTTGATCTAATCTATGCGGGTGCACAAAAAAACATGGGACCTGCTGGTACAACATTAGTTATAGTGCGAAAATCTGCCCTCACAAAAGTAGTAGGTACTCTTGGCGCTATGCTGGATTATAATAATCATATCAATGGCGCATCCATGTACAATACACCGCCTGTATTTCCTGTGTATGTTTCTATGCTCACCTTACGATGGTTAAAGAAAAATGGTGGAGTTTCAGCTATTCAGCAAAAAAATACAGAAAAAGCGAATCTACTATATAATGAAATTGACAGAAATAGCTTGTTTTTTTGCCAGGTCGCACCAGAAGATCGCTCTGAGATGAATGTTTGTTTTCATTTGCACAACACTGAATTAACCGATGCATTTTTAGCAGCATGTAAAGAAGCTGGATGTGTTGGGCTTGCAGGACACAGATCAGTTGGTGGATTTAGAGCTTCAATATACAATGCTATGACCATCCAAGGAGTGCAGGTACTGACAGATGTCATGCGTACATTTGAAGTAAATCATGGATATAAATCATAGATTCTTTAAATAATACAATTTGAATTATTATTTAGACATTGACGGTCAAAAAATTCCTCTTCGCATTATTGAAGAACGGCGAAGGAACACGCGTGTTGCCTTAGGCAGCACCCATGTAATACTAAGAATTCCTAAGATTCCTCTAATAGGAGCTAATGTAAATAAGCACGTTGAATGGGCTAAAAATTGGCTCTTAGAATTAAAAACATCTAAGCCGCATGTTTTGGATAAGTATCTGGGAACAAAACAGTACGTTGATGGCGATATCCTTGTCATCGGTAAACATCAATTTCCTCTAAAAATTCAAAAGACAAATCGTCAAAGTGGTACTATCCAGTATAAAAATGGCAGCCTTAATATCGTTTTGCCTAACGTGAATGGTTATGATGAACAGAAACTCATCCGTACTTTGTTAATTAAGTTTGCACAAAATTATTTTTTACCAATCATTATCGAACGGGTTACTCATTATAATACTACCTACTTTAAGAAGCCTATTCAACAGGTACGTCTAAAATACAACAAGTCTAACTGGGGAAGCTGTTCGACAAATAAAGCACTTAATTTTTCGGTAAGGTTATTTTTTGCGCCGGATGATGTCATAGATTATGTAGTCGTCCACGAACTGGCGCACTTGGTAGAAATGAATCACAGTGATCGATTTTGGAAAATAGTGTCGGACATTATGCCAGATTATAAGGAAAAAGAACAGGTGTTGAAGTTGAATAATGGGATATATGATTTTTAAAGGATGGGACAGTTAAGATTACTTTATATCCTGTAAATTATTACATATATAAATTTTATCAATATCTTTGCCGTATAAAATCTTTTTCATTGGAAAACAATGCTGTAGTGTATTTAGAAAATGCCGATATTTATCATGGCAATAATTTGATATTGAAGGATGTCAGATTTAAGTTAGTATCGGCCGAAACATGTTATATTATCGGAAAGTCAGGTAGTGGAAAAACAAGCCTACTCAAAACATTATACGGAAGTTTACCACTAAAAAATGGAGTCGGCATGATAGCTGATTATGATTTAACGACTCTTAAAGAGGAGGATATTCCCAAATTAAGGCGTAAATTAGGCATGGTATTTCAAGATTTTATCCTTTTTGAACATTGGACTGTAGGTCGCAATCTCCTTTATATACTTGAAGCTACTGGCTGGAAAGACAGGGCTAAGATGACAGCAAGAGTCTTACAAGTGCTGGAAATGGTTGGACTGACAGGATATGAAAAAAAACACGTGCAAAGTTTATCTGGTGGCGAACAGCAACGTGTCGTCATAGCCAGAGCACTACTAAACAATCCACCTATTATCATCGCTGATGAGCCGACAGGCAATCTTGACCCGGATACAAGTGATGAAATCCTTTACCTCTTATCCCGATTGTCACGTGAATACGGGACATCTATCATCATTGCTACCCATGACTACAGATTGATACAAAAATTTCCAGCACGGGTATTCAAGTGCGATTTGGATCGATTTTTTGAAGTAGAATAGTTATTCCGTTTTGTACTTATCGTTTTAAAGGCTTTGCTCTAATGGTATCTTCAATAATAACGGGATTGCCAGAAGTGGGTTTTTCTGGTTTAGGTGGAAAAAATATAGAATCTGACAATTGATAACTTATCCTTGCCGAAATTAAAGAATCTACATAAATAGTTGCTCTATTAAAAACATCCATTTTGCATTCATTCAGTTTTCTATTTTGGTAAGCATAGCGACGCTCATCAAGTTCTTTTTTAATGCGAGGATTATTTTCCGTCAAATCCGGATCACTATTAAAACAACTATTCATCATTAAAACCATAGCAATATACAGTATCAAGCGCCTCATTCCTCAGTGATATGGTCTTTAAGTAAGTATTCGAGTTCTTTCATGTACTCGGCTGTCAGAGAATCAACCATACGATGATACAAAGTATCCGATATTATCGTACATATAGAATCCGATTTGTTTTTAAGTGTATTAAACTGGCGAGCATATATCGAATCTACGGCATATCTCTCCTCGGCTGTCAAAACTGAAGCATCATTACCGCAGGAAGTTAATAACAGCAAACCTGCAAAACATGATATGTAAAACCAATTATTTTTCATCCAAATCGAGCACTTTTCTTTTCAATTCAAAATTTTTGCCTAAATAAACGCGTCTTACTACCTCATCCTCTGCTAATTGCTCAGCTGTTCCTGTTCTGAGGATACTCCCTTCAAACATGAGGTAGGCCCTGTCTGTAATCGAAAGTGTCTCCTGAACATTGTGGTCTGTAATGAGAATACCTATATTTTTAGTTTTTAGCTTAGCTACAATATACTGGATATCTTCTACCGCTATGGGGTCGATCCCTGCAAAGGGCTCATCTAATAATATAAATTTAGGATCGGAAGCTAGGGAACGGGCTATCTCAGTACGTCGTCGTTCACCACCCGAAAGCGAGTCACCTGAATTTTTGCGCACTTTATCTAAGCGAAATTCGGCAATTAGGGACTCGAGTTTGTCCTTTTGTTCGGCTTTATTGAGATTTGTCATCTCGAGTACAGCCTTGATATTATCTTCGACAGAGAGCTTTCTAAATACGCTGGGTTCCTGAGGAAGATAACCTACGCCTTTTTGTGCGCGTCGATACATGGCATCGTTAGTTACATCCAGATTGTCTAAATAAACTCTGCCGGATGTAGGCTGTATAAAACCTACCATCATATAGAAGGTCGTCGTTTTACCTGCACCATTTGGTCCTAATAAACCGACAATCTCTCCTTGTTCCACTTCGATAGAAACCGAATTGACAACCTGTCGCCGTCCATATATCTTATTTAAATCGTCTGATCTGAATTTCATTTTCGATTTTCAAAAGGGTTATTCAATTTACCACCGCCTGGGTCTTTATCCTGCAACAATGATTCAAGGGATTTAATCCATGATATTTGCACTTTATTTTCCCTATTTACTTTGAGGATGTCACCTTTATAAGTAAAATTTACTTCCGGTTGCCTATGTTCATAATAATCTCCTGGATCCCATTGGCCATTGCCATTATCATCTTCAAAAATATCTATATTGTACTTCATGGGCTCGAGTAAAGTCAATTCCAAATGGGCACTTTTTACCTGATTAAACGTATAACCATACAGTGGTATTTTGTCTTTCAGAATATGAACTACATAATTTTTAGTACTGTCAAGGTCCTCAATATCTACAATAAGCGTTCCGGATGTACCTAGGCTCAGTGTAGAAAATGCTATATTTACATTATCATTTACGTGACCATACATATCTGTCAGTCTATTACTATCAATAGTTATTTTATAGTTTTCGCCTAATTCCCACGGATAGTTGATGATGATATTTTTATTTGTAACATCCAAATGATAATTGACACCATCCAGCACGCCAGTAGTATCTGATACATTGATATACTTAAAGTCCACATTTTTTAGTGGATAATTAAAAGCTACTACCACGGAGTCCGCCGGGTGAATCCGTTTTTTATTAATAGGTGAAGAGGCAATCAGATGAGATTTTTTAAGCCAGTCATTTTTACCTTTAGGGAAAACCTTTAAAGAATCTTTGCCTACAAATATTTGAAAAGAATCAAGAGAAGTATCATAGTATATACTCAAAGAGTCTTCCTTTGCCTCAGTATAGTATGATATATTTTCAGGTACGACTCGTACGTCGATATCATGAGGCACAGTGGTGTTGTAAAATAAAGAAACCTTGCCGTAAGTCTTTACATTTTTAGTCTTTAGAGCTAACCGAGGTATGGGAAGAGAGGAACGCAGTAAAACGCCTTCCATAGACTTACCTTCCAGCCGGATAGGCTCATCTAAAAAGGCAATTCGCTCTGTCTCAAGGTCATATTTATAGTTGAGATTATCATCTTTTAACGCAAAAACTTTAAAGCGGTCTGACCTAATATTTCTAAATACGAAATTACCGTTTTTGTCTGGTCTTGTAAAATAGAAAGGTTTCTCTTTACGTACTATAGAATCCTCGAGAATGTCATACAAAACTACTATCATCTCTGGTTCCGGATCGCCAGTTTTGGCATTGATAATCTTACCTGAGATACTGAGACTATCCAGAAACGGTCCAGTTGAAAACACAAAAGTAAAGTTACTCAACTTATTACCTTCATGAAAATCAACGATGGCCTCTCCAAAATTAATCGTATAGGTAGCATTTTCTCTTAGTGTTTCTTTATCATCAAAGGCAAAAGTGACCTTTTTGCCACGGGACTTTACTGACGGAATATAAGTTAATGGCGGAGAAACTATCACCTGCTTGACAGGATCTTTAACCTCGACAAACTCGTCAAAGAAGAAGGTAAGCACCTTAGGATCGAAATTGACCTGTTTGTCGGGTGTAGATAGGGGTTCTATAAGTTTAGGTGGTGTTACGTCCTTTGGTCCGCCCGAGATACGTCCCGTATTGGCACACGACAGCACGCCCATGACACCGCCAACGGTTATCAAACAAAAAATACTATATGCAATCGTCCTTGTCAATATGTAACGCTATAAATGCTTTCAGCGGGCAAAATTCATGATAAAAACCCTAAATGACAACTAATAACGTATTTATCTGAAAAAATGATACCGAAAAAGGATAATTTTGCACGGGTTGCCTTGGTGAAATTGCACGTATTTTATAACTAATCATTGTTCTTCCAATAAGGACACAACTTGTCTTTACCGGCAAGTTCAGACAGACAAGTTAAGGTTTTAATCTTTTTAATAAAATTTATACAAACTCTTGTTTCATCCAATCATAATATGTATCTTTGTATCATTAATCATCTTTTATTAAATACTATGGATCGCATACAATACAATACAATACAATACAATACAATACGTATTTTGTGTTTGTATCTTTATGCCTGTGAGGACAAACCTCCATGATTTAACAGATAACTTCGCTATAGATACATTTTTTTATAAATAGAAATGGATCATGACGATATGATATATTTGCAGACCAAGGTCAAAATATATTATCTCACCGTGATAAAACAATACTTATCCTTATGATCCATGACTATCGGTGGGTACTGCTTATCAGCCAAAAAATTAAATATTTTAAATATCATGAATCAGCTTAATAATAATCTAATCATACTTTGTGCTTTTCTATTTTCATTAGTCATCTTCTCTTGCAACCGAG
>CAZCTQ010000056.1:669-7747 GCA_964501555.1 uncultured Aureispira sp. | reverse complement strand
ATAGAAAGGATCCTGATTTATTCTTCTTTTTCCGTACAAACATACCCAAAGATAAGCATGCTAAGTCTCCGTATCATCCAAATCATCAAGCTATTTCTTGCATTAATCTCATTATGAAATGATTGTAAAATCGACAAAATGAAAGTGATGAAGTCAGGAATAGCAGATAATATCGGTCAAGATTAAATCAGTTATTGTTGTACCGCTGACCACATCCATAACTATGGATTTGCTGGATCTTATGTTCTCATAATCAAAGTCAACGTCTAAGATGGGCATTATACGCCTAATAGTTCTATATTTATATCAACAGCCCTTGCCGCCTCATGTGCAACGGTTGATGAGGGATGAGGAATGAGAGATGAGGAATGAATTGCTGTACATATCAGTATTTAAAAAAATATTAGCAACTTAAAACGCTATTCTTACTGTTAGCCTCTACTTGTGCTCTTACCCTTTCTTGGGCTTGTTCATAAAGTGTATTGAAGCTGTCTTTTTGTGCTTGGAATAATCCATCTCTGTTGAAGGTATCCCTAACTCTTCGCAAAGTTTCGAGATACGTTCTATTGCTTGGGAAGCTGATATTCGCTCTGGCTTTTTCGTGTCCTTTAAGTCCGTTTTCTGTTGCATATCTAATTAAATTTTCAATTTTATCTAAATTCTGATTTCCTAAATCACCTATATATAACGTATTTGTCGTTGTATCGTATCTAAATCCATCGCCTAATCCATTGTCGTTTGGATCATTTTCGTCATTCTTGAAAGTATGTAGCATATCTACTACTTTCTGCCCATTCTCTACGGTGTCAAATGTAAAAGCGTGTTCTACATCAGCACCATTTTCATCATATTCTGCTACATATACACCTTCTTGTATATCTGGCGCAAGTGCACCAAGTAAATTAGCAAACGCCTCAAGTTGCTCTTTAGTTTCATATTCAACAGTTACACCTTTACTAGGTTCAATTATATTCCTATTTTTATCCCCACTAAACCAACCGCCAGCAGAATTGTTAGATGATATTATTTTAACACCAGTTGCATTTGGAATGTCGTTAATTACCTTGTCAAGTCTCTTGCCGTACTCATCTTTTAACAATCCTTGCTCAACTTCGTTTAACCCCTCTATCTCGTTAGATAGTGCTGGCGCTATTCCTATTGTTGCTTTATTAGAAACATCATTATTGTTTAAAGATTCTGCATTAAATCTTGTTTCTCTATCACTTTTTAAATCTTGTAGGAATTTATCGTTTGTAATAACTTCATTAGATCCTATCAATTATTTCTGATAAACTTAAATTCTTCCATTGTTTAGGGTTATATAATCCCAAAGATTCATTTATAAATCTAAAGAAATCTTTTACAGCTTCATACATCTTCCTCCCTATTTCAGATAACTTGCCCTCTTCAGATAATTTCTCTGCACGTTCTGCAAATTCTTTCTTTTGAGCTTTCGCCCACATTTCATCTTGTAATCTTAATTTGTAGTCTGCATCACTCTCTCCATCTTGCCTCTTATATACATCAGCAGACATCTCTCTGTATGGAATACCTAAAAGATCTAATAAGGCTCTTGTTTCTTCTGATATACCATCTTCTTGTGCATCAGTCATAAAAGCTTCCGCAGCATCATTGGTAAGTGCATCCCAAGCATCTACTATTCTCTTAGCTTCTTTATTTCCACTTTCAGCAGCTAATCTTAATCCTTGTTGTTGTAAATGTATAAATTCCTCACCTACTAAATCTGGTGTAAGTTTGTTGGGGTCTAAATACATCTTGCCTCCATGTACAAAACCATAGACATCCCCTTGTGGGGTGGATAGTAACCTTAAATTTTCTTGAGAAACTTCTCGAACCCTGTCAGTTTCACCTTCACTCCGTCCCTCTTCTCCGCTTCTTTTAAGTCTTGATAAAATTCCTGCATCATTGAATTTATCTCTAAGTCTGTCAATGTCCTTAAATTGTAGTAGGTAGATTGCTTGTGCATTTGTAAGGTCTTGATATTTTTCTGCGATTCCATATTGCAAAAGTAGTGAATTTAATTGTCTTATAATAAACTTTTCTCTTAATTTTTTTATGGTGTCTTGTTTTATCGCTAAATTTCCACTATAACCACCATGAATGGAAGATATATTTGATAATGATGAAACACCTATAACTTTACCTCCATTATTTTCTATGTATTCTTTTAACGCTCTTACTGTTGAACCACTTGTTACTACATCATCTACAATTAAGTATTTCTTACCTTTTATAACCTCTCCGTTAAAATTAGGTGTTCTAAACATTCTTTCAATAGCACCACTATCCGTATGCGATGTTACATTAGTTTGAGATATACCAGCCACTTCTCCGTTACTTTCTTTTGCTAATTCTCTTGCATACGCTAAAGGTAATTTATTTAATCCTTTACCTTCTTCGGCTAACACAGGGACAATAGTAACATCTTTATTACCTGACAAAATAGTGTTTATTTTGTCTTTCTTAATTATGTCCTTTACAACACGTTCAGCAGCTTTATAATCCCCTTTATTTTTTGCAGCGTCATAATCAGGGTGGTTTCTTAAACTTCTTAGGTTTGTTTGAGGGATGACTATAGGGAAATTCTTGCTCCACGCCATTGCTCGTAAATCACCAAAACCAAGTTCTCTTAACTTATCAGCAAACTCTTTGGCATCTACTACTATGTTATTACCATCTTTAAAGTACTTTATCTTGTCTTTTATGTAGTCTAAGATTTTATTTGCTACATTCTGTTTTTCCTCTGTTACCTCTTGACCATCTGCTTGAAATCTAATATCACTTGTTTCCCCGAAAGTTGTGTTAGTACCATCAGATAGTTTTATTTGGTTATTGTAAGCATCAAAGACATGCACATGTGAGGTACTTGAATCCAACCCCATACCTCTAAACCTCTCTGATACATCTGTAAGTATGATACCATCAAATCCTAATATTTGAAACATATCAGAAATTACTTGAGCAGAAGCCATTTCCCCCTCGTCATTTTCGTACAGTTCGCCTTTTCTTATACTTTGTTCTAATTTATTCAAATCAACAGATTCCTCGTAAACCATATCTTCCATTATCCTATGTGCTTCAGAACTGTCATACCCATTTCTAAATAATGCTTGTGATAGTGCATCTAAAACCTCATTCTCTACACCATCTATTTCTGCTGCTCTCTCTCTTATCTCACCTGCATAATCTTCCTTAGCTTCTTCAACTGTTATATCATTTTCTTCTGCAAATTCTGTTGCAGCCTCCTCTAATGATGATTCACTTATATCATATACATCAAACCATGTAGCACCATTACCTAATACAACTGGATTGTTTAATTTCACATATACTTCTAAAGTTGTATCTTCCCCTCCGTGAAGTTCATTGTTAGCTATCCTTTCAGCTACTTCTCTTAAAGTCATATTAAAGTCTAATGAACTTGAGTCGAAGTTTGGATAGTTTTCAGTAATCACATCTTGTATAGCCTCATCAAGTGCCTCACCTTCCAACCCTTCCCCAATTTCATTCTCTAATGTACTTTCTATTTCATCTATTCTACTTTCTATTCTATTAGTTAAATCTGCACCGCCAGTTTGATAATTTTGGTCTGCATCACTTTCGCTTGTTGTAAAGTAATTTACTTTACCTAAATACCCTTCTATATTACCATGTACAGAACTGTCAAATTCATAAAATTCGTGTGTTGTTCCATGGAAACCTTTAATTACAACAGGCTGCCCTGTCTTAACATCCTGAACTTCTGAACCCGAAACTAACTTATTATCGCCTTTCCACCTATTAAAATTAGCTTCACCCTCATCCCCAGTAAAATCTGTTTCAGAAGTTGCTTGTTGACTTATACCTAATACACTGTTAAAATCATCCTTTACTTCTTCAGATACATTATTACTGTTTTTATTTCCATCACTTAATTCTGTTTCATATATTTCTGTGGTATCTAACATATTGTTCACCCACGCATCAGAATCAGATGTCTGCTCATAACCACCTATTAACGCATCCCTACCTAATAACCCTACCTTTTGATCACTAAATTGTGTGTAATCATTCCTGTCTAATAATTCTTGTATTTCCTTAGCTCTTGCATTATCTCCCTTTTTTAATGCTTCATCTCGCATCTCTCTCGCCTTGTTTACATACTCTCTGTTATACTCGTTAGTAAAATTAACATAAGTATTCTGCCCTCTCGTCTCACTTGTTAATGCTTGTATCCCTTGTAACTTTTCAGCATCTGTAAAGTTAGGCTCGTTTATAATACTCGCTACGTGTGCTGCCCAAGCTCTGTCCTCTCCTTTTGGCCCAAAAGATGCCCCACTCGCTGCGTGTGCTATATAGTCATGCACTACTCTAAGTACATCGTTATACACTAACCTCTTAGGTATAAGTATTTCTTGACCATTTTCGTCTAATAATGTAACCTCATTCCCATTAGCGTCTGTTGTAACCGCCGCAGTTGGTGTAGTATAGTAATTGGAATTATCAAGTAGAGGATGCCCTGTGTAGTCAACATCGGAGCTCCCAAATCCATTGCCTGTCGTGAAAAATTCCATTTGATTGTTTTTCTCCACGTCAGAAATCATAGCCTGACTACTTGGATATGAATCATCATATCTGTTCTCTGACCAAGATACTAATTTGTCTATCTGTGCCTGAACTTCGTTAATTCTATTAGTATCTTTACTTGAGATTGCCTCATTAAGTTCATCAACTAATTCACGTACCTTAGCTATATTCTCAGCTGATACAATAGGACGATTATTAGGATAAACCCTAACAGGTAGCCCATTATATTGCTGGTCTAATACTTTAGTCAATATACGATATGCCTCTATAACAGGCTTGCTCATATCTTTCAATGGCATCCTGTCAAACATATCACCAATTTTAGATAGCCTATTGTAATCAGCCGATGCTGTATTAAGTTTTATATAATTACCTATCTTGGGAACTATAGACGAAACTTTAATTACAGCATCTCTGATTGTTTCACTTAAACTTCTTCTTGCCCACTCTGAGTATCTTTCGGTGTTTCTAAGTCTTTCTTTGTAGGCATCCGATGTATGAATCGTGCTGTTAGCCCACTCATACGTTCCTTGTTCCTCTGAATTTCTGCCTCTGTTAAAGGCCGTGAATTTGGCGTGCGTATCCTCTGCAATAGTTCCCTGTGTTCCTTTACTGTCATTTACAAATTTATTTATTTTATTATGAAAATCCCTAACTCCAACTTCTGCTTCTTCTTTTGTATTATGAGTATCACTATAATATATAACAGCACCCATACCATCTGCATCTAATGAAGCACCTAAAAATCCCGAGCTTTTAAGAAGCTTTGCAAACTCTTCCTTTGACATTTCTTTTTCAAAACTAAAGTTTACAACTGGGATTATTGCACTTCCATCACTATTTTAAAAAATATTAGCAACTCAAAACTGTTGTTAAGGGATTGAGGAATGAATTGCTGTACATATCAGTATTTAAAAAAATATTAGCAACTTAAAACGCTATTCTTACTGTTAGCCTCTACTTGTGCTCTTACCCTTTCTTGGGCTTGTTCATAAAGTGTATTGAAGCTGTCTTTTTGTGCTTGGAATAATCCATCTCTGTTGAAGGTATCCCTAACTCTTCGCAAAGTTTCGAGATACGTTCTATTGCTTGGGAAGCTGATATTCGCTCTGGCTTTTTCGTGTCCTTTAAGTCCGTTTTCTGTTGCATATCTAATTAAATTTTCAATTTTATCTAAATTCTGATTTCCTAAATCACCTATATATAACGTATTTGTCGTTGTATCGTATCTAAATCCATCGCCTAATCCATTGTCGTTTGGATCATTTTCGTCATTCTTGAAAGTATGTAGCATATCTACTACTTTCTGCCCATTCTCTACGGTGTCAAATGTAAAAGCGTGTTCTACATCAGCACCATTTTCATCATATTCTGCTACATATACACCTTCTTGTATATCTGGCGCAAGTGCACCAAGTAAATTAGCAAACGCCTCAAGTTGCTCTTTAGTTTCATATTCAATGGTTACACCTTTACTTGGTTCAATTATCTTCCTATCCTCCGCTAAACTAAACCAACCACCAGCAGAACTGTTAGATGATACTATCTTTACACCAGTTGCGCTTGCAACGTCGTTAATTACCTTGTCAAGTCTCTTGCCGTACTCATCTTTTAACAATCCTTGTTCTACATCACTTAAACTTCTTCTTGCCCACTCTGAGTATCTTTCGGTGTTTCTAAGTCTTTCTTTGTAGGCATCCGATGTATGAATCGTGCTGTTAGCCCACTCATACGTTCCTTGTTCCTCTGAATTTCTGCCTCTGTTAAAGGCCGTAAATTTGGCGTGCGTGTCCTCTGCACTAGTTCCATATATTCCTTTACTGTCATCTATAAATTTATTTATACTGTTATTAAAATTATTAACTCCAACTTCTGCTTCTTCTTTTGTATTATGAGTGTCACTATAATAAATAGTAGCACCCATACCGTCTGCATCTAATGACGCTCCTAAAACTCCCGAATTTTTAAGAAGTTTTGCAAATTCTTCCTTTGACATCTCTTTTGCAAAGCTAAGCCTTACAACTGGGATTATTGCACTTCCATCGCTATTTTTTACTGAAATTACATCAGTATCTTTTACTTCAACACTTTCTAATATATGTACTGCATCTTGGTCAAAATCTTCTGCGACTTTATCGTTTAATGCAAGCTGTGTCTTAATCCTTCTTAACTGGACGTATGGTTCTGATATAAGATCTAATTCTGAAACAGAAGCTCAATTAGTCTTAATCCTTCTTAACTGGACGTATGGTTCTGATGTATGGTAGGCAAAGGATATTTAGGGATCTATGAGGAGTCTTAATCCTTCTTAACTGGACGTATGGTTCTGATTATATTAAGAGTATATGTTAAACATTTGTTAATAGCTGGTCTTAATCCTTCTTAACTGGACGTATGGTTCTGATAAAAAAATAAGAAATTAATGATATTTAAATAAATTATATAATAAAAAATAATAAAAAAAAATATTTATAATAAGATATATAATAAA
>CAZCTQ010000056.1:241-659 GCA_964501555.1 uncultured Aureispira sp. | reverse complement strand
TTTATTTTATTTTTTTATTTTTTTTCTTAATTTTTTTTAATTTGAAGTTTTTTTTTGTTATAATAATCTGATATTTTTTATAGTTAATGAATTTTTGTCTTAATCCTTCTTAACTGGACGTATGGTTCTGATGATGTATAATGGATATATTAATTAATTTTTAAAAAGTCTTAATCCTTCTTAACTGGACGTATGGTTCTGATAGCTGATATTTTTTAACAAACAAAAATTAATAAAAGTCTTAATCCTTCTTAACTGGACGTATGGTTCTGATACGGGCAGACATCCAGGCAATGCATTAGCTATCGTAACGTCTTAATCCTTCTTAACTGGACGTATGGTTCTGATGATACCCATATTACGCCTAACAATATTCCGGCTAAAGTATAAATCATTATAAAAAGGAAGAATGGATCTG
>CAZCTQ010000056.1:0-231 GCA_964501555.1 uncultured Aureispira sp. | reverse complement strand
AAAAATTTTATTTATATAGTTTTAATACTTTTTTATTTTACGTTTTTTTTTTTTGAATATTTAGATTTTAAATATTAATATTATTAAAGTCTTAATCCTTCTTAACTGGACGTATGGTTCTGATAATGGAATTATAGAGATACCGAAGTCCTATATGGGTCTTAATCCTTCTTAACTGGACGTAAGGTTCTGAAAAATAAGAAAAAAAGCAACCAAAAAAAAAATGAATAT
>CAZCTQ010000055.1:0-9987 GCA_964501555.1 uncultured Aureispira sp. | reverse complement strand
ATTTACTATTTTTTCTACTAAATCTTTGGACCATTTAAAAATATAATGGGTATAACACTTCCAAAGTTACTAGCAAAGTTGCATAAGCTTGGGCTCTTCAAATATGTAACGATTTGTAACATATGGCTTTTTTGCTAAGGATTGATAAACGTCTATGGACGAAAAAAATATCGATAAAAAATTCATGAATATTTCTAAAGCATAGAATCCTTTAATTGACTTACATTTTTGTGAAATTATCCACGAAACATGCTATGAAATATCCTTTTTCATATATCAAACGTAAGTTTTTATATTAAAATGGCACAAGTGCTTTTAAGTGATTGTACCTTATTGTGGATTTTAGACATATAGAAGCTCAATGTTATTAAACTGTAAATAATTACCTTTAAAATACTTTTTTGTCAGATTAAAGTGTTATTATTGCTGTCTTATTGATTATTGATAAGTAAGCAACGTCAAAATTTTAATAGATGTACAGAGTTATTGTACTGATTATGATGGTAGTATTTGTGCCCAGAATGCTGATAAGTCAGACATCTGGTGGGAAGTCAGTGAGCGAACAGAAGGTATCAAAGACTACTTCTAAAAACAAAAAGACATCAAAGAAAATTACTCAAGGCAAGAAAGCAAAGAAGTCTTCTATCAAAAAGTCATCGAAGAAAAAGCACGTCAAACCTACTAAAAAAGTAAAATCGAAAAAAAAGGCGATTGTTGAAGCACCTGAAAATATATCTGGAAAAGGAGAGGTTGACAATAAATTAATAAAGGAAGATACCAAAGGCACGCTTCCAAAGGTAGTAGATGTCAAACCTATAGTTGAAACTAAAAGAGGTAAAATTATAAAAGAAGGTGAAAAGTATCTTGGCATGCGGTATCGAAGTAAAGTAGGACAGGCTATTTTTGATTGTTCGGGATATGTCAAGTTTTTAATGTCGAAAATAGATAAAAATGTGACGAGAAGTTCGGTATCTCAGATTCATGATGGTAAGAAAGTATCTAATTTAAAGGATGCTAAACCAGGAGATATTCTCGTATTTAAAGGGAGAAATGCACGAAATAACCGTCCGGGTCATGTAGGCTTATTACATCACTGGAGCAACGATACATTGTATTTTATACATTCATCAACTAGTAGCGGGATTCGGATCGATAATTTATATGACCCTTATTATTCAAAACGTTTTTTGCAAATACGCAATGTAATCGGTGAGGATTAAGATGTTTCATTTTCTACCCACTTGGCATAACCTTCATTAGCCTTGACTTCCCATTGTAGAATAGCAGGCAATTCATAAGAATGATGTTTTTCTAAAAATTTGGCTAAATTATCCTTATGGTGGATCGTTGTTTTCATTACAGCTATCCATTCATTTTCTTTATGGAAATCTCCATTCCATAGATAGCTGCTCTGAGAAGGTATGATATTCCCACAAGCTATTATTTTTTGATGAAGACATAAACGTATTATATCTGCTGCCGCTTCATGAGTAGGAAATGGAACATATGTGATGCAAATTTTCATATCTTACATAGCGAGGATCTCTGCCATTTTTATTAATTCTTTGTTCAGATTTTTTTTCTTATGGATAGCATCTTGAAAAGGCGTAAATGTGATTTTATCATTTATCAATCCGATTGCTACGCCACTTTCACCGCGCATGAGTGCTTGAACAGCAGAGTGCCCCATCCTAGAAGCTAGTACTCGGTCTAAAGCTGTAGGTGCACCACCTCTTTGTAGATGTCCCATGACAGATACTCTTACGTCAAACTGTGGGTTCAGTATTTTGATTTGTTTTGAAATTTCATTAGCGTCTCCATTTTTATTGCCTTCTGCTACAATGACCAGGTTAAATAATTTTTGTCTTTTTGCTGATTTTTGCAGTGCAATGGATAACTCATCGATCGTGATATCTCTTTCTGGCAGTAAAATGGCCCCGGCTCCACTTCCTATACCAGTATGTAACGCTATAAAACCGGCATGACGACCCATGACTTCAATAAAAAATATTCGGTTGTGTGAATCGGCCGTATCCCGGATTTTATCTACAGCATCTATAGCGGTATTGATAGCTGTATCAAAACCTATACAGTAATCTGTACCATAAATATCATTGTCAATGGTTCCGGGCATTCCGACTATCGGCACATTATATTCTTCCATTAACTTAAGACCACCGGCATAGGTGCCATTGCCTCCTATCACTACGAGTCCATCAATGTCATGAGCCATAAGGTTGTCGTAAGCTAATTTTCTACCTTCCTTAGATTCAAACTTTTCACTGCGTGCTGTTTTAAGTATTGTACCTCCACGCTGGATGATATTGCCTACATCTCTGGCTTCTAATCTTTTTATATCTCCATTGATAAGCCCTTCGTAGCCTCTTGTTACACCATATACATGTAAATCATGATAAACAGATGTTCTAACTACTGATCTGATGGCGGCGTTCATGCCAGGTGCATCACCGCCTGAGGTCAATACTGCTATTCGCTTTACACTACTCATTTAGTTATTGTCATTTTATGATATGCAATCAAACCGTTTATCGGCTTTTGTTCAATTTTACCTACTTTGATTTCCAATCTATTTAAAATTTGAATCAATAAATCTTTATATGCAAATGCTACCGATCCAGTAAAAGAAACCGGCAATTGATAGATCTGCCACAAAGGTAAAATTCTAACTTGAATAAATTGCATAAATACTTGTTCTAATAAAGTATCTTTCCATGAATGGTTGATATCGGCCAGAAATGCTGCATAGGAAGCGAGATAATCACTGCCTAATCTTTTTTTGTATAGTGCATCAAGTACATCATCTTTATTAATTGTGTATTTGGCTTCAAATAATTTGGAAAGGGACTTGGGCATCAATCCATAAAAATAGGTTTTTAGCAGTTCCTTTCCAATGTTAACTCCACCACCTTCATCACCGAGTATATAGCCGAGCGATGGATATTGATACGTGATTTTACCATTTTGATATACTCCTGCATTTGAGCCGGTTCCTAAAATACCAACAATCCCTTGATCCTTGCCGATGATACCTCTTGCTGCACCCACTAAATCACTCAATGTATGGATCTTGCCTGTGGCACCTGACTGAGATAAAAAACTGGATACCTTGGATACAGCGACTGAATTTGCAACGCCTGCACCATAGTAATATATATATTTTGCACTAGCTATACATTGTAGAAGTTCTCTGCTAAAATCCTTATTGTCTAATGTGTTTTGTGTGATGGGATTTAAACCTTTAGTTTGAAAAGACCTTTCCTGAGCCTGATCATCAATGAAAATCCAATCAGTTTTTGTCGATCCGCTGTCAACGATTAATACCATAGCTTTGAGCGTTAAATAGTAGCAAAGATACTGTTTTGATTGATAGTATGCGTATTTGAATTATCCCAATTAATTAAAATTGCTACTAATAAACGTGATGTGTAACACCATTTTGTAAGATATTTTTTTAAATTAAAAAACGCAACTATTTGAAATGTAGATAACTGCGTTTTGTTTTGTGGCCCCAACAGGAATCGAACCTGTATCAAAAGTTTAGGAAACTTCTATTCTATCCGTTGAACTATGGGACCTTCTATTTTAAAATGGCTGCAAAAATAAGTAGATTTCAAGTAATTATTATTAAAATTTTAAAAAACTTTCCAGCTTTGTGTATTGTTTCTATCATAATATTAAAAACTGTTCATCTTGTTTGTACGTCAAGTAAAAGCTCATCTGCCTACTAAATGGGGCGATTTTGATTTATATTCTTATGCCGAAAATCATGAAGAGATACAACCGCATCTGGCATTGGTCCATAAGGGTATGAATATTAATGAAATAGTGCCAGTCCGTATTCACTCGGAGTGTTTGACAGGCGATCTTTTAGGATCGCTTAGATGTGATTGTGGCGAGCAATTTGAAGCATCCATGGAATACATAAGTGAGTATAAAGGTGTGATGATTTATCTGCGACAAGAAGGTCGAGGTATAGGACTTATCAATAAGTTAGATGCTTATAATCTCCAGGATCATGGCCTGAATACAATTGAAGCAAATATCCATCTTGGATTTGAGCCTGATGAGCGAGATTTTGACATTGCAATCACGATTATAAAAGATATAGGTATCAAAGAGATAGATTTGTTGACTAATAATCCGGAGAAAATAGCCGCTATTGATAATTCGGATATCATCCTACATAAGCGCATTCCATTGATCATCCCTTCCAAGAATGAAAATGAAAATTACCTCAAAGTAAAAGCCCAGAAAATGGGACATTTATTATCAAAATAAAATGTGAAGTTTGACCTTAGTTGTAAATAGGATTTCTTTACCATGAATAATAGTCAATTTGATATTTGTATAATAGGGCAGGGTATTGCAGGCACTTTAATTGGACATTTTCTTGAGTCTTACGGATACAGGATTCTGATTATAGATAATTTTCATCAGGGCGCAGCATCTATGGTAGCAGCCGGTATTGTCAATCCGATTACAGGAAAAAAATTTGTAAAAAGTTGGCGAATAGATGATTTTTTGCCAGCGGCATTGTCCATTTATGATGAAGTAGGTGTAAAAATTGGAGTTAGGCCATATACTTTAGCAAATGTACTAAAGACTTTAAATACTATTGAGGAAGAGAACAGTTGGATTGCTAGGACTAATGATGAATTATATACTGCCTACATAAAAGATAATCCAGATGCCTCTGAAGTCAACGATATCGTAGAAATGCCTTTTGCCTATGGTGAAATTACCCAATCTTTACATCTCCAACTTTCGGATATATTAAATGGATATAGGACCTATTGGACAGCAAAGGATGCTATTCTGGATGAAAAGATTTCTTATGATGACCTAATGATTTTTGAAGATGGATTTGGGTACAATGGCTATAGCTTTGAGAAGATTGTTTTTTGTGAAGGGTATCAGGCAAAGGACAACCCATTTTTTGATGATATAGATCTGCAACCAGCTAAAGGAGAAGTACTTTTGGTACGGATTCCAGGAGCAAATTTTCGCAAAATTTACAAAGATAAAATCTTTTTAGTGCACCAATACGAAGATGTCTATTGGGCTGGATCTGGTTACGAATGGGAATTTACTTCTGATGCACCTACAATTCAGGGGAGAGAAGAAATCGAAAAATCATTACAGACGATGCTAAAAGTACCATACGAGGTTATCGCGCATAAAGCAGGTGTGCGACCATCAACGGGCATAAGGAGACCTTTATTAAGACAACATTTTGAATATAAAGGTATGTATTTGTTTAATGGATTAGGTACGAAAGGAGCAAGCTTAGCTCCGTTTTTTGCTCGTCAGTTTGCTAGGTATATTGTCGTTGGAAATGCCGAGGACTTAAAGTACTAATTCAATTTATAAAATCGTCGGTCGGTCAGACTTCTAAGAAAGGCTTCCAGATCGTGTTTGTCCTGCTCAGTCAGATTTAGAGGTTTACTCAGATCCGTATCTATATTAATCGGTTTTTCTACGACTTTATAGGGATCGCTGTAATATTCTATGACTTCGCGTAAGGTTTTGAAGCTTCCGTCATGCATATATGGTCCAGTAACAGCGACGTTACGCAACCCCGGAGTTTTAAACTTACCGAGGTCTTCTGTGTTTTTTGTTATCTCATAGCGACCCTTATCAGTATATTTATGTTCGTCATAGAGCCCTATATTTTTAAAACTATCATCTGTAAAATCCGGTCCAAAATGACAATTGAAACACTTAGCGCGATCGCTCATAAAAATCTCACGGCCTCTGATTGCAGCTGCACTCATGCTATTAGGTTTGTCTCGCATCCAGGCGTCAAATTCGGTATTGGCAGTTTCTAAGGTACTTTCAAATGCAACAATCGCATCGGCTACATTATCAGCATTAGGAAGCTCGTTATACAATCGTAAAAATGCTTTTGAATAGTAATCATGTTTGATTAACCGATCTATGGCTTCCTCATAAATAAGATCCATCTCGACAGGATCCTGAATTGGAAAGTGCACCTGGTCGTGGATCGTTTTGGCGCGACCATCATAGAAAAATATGCTACGATCCGCTATATTCATTACAGTAGGTGCATTGCGGCGACCAAGTTTGCCTTCTACGCCAACACTAATAGCTACAGAATCAGCAAAAGCAAATTCTGGCTTATGACAAGAAGCACAACTGATACTACTGTCACGCGATAAAATCGGATCAAAAAAGAGTTTTTCACCTAATTGAGCTTTGTTTTCGGGAAGCGAAAATTGGTACAATGTAAGAATAGTGAAAAATAGAATCGAAGCAATTTTTACATGCATGATGTAGCAAAATATTTTAATAATGCAAAGGTATTAAAAATGTTTAATACTATTTTCGTAAAGAGATACATATTGTTACTTAAGTTACTTATAGGTAGGATAAGTGACTGGCCTTGCAACTCATTGCCAGTTATTGGAGTTATGTTAGTATATGTTTGAACATATTTGTAATTCAAACTATGAATTGTATAATAATTTTTTAATTTTGCTTTAAATTTGTTTTTATGTCTGATGTTAATATAGAAAAAGTAAAGTGTTTGATCATAGGCTCGGGTCCTGCTGGCTATACCGCAGCTATTTATGCAGCAAGGGCTAATTTGTCTCCACTGCTTTTTACTGGTGTTGAGCCAGGAGGGCAATTAACTATTACTAATGAAGTAGAAAATTTTCCAGGCTATCCCGATGGAATTGTCGGACCTGAATTAATGGAAGATTTGAGGAAGCAGGCCCAAAGATTTGGTACTGAAGTACGTTATGAAGTTATTGCTAAGGTGGACTTTATCGGACCAGTACATAAGGTATGGACAGAATCAGGTCATGAAATACATGCTGATGCTATCATCATTTCTACTGGAGCCAGTGCTAAATGGTTAGGTATCGAATCAGAACAGCGATTGATGAATAAGGGAGTATCTGCATGTGCTGTCTGTGACGGTTTCTTTTTTAGAGGTCAGGAAGTAGCTATCGTAGGCGGTGGTGACTCAGCTGCGGAGGAAGCAACTTACTTAGCTAAAATGTGTACAAAAGTACATTTATTAGTAAGAAGAGATGAACTTCGCGCTTCTAAAATCATGCAGGATCGTGTATTGAGGACACCTAACCTTGAAGTACACTGGAATACTGAAGTTGAAGAAATACTAGGTTCTGATGGTGTTAATGGTGTAAGAGTTATAAACAATAAAACTAAAGCGTCATCTGTACTTCCTGTTACAGGATTTTTTGTTGCTATTGGCCATAAGCCTAATACTGAAATCTTTGAAGGATGGCTAGATATGGATGAAAATAAATATCTGAAGACCGTTCCCGGACGCTCTTTTACTAATATAGAAGGTGTCTTTGCGAGTGGTGACGCTCAGGATCATATCTATAGGCAAGCAGTGACAGCAGCCGGTTCGGGTTGTATGGCAGCACTAGACGCAGAGCGTTATCTTGCTGATAAGGGGATTATTTAACGATTTAATATATACAAAAAGATGTCTGTAAGTAGATTTAGACCAGGAGTGTTGTTCGGTGATGAGGTAACCGAACTGTTAGATTATGCCAATGAACATAATTTTGCTATGCCGGCTGTAAATGTGATAGGCACTAACACCGTTAATGCTGCAATTGAAGCTGCAAAGAGTGTTAATTCGCCGATTATTTTACAATTTAGTAATGGTGGTGCAGCATTTTTTGCAGGGAAAGGACTGAGTAATGATAATCAAAATGCTGCAATTGTAGGTGGTATATCAGGAGCGCTTCATGTACATAATGTTGCAAAGGCTTACGGTGTTCCAGTCATTCTTCATACTGATCATTGTGCTAAAAAGCTTTTGCCATGGGTTGATGGCCTGCTTGAAGCCAGTGAGAGACATTATGAAACTTATGGACATCCTTTATATAGTAGTCATATGTTGGATTTGTCGGAAGAGCCGATCCAGGATAATATAAGGATTTCAGCTGATTATCTCACACGTATGCACGATTTGGGCATGACGCTTGAAATAGAGCTCGGCGTCACAGGTGGCGAGGAAGATGGCGTAGATAACTCCGGGATAGAAAGCCATAAACTGTATTCTCAGCCGGAAGATGTAGCCTTAGCCTACGAAACGCTCTCTAAAATTAGTAATAAATTTACGATTGCCGCAGCCTTTGGCAATGTCCATGGTGTCTATAAACCAGGAAATGTCAAATTAGAGCCTATTATTCTTAAAAATAGTCAAGATTATATTGTCAATAAGTATGGTACTAAGCACAATCCTGTAAATTTTGTCTTTCACGGTGGTTCTGGTAGTACTAAGGAAGAAATCCATGAAGCTATTCAATATGGTGTGGTCAAAATGAATATTGATACTGATACACAATGGGCATTTTGGGATGGCATCAGAGATTATTATGAAAAGAATAAAGGCTATCTCCAAGGTCAAATCGGCAATCCGGATGGTGAGGACAAACCTAATAAAAAACATTATGACCCGCGTGTATGGCTAAGAAGTGCAGAAACATCATTTATCAATAGGCTCAAAGAGGCTTTTAGCGATCTCAATTGTATTAACAGAAACACGTAAATTTTAAAGAAGCAGATGATAATAAAATTGTCTGCTTCTATTGATTTTGTCATTACTAATATAAATAGGGTTTAAAATCTTAAAATTTTTATTGATAGTACCCTAAAAAATATTTTTGAGAGTATAGTTTGAATAGCATGAAAGATAGCCATCCCCGATATGTAAAGTTATTTGAAGCACTACAGCACGAGAGAAAGGAAGACGAACGCTTTTATAACCTACTTAATAAAAATCAGAGTATCCATGACAAAGTAAAATCCGGCTTTGCTTGGTATCCTGTACAAATAGTCAGTAAGCACTATGCGATAGGAGATTTTATAGAAGTAGAGTTAGAAAGAACTAAGATCATTACACAAGACGAACACAAGTTTTCGGAAGGAATGGCAGTTATCCTTTATCATCCAAGTGATACAGAGATCGTATTTAGAGGCGCAGTCGCTTCTGTTCGCAAGACAAAAATCAGAGTTTTGATTCATGCTGATGTAATGGATAAACTTGAAACCTTAGGTAAAGATACGCTGGCTTTAGAGGTAACATACGATGGTCGACCGTATAAGGTGATGGAATCCGCTTTAGAAAAACTGGTCAGTTCTCGTGATGAACATATAATAGCTTTACGTGAAGGAATTATTGATCCTGATAAGATCAATAGATATGGTAATAAGCGCGATGATGTACTCTGGAAACCAGATACATCCATCAATTCACCTCAAAATGAAGCTGTACATATAGCCTTACATGCCCCTTTAATTAGTATAGTTCATGGTCCACCCGGAACTGGAAAAACTACGACTTTGGTGTCATTAATTAGGCAGTTAACGACATTTAAAAAGCGGATTTTAGTGTGTGCTCCCAGTAATAATGCTGTCGATTTACTGGCCGAAAAGCTTCATCAAGCAGGTGTAGATGTATTGCGGATAGGTAATATCACTCGCATCCACGAAGACTTGACTCATCTGACCCTCGAAGATAGGTTGCGCAACCATCCAGATTGGATTCATATAAAAAAAATAAAGATTAAAGCAGAAGAACTCAGCCGGAAGGCAGGGCAATTTAAAAGAAATTTTGGTCAGGAGGAAAGGCAGGAACGCTCTGAACTTCGTAAAGAATCCAGAGAGTACCGCAAATGGGCAACAGAAATGGAAGACAGACTTATAAATGAAATATTTCATAATGCCGGCGTGATAGCGACAACACTCATTGGAGCAAGCCACAAAAGTATCGATGATCTGCTTTATGATGTTTGTATTATTGATGAAGTTTCTCAGGCATTGGAACTAGAATGTTGGAACGTCATCCTCAAGTCCAAAAGGGTCGTGATGGCAGGTGATCATCTCCAGTTATCACCGACTGTCAAAAGCGCTAAAGCTAATGAATTAGGATTAGGTACTACTTTACTAGACCTAATA
>CAZCTQ010000054.1:0-11079 GCA_964501555.1 uncultured Aureispira sp. | reverse complement strand
GAATTTTATACCCTATTATCTTTTTATAAAGATTTGGCTAATGTGAATGACTGAGAAATAGAAATGAATCTTGTCGTTTTTTTACCCTATCCCCAGCCCTTTCCCTATTAACTTTTTTAAAGATTAGGGTGGTTTAAATCGCTAAGGATAGAAATGAATCTTGCTGTTTTTTTACCCTATCCCCAACCCTTTCCCTTGAAATGGAAAGGGCTTCATTTGGTTGTAAATGAGGGAATTAGGAATGAAAATAATAAAGGTACTAATAAAAAATTGATAAAAGTACTGAAACTCATCAAATAGGCAAACCGGCCTTAGCAAATTTGCCGTTAAGAAATCACGGAGTAAAACTGAAAAGAATTTTATACCCTATTATCTTTTTATAAAGATTTGGCTAATGTGAATGACTGAGGAATAGAAATGAATCTTGTCGTTTTTTTACCCTATCCCCAACCTTTTCCCTTGAAATGGAAAGGGAGCTTTATTTGGTTGTAAATGAATGAATTAGAAATAAAAATAAAATACTAAATCTTTGGATCATTTTAAAATACAATGAGTATAAAAAGCCCCTTTTAGGAAAATATACTATCGTTTACAGCACTAAACCCAAGCCAAATAACAGGCTAAACAGTAAAGTACCGATAGCTAATCGCTTTAATTCGGGATCAAGCTCTGATGGGTTTTGGTTTTGAATAACAACCATTATGTTTTTTATTATTAGAGCAAAAGCAAGTAGATAAATCCACTTTAACCTCGATGCATTGACAGTCAAACTATAAATAACTGCCATCAACATCCCAGTTGTCAAAATGATCAGATGATAGTATTTAATCTTATTATTACCTAAGATTACCGCTAATGTTCTCTTGCCACAAGCGGCGTCATTATCACGGTCGCGCGCATTGTTGAGGTTAAGGACACCGGCACTAAACAATCCAATAGTAGCCGCTGGTAGCCATTCGTGCATAGTAATAGTCCCGGTATGCAAATAAAATGTACCCATGACACCTATCAACCCAAAAAATACAAACACAAAAACATCTCCAAATCCCGCATAGCCGTAAGGGTTTTTACCCATAGTATATTTTAAAGCAGCAATAATCGCCGCAATCCCTAAGCCAAGCATTCCGGCAAAAACTGTCCTATCTAAAGTCGCTGCACTTGACATCAGTAAGGCAATCCCCGAAACCAAAGAAAGCCCAATACAAACAACAATAGCAGCTTTCATCTGCTGCAAAGTGATATGACCTTGTTGCAAAGCGCGCTTAGGACCAGTCCGCCCTAGGTTGTCCACACCACTGACTGTATCACCATAGTCATTGGCAAGATTGCTTAATATCTGTAGGAAAAGTGTCGTGATCCCCGCTAAAATGGCTACAGTCCAACTAAAGCTCCCACGAAATGCAGCCAAAAAACTTCCCAAGATGATAGACGACAGTGCCAAAGGCAAAGTGCGTAGCCTGAAAGCTTCTATCCATGCGGAAAATGAAGTCATATAATCAAAAATTTAAGGAAACTTGGGAAATTGTCCAAAATCAGGATCGCGTTTCTCCAAGAAAGCATCCCGACCTTCATTAGCCTCCTTAGTCATGTAGAGTAGTCGCGTTGCCTCGCCGGCATACACTTGCTGCCCTACCAATCCATCATCTATCAGATTAAAGGCAAACTTAGCCATTTTAATAGCCGTAGGGCTTTTAGTCAGGATCTCCTGTGCCCACTGAAAGGCTGTCCCTTCGAGTTCATCATGAGGTACGACCGCATTGACCATACCCATATCATAAGCTTCCTCTGCTGTATAGGATCTTCCTAAAAAGAATATTTCTCGCGCTCGCTTCTGCCCTACCTGACGCGCTAGATATGCCGATCCAAAACCGCCGTCTATACTCGCTACATTGACATCAGTCTGCTTAAATATGGCATGCTCTTTACTAGCTAGGGTCAGGTCGCACACTACATGCAAACTATGTCCACCACCGACAGCCCACCCTGGTACGACAGCAATGACAACCTTATTCATAAAGCGGATCTCTCGCTGCACATCTAAGATATTAAATCTATTGATACCATCGCCACCTTTATATCCTGTAGCTGATCGCACGCGCTGGTCGCCACCAGAACAAAAGGCCCATCCTCCATCTTTACTTGAAGGTCCTTCCCCACTTATCAGCACCACCCCTATTTCTTGCGATTCATGGGCTATGACTAAAGCTTCTAATAATTCGGATACGGTCTCTGGCCTAAAAGCATTTCTGACCTCCGGCCTATTAAATGCAATTCGCGCCACACCATCACAGTATTTAAACGTTATATCCTCGTATTCTTTTATCGTTTTCCAGTTGATCTCTTGATTCATTTTGAATGTTCATTTTTTAGAAAATCCCAGTATTTCTTCAAAACAGCAGGATTGGTTTGAGGTTCAGTAAATATCTCTAAAATACATTTTTTTGTATTTGCATCCATTATTTTATCTAAAGCTATTTTTAGGGATACGTCATCATTTGCCGTAAGGTATTCCCATTGAAATCGCTGTGCAACGTGGATAAGGTTGGTGTCCATCGATGTTTCAAAGTATGGCTCCATCTCCTCGATCGTATCAGGGCCTGAGATGATCCTAAATATGCCTCCGCCTCCATTATTGATAACAATGATATTAAGATTTTCAATAATATGATCATGCCACAAAGCATTGATATCATAGTTAAAAGCTACATCACCGGAGATAAGTAAGAATTGCTTATTCGGTGATGCATAAGCCGCACCCATAGCTGTACTTGTACATCCGTCTATCCCACTTGTACCGCGATTACACCAGGTATCCGCAACACGTTTAGATTCAAATAACTGAGCGTAACGGATGGGCGAACTATTAGATAGATGTAAATGGACATCGTATCCCATATTTTTAAAAATCTCATCAAAAACGCTAAAATCACTATATATTTTTGCCTTACAAAACTGGTCGTGCAAGTTTTCAAGTACTTGCTTTCTCATAAGCCAATCCTTGCGATAATGAGATGCGACATCTTTCAAACCTCTGCTTAATTGACTAAAAAAAACATCACTTTGCATCGGAATAGCCAAGGTAAGGCTTTGATAAGTATCTACAAAATCATGGTCTTGACCAATTAACCAGTGCTCCTGAGGGCTAAATTTGCGCAATATAGATTTAATACGTTTAGAGACGATAGCTCCGCCTAACGTTATCAGCAAGTCAGGCATCAAAATCGCTGCATCTTCGTCACTTAATGTTGTGATACATCTATCAATATGCTTTACAAAATCAGGATGAGCTATATTAGCTGTTGACTCCGTCAGTACTACTACATTTTCAAATCCGGCAAGCCTGATAATTGCTGACTCTAAATCGGTATTTTTGGCGTGTTGACCGACGAGAATCATTACTTTTTTAGACGCGATAAATGCAGATTGGAGTTTATAGAGTGCATCCTCAGGCAATATTATATCCACTTTGACTTCAGAAAAAACCCGCACTTTTGACGGCTCTACCGCTTCAACCTGGTATAAGGGCTCGCTCAGCGGGATATTGAAATGCACCGGACCCTTATTAGTAAGAGTCGCTATATTCCATCCTTCATTAAGGCATCTATTATTGTGCCACCTATCCGATTCACTTGCTGCATCGCCGCGCAATTCGTAACTTTTACGGATATAATTTTGGTATAAATTTGTCTGATTTATCGTCTGCCCATCTCCCTGATCTGTCCACTCTTTGAGCCTATCGGCAGTAATCACTATTAAAGGTATCCGCTGATAATATGCCTCGGATATGGCTGGTGCAAAATTAAGTGCTGCCGAGCCACTCGTACTGACTACTGCTACTGGTTGTTTTAATTCTAATGCCATACCCATTGCAAAAAAAGCTGCACTGCGTTCGTCACGGATACTGGTACAACGAAAAGCCGTATGCCGATTAAAGGAAATCACCAATGGCGCATTGCGCGAACCCGGACATAAGACTACTTCCCTCAGACCCATTGCTGCCAAGGTCTCGACGATCTGACGGATACCTCCCTTAGCTGATAACATCATCCTACTCATGTGCAACTTCTGTTTTCAATATATCACCTAATGTCCTGCTCTTCATCACAGTTTCTTCCCATTCTTCCTCAGCATCTGAGTCGATCGTTATACCACCACCTACATACAAGGCTACCGACTCTCCTCCGATCTGCATACAACGCAAATTTACGTATAGAGCTGCATCCCTATCAAAATCTGTCTCACCCAAAAACCCACAGTAATACCGCCTGTCATAAGGCTCTACCTCCATAATCAACTCTTGGCTTTTTAGTATAGGATAGCCACCGATCGCCGGCGTTGGATGCAGACTACTTATAAAGTCTCTAATACCAAAAGTAGTCATCTCCCGAAAAGTGTAATCCGTCCTCAAATGTGCAACTCTTGCCGCCTCTACCGTAAAAGGTCCTTTTTTTAAAGTGAGTTTACAATTATATTTTGTGGTCGTATCTTCGATATGCCTTCCTACGATAGCATGTTCTTCGATTTCTTTAGCACGCCACTCATACGTTCCCTCGCGTAGTGGTTGCGTACCTGCGATAGCCATGATTTGCACGGTATCATGTTCCTTCCTGACTAATAATTCGGGTGTCGCACCTGCCCACATGCCTGCCTCCGGATGATAAAAAAGATAGATAAAAGCCTGTCGATAAGCTGCACATAATGTTGCAAAAAAGACAACCTCATCAAAGCCTTCCGGCCGATCCTCCAGTATAACCCGCGATAGTATCGCCTTGCTGATCGTACCGTCTTCTATATGATGCTTTAATTTTGAAAACTGCTGTATGTAAGCGTCCTTACTTGTTTCCTCAGGGAGATTTCCCCATTCAGGATTCTGATCAGGAAGCGTCTTTAGCCTTTCGGCAAATGGCAGTACATCTGCCTCATCCACTACACTTAATTTCAGTTCTCGTGCAGTAGAACGACCTGTAAAAGGTGCAATCCAAAAGGACTTATTGCCCCTATCCGGAAGATGCCCTTCAGGTAGAGACAACTTTATGAGTTCTGTATCGGGAAACCGATATGCACAAAATGCAACTCCTTTAGTTATCAACAACCTGACAATACCTAAAACTTCCTGCCCCAAAATCTAAATTTTAAAATTGCAAAGATATGATTTATGACCGTCTATAGATGGATTTAATAAGATAAAATGTTTAGACAATACTCCAATCCCTTCTTTCAAAAGCATTCAATCATAGAAAAATCCATTCATTTGATATAAATATTCAAAAATTTTATTTTTAAGCATATACCTAGTATGTTATCCTAATTTTAATGTCACTTATCTGACTTTTATTAGAAAAACAGCTAGTATTATTCCAAATTTCTTTACAAATTAAAGCTTTCAATTAAATTTTCAAATATCTTTGCACTATATTTTAACGCTTAAAAATACTATATAATGATATCCTTAACTAAATTATTCTCTGTATGTCTATTGGCTACAATACTATGTAATACATCACTAAATCCATTAAATGCCTCTCCTACTATTAACAGCGATATAAATCCAATAGCTAAAGAGACACTAAAAATCAAAAGTCCTGCATGCGAGTTGACGCTCATAGCTGATGTTACACACACTACATGTTCCAAGTATAATGGCGCTATCACTATCCTACCTTCAGGAGGTTCTTCATATTCATATCAATGGAAATACGGAGAAACCACTCAAACTATTTCGAATTTGGTAGGTGGCACCTATGAAGTTACTGTAACAGACGAAAATGGTTGTAGTGCATCCTCAAGCATCCTAGTCAAGTCTTCTAAAGTTTTTTATTCTTGGATCAGCCCAGGACGAGAATCATGTAATGCCTGCAACGACGGTACATTAACCGCAGAGAGTTACGGAGCATCATCTTTAAACTATCACTGGAGCACCGGTGATACAACTCAGACTATAACTAATTTATCTCCAGGCAAATATCAGCTAACCGTTACCAGCGATGAAGGCTGTACATCAGTTGCTTCAAGCTATGTAAATAAACATGGTTGTTTACCCGGTCTCCACCTTACTGGTTCATACAACATATCACCATTGTGTGAAGGCTATAAGGGATCTACAACTGTTTCGGTTATAAATGGATGGCCACCAATATCTTATGAATGGTCAAACGGGGATACGACGGCCACCTGCACAGCACTACCCGGGTTTTATACTGTTACGGTTACCGACAGTAAAGGATGCTTTGGCTCTATTAAGTTAGCTATAGGTGAAGCTCCTATATATTTTGCCATACCACATGTATTACATCAAGCTTGTCCTGATCAAAACAATGGTGCTGCCTATGTTGAGCCGATAGGAATTTTTCCTCCATTTACCTATAAGTGGAATTCAGGTGCTACTGATTCTTTAATCCATGGTTTAGCACCGGGACTATATACAGTGACTGTAACTGATAGCACCGGTTGTATCTATGTCGATTCTGTGAAGATAGCAGTATATGAGGCTGTCAACCTTACATTTAGTCAAGAAGATGGCAAAATCACTGTCCATGGTCAAGGTGGATTGCCGCCCTACACTTATCTGTGGAATACCGGCGATACATCAGCAGAGATTAATCCAGGTGCTTCAGGTATTTATAGTGTCACCGTTACGGATGGTTCTGGCTGTAATTATATAGGTAGCTATACTTTGACTTCCTTGAAACACTACATATACCCACAATCAAAAATACGCATATATCCTGTTCCGGCTGCTTCTATCATCCAAATAATACTTCCACCTGAAAACAATACAGAACTAATTAGTATTTTTGATCAGAATGGTACGCTACTAAAGCAACTGCAGATTAAAGGTAAATCAACCATCTCCTTAGATATCTCTATGCTCATGCCAGGCATATATCGTGTATTTGCTTTCGGCAATTCATCTGTTATTGTAACCCAATTTACAAAAATTTAAAATTAAAACGTAGAGCTCTCGAATACCTTTTCATCAGATTCATAACGAACTAAGTAGCAGCGCTTTATATCTATTCCAGGACTGGCTTCTTACCTTTCCACCTTCACTTTTTGCTTGTTATTTTCTCTTTCTATTTATTTACTCCGACGTGACTTCTTTTTTTTGTATAGAAAAGGTCTTTTTAGGACAAAAAAAGTGATAGATACAGCTTTTAACAGCCAAATTCCACTATTTATAAAAATAATCATATCTTAGCGGGCTCATTTCAAAAAGTATAAATTGAATTCTAAAAATATGTAATAAAAATGATCAAAAAATACTTGGTTTTACATTATACAGTAACTTATATACCTTTTTGAAACGACAAAGATATGGGAAGTTAAACCACAAAAATTATTAATAGTTATACAATGACAAGTACAGCACAAAGACAAGAACTGCAAAATAAAATATGGAAAATAGCCAACGAGGTACGTGGCTCAGTGGACGGTTGGGATTTCAAACAATTCGTTTTGGGAACTTTGTTTTACCGTTTTATCAGCGAAAATTTTTCCAATCATTTTGAAGCAGGCGATGAAAGTATCCATTATGCAGCCTTATCTGATGATGTGATTACGCCAGAAATAAAAGACGATGCCATCAAAACCAAAGGGTATTTCATTTATCCTTCGCAACTGTTTGTAAATAGTGCTAAAACAGCCAATACTAACAGTAATTTGAATACAGATTTAAAAGCTATTTTTACTGCCATTGAAAGTTCTGCCAATGGTTATGAATCTGAACAAGACATCAAAGGTTTGTTTGCCGATTTTGATACGACCAGTACCCGTTTGGGCAATACCGTTGAAGACAAAAACAGACGATTGGCTGCCGTTCTAAAAGGGGTGGAGGAATTGAGTTTTGGCAATTTCGAGGATAACCAAATCGACCTTTTTGGTGATGCCTATGAATTTTTAATTTCCAACTATGCTGCCAATGCCGGCAAATCAGGTGGTGAGTTCTTCACCCCGCAAACGGTTTCTAAACTCATTGCACAACTCGCTATGCACAAGCAAACGAAAGTAAATAAAATTTACGACCCTGCTTGTGGTTCGGGTTCTCTCTTACTTCAGGCTAAAAAGCATTTTGATAATCATGTGATTGAAGAAGGTTTTTATGGACAGGAAGTAAACCACACCACCTACAATTTGGCTCGTATGAATATGTTTCTCCACAACATTAACTACGATAAGTTTCATATTTCCTTGGGCGATACGCTTTTAGCTCCACAATTGGGAGATGAAAAACCTTTTGATGCCATTGTTTCCAATCCGCCTTATTCCATCAATTGGATTGGCAGCGACGATCCCACTTTAATCAACGACGATCGTTTTGCTCCTGCAGGAGTGCTTGCTCCTAAATCCAAAGCCGATTTTGCTTTTGTACTCCACGCTCTCAGCTACCTTTCCAGTAAAGGAAGAGCAGCGATTGTTTGTTTTCCGGGAATTTTTTACCGTGGTGGAGCGGAACAAAAAATCCGTCAGTATTTAGTGGATAACAACTTCGTAGAAACCGTTATTTCCCTTGCTCCCAATCTGTTTTTTGGAACCAGTATCGCCGTAAATATTTTGGTGCTTTCTAAAAGTAAAACCGAAAACAAAACCCAATTTATTGATGCCAGTGGCGAAGATTTTTTCAAAAAAGTAACCAATAACAACGTGCTGGAAGACAGTCACATTGAGAAAATCATGGAATTGTTTGACAAAAAAGAAAACGCAGCGCACATAGCCGTAAGCATTGACAACAGCAAAATAGCCGAGAACGATTACAACCTATCTGTAAGTTCCTACATAGAAGCCAAAGACAATAGAGAAGTGGTAGATATTGCGGTATTGAATGAAGAAATAGTTAAAACAGTAGAGAAAATAAATGCACTTCGTATAAGCATTAATGAAATAATCAAAGAAGTAGAAAAATAAAAATCATGGAAAAAAATATAATTATTGCATTAAACAAGCGATTTGAAGAATATGCTTATGAACAGGACGGTACAGAATATTGGTTAGCTCGTGAACTGCAAGAACTTTTAGGATATGCCGATTGGCGTAATTTCTTAAATGCCATTACCAAGGCAAAAGAAAGTTGCGAAACCACCGGTGAGGCAGTTTCTGATCATTTCGTTGACATCACCAAAATGATAGAATTAGGCAAGGGAGGAAAAAGAGAAGTGGATGACATGATGCTCACTCGTTATGCCTGTTATTTGATAGCACAAAATGGCGACCCAAAGAAAGAACAAATTGCTTTTGCTCAAAGTTATTTTGCTATTCAAACCCGAAAACAAGAGTTGCTGGAAGAACGCATACAGCTCATGGAGCGTTTGCAAGCTCGTGAAAAATTGGCAGCAACAGAAACTGAGCTTTCTAAAAATATTTACGAAAGAGGAGTAGATAATGCAGGTTTTGCCAGAATTAGAAGTAAAGGAGATTGGGCAATGTTTGGTGGGAATAACACCAGCGATATGAAACGCAAATTAGGTATAAAAGAAAACAGACCTTTGGCGGATTTTTTACCAACCATTACCATAACAGCCAAGCAATTGGCTACCGAAATTACCAATTTTAATGTAAAGAAAAACAACCTGAAAGGCGAAGTAAACATCACATCCGAACATGTAAAAAACAATAAAGATATAAGAGGCTTATTAGGAAAAAGTGGTATTAAACCCGAAGAACTACCCGCAGAAGAAGATATTAAAAAATTGGAACGAAGGGTAAAATCCTTAGATAAAGAAGTTGCAAAGAAAAACCTAAAAGGAAAGTAGTTTTAGTTTTTAGTGGTTAGTTGATAGTAGCTGTGTCCCCACCGAAGGTGGTGGATTAGTTTTTAGAAAAAAATCAAGAAATTTTAAATATGGCAAAGATAAGTGTACAAAAAACAGAAGTAACAATACTCAAAATAAATGAAGACGACTATATTTCACTGACCGATATTGCAAAATTTAAAAGCACTGAGCCTGCCACAGTTATTGCTAATTGGTTAAGAAATCGGAACACCATTGAATATTTAGGTATTTGGGAAATACTCTATAATCCTAATTTTAAACCCCTCGAATTCGAGAGGTTTAAAACCGAAGCGGGGTTAAATGCTTTTACACTTTCGCCTCAAAAATGGATTGAAACAACTAATGCTAAAGGGATTACCTCTAAATCGGGAAGATATGGAGGAACTTTCGCTCATAAAGATATTGCTTTCAAATTTGCAGCTTGGATTTCTATTGAATTTGAACTCTATTTTATTAAAGAATTTCAACGACTAAAAGAAGAAGAACAAAAACAATTGGGCTGGACAGCCAAAAGAGAATTAGCCAAACTCAATTACCATATACACACCTATGCTATCAAAAACAACCTAATACCACAAGAACTTTCTGCGGCGCAAACTTCTATTATCTATGCCAATGAAGCCGATGTATTGAATGTAGCCCTGTTTGGAATGACCGCTAAGCAATGGCGTGATACCAATCCGGAACTGAAAGGTAATATTAGAGATTATGCCACTATTAACCAATTGATATGTTTGGCTAATATGGAGAATTTGAATGCCGTTTTTATAAATGAAAAAATAATACAATCAGAAAGACTAACAAAGCTCAACCAAATAGCTATCCAACAAATGAAAGTACTACAGGAGGTGGAAGATATAAAATGGTTGAAATAGTAATTAGTTTTTAGAAAAAATCTTTAAATCCTAATGCAGACAGAAAATTAAAAAAATGAGCGAAATAATTTTATATACCACAGACGATGGACTAACTAAAATTAATGTCCAATTAGAAAATGAAACCGTTTGGTTAACCATAGACCAAATGGCTGAATTATTTAATAAAAGTCGTTCTACAATTAACGAACACATCCTTAATATTTACAATGAAGAAGAACTTCGTGAAATAGATACGATGAGAAAAATCGGAATTTCCGATTTTTCTACCAAACCAACCAATCACTATAATCTCGATGTTATTATTTCCGTTGGTTATCGGGTGAAATCCATACAAGGTACTCGCTTTAGACAATGGGCAACACAACGCCTACGAGAATATATTGTAAAAGGCTTCACGATGGACGATGAACGCCTTAAAAACTTGGGTGGTGGTA
>CAZCTQ010000053.1:4533-11373 GCA_964501555.1 uncultured Aureispira sp. | reverse complement strand
ATGCGCCTGCTTGTGTTTTACGGTCTTTTAAGAATGGTAAAGAGATATCAACTATAAATTTAAATTTTCTAAACACGGATAATCATGTTGCTGCTTGGGCCTTGATTGATGTTAATGATAATTTTGTATTAATTTATTCATTGAACTTTAATCTAACATTTGATTATATAATTTTAGACAGACGAGGGGCTCTCATCGGAAAATATAATTTTTTTAGTAGAAATAGTGGTGACAATATCCCTGCTTTAGGCCCAAATGGATCATTGATATTTTCAAAAACAGGTAAGGATGCACAAGGTCGTAATTCTTTAGATTTTTATCAATCTGATAATGATAGTGAAAGTTTTAAGTTGATTTCGAGCTTTACAATAAAGAATCCTAAACATCAAGCAATTCCGTCGAGACTGATTAACTTAGATAATGGAGATTATTTGCTTGATTTGATGCATACTGAAGAACAAGGTATCTATACAAGGGGAAGGTTTCATACAAGTTTCAGAATTTCACCCGATCAAATAGGAATACCAACTGCAACAGAGGAACATCAAAAATTGTATTGCAAATTAGTTCCAAATCCCACTCATGTTAAATTTGAAATTATAGGAGATGTCATTTTTGACGAGGTAATGATATTGAATTTGAATGGTATTTGTGTTAAAAAAATTGGAAATAAATTGGAAGGATTTGATGTTACAGATTTAGGAAGTGGTATGTATTTATGTAAATTAGTCAAGAACAATACACCAATTTTGGTATTAAAGTTTGTTAAATTTTGAATTCATTAGTAAAGCTTTTTATTACTTATAGAAGGAATATATTCGTTGATTCTAAGAAGCAATTAAGGCTTTATAATTAGAAACATGTTCTTTTCGCGCTCATAATAATGCAGCCAGCAATGTACTAAGAATTAAGTATAAAATTTGTCAAACCAAGGCTCAAATTAAGCATATCAATGCTGTTGGTACACAAAAAAAATATTTTTTAATTTTTTTTTAAAATAAATTTGAAATTTAATTTTGGATAATGTAGCTTTGCCTTAGGTTAACCATATTTATTTTATTATTTTTAAATTTTTAAAACAAGTTTACGATGAAAAACAGAATTTTATTTCAAAAATTTCTGGGGGGGGGCAAACCTTATTGGTTTAAATGCTAAAAGTTTAAATTTTAAATCTTTTAAATTGCCTGTATTTAAGTTGCTTATGATACTTTTTATCATTTCTTCTGCATTGATTTCGTGTAATAAAAAGGATGAATTATATGAAAATCAAAACTTAACGACAATTTCTGCGAATGAAGTAGGAAGTTGCATTCAGGTCTTTTCTTATGATAATGAAACGATACCGATCGACATTAGAAAAGTTGGTTATTTCCACAATCAGATTTTAGGGCAATTTACAAGACCCCCATTTATTGATGACGTTTGTAATAGAGCTGATTATAATGTGTTACAAAGTAAATTGGAAAATTTGATCCAAAGTGACATTGAGTATTCAGATTTTTTTGGTAATGTGCATACTAAAGGGATGGCTGCTTTATATTTGGATGTTTATAAATTGTGTGACACAAATCCATCTAAACATGATTCTATTGTATTAAATGTTATTGAAAAAGCTAATTTTATGCTCAAAGATTATCTCAATACATATGAGCTCGGATTTTTTAAAGATTTTTTTGAAGATGGCTTAAATAATAGAATGAAACCTGTAATTGAATACGTTAAGATAATAGAGCAAAATAGAAATAAGTTCATTGATAATGGCAAATTTGCTTTGGCCGTACTTTCTGTATTTGATAACTCTTATTGTTTTTGGTCATCGATTGAGTCAAAAAGAGTATGCCCGCCTTGTATTAATTTTGCCTTACGAGATGCTACTGGTGCTTTTCTTGAGGGGTCATGGGATTTAGCTAATAATGGTGGTGCGCCAAGCGAAAATTTTATTAAACGTTTAGGTAGAGGTGCATTAGATGGCTCAATTCCTTATGTAGGAGGTAAAATTGCAAACTGGTTAGGTTGGTAAATAAAAAATTATGACACAGATATCTGATTTTGACTACTTTATGATATTGAATGTAATTTATATGTATTTTGGTGTAATTTCATTCAAAAATATATTAGAACAGCCAAGAGATTGGGTTACAATATTTTTGTCAGTTTTTGCCTTTGTTGTGGTAGGAAGAATTGTAAATCATTACATTGAGATTATGGATTTACCTTGGATAGTTTTGATTTTACTATTTGCAATTTTTATTGGGCTTGAGATAAAAGTATATATGGATTTCAAAAAACGTAAAAAAGAAATAGCTGATAAATAACTAAGATGAAACATTATAATAAATTCTTAGCATACTGGTTTGTCTCTGGCTTAATTGCAGTATTTATTGGTGCTACACAAAAGTTAGGTGGCAACATAAATTATCATTATGCAATCTTTGCTGGTCTGACCATTGAGATATTTGTCATTATCTTTTTTGTTTATCATAATTATCTGCAATTGAAATCTTTTGTTGCTGATATGATTCGACATTAAGATTGGATATCAGTTTAGCTGTTTTAAGACGTATATAATTATTGTTTTAATATATAAATATTTTATCATGAAAACATTAGTAAAATTTTTTATTACTTATAGAAAGAATTTATTTGTCAACCTTGCCTTTGGCTTACTTTTGCTATCAAGCTCATTACTGATATTTATGGTGACCGTCCATTTTAATGATGGGAATATGATGGTATTAAAGGAGGATATTATTCTTTTTGTTATCGGTGTTGTCAATTTGCTCTTTAGTTATCGAAAGATCGTTAATACATTAGATGTATTTAGAGAAGCTAAATTGACCGAAGGTATAGAAAAATGGAATTTAGAGCATAGCAATTAAATTCTATGGTAATAATAGGTGAGTTAGCATGAGTTAGCTCACTTATTTTATTTTTTATTCCGGCCTTTCAGGCATTGATACAGCTACTGCTAAAATACGGTCACTTTTCCACTGGATATTTTGTCGCCGTGATAAATCGTGTATAGGTAAATACCTGGTGTCAGCATTGTAATATCGAGTGGTTTTTCAGGTGCTGCTTCTCGTTGTAATATTAGTTTTCCGGAGGTATCAAACAGGTCTATTTTGAAGCTTTCCTGTATGCCTTGAATCTGTAAAAATCCGGCAGCCGGATTTGGGAAAACTGTGATTTTAGTGTCGTTTGTATTGTCCGTATGAGAGGATTTGTCATTCTTAATGAAAAAGTCAAGCGATGTACCATCTATCAATCCAAAATCGTATGAACCTGCCTGTGCAGTGCCTTTGACAGAGCCGTTTGCATTGCGGAAGACTGCTGCAATCCAGTAAGGATGGTCACCCTTTATCAGATTAAAATATTCATCGAGTTTGAGTGTGATTTGCCACAGATCCTTTTTGCCTGCAATCTTCGTCATTAGGCCGATGCCATCGTCCTTACCCCAGTTGCCTTTTACTTTGCTCCAGTCTGCCCCTTTGGGTGTGGAGGTGTTTTTAAGGACGACGCCTGAATGGATATATACTTTGTCAGCTCCGGCGAGTTCTCTGTTGCCTGCTGCCGCATTGAAAGTGATAGTCACGTCACTGTTGTAATCGAAAGATGAAGGTGACACCCTGATGATGGGTTCGTCAGAAAGTACGTCAAAATACAAAGGCCTGTTTCTAAATCCATAGCCTTGCAGCGTATTGGATTCATTTCTAAACCACATACCGATTTGTTCGATAGTCTCGTCAGCTTGGATGGCAAAATAGGTGTTAGGAACAATATTTATTTCCCAAATGGAATCAATGACCCGGGACATCAGGCCGATGCCATCATCCTGATATGTACCGACAATATGCGTCAGATCACGTGTATTTGCGGAAGCGAGGATGACACCCGCATGCATATATATTGTGTTGGCATTTTTTAATCCCGCCGTATTTCCCGGCCATGCTTTGTGCGTATTTAGGCGAATGTTGATGGTCTCTGTGGCTTTAAAAGGGTAGGGCGTGATAGACACCGGATTCTCATAAGTTTCGACGATATTTGCGAAGCCCTTGCTCATTTTCTTGCTTGTATAAACGTGCCATTCACCAGGTTTTAAAGCTATATCGGCTGTCGGATTGCTAACGTTAATGGAGTCGCCTGTGAAGTAGTCATACCACCAGCCGGTTTGTGTAAACTGTGGATTGACAGGCCTTATATTCATGGATACATTGCCGATGACGACTAAGTCTGTATCGGGAGTGTCAAATGACAGCCTTCGTGTTTCGCCGGTATTTTTATGATTTTTTCGGCTTGAAGCCAATGTTTGTGGCGTGATGGTATTCCTAAGTTGTAATAGAGCCTGGTAGGTCTTATAAATATTTTGACGTAAGTCGCTCTTATAGTACCCAAGCGAGTTTGCGCCCCAGACGAGTGGTTTGCGCCCAGTCCTACCATTATAATCGATGCTGATGTCGTAGCCGAGTTCGTCAAACTGCCAGATCATCTTAGGCCCGGGCTGGAGGAGGGAAAAGGCTGCTGCCATCTTGACGCGTTCAAACATGACGAGCGTATCTTTGATGTTATAAAATCCCGATGATTTACCTTCTGTCAGGCAGTGCTCGGCAATGCGCCTCTCATCATGGCTGTCAAAAAATGATACATGGGTCGTGGCGTCGGTATCTGCAAACGTACCATTGGTATTGCCTATGGCTGCCGGTACAAAATCATAGGATTTATTGCGCCACATTTTCATGCCGTAACTTGCCAACTGTGCTTCTTCTGTCGGCACGCCCCAGTGTTCGAGGATGATATAGGCTTTGGGATCGACCTGTCGGATTTTGTCGGACATACGCTTGAGGATGTTGATGCGCGACTGGTCAAACCCATCGATATTGCCGCCAGGCGCATAATTGGTAAAGCCCTTAGTGAAGTCAAAGCGGAAGCCGTCAATATGAAATTCTTCTAACCAGTAGCGGTTGACATCATCGACAAATTGTTGTGTGTATGGGCTTTCATGGTTAAAGTCGTAGCCCCACTGATATGGACCTACATACTCACGGTTAAACCATGGATTATTAGCTGCAGGTTTGCCATCTTCAAAATACATCTGAACCATCGGGTTTTGGCCAAAAGCATGGTTGAGGACGATATCTAAAATAACGGCTATTCCTTGCTGGTGCGCTAATTCAATAAAACGTTTCAAATCGTGGGCTGTTCCGTAGTATTTGTCTGGAGCAAAGAAAAAGGAAGGATTATAACCCCATGAGTCATTGCCTTCAAATTCGTTGATAGGCATGAGTTCTATCGCTTGGACACCTAATCTTTTTAGGTAGGTCAAAGTGTCAGCCAAGTCATTGTAATTATGTGAAGCTATAAAATCTCTCAGGTGGAGTTCGTAAATCGCAAGGTGGTTGACATCCGGGCGTTGCCATGAACCTTCTACAGCTGACCATTGATAAGGTGTCTGCCCAGTCTTTAGTATGGCGGCTATACCTAAATCCTTGCGATTATAGGACGGTAAATCTGGGAAAACGCTACTTTCGATATCTTTATCATTCCATGGGTCAGCTACCTGATGCGTATATGGGTCTGCTACTTTGATCTTGCCGTCAATCCAGTACTGGTAAACGTAGTCTTGATTAGGATTTATTCCATTGATTTCAAGCCAAAAGGTCTTGCCGTCTGGTGTGCGTTTCATCTGATATTCATCTTTCACTTGCCAGTCTGTAAAATCCCCTACGACATAGATAAAGTCTTTATTAGGTGCAGTAAGTACCAACGTCGCTGAATTTGGATTATTGGCGTCATAATTGACACCGGATATTAGATTAGGTGGCAAGGATGCGACTTCTGTATCTTTTCGTATGACGATATCAAAATGCTTTTCCACTATTAGCGTTTGGTTATTTATGATTGCTGTGATTTTAATAGTAATCTGGTGCGTATTAGTAGGGAAATACTCATATTGTATGATTGGGCTATAGGTGATTTTTTGTTTTTCCGTATATCCTTGTCCTTCGTCTATCCATATTTTCATTTCAGATGCTGTGGAAGAGGCTGTTGCCTGAATGGTTAGCGATGTTCCTGCTTTTAAATATGCTTCATTGCCGATTGGTTTGTCGAGGGTGAGGTAATTATTTACCGTAAGGTTGATGAAAATATCATTATTTGCTGCGGAGTTGCCCCAGTCGTATTTTCCTGGCGCTACAGTTCCTTTTTTACTGCCATCAGCATTTCTAAACACACAGGCAAGGCGAAAAATAGTCTCCGAGGTGGGCACTTTAAAGTATTGACGTAGGGTAGGGCTAAAGGTGATAGACCATTTGTTGTCGCCGGTTTTAGTCATCTTGCCGATGCCATCATCCTTGCCCCAGTTACCTATCACATATTTCCATGTGTTGCCATCAGGTTTGTCTGTTATGACGCCGAGATGGACATATACCTGATCTGGGCCCACGAGTTCTTTATTGCCTTGACTTGCGTCAAATGTAAGTGTTACTTGATCATCACCAGTCGCATTTTTAGGGTTTATGGTGATGATTTGCCCATGGATATTGGACGCAATACATAGTATAAAGACGACGATATTTGAAATTCGTATGATATCTGACATGGTTTATATGTTTACTGTCGTACAGACAGGATTATTTGGATATGTAAAATTACGATTTTATTTTGATTTGATGGGTTTTATTTCCACGAGCGGTGGCTGGGTAGTCCACGAGTTGGCCTGGGTAGTCCACGAGAGGTGGCTGTATAGTCCACGAGTTGTACTCGTGGTTATTCACGTTGAATGGTTACACCATTCTGTACGTGTGGTGGCTGTCCACCAGAGGTAGCTGTATAGTCCACGAGTTG
>CAZCTQ010000053.1:0-4433 GCA_964501555.1 uncultured Aureispira sp. | reverse complement strand
CATTCTGTACGTGTGGTGGCTGTCCACCAGAGGTAGCTGTATAGTCCACGAGTTGTACTCGTGGTTATTCACGTTGAATGGTTACACCATTCTGTACGTGTGGTGGCTGTCCACCAGAGGTAGCTGTATAGTCCACGAGTTGTACTCGTGGTTATTCACGTTGAATGGTTACACCATTCTGTACGACTTTGTTATTTTCTATGGCTGCGCCATTCTGTATGGCTTTGCCATTTTGAATGGTTACACCATTCTGTATGGCTTTGTCATTTTGTATGGCTGCGTCATTCTTTTTATTTGTTTTGTTGAATGGTTACACCATTCTTTTGGTGTAGAAGCTTTGAAGGTGGTGTTACCTGAGTTTTATGCCGTTGAAGTAGTAGGATTGCGGGCTGTTGTTGGTATTTTGTTTGATGAGGTGGATAGAATTATTGGATTCCTCAAAGTTTAGTGTGATTGTAAAATCAGAATGCTCACCTTTAAAAATGTGGACGGGCTGGAGGTTGATAATGTCGAGTTTTTGATAGCTGAGCAAGATACTATCTACATTATGAGTGGTATCGTAAAGCCGAATAGTCCCATGGTTTGGAATGGCTATTTTTATAGTGTTTTGGACTTCATCATTACAGATTGTATCTTGTAATTCTTCTGTATAAGTACATATCTTACCATAACCTACATAGGTGTCTACTATGTGACTAAATGGAATGGGATTGATATGGTCGTCGTTTTTAACGCAGCCTAATGTACTTAACATTAACAAAACATACAAAATGTACCTTACCATAATTATAAAAATATTCTATATAAATTGAATGAACGTCTATTTATTAGCAAAATTCGTTCCAAATGGTTTACCGTTTGTTAATCCTCTTTTTTTTACACTTCCCCGCCTACACCTCTATACTTCTCTACAAAAGCACTAATTTTCTGAAAAACACTTTGCTTTATAGCTAAATACTGTGGATTGAGCGGACTCATTTTAGGTAAAATCTCATTCAGCTCGGTGCCGTTTTCACTGGCGTAGCCTCGTTTTAATGATGCCAAAATATATCGCTTGGCAGCAGATTCGTTTAAGTTCTCTGAAGCAATTAATTCCGTAGCTTCTTCTTGCTGTTTCTTTTGAGCAAAAATAAAGAAGGATTCAATGATGCTGGCTTTGTCGGGAATGGTTTCCAAATCCGTTGCATTAATATAATCCACCACCAAACTTTCTTTGGCTCGGTTGTCAATGCTGGCACGGATTATCCTACGGATTTCTTCTATTAAACTCGCTTTATCCTTGGTCTTTTTGTTATGTTCAAAAAGCAATTCCAAAATATAATCCAGATTGATTTCTTGCGATTTCAATAAATCCACTTCAAAAACTACATCATCCCAATCAACAATAGATTTATTTTTTTCCTCTCCATTTTTCTGATGCCTCAACCACTCCCGAATATCATTGTAAGTAGAACGATAATCCTGAACGACACGCTCCGGCAGCACTGCTATCTTTTGCATCAAAGCAATATCTTCATCTGTTACAAAATGGGTTTCTTTAAACGCCTCAATTGCTTTGGGGTCAGAAACATCTATGCTTTGCAATGCTTTCAACTGACTAAATTCATCGTAATTCTGCAAGATATTTTCTACCCGCAAATATTCGCCAAACAGCTTGGCAAAATCTTTTTTATCCTTTTCAGTTACTATTTCATCTGGTGTTGAAAATCTTTCTTTTAGTTCTGTTACCACATCAATATAACCTCTACGAGCCTCGCCGGTAGCAATATCAGTAAAACCTCCCAAATATTCTTTATAGCTTTTTTCCAACACTACATTCTTAGTATTGGTATCGCCAAAAAGTGTAATGGCATCAATGGTGGCTTGTTCCAAATCTCTGAAAGTAACAATATTTCCAAAGGTTTTGGTGGCATCGTAAATTCGATTGGTTCGAGAAAATGCCTGCATCAATCCGTGATAACGCAAATTTTTATCTACAAAAAGGGTGTTTAATGTAGGAGCGTCAAATCCGGTGAGGAACATTCCCACTACAATGAGCAAATCTACTTCTTTGCTTTTTACCCGTTTTGCTAAGTCTTTATAATAATCCTGAAATCCTTTGCTGTCAATGCTATAATTCATTTTGAAATAAGCATTATAATCATTAATCGCTTTGGTCAAAAACTCTTTGGCACTGCTGTCCATAGCAGTTGGTTCAAAACCTTCATCGGGAATATCGCCAATGGCATTTTGCTCTTCGTTGGCAGCGAAAGAAAAGATAGTAGCTATTTTTAGAGGTTTATCACTGTCTTTTTGGAGCTTGTTGAGTTCCTCATAATACAATTTAGCAGCATCTACAGAGCTCACAGCAAACATCGCATTAAATCCTTGGTTGCTGCCTTGATTTCTATGTGTTTTTAATCTAAAATTCTTCAAAATATACTCCGAAATTTCTTTAATTCGGGCGGGATGCAATAAGGCCTTTTTATTTTCGGCAGCATTCAGTTTGGCTTCATCTATTTCAGTTTCAAAACTTTTAAACTGCGGTCGAACATCATTATAATCTACTTTAAATTTCAACACTTTATCATCTCTGATGGCATCGGTAATCACATAGGAATGCAATTCTCTGCCAAACACGCTGGCGGTGGTTTCTGAACCTAAAGCATTTTCGGGAAAAATAGGCGTGCCGGTAAACCCAAATTGTATAAATTTCTTGAATTTTTTACTCAGATTTTTTTGTGCTTCACCAAACTGGGAACGATGACATTCATCAAAAATAAAAACCACTTGTTTTTGATAAATTGCCAAATCCTTTTCCGTTTTCATCAGAATATTCAGTTTCTGAATGGTGGTAACAATGATTTTATTATCGGCTTTTTCAATATTTTCTTTTAATCCTGCGGTGCTGTTAGAGCCATTCACACTATCGGGTGAAAAACGTTGGTATTCTTTCATGGTTTGAAAATCTAAATCTTTTCTGTCCACCACAAAAAACACTTTGTCGATATAATCCAATTGCGTAGCTAATCTTGCGGCTTTAAAGCTGGTCAATGTTTTTCCCGAGCCTGTGGTATGCCAAATATATCCGCCACTTTCGGGCTTAGACCATAGTTTGGCATTTTTAGAACTTTCAATTTTCCATAAAATCCTTTCGGTTGCTGCTATTTGATAGGGACGCATTACCAACAAAGTATCGCTGGTATCAAAAACAGAATAGGTGAGCAATATATGCAGCAAAGTATTTTTCTGAAAAAATGTTGCTGTAAAATCTTTTAAATCTTTAATCAAAGTATTGTCTGCCTTTGCCCAGTTCATGGTAAAATCGAAACTGTTTTTATCGCGTTTGGTGGTATTGGCAAAATAGCGAGTATCTGTGCCGTTGGAAATCACGAAGAGTTGCAAATATTTGAACAAAGAATTTTCAGCATTAAAACTCTCTTTGCTATAACGATGCACTTGGTTAAATGCCTCACGAATGGCTACTCCACGCATTTTGAGTTCCACCTGCACCAAGGGCAGTCCGTTCACTAAAATGGTTACATCATAGCGGTTAGCGTGCGTACCGGTTTGTCCAAATTGGTTGATGACTTGTATTTTATTGCGTAAAATATTCTTTTTATCCACCAAATAGATGTTTTGCAAATGCCCATCGTCAAAAGTGAAATCATAGATATAATTATCGTGTATTTTTCGGGTTTTATCCAAAAGATTATCGCCCGGTTTGTCCAAATATTCCACTACAAAGCGTTGCCATTCTGCATCAGAAAATATAACATTATTCAATGCTTGCAGTTGCACCCGCACATTTGCCAGCAATGCCTGATTGGAACGGAGATTCGTGGGATTTTCATATCCTTGCTGAACTAAGTCTTGGATAAATTCCCGTTCCAAGGCGTTTTCGGATTGATAGCCAGTTGCTTGCTCATTTACCATTAAAAATTTCTCGTATCTGTCAAGAACGATAAAATTGTTAGATTCTGCGATGGGGTTATATAATGGAGAATTGAAAGTTGAAAATTGAGAATTATTTTTCTTCATTTTTATTTTCTTTTGAAGTTTTTACAATGCTTGCCAATAGTTTGATAAGTTCGTTACTATCATTGTGGATAGAAGAGAACATTGTTTTATCTAAATAATCACTATCTTTTAAAAGCATTAACCAATATTCAGTTTCATTTGCTTCTTTTAAGGCAATGTTCATTTTATTGATAAAATCAGCTTTTGATTGAGCGTGTTCAGCTTCTTTTATTAATGCACCAATGGCTGTGCCACTTCGCAATACTTGTTTAGAAAGCACATATTCTTTCTGCTCTGCAATTAAGTATTTATAGAGCTTTATTATCCTTAATGCAAAAGCATAGGATTTATTCATTACAATATTTTCTTTTTTTTCGTTCATTATATTTTCAATTTCCATTTTCAACTTTCAACTTTCCATTTTCAACTTTCCA
>CAZCTQ010000052.1:0-12313 GCA_964501555.1 uncultured Aureispira sp. | reverse complement strand
GGATAGCCAAAATCAGGCTAAAAGACGGTAGCGAGGTGACTTATACAGGGGATGTCTCTGTCATAAGGTAGGCAGGGAAGAGAATTTAAAATAGTACCTGAGTAGTTATTTATAAATATCCTTATTCTTATCTTACTGAGGTCCGTTATATAGGACAATTGAAATACCATACATCATAAACCGCTCATTGATGGGTTTAGGTGATACGTAGGATTTATCTATTTTGTAAAATAATTCTTGATCAAAATTAGTAATATCTAAATTTTTTAATGGAATCTCTACGTAAGGTTTGATAGCAAGTGCTACAATATTACTAGGAATTTGGTATAATAAATAAAATCGACTTGTCCATCCAGATTGAGATACGACTTCTGCTTTTTTGCGTTGAGTGCCTTCAATAGCTGTCTTAATTCTCGCTGTTCTATAACCAAACGCCGCTCCATAACCAAAATTGCCAATATAATTTTCAATACCTAAAGCATATTGTGTAAAACTGGTGTACCACTTGGACTGCACACGATTACCTGAAGCTAGTGCACCAAAAGCATCACTTTTGGTAATCATACTATTCCAGGTAAATTCAAAGCCTACATTATTCAATCTGTATCTTGTACCCACTTCAAGACCATTTAAAAATTTTATTTCATTAAGATTGTCATCTAATTTTCCATTATATTTGGATACAAATTCATCGTTAAATTTAGATATAATACCATTCATATCTGGTGCTTTGGTATAACCACCGGTGTATCCAATTTTTATATTAAACTGACAAAATGTTATTGTTGGTATTAATAACATCAAAACCAGTGCCGTCTGCATTCTTTTTTTTAAAAACATCACTTATCTTTGACCTTTCAAAATAATATTGTGGCAAAACTAACTGAATTTTGCCAAAAGATTTACTAAAGAACAGATTTATTATTTATGTCTAAAAGAAAAGCCCCTATTTCTCACAATATAAATGTAGCAAATGCTAAGGCTACACATACTATATCTGTGGATCCAACTAAAGAAAGTCCATTTTACACGGAGTCCTTTTTTAAACGGTATTGGCTGCCGTCAATCATTCTTGTTATACTAAGCTTTGGTATATATTATGCTTGTCTTCCGTATGATTATGTACTTGATGATAAGATTGTAGCCTCAGAAAATCAGTATGTTAAAGAAGGCTTTAGTGGAATTAAAAAAATATTGACTACTGAAAGTTTTCAGGGATATTTTGGTGAAAAAAAGAATCTTGTCCAAGGCAATAGATACCGACCATTGTCCATTGTTACTTTTGCTATGGAATACGGTATTTTGGGTAAGCTAAATCCTACGGTGAGTCATTTTATCAATATCCTATTGTATGGGCTGACAGGTATTATTTTGATGCTGGTGCTATCTATGTTATTTAGAAATTATAAAACGGATAGCTGGTGGTTTTCTATACCATTTATAGCGGCGATATTGTATATAGCACATCCAATACATACAGAGGCTGTTGCTAATATAAAGGGTAGAGACGAAATCATGACGATGTTATTTTCATTACTTACGCTATATGGAAGTATGAGATACATAGACACAGGCAAAATATCTTGGATTGTAGGTACAGTTGTCTATTATTTCCTAGCATTATTATCTAAAGAAAACGCCATTACCTTTCTTGCCGTGATACCATTAAGTATCTATTTCTTTAGTGAAACAAACTGGCCGAAGCTAAAAAACCTTATGATATGGATAATTGTAGCTACAATACTGTATTTGATATTAAGAAACAGTACAGCCGGACCTGTAAATTTTGCTAAAGAGTCTAAAGACTTGATGAATAATCCATTTTTAGGAATGACTTCCGTCGAAAAGATGGGCTCAATCATGTACAGCCTAGGCAAATATATAGCATTGTTAGTTTGGCCACATCCACTTTCACATGATTATTATCCGTATGCCATTCCTAAGATTTCTATTATTGCATTGATACCATTGTTATCCCTTGTTGCTTATGTTTCATTGGGCTATTTTGGGATAAAGGGCATAAGTAAAAAATCTGTTTATGCATACAGCATCTTGTTTTATCTAGCGACATTGAGTATCGTATCTAATATTTTTATCAATGTAGGTACCTTTATGAATGAGCGTTTTGTATTTATGGCATCAGCGGGATTTTCTATAGCTACAGCTTATTTTTTAGTAGCACATTTACCAAAGTTAAATAAATATGGACGACAGATAGCTCTTGTACTGGCAGGAGTTATGTTAGTAGGTTACTCGGCTAAAAGTTATGTGCGTGTACCGGTATGGAAAGATGCACTATCTCTCAATGGAGCTGCCGTTGCTATATCCTCAAATAGTGCCCGTGCCAATTCATTTATGGCTACAGCTTTTTTTGATAAATATAAAGAGACATTAATGCCTAATGCTGTTAAAAGACTTTCGGATGAACAGCGCAATTTACTGAACTGGACTGAGGTATATGCCAAAAAGGCAATTGATATTGTTCCGGATTACTCTAATGCTAATCTCATGCTTATAGGCGTAGTGACAGAAAGGTATAAAACCAGCGGTGACATCAAACAATACGTAACAGATATGAAGCCGTGTATCATTAGAAGACCGGATATTCCATTTATTAAAGAATTTAGCGATTATTTAAAGGGTAAAAACGAACACCAAGAAGAATTGTTTGGTCTTTATCTGTCAGTAGGTCAGGAATTAATGAATGTAAAAGATGAACGAAGTACTTGGGCCTTAAATTATCTTAATTATGCATATGAAATACACCCAAACAATAAGGCAGTAAATCAGGCTTTGGCTACTGTATATGAGAGATTAGGTAATACAAATCAGGCAAAAAGATTTCAAGATGCTGCCAATGCGTTACAATAATGGAGACAGAGGAGTTAGAATTATATTTTGCGCTTAGTCTGACACCAAATGTCGGTGCTATCACCGCCAAAAATATAATCGCCTATTGTGGTGGCATCGAACAGGTATTTAGCAAATCTAAAAAGGAATTACTAAAAATACCGGGAGTAGGACCTGCTTTTGTAGCTAATTTTAATCCGGAAGAATCGATACTTAAGGCTAAACAAGAAGTGGCATTATTCCAAAAACATAATGTACACATACTGACGTATCATGATAAAGCATATCCCAAAAGATTGCTTCATCAAGATGATGCACCGATTATATTATTCTACAAAGGTGAATTTGATTTAAATTATTATAGGACAGTAGGTATTGTCGGTACACGGACACCTACTGTATATGGTAGTACTATTTGCGAAAAAATAGTAGAGGAATTACTTCCGTACAATGTTGCGATTATCAGCGGACTGGCATTTGGTGTTGACAGTATAGCACACAGAAAAAGTGTGGAATTCAACATCCCAACTATAGGTGTTTTAGGTAATGGTTTGCCCAAAGTTTATCCACAGGAACATACTTCACTATCAGAAAAAATGCTTATTAATGGAGGATTATTGAGTGAGGTAACTTTTAATGGTAAGCCGGCACGAGAAAATTTCCCTATGCGAAACCGGATAATTGCCGGGTTAAGTGATGCACTGATTGTCATCCAGTCTAAATCAAAAGGTGGCTCTATTATCACAGCTGAGCTAGCTAATCAATATAATAAAGATGTGTTTGCTGTACCAGGTAAGATAACTGATGAGTTTTCTGAAGGCTGTAATAAGCTCATCAAACAAAATAAGGCCCACCTGATAGAATCCGCGCGTGACATTGCTTATATCATGCGATGGGAAGATATTGATGCAAGTAAATATATCCAGAAACAATTATTTGTAGATCTCAATGACCAGGAACAAAGCATCATAGACACCATACGTGAAAATCGCGAAATAACTATAGATATGCTGAGTTACAAACAACAATTGACACCGTCAGAAATGGCAGCTGTCCTACTCGAACTCGAGTTTAAGGGGTTGATAAAAACGTTGCCTGGTAAAAAATACATTCTTACCTAACTTCATTTTAGATGTACATTAATGATAAAATTATACTAAATATATTAGCTGAATCAAACATTTATGCCATTTTCTTCATTTAAGATATTAACTTTGCAAATTAATTAAAGAAATTAATATAAAAAATGGGATGTAGTGGATGTGGTGATGGATCAGGATCGACCCCTAAAGGTTGTGGCGATAAAGGTCACTGCGCTACTGGTGGATGTAACAAACATAATACATACGACTGGATAGCAGCGAGGGATATTTACGATCCATCCGCTTATAATATAGTAGAAGTAAGTTTTAAAAATGGTTCTCATAAAGATTTTTACATCAACGATCCGATGACCTATGCTGTCACCGGCGATATGGTGGTCGTAGAAGTTGCTAATGGATATGATGTCGGCCAGATATCACTTTCTGGTGATTTAGTCAGACTCCAGATGAAAAAAAAATATATAGCAGAGGACAATATTATAAATAAGATACTTCGTAAAGCTAATGAAAGGGATATTCAAAAATTAGATGAAGCCCGTGCATTAGAGCGTGAGACAATGATTAGAGCAAGAGTTATTGCCAGGACGCTCGGTTTGGAAATGAAAATAGGGGATGTAGCCTTCCAAGGTGATAAAAAGAAAGCCACATTCTATTATACTGCAGAAGGTAGAGTTGACTTCAGAGAGCTCGTTAAGGAATATGCTCGCGAATTTAAGGTTAAAATCGAGATGCGCCAGATAGGGGCTAGACAGGAAGCAGCCCGTATTGGTGGTATTGGTTCCTGTGGTCGCGAACTATGTTGCTCGACCTGGCTATCTGATTTTAAATCTGTAAGTACCTCAGCTGCCAGATATCAAAATATAGCTATTAATCAATCAAAGCTTACTGGTCAGTGTGGAAGATTGAAATGCTGCTTAAATTATGAACTCGATATGTACTTAGATGCGCTTGAAGATTTTCCAGAAGACGCAGATGTTCTAAAGACGCAGTTGGGTACACTCGTATTGATGAAAACAGATATTTTTAAAAGACTTCTATATTATTCTTACGAGCATAGTGATAAGGTAAGAGGAAATAAAATTATTGTCGTCAGCACAGCTAGAGCTAAAGAACTCAAAATGCTCAATAATAAGGGTATTATCCCCAATGAACTTTTGAGTGAAGAAAATCTGACACCTACAACAGCAAGGGAAGATGATGAAAATGTAGATCATGGATATGAGGATGTAACCGGGCTGATAGAATTGCGCCCGGAACCAAGACATAAAAAGAAGAAAAAGAGTCATCCTAATAGCCCTGAAGCCAAAAAACAGGGTCAGCAAATGCAACAAGGTAAATCTGAAAATAAAACAGATCAGTCACAAGGTCAGCTAAAGCGACCTCAACATCAAGGAAAACAAAACGGCCCTAAAAATCCCGGACAGACAAATCAAGCTCAGGGAAAACAACAACCTAAAAGAGAGCCCAATCCAAATCAGGGAACACATCAGGGAAATCAGGTCGCCAAACCTGAGCATAACAAACCAAATCCTCATGTAAATCAGCAATCACAAAAAAAGCATAATCCCAATCAGGATGTTAATCAGGGTAATCAACAATCGGGGTCAGAGCAAACTAAACCAAACCCAAACCCGAATGCTAATACAGGAAATAAAAAGAAGAAATTTTTTAATAAAAATAGGAAGCCTAAACAAGGAGATAATTAATATCACATAAATTATGAAATACGATGTAGTAGTAATAGGTTCTGGTCCGGGTGGATATGTCGGTGCTATCAGAGCTGCGCAATTAGGACTTAAAGTTGCATTAATAGAAAAATACAATACATTAGGTGGTACATGCCTTAATGTAGGCTGTATCCCATCCAAAGCTTTACTGGATAGTAGCGAACATTATCACAATGCTTTGCACCAATTTGCCGATCATGGTATAGATACTGGCAAGCTTAAAGTCAATATGGATACGATGATCAATCGTAAAGATGAAGTGGTAAACCAAACTTGTAAAGGGGTAGAATTTTTAATGAAAAAAAATAAGGTCGATGTCTATATTGGTCTTGGATCTTTTATTAGTAAAAATCGTATCCAGATTGATGGTGCCGATGGAAAAAAGGAAATCGAAGCAGACAAAGTCATCATAGCAACAGGATCAAAGCCGGTAACACCTGCTATTTTTAATTACGACAAACAAAGAGTCATTACTTCTACAGAAGCTCTTAATTTAAAAACCATTCCATCTAAATTAGTTGTCGTAGGTGGAGGAGTGATAGGGTTAGAATTAGGTTCTGTGTTTGCACGCTTAGGTACCTCTGTCGAAGTCGTAGAGTTTATGGATAAAATCCTGCCGACCATGGATGACGATTGTACCAAAGAACTTACACGTTCATTAAAGAAATTAGGTCTTAAATTTCATTTAGGACATGGCGTAACAGGTACGAAGGTATCCAAAAAATCTGTGATAGTCAGTGTTAAGAAAAAAGATAGCGAGACTGCTTTTGATATCGAAGCAGATTATTGCTTAGTAGCCATCGGTAGAAGACCTTATACAGATGGACTCAACTTAGAATCTGTCGGTATAGCACTCGATGATAAAGGCAGGATTCCTGTTAATGAAAATTTGGAAACATCGGTTCCGGGTATATATGCAATAGGTGATGTCATCAAGGGTGCGATGCTGGCGCATAAAGCAGAAGAAGAAGGCGTTTTCGTCGCAGAATCTATAGCAGGAGGAAAACCACATATCAATTACAATCTGATACCTGGTGTTGTATATACCTGGCCGGAATTATCAGCTGTGGGTAAGACAGAAGCAGAGCTCAAAGCAGATGGAATCCCGTATAAAGTAGGAAAATTTCCATTTAAAGCACTGGGAAGAGCACGTGCTAGTTTGGATACAGACGGTATTGTCAAAGTACTTGCGCATAAGGATACAGACGAAATCCTCGGGGTACACATGGTAGGGCCGCGAGTTGCGGATGTCATCATGGAGGCGGTAGCCTTGATGGAATTCAGAGCTAGTGCCGAAGACTTAACCAGAATTTGCCATCCACACCCGACTTATACAGAGGCATTAAAAGAGGCTGCTCTAGCTGCTACAGACAATAGAGCCATCCACATATAAGCAGGAGATATCCTTATATTAACAATCCTTTTAGGTTGAAATTATATGCTTTTGAGATGAAGATGCGTTTATACCTCCGATAGTTATAATTTAATTTTGATTATAATGAAGAAGATAGGATTTGGTTTTTGGATAATCGTATATTTGTTTTTTATTGTCAGAGTAGAGGCTCAAACCCTTTCTGTCAAACTAGATAAAGATTCAATATATATTAATGATAGGATAAAATTAGAAATAACGCTCCACAATGTAGATGGAGTGTTTAATCCACCATTGCTACAAGATTGGCAGGTGCTATCAGGGCCTAATATAAATACGAGTGTCATGATTGTCAATGGAAATAAATCGCAGACCAAGACATTTATTTATATAATTCAACCTCAAAAAACAGGTATTCTTTTTATAGAAAGTGTCAATGTTCTATCTAATGAAGGTGAGATAAAATCGGATCAAATAGCTGTGAAAGTATTCCAATCAGAGGTTAATATTCCTATACATAAAATCAAACCTAAGATTTATGAATTTGGCAAAGACAAAAAAACAACACAAAGTACTAACCCTAAACGTGTGTTAAAAAGATTTTGATATGATAGCTATACCGAAAAATAAATTTTTGTTCCTTTATTTTGTTTTGATTCTGATGCCTGTTTTGCTACCGGGACAAGCAGCTCGCTTTTTTATGGAAGTTGATCGGAATAAAATCGGTGAAGGTGAAACCGTCGTCATTACAGCAGTCTTGGAAAACATTAAAGGCGATGCTATTGCTATGCCGGATTTTTCACCATTTCAAATAGTTAGTGGACCATCGCAGTCATCCTCTTTTTCTTTTATTAATGGTAAAAAGACGAGCACTATTTCCTACCAGTATATATTGATGGCAACCCAAAGAGGAAAATTTACCATTAAGCCTGCATCCACTCATATCGGTTCTAAAACGATTTATACTAATGAAGTAACGATCGAAGTCACCGGTGGTAGTGTGGTAGCAGCATTTGCAGATGATGTCAAAGGAGATGTAACCCTTAGGTTAGAGATTTCTTCTACCAAAGGTTATATAGGTCAACAATTGCTTCTTGATTATGTCATTTACACGAGAGAAAACATAGCTTCGTATGATTTTTTAAATCAACCTGACGATGACGGATTTTATATCCAGCCTATAACTGATTTTCAGCAGAGTGCTCAAAAAAAGGTAATTAATGGGAAGCAATACTATTCTCAGGTGATCGCGCGTCAAGTACTTTTTCCACAAAAAACCGGAGAATATACTGTAGGACCTATCAATATGAGAGTCAACATCCCTATAGATAATAACTCTTCTTTTTTCTTTAGAGATGTCAGACCCGTGACCATCAAGTCAAATGCTCTTAAAATTAATATTGCAGCTTTACCCCAACCACAACCCGGAGACTATTGTGGATTAGTCGGTGATATAAAGCCAACAGCAAGTATCCAAAAAGGAACCGTTAATAAGGGTCAGGCTATTGTGCTCAACTTAAAAATAGAAGGGAATGGTGACCCTAAAACAACTAAAGCACCTAAGTTTGATGTACCGGAAGGTCTGGAGTCATATGAACCGACTCTCATCCAGGACGAATCCAAGCAGCAAAACTCAGGTATTGCTGTCAACAAAAGCTATGAGTATATATTCATCCCTAAAGATGCAAAAGTATATACGCTCCATCCAGAACTGAGTTATTTTGACCCGGACAGTAAAACATATAAAAAGGTTTCTGCGGGATCATTTACTGTAAATGTCGTTGAAGGTGGTGCGCCTGATGTAAAAGATGATGGCACTACTGCTAACAAAAAATTGGACATTCAAGAAAATTATCCGGTTTATAATCTGGAACAACTTCGTTGGAATAACGTGACGTTTCTTTTGTCTGTTTTAGGATTGTCCCTACTTACTTTAGTAGGTATATTTTATAAAAGGAAAAATAGTAAACAGGCTGTAGCTGACACCACAGCATATAATCAAGCAGAAGCTATCGCAAAAAGACATTTAGCCAAAGCAGCACAATTTAAAATCGATCAAGCATCGGGTGCTTTTTACGAAGAAATCGCCTCTGCAACAACAGGCTATGTGATTAAGAAATACGATATTCCTCACAGTGAAGCCTCTGTCGGTAATATTATACAATTACTCAAAGCTAAGGGCATTTCATCGCCACTGATTAGTGATTATGAATGGATACATAAGCAGGCAGAACTAGCCCGATTTGCCGGAACTTATGGTAATATGGACGAGATGTATGATGTTGCAGCCCGATTTATTGCAGGTATGATTTCGTGATTATACTCATTATACATTCAAATTACTCTAATCCTTAAAAAAAAATCTGCATTAGAAAGCCTCATTATGGCTCAAGGATATGTTTGCGTTTTCTGCCTTGATATTTACTGTTTTTTATACTAAATCTTTGGATCATTTAAAAATATAATGAGTATTAAATAATAAACTGGCCATTTTGGTAGATGAGCTTGGCATCTGCCCAAATCTCACCACCTTGTTTCATATCTGCGATCATATCCCAGTGAACTGAGGATTTATTTTTACCACCCGTTGCTTTATAAGACTGACCTACCGCCATGTGGATAGACCCGCCGATTTTCTCATCAAAAAGGATGTTTTTAGTGATACGCTGGATATTGTAGTTAGTGCCGATAGCTACTTCTCCAAAGTATCTAGATCCATCTATGGCAAAAACTTGATCTAGTACTTCCTGTCCTTTTTCTGCTGACCAACTTACGACCTGTCCGGCTTTTATTTCTAAACGAATACCAACTACTTCTGTACCCATATAAATAGAAGGATAATCAAAGTAGATATGACCCTCAACCGTATCCTCAATAGGACCGGTGAAAACTTCGCCACTCGGCATATTACTTTGTCCATCAGAGTTAATCCAAATGCGATCTTTTACACTAAAATTGACATCAGAATGATTATTTTTATAGCGGATGTTATCACAAGTATTGAGATAGTCCACGATTTTTTGTTGTGATTTGCGTACCTGCATCCAGCTTGACGCTGGATTTTCATCGTAGAGCTTGCAAGCATCATATACAAAATGCTCGTACTCTTCCAGGCTCATACCTGCTTCTTGTGCCGATGCTTGAGTAGGATATTGACAAAGACATCGTTTGAGGCTCCTATCAGCAATCCTCTCTGAATAGATCTGATTGATTATCTGCGAGGCCTGCATATGTTGTGCAGTTTTAATAGGGTCATTGTTTTGGTTTTCTCGTAAATTATGAGGCGCACGAATGACCAAATACGCATCATAAGTGGACATCATCTCTTTTAGAAACGGATTGACATGATTGAGTTGGTCATCATCAGCCTCTTCGATAAATATTTTTTGCTGCTCGCTAAATGTCATTTGATACTCAACGTAAGCACCTACCCGTACAGCTTCTCTATATACCTCTTTTAAAAGTGGCTCGGCCAGAGTCGAAGTAGTGACATAAAGTCGCTCTCCTTTTTTAAGCTCTAAACAGTAATGGACAAGTAGATATGCATATTTTTTTAGTATGGTAACAGGCATCTTCGATGATATTTATTTTAAAGGTTAAAGATAAGGTAGATTCTTGTGATAGCTACTACTTGTCTTACGTTATTTAATAACATCACACAAAAAAATTAGATATTAGATTTCTAAGTTGTTCCTTGGATAGATTTTACAATAGATTCTCTATCAATGGTATTTATACCCATTATACATTCAAATTAGTCCAATCCTTATAAAAAAATAGCAAATCTCTGTGTTAGAAAGCCTCACTATAGCTAAGGCTATATTTGCGTTTTCTGCCTTGATATTTACTATTTTTTCTACTAAATCTTTGGACCATTTAAAAATATAATGAGTATTATTTAGCAGTTTCAGTTTTATAGAAATATGTATCTATATAAGCTTAGTTTATACTGTTGAGCTCATTAATCTGATAGCTCGGTTATCTGGAGGTATTCTTTTTATTACTAACCGGATGTTATAAATGCTTAAATTTAGTATCTTTGTACTTTGGTTATTTAACTCATTAGTTTTGTAATATTTGGATGATACAAATAATGGAACTATTTGGAAAAAGGATAGGATTGAATTTTTTATGATCTTAAATAAACAAATGCTGATACACCAAAAGATGTAATTATTTTTGGAATGTGAGTATAATCTTTTTAAAACTTTAATTTTATGGCAAGGAAATTTATTGTAGCGGGCAACTGGAAAATGCACACGACTATTGATGAAGGCATTATATTGGCTAATCAAATTCAAGATGGACAAAGGAATGCGGATACTGTCGTGATATTGGGAACTCCATATACACACCTTTTCCCATTAAAGAAGAAGATTAAAGCATCGTCAAAAATTCAACTTGCTGCTCAAAATTGCCATTATAAAGATGCTGGTGCTTATACGGGTGAGATATCGCCGGCTACATTGGCATCATTAAAGATACCATACGTGATTATCGGACACTCAGAGCGTAGGATGCTCAACCATGAAGACAATATCCTCCTAGCTAGCAAAGTTCAGGCTGCTCTATCCAATGGTCTTAAGGTGATATTTTGCTGTGGTGAGCCTCTGGATATCCGCAAAGCTAATGATCACGTAAACTATGTCAAAAAACAACTTGATGCCTCACTCTTTATACTTTCAACTACGGAGATGAAGGACATCGTTATTGCATACGAACCGATCTGGGCTATAGGTACAGGTGAGACCGCATCTCCGGAGCAGGCACAAGAAATGCACCATGCTATCAGGAAGATGATTCAAAAACAATATGGCAAACGTGTCGCTGATAATACTAGTATCCTATATGGAGGCTCGGTAAAAAGCAGTAATGCCAAGGAAATATTTAGCCAGCCGGATGTAGATGGCGGTCTTGTAGGCGGTGCTTCCTTAGATAGTCAGGAATTCCTTAAAATCATCAATAGCAGATAATATCGGTCAAGATTAAATCAGTTATTGTTGTACCGATGACCACATCCATAACTATGGATTTGCTGGATCTTATGTTCCTGACTTCATCAATGTGCCGCCCAAATCGAATTTTGTCTAAAATCAGATTTGAATAGCTAAGGAATAGAAATGGATTTTGTCGTTTTTTACCCTATCCCCAACCCATACAGGTTATTTTTTTTAAAGATTCGGCTGATTTGAATGACTGAGGAATAGAAATGGATTTTGTCGTTTTTTACCCTATCCCCAGCCCTTTCCCTTAAAATGGAA
>CAZCTQ010000051.1:0-13337 GCA_964501555.1 uncultured Aureispira sp. | reverse complement strand
AGTTTCATCAAAAATGCCATTTTCAGAAGCTGTTGAAGCACCGAGAGTGCCATAATTCTTAGTAAACTTGGCAACTTGAGCATTAGCCTCGTTTTTAATCACTACATTTACATTTACATTTGTTGCTTCACCATTACCCACATTAGAGATATCTGTCATAAAATGCATAGGAGTTACCTGAGATGCCGGTACTCTAAGTGTAGGGGCTACTGCAAAATAATTTGTATTCACTTTAGCATTGGCTGATACTTCATTTTTCAGGATGACGTCATCTATTGCCCAGTAATAGTAATTGCCTCTGTATTCAAATCTTAATTTAATCTGCTTAGCACCAGCAAAGCCTTGAAGAGCAAGTGCTTTTCTTTCATTTATATGATTTGAGTTAGTAGGAAACTCCGTATTAAATCTGATAGGGTCAGACCAAGTCTTTCCATCGTCTGTAGAAGTGTATATATAATATTCACTTCTATATTGACGTAAAGCTTGAGAAAACTCTACTGTAAGCCCCGTAATTCCATCAGGTAAAGTGATGTTAGGGGATATCAAGGATGCTGTACAAACCGCAGGGCATGGGCCTGATCCAGCAGCACCAGCCTTTCCATTTACCAGTCCGCCATTATCCAATGAATCACTGTTCATAACCATAGCACCATCACATCCTGTCCAGCCTATTAATGTTTGTTTACCAGTAGTTCCAATGTATGACCCACCAACGATATCGCCATTATCAGAGTAATGCCAAGTCTTAGCTTTATCAATCGTCCAGCCGTGCATACCACCGGCAAAATCACCTCTGTTTCCATTAGCATCAGCACCATTACCCCATACTGTAGATGCAGGATACGTACCTTTGTTAATGCAATTTAAGTGTCTTAAAGTAACATCTGCTTCACCAGCTATAATAGCAGCTCTGATCTTTTGGCATGAAGCATAACCTGTCATAAATACCGGAACAGTAACTACCGTTGTAGAGTCCCACGCCATAGCAAAAGGATCCTGAGTAGCATTTGCTACATTGTTACAGATAATCACAGCAATAGCACCCGCATCCTCGGCATTCTTTGCTTTAACACTAAAAGAACAAGTACCGCGGTCGATAAAAGCAACCTTTCCTTTAAGATCATTCGTTGCTGCTTGACATAATTCAGTACCATTAGCATCTGTACCAAATGCAGCAGTGCCTTTTACCTCAACTTCCGCTTTAGCACCAAATGTTGCTCTAACAATCGCATAATTACCCGCTGCAGAAGCAGGATTGTTTACTGTTAGCGTATTGATCTGAGCCATCATATCCACGGCCATAAAACTCAATACAGCTAATAAAAAATGTTTTGTAAAAAATCTTCGCATAACTTAAAAATTTTAAATTTGATTTTAATTGTTAATTAATTATTCATATGCAAGTTGTAAAATTAGCACTTTATTTAGAATTGAAATGTCTTTATGGATACATTTTTGTGATTTAATATCATATATTTTATATCCCAATAAGTCTCCTCGAACAAGTAAATGTCATAATAACACAATAAACTATTAATACATTGTAATATTTTAAAATTAAATATTTATTTTGATATGATTATTAGACATAAGCCAAATTATATTTTTTATGCAATTCTTAGTAATTCTGCTTTTAAATTTTGATAATTTACAGGGACAACACCTGGTAATTCGCAAACTTGGCCTCCAGCTACATTAGCAACCCTACCTATTGATGATAAATCCATACCCTTTAAATAACATAAACTCACCACACTTATCACTGAATCCCCCGCTCCACAAACATCGGAAATCATCCTAGGTGAGGCCGGATATATAGTGCCTTTAGTACCATCATGTATATATAATCCTTCTTTACCTAAAGTAATCAATGATACCTCATGAGTCAATCTCTCTCTTAAATACTTGTCGATATCTGCCAACTCCATTTGTAAACCCACACTTTGCATAACTTCCTTCTTGTTTGGCTTGAAAAATGTACACTTCTTATAAGCAAAGAAATTTTTCTCTTTTGGATCAACAAAAGTCGGGATACCTTTAGATACGCAAAAATTAATGATGGATTCAATCACTTGTGGGGTTAACAGTCCTTTATTATAATCTTGTAGGATAACTCCGTTAATAGTATCTGTGGAAAGCAGTTTGCTAAACCTGTCCATGATTTCCTTTTCCTGTGTCACATTGATATCATGTTTATCTTCATTATCTACTCTAAGCAGATGTTGATTACCTGCCATGATTCTTGTTTTAACTGTAGTTTTTCTATCTGGACAGGTATAAATATCTAATTTCAATCCTGAATATTTATCTAGTACTTCATTTAGTACTAATTTAGCCTCATCTTCACCGGCAATAGATAAAAGAGTTGCTTTAGCACCAAGATTAAGTACATTAAGGGCAACATTAGCTGCGCCTCCGGCACGATTTTCATACCTCTTTTGATCTACTACCGGAACAGGAGCTTCTGGTGATATCCTCTTTACATCACCGGATATATAGCGATCTATCATTATATCACCTACTATCAATAAATGTAAATCGCTAAAATCAGGAAGATTAATGATCTCTTTCATCTCTCTGGTTTAAAATTTTTTGTCAAATGTCTTAATATTTTTGAAGTTGCACCTTGATTTTGGTCAAAATATTGTATAATACCATTGGTAACAGATCGTCTATAATCTATATCACTTAAAATTTTCTGACAAATAAGGATCATTTCTTCACCATTTTGCACCGCAAATGCAGCATTTATATCTACAAGAGCCACAGCTTCATTAAATTTTTTATGATTTGGACCAAAAAAAACAGGTAATTTATAAACCGCGGGCTCTAGTATATTGTGAATACCTTTACCAAAACCTCCTCCTATATAAACAAAGCTGGCGATACTGTACAACCTCGATAGCATACCTATATTATTAATGATGATGACGTCCGAATCCAGCTTTTCATCAGTATATAGCCGCGAAGACTGTGGAATTTGAGCCCTTAAATGCCGGATATTATCTGCCTGGATATCATGCGGAGCAATTATATGGATAAAATCAGGAAAAGCCTCAATTATTTTAACCACTATAGGCATATCTTCATTCCAAACACTGCCATAAACAACAACCTGATGCTCACTTATGGCATCTTTTATTTTGTCAGGTATTATTGCATTTTTTGCATTATCTAATACCCTATCAATCCGAGTATCACCTGCTAGTATTACCTGTTGTATATGATGATTTTTCAAAACTTCAAATGATTGTTGATCCTGAACAAAGATACCATTAAATTTATCTAATAAACGATGGCATGTCGTCATCCAACGACTCAAAAAGTAATCATCTTCCCTAAAAACGCCCGAAATCAAATATAAAGGGATATTTCTACGCTGTACTTCAGCTATCAGATTCCACCAAAATTCATACTTGATAAGAATGAGTATTTTAGGTCTATAATAATTAAGCAATTTACTATTGTTTACAGGCAAATCTGATGGTAGATAAATAATTTCATCAGCCAATGGATAGTTTTTACGGATTTCATATCCAGAAGGTGAAAAAAAGCTCACCAATACTTTTTGATCCGGGTAATTGATCTTGATTTGTTCGATCAATGGTCTTCCCTGTTCAAATTCACCTAAAGATGCACAGTGTATCCAGATATAACCACCATTATCAGATTGATTACTATATATTTTATCCAAGGTACTTCGTCTTCCATCGTACATGAGACGAATTTTATCTGAACTAAAGTGAGCCAGATAAATAAACAAATTTCCAATTTTAATACCCAAAGTGTAGAAAAAAAAGAATAACCGTGCTTTCATAAGTCGGCTAATCAATAATAGTAAATGGTTTCCTCGCTACCACCTTTATAAAAAGCCAGATACCAAACAAACTTTGCGCCTATCAAAATATCTAACCTTGATTTTAGCGTCGGAAGTCCAGTATCAAAATTGTAGGCACGCACCTCAGAGGTAAATCCCTGTACAAAGTCAAACCCTATATCAAAGTTGATCCGGCGATCTTTGCTCATATGTTTATAAGTAATAGTTTCCTTTAAGGCAAAACCCCGTGCCATACGATCATAGCCAACATACCTACCAGCGCGTATCATAGGTAAGGAATTCCTTTCGTCCATAAATTTGATATTGTGCTGGAGTATCCCACCGCCTAAAACCACTTTTATACCTGATCGCGAATCCTTATTAAAGGACATCAGCTTGCCTACACCTAAGCCCAGATATAGACCTCTCTGGCGTAAATATACGTCAGCTGTCTGATCATCATCGCCGAGCAAAAGCCCGGTATTGGTACGAAAAGGAGATAAGACATCTTCCTTGACATTATCGCTATAATAATATATAAACTCACCGTTGAAAAGCCAGTTAGAGGGAAAAATATAATTACTCCCAATAGAAAAACTAAGATTACTTCCATATCTGGACTTTAAATCCCCTAATGGTAGATTAGCTCCAAGTCCCAAACCAAAATCAATAACTGTCCCGTCAATAGGCTTTGGATTCTCTTTACTTTGCCCATTACTAACAGATAGATTGATAAACATAAAGTTTATCATCAATGATATAATGATTTGTATATTTTCTTTATTATTACGCATTATATTTATAGTAATTTAGAATACCTATAAGCCATCCAATTCAATCCTTTTAAATAATTTTTGGCCGGTATCGGATACAACCCCAAAAATCTCTGCCCATTTTACTTGTGGAAATACGCCTAAATCCTCTGCATATATATATATTGACTCTAAAACAATATTTAGCCCATTATCAATAAAATATACTTTAAACCTTCCTTCTGCATTTTTACCTAAATAAAACTTCATATCATCATAAGAAATAATCTCAAATGAGATCAGTTCATTAGAAATAACCTTAAACCTATACCCGTAAGCCAATTTTTTTTGAATATAATTGAGGCTTTGTTTCTCTACTACTTTTTGATTTTCAAAACGAAGCCAGTGAACCAAAATCGGCTCGGTGAGATTGAGCAATTGTCCAGAATTATAATTCACTTCATAAACTACTGTATTATGATTCTGATTGCGTTGTATGTAAAACAACAATTCCGGATAATCCTCTATTTCGGGATAATCAGTCGGCTTACTGTGCTCTTCATATGGCAGTGTGACAAATTGCTTATTGGATATCATGGTGTAAAAATAGTACTATAAATGGATATATGGGTTATAAACATATAAATTTAGCACTAAATTTGTCAGTTTCAAGACTAATACCTATATAGATTTGCTAAAAATGGTTGATATTTTGATAATAATTAAAAGTAATTTTCAACTATTGGTATAAAAACGATTGAATTCCCTCAAAACACTATATCTTTGCATCCCGTAACATAGAAAACAAAGTTTCTATCTTATATAATATCATGGCTAAATACATATTTGTTACGGGTGGCGTTACATCGTCGTTAGGTAAGGGGATCATAGCAGCATCCCTTGCAAAATTACTTCAATCCAGAGGACTTTCTGTCACAATCCAAAAACTCGATCCCTATATTAATGTGGATCCTGGCACACTCAATCCCTATGAGCATGGAGAATGTTATGTAACCGAAGATGGTGCAGAAACAGACCTAGACCTTGGGCATTATGAGCGCTTTCTCAACAGATATACTTCGCAGGCTAATAATATAACGACAGGAAGAATTTATCTAAATGTTATAGAGAAGGAAAGAGCAGGAGCTTACCTAGGTAAGACGGTTCAGGTTATTCCTCATATTACTGACGAAATCAAAAGACATATTTATCAACATGAACAGTTGAGTCCTTACGACATCATCATCACCGAAATAGGTGGGACCGTAGGCGATATAGAGTCATTACCATATCTGGAAGCATTACGTCAGCTCCGACGTGAAGTAGGTAAGGAAAATTGTATAGTCATTCACCTGACATTGATTCCATACCTAAGCGCAGCCAAAGAATTAAAAACTAAACCCACCCAACACTCCGTAAAGGAACTATTACAGGCCGGCATTCAGCCTGATATTTTAGTATGTCGTACTGAATATTCACTTCCTAAAGACTTGAGAGAAAAATTAGCCTTATTTTGCAATGTTGACGAAAAGTCCGTCATTGAAGCAATCGATGCCGAAACAATCTATGATGTTCCTCTTCTGATGCTCAAAGAAAAATTAGACAAAAACGTCCTTAAAAAATTAAATATAAAAAACAATAATGAGCCAGAGCTCGATCACTGGAAAACTTTCCTTGGAAAGCTAAAAAATCCAACGCACGAAGTCAATATAGGACTTATTGGCAAATACAACGAACTCCAAGATGCGTACAAATCTATTTACGAATCATTTATCCATGCTGGGGCTATCAATGAGGCAAAAGTTCGGGTTTTTCCAATTCATTCGGAAATGCTAGAACAAGATGGTATAGGCAATAAATTTAATAATCTCGATGGTATATTAGTAGCACCAGGTTTTGGTGCACGTGGCTTTAATGGCAAACTTTTAGCCATAGAATATGCTCGAAAAAATAAAATTCCATTTTTTGGTATCTGCTTTGGTATGCAAAGTGCTGTCGTCGAATTTAGTCAAAATGTTTTAGGACTTGCAGAAGCTAATTCGACGGAAGTCAACAAAGAAACGCCATATCCCGTTATAGACCTGCTGCCTGATCAGAGATCGATTACCACTATAGGTGGTACTATGCGATTGGGAAGTTATAAATGTAAATTAACCAAAGGAAGCTTGGCACACAAAATTTATGGCAAAACAGATATCACAGAAAGGCACAGACATCGATATGAATTTAATAATGACTTCCTTGATCAAATAGAATCAGCAGGCCTGATTGCAACGGGTAAAAACCCTGAAACAGGATTAGTAGAAGTAGTCGAATTAAAAGACCATCCATTTTTTATTGCTGTACAGTATCATCCTGAACTAAAAAGCACTGTTGAAAATCCGCATCCCATTTTTGTACATTTCGTAAAAGCAGCTCTACAATATAAACAAAAATGAGAAAGCTAAAACTCGAGGAGTTGGGCAGACAAAGTGTAGAAACATTTAAAAATACCGACAAAATACCAGTAATTGCTGTCCTTGACAATATACGATCCGCCCTTAATGTGGGTTCTGTATTCCGGACAGCAGATGCTTTTGCCATAGAAGGGATTATCATTTGTGGCATAAGTGCGACTCCACCTAATCGTGAAATCACAAAAACAGCTATAGGTGCGACTGAATCCGTAGCATGGTCGTATCACAAAGACATCAAAGAAGCAGTTGCCGGATTAAAAGCTGATGGATATACTATTATAGGTATTGAACAGACAACTAACTCGATTTCCTTAGACGGATTTTTACCAAAGCGCCAAAAAATAGCAGTTATCTTTGGAAATGAGGTTGACGGCATCTCTGATTCCATTATGGAAGACCTTGACCTTGCATTAGAAATACCACAATATGGCACTAAACACTCACTCAATGTTGCAGTATGTGCTGGTATCGTCTTATGGGAGTTATCACAAAAGTTTTTAAGGTAAGTTTGATTTGATTAAATTTGTTAAATTGAATATCAATCATCCAAATTTCAAGCCGAGCGCCAAGAATATGAATCAAAACAATATAAAAATCACAATTAATTGAAAATAATTATAAAAACCCCGCATTAATCAAAAAATATGCCTATATTTGCGGTCGAAAAGGTGAAGATGTACAAAGGGGACATGAAGTTCCCTTTTTTATTGTATTTAAGCTGATGGAATCATTAGATTTAGAAAAATTAATAGAAAAAGGTCTTGAAGAATTAGATTTTACAGATACATATCTGGTAAATGTCAAGACAAATAGCAATAAAATTGAAGTGTTTCTAGATAGCGATACAGGAGTTGATTTTTTGAAATGTCAAAAAATAAGCAGGTGGTTGGAAGCAATTTTAGACGAAAATAAAGCCTTTGGTGATAACTATATTTTAGAAGTCTCATCGGCCGGAGTTGGAAGTCCGCTTAAATTATTAAGACAATATTCTAAAAACATCGGAAGGCTGATAGATATTAAATACAAACCGGATCAACGGGTCAAAGGCACTTTAAAAAATGTGCAAGACAACCTGATATCAGTAGAATACGAAACCACTATAAAAGAAGGTAAAAAAAATAAAAAGATAGTAGTGACAGAGCAAATACAGTTTGAAGAAATAATTGAATCAAAAATTAAAATAAGTTTTAATTAATGAATTTACTTGAATCTTTTTCAGAATTTAAAGAAGGTAAAAATATAGACAGACCTACCATGGCTCGTGTCATGGAAGATGTATTCAGAACTTTAATAAGAAAAAAATATGGTTCTGACGATAACTTTAATGTGATAGTCAACCTACAAAATGGTGACTTGGAAATGTGGCGAGTCAGAATGATCGTTCCTGATGGAGAAGTCACTGATGAGCTAAGTGAAATATCCTATACAGAAGCAAAATCTGTGGACGATAGCTATGATGTAGGAGAAGAATGTTATGAAGGCCTTACACTAGAGGATTTTGGCAGAAGATCTATCATGGCAGCACGGCAAACTTTGGTATCCCGATTAAACGAGCTCGAAAAAGATGACATTTATAAGAGATACATGGACAGAGTAGGTGATTTAGTCGTAGGTGAAGTCAGTCAATTACTAAAAAAAGAAGTTTTAGTACTTGATGATGCTACCCAACACGAATTAATCCTACCTAAATTAGAAATGATTAAAGGTGATTTCTTTAGAAAAGGTGATATGGTGCGTGCTATCATCAAGCGCGTAGAAATGAGAAATGGCTCACCAGTAGTAATGTTGTCAAGAACAGACAATACTTTCTTAGAGAGACTCCTTGAGCAAGAAGTACCTGAAATTGAGGACAATATCATCAATATCAAAAAGATAGTAAGGCTACCGGGTGAAAGAGCAAAAGTAGCAGTAGAATCTTATGATGACAGAATCGATCCCGTAGGTGCTTGTGTAGGTATGAAAGGATCAAGAATCCATGGGATAGTACGAGAACTCCGCAATGAAAACATTGATATTGTAAATTATACAAACAATACATCATTGTTTATCCAAAGGTCCCTCACGCCAGCCAAAATTTCGACTATTACTATAGACGAAGCTAACCAAAGAGCATCCGTTTACCTTACACCAGACCAAGTTTCTTTAGCCATAGGAAAAGGCGGAAGTAATATCAAACTGGCAGGAAAATTGACAGGCTATGAGATTGATGTATTCAGAGACGTTGTAGAGCAGGAAATTGATGATGTAGAATTAGACGAATTTTCTGATGCTATCGATCCATGGGTGATTGAAGCACTAAAAAATATAGGTTGTGACACGGCAAGAAGCGTTCTTGCCTTAAACCGGGATGAATTAATCAGAAGATCAGACCTGGAAGATGAGACAGTAGATGAAGTATTGAAGATTTTAGCATCCGAGTTTGAAGACGAATAAAAGATTTTTTAATAATTTTAAATCGCGAATGGCAGACAGATTAGTAAAAATAGCAAAGGAACTTAATATTGCCGTAGGCACATTGATTGACTTTCTTGCAAGCAAAGGTGTCCATGACGCTAATAAGCCAACATCCTTGGTCTCCGATGATGTGCATAATATGCTTTTGAAAGAATTTAGCTCGTCAATAGCTGAAAAAGAAAAAGCTGACCAAATAGTCATTGGAACAAGGCCTGGACTAAAAGAAGACCTTAAAGCACCAATAGAAGAAAAACCTGTTAACAAGCCATTATTTACTATTCCAAGTATTAACGACATTGACAAAACCGATATTGAAAAACCTGACCTTGAAAATAAGGTTGAAGAAACAATAAAAGTAGAGAAAAAAGTTGAGCCAAAAGCACCGATAGAGGAAAGCCCACAGGTTACTACACCCGCTGATCCTAATACTATAGCCATAGACAAACCAGAATTGCCTAAATTAAAAATAGTAGGTAAAATAGATCTGGACAAGTCAAAACCAGCTAAAAAGACCAAAGAAAAAGTAGAATCACCTAAAGATAAAGTACAGAAAACAACAGAATCAACAGAAACGACAGAATCAACGGTAACAATAGAGCATAAAGGTGCAACTCCACAGTCTCCTAATCTAATACAGGAATCTATAGCGCCTGCTGAATCACCTGACGTACCAACTGCTCAACCTGAAGAAGAAATCCACAGAGCTAAAACTCCTCAACTGAAGGGCTTGAAGATCATGGGTAAAATCGACACAAGTAAGTTTGAATCGCCCTCTAAATCCAAACCAGCAGATAAACCCAAACCACAAACTCCACAGACTAATAAACCTGAATCAACAGGTGGGACAGCCAGTAGCGACGCCCAAAGGAAGAAGCGTAAGCGCAAAAAGCTTCCTGTAACTGGACCTTTAACAGATCCAAAAGGTGGTGCAGCAAAAGGGTATCCTCATAACAAAGGAAAACAACAACCTTCACAACCAGAGATTAAAGAAGTTACACAAAAAGAAATAGATGATAAAATCAAAGCTACCATGGCTCGACTTAGCGGTGGTGGTAAAAATAAACGTCAAAAAATAAGACGTGACAACCGAGATATCAAAAGAGAAAAATTAGAACAACTCGAAAGTGAAAATGCAGAAACTAAATTAAGAGTAACTGAGTTTATTTCTGTTTCCGAATTGGCTAATTTATTGGATGTACCCGTTTCACAGATTATAACGACCTGTATGTCACTGGGTATTATCGTATCTATCAATCAGCGACTTGATGCCGAAATTATCGAATTAGTTGCTGGCGAATTTGGTCAAGATGTCGAGTTTATCAGTGCTGAAGAAGAGGCAGATGTTGAGGTTGAAGAGGTAGATAAAGAGGAAGACCTCCGCCCAAGAGCACCCATTGTCACAGTTATGGGTCACGTTGACCACGGTAAAACCTCATTGCTTGATTATATTAGATCAGCTAGTGTAGTAAGTGGTGAAGCAGGAGGTATAACGCAGCATATTGGAGCATACGAGGTAAAAGTAGGCCCTGACCGTAAGAAAATCACGTTTTTGGATACTCCGGGTCACGAAGCTTTTACTGCAATGCGTGCTAGAGGTGCTAAAATAACAGACGTGGCTATCATCATCATTGCTGCTGATGATCAGGTGATGCCTCAAACAAAAGAAGCGATCAGCCACGCTCAGGCTGCCGGTGTTCCTATGATATTTGCTATCAACAAAATTGACAAACCGGCTGCAGACCCTGAAAAAATAAAACAAGAACTAGCTTCTATGAACATCCTTGTAGAAGACTGGGGCGGAACATATCAGTGTCAGGAAATATCAGCAAAACAAGGATTGAACATCGATAAACTCCTTGAAAAAGTCCTACTGGAAGCTGAAATTCTAGACCTAAAAGCCAATCCTGATAGAAAAGCAGTAGGTTCTGTAGTCGAAGCTTCATTGGACAAAGGAAAAGGATATGTCACAAAAATTTTAGTACAAAATGGAACATTAGAAATAGGTGATGTCATTGTAGCCGGCCCTTATTCAGGAAAGATTAAAGCCATGTTTAATGAACATGGTACTAAAGTTAAAAAAGCAGGACCTTCTACACCCACACTTATTCTTGGATTGAGTGGAGCACCACAGGCTGGTGAAAAATTTAAGGTCATGGAATCCGAACAGGAGGCAAGACAATTAGCAGCAAAACGTGCTCAGATAGAACGAGAACAATCGAACAGAGCTAACAAACGTATATCTCTGGATGAAATCGGACGAAGACTTGCCCTAGGTACATTTAAAGAGTTAAATCTTATCATCAAAGGTGACGTGGACGGATCTATCGAAGCTTTATCTGACTCACTCATTAAATTATCGGTAGAGACCATTCAGGTCAATGTCATCCATAAGGCCGTCGGTGCCATTGCAGAGTCCGATGTATTGTTAGCTTCTGCTTCTGATGCCATCATCATAGGATTCCAGGTCAGACCATCAAATAATGCGCGCACACTTGCAGAAAAAGAAGGTGTACAGATCAAAACTTATTCTGTCATCTATGACGTTATTGACGAAGTTAAGTCAGCAATGGAAGGTCTTCTCGAACCTACTAAAGAGGAAAAGATCGTCGCACAAGTTGAAGTACGTGAAACTTACACTGTATCTAAAGTAGGTACAATTGCAGGTTGTTATGTGATGGAAGGAAAAATCACACGTCATTCACTCATACGCGTTATCAGAGATAGTATCGTTGTCTATCCGCTTAAAGAAGGTGTTCACGGCGAATTGTCTTCATTAAAACGATTTAAAGACGATGTCAAAGAAGTACGTACTGGTCTTGAATGTGGTCTTACCCTCAAAAACTTTAATGATATAAAGGTAGGAGATGTACTGGAAGCATACGAAATCCATGAGGTCAAACAGACCTTAAAATAATACTCAGGACTGCTTCCTATGCAGCCAAAGTCGTTATTGCAAATAAAATCTATCCTTGACAAGGTGGTTGACCAAGTTAACCATCTGTCATTTATAGATAATGACCCTATAAGTATTCCACATAGCTACACTAAACTTCAGGATATTGAAATCGCTGCCTTTTTTAGTGCTACACTAGCTTGGGGACAGCGAAAAACCATCATTAACAAGACCAAAGAGTTAATGAACTTAATGGACAATCAACCGCATGATTTTATTGTAAATCACAAGCCTGCAGATTTAAAGCCATTTTTATATTTTAAGCACCGGACTTTTCAAAGCACTGATCTACTCTATTTCATTAGCTTTCTTCAGGAATACTACCTCCAAAACCAAAGTTTAGAGCAAGCTTTTTATCCCGACCATAGACAAGTCTATATTCAAAAAAAGGCTCTCACAGATTTTTACAATCTATTTTTTAATGATGAAAATGTTCCAGATCGAACCAAAAAGCACATTTCTACACCTGCAAAAAACTCAGCATGCAAAAGAATGAATATGTTCCTGCGTTGGATGGTCAGAGCAGATAGTAAAAAGGTTGATTTTGGGCTATGGAAGACAATACCTACATCTGAACTGATGATCCCATTAGATGTCCATGTTGAAAAATACGCAAGAAACTTTGGCATGTTAACAAGGAAACAGAGAGACTGGCAAGCTGTAGAAGAGATAACTTCCACACTTAAACTTATGAATCCAAACGATCCTATCATCTATGATTACGCCCTTTTTGGCCTTGGCATATTAAACAAAAATCTAAATTTATAACTTGGTGGATTCAAGTAATAAATACAACCTATCCCTTGTTAAATTAATACCTGCAAATATACACCATTTATCAATAAAAATCCAAATCTTTTTCTAAATCAGTTATTAAGCGGATTCACTACATACTACCCATTCTT
>CAZCTQ010000050.1:1838-14483 GCA_964501555.1 uncultured Aureispira sp. | reverse complement strand
GATACCTAGGTAGGTAAAAAAGCACTCTTTCCTAAAATACTTAGAAAAGAGTGCTTTTATATTTATGCCATAGAAGAATTAAAACAAACCGCTGATTTTTCCATCATTTGTAATATCAATATTTTCAGCACTCGGGATAGGTGGTAGTCCTGGCATTCGCATCACGTCACCTAGCAATGGTATAACAAAACCCGCACCAGCTGAATATTCAAATTCACGTACTGTAATCTTAAATCCTCTAGGACGACCAATTTTTTTCTCATCGTCGGATAAAGACACCGGAGTTTTAACCATACAGACTGGAAACTCACCAAAGCCTAATTTTTCGATCTGCTTAAGTTGTGTTCTGGCCTTTGAAGTGTATTCAACACCATCCGCACCATAAATTTCAGTTGCAATTGTATTAATTTTAGATTCAATAGAATCCGACAATTTATACAATGGATGGAACGTATTAGTACCCGCTTCAATACTCTCTACCACTGCTTTTGCTAGCTCGGAAGATCCCTTTCCTCCTTCAGCAAATGCCGTACTCACTACCGCTTTTACGCCCATATTAGCGCATAATTCTTTAATAATATCATACTCAGCTTGTGTATCTGTAGGAAAAGCATTGATTGCAACCACAGGATTAATACCAAACTTTTGAATATTCTCAATGTGTTTTTCAAGATTAGCAAATCCTTTTCGAGTAGCTTCAGGATTGGGTTCACTAAGATTATCCTTATCAGCACCTCCATGATGTTTGAGCGCTCTTACTGTAGCAACTACCATCGCAGCATCCGGTTTAAGTCCTGCTTGGACGCATTTGATGTGCATAAATTTCTCAGCACCAAGATCAGCACCAAAACCTGCTTCTGTGACTACATAATCACCTAAACTCAATCCCATTTTCGTAGCTATAACCGAATTAGTACCTTGTGCAATACTTGCAAATGGTCCACCGTGTAAGATAGCAGCATTACCTTCTAAGGTTTGTACAAGATTAGGTTTGATGGCATCTTTAAGCAAGGTTGTCATTGCTCCTACGGCTTTAAGATCACGTGCAAATACCGGATTACCATCAAAGGTCATTCCCACATAGATATTGCCTATCCTATGCTTCAAATCTTCAATATCTTTTGCCAGACAAAGTATGGCCATTATCTCAGAAGCTGCTGTTATATTAAATCCATCTTCTCTGATGATACCATTGGCTTTACCACCCAAGCCAATAACAATCTGTCTCAGGGCTCTATCATTCATATCCATCACACGCTTCCATGCTACTGTACGCGGATCAATATTTAGACTATACTTTTTATTTTGAATATTATTATCTATTAATGCAGCAAGTAGGTTATTTGCTTTCTCGATAGCCGAAAAATCACCTGTAAAATGAAGATTAATATCCTCCATTGGGATAACTTGTGCATAACCTCCTCCTGCAGCTCCACCTTTTACACCAAAAATAGGACCCAAAGATGGCTCTCGCAATACAGCTATAGTTTTATGACCATTATAGTTTAAACCATCCACTAAGCCAATTGACATGGTCGTCTTGCCTTCGCCATACTTGGTAGGTGATAAGGCAGAAACCAAAATCAATTTACCTTTGGGATGCTCTTGTCTTAAATACAATGGTAATTTTGCTTTATACCTACCATAATATTCGAGATCATCTTCTGTAACACCTAGTTTAGAAGCTATCTCTTTAATGTGTTTAATTTTTGCCTGTTGGGCAATTTCAATGTCGCTTGGAAATGATGCCATAAAAGTTGATTTTAGTTCGCAAATATCCAAAAAATATTTATCTTGTTATAATACCAAGGTATAATTATTATCATATTCAATAAAACTATGTATTATTAATAATATTTAAAACAATTGTACCAAAATAATTATTTATAAAAAGGCTGATAAATATAAAAACCAAAGACATAAAACACCCCTTTCTAAAGGATTAATGTTAATATTGTCGGCATTAAATACCAGTGAACTCATTCACCAATAACAAATCTAAAAATATATCAAACTTGAAGGATCAAATACAAACAGACATACATCAAAAGTCTGAAATAATAGAAAAGTCACAATTTAAAAAATATATTCATATCAAAGGTGCTAGATCAAATAACCTTAAAAACATAGAATTATATATACCTAAAAATAAACTTGTTGTCGTAACAGGGTTATCAGGATCAGGCAAATCTTCTTTAATTATAGACACCCTTTATGCAGAAGGTCAACGTAGATATGTAGAAAGCCTTTCATCGTATGCCCGCCAGTTTCTCGATAGAATGAAAAAGCCTGAGGTAGATTTTATTAAAGGTATCAGTCCTGCGATCGCAATAGAGCAAAAAGTAAATAACTCTAACGCTAGATCCACTGTAGGGTCAATGACAGAAATATACGACTTACTTCGACTATTATACGCACGCATAGGTAAAACATACTCGCCAATAACAGGAAAAGAAGTCAAGCGATACCAAGTAAATGATATCGTCAATTATATTTTTAATCTAACAGAAGGCACAAAAGTGCAGATTCTTATTCCACTACAGTATAAACATGACAGAACATTAGGACAGGAATTAAACCTCTTATTACAAAAAGGATATTCACGCGTAGTACAAAATAATCAAGTCTCAAACATCCAAGATTTAATCGAAGATAATAGTATAGACAAAAATATTTCGGTTATAAAGTCACCCTATCATTTTAAAATCATCATAGATCGCTTTGTAGTCAATGCAGATGAAGAAAATAAAAAAAGAGCAGCAGATTCCGTTTCATTGGCTATTGCCGAATCAGAAGGCGAATGTTATATAGACACTTTTGACAATAATATAGCTTACTTTAATAACAGATTTGAAGCGGATGGAATTGAATTTGTAACGCCCATACCACACCTATTTAATTTTAATAATCCACATGGAGCATGTCCAAAATGTGAGGGATATGGTAAAGTACTCGGCATAGATCCAAACCTAGTCATACCCAATGAAGATCTTAGTATCTATGAAGAGGCTGTAGCTTGTTGGCGTGGAGATCGAGGCAAAGAATGGAAAAATCACTTTATTAGTAATGCTGGCAAGTTTGACTTTCCTATCCACAGACTTTATAAAGATCTAAATGAAAAGGAAAAGGAACTACTATGGCAAGGAAATGGAATAGTTAATGGTATTAATAATTACTTCAAAATGCTCGAACTAGAATCGTATAAGATTCAAAACAGAGTCATGATATCGCGATATCGAGGTAAAGCTACTTGTGATATGTGCAAAGGAACAAGATTAAGAAAAGAAGCCTTGTATATAAAAGTAGGTGATAAAAACATTTCAGAACTCATTATAATGCCAATAGATGAATTGCTTGCATTCTTTAATCAAATAGAATTGAGCATCCATGACACAACTATAGCAGAACGAATCCTACTGGAAATTAAAAACAGATTAGTGACTATGAATGAAATAGGTCTCGGATATCTTACATTAGATAGAACCAGTAATACATTAAGTGGCGGTGAAACACAAAGAATTAATTTAACCAGGACGCTCGGGAGTAACCTATCCAGTTCATTATACATCTTAGACGAGCCTAGTGTAGGACTACACCCCAGAGATACTGAAAAATTAGTTACCGTACTCAAAAGGTTAAGAGATTTAGGAAATACAGTTATTGTTATAGAGCACGAAGATACAGTCATCCGCAATGCCGATTATATCATAGATATAGGTCCAATGGCTGGCAACTATGGTGGAGAGCTCGTATTTGCAGGAAAATATGAAGAGCTAATTAATGGCAACGAAAATGGAATAACGGCAGACTATATTACCGGTAGGAAAGAAATATTGATACCGGAACTTAAAAGGAAGACAAATTCAAAGATATATATACAAAATGCTAGGCAACATAATCTAAAAAACATAGATGTAGCCATCCCTCTACAATCAATCACAGTAGTATCTGGATTATCAGGATCCGGTAAAACGAGCTTGGTTCAACATACACTATATCCATTACTTAAAGCTTACATAGAAGGAAATCAGAATAATGGATACTCGGTATATGGAAAATTATCAGGAGACCTAAAGCAGATTAAGGCTGTTGAAATGATCAATCAAAATCCTCTAGGTAGAACATCCAGATCTAATCCTGTTACCTACGTAAAGGCGTATGATGAAATTAGGAAGCTTTTTGCAAATCAGCAATTATCAAAAATACGAGGATTTGATCCAAAACACTTTTCTTTTAATGTAGATGGTGGCAGATGTGATACCTGCAAAGGAGAAGGTTATATTACAGTAGAAATGCAATTTTTGGCAGATGTCAATATCCCATGTGAGGCTTGTAATAGTAAAAAATTTAAAAATGAAATATTAGATGTAACCTATCAAGATAAAAATATCTATGATGTTTTAGAATTAAGTATAGAAGAAGCTTTAGAATTTTTTAAAAATCAAAAAAGTATTATCACCAGGATTCAACCCTTATATGATGTAGGTCTAGGATATATCAAACTTGGTCAATCATCAAGTACGCTCTCGGGCGGTGAAGCTCAGAGAGTCAAATTAGCATCCTACTTAGCTAAGGAATATAATTCAAAAAACATCTTCTTTATATTTGATGAACCTACGACCGGTTTGCACTTTTATGATATAGATAAATTAATGGGAGCATTTAATACCTTAGTAGAAAATGGTCATACTGTACTTATAGTCGAACATAATACAAGTGTGATAAAAGCGGCAGATTGGATAATAGATCTAGGGCCTGAAGGAGGAAAAGCCGGTGGTTATGTATTGTATGAAGGACATCCGGAAGGTCTTAAAAAAATCGAAGATTCTTATACTGCAAAATTTATTTGAATAGTCGTAGTGTTTCACGTGAAACTAATTACTCAAATTCGAAAATGTTTCACGTGAAACACCATCACAGCATTAAATTATATAAAAATAATTCTTATTAAAAATTAGTTATATTCCATTTATATATCTATCTTTGTATTGATAAATAAATTAGCACAGGATGGGGATTTTTCCCCTTCTGTCTAAGTAATACCCATTATACATTCAAATTAGTCCAATCCTTATAAAAAAATATCAACTCTCTGAGTTAGAAAGCACAATTATAACTAAGGCCATATTTGCACTTTGTGCCTTGATATTTACAATTGTTTCTACTGAATCTTTGGACTATATATAAATATAAAAGGTGTCTAAAAAACTATTAAAGAAAACAACAAAAACACAAAAAACAATATATTTTAAAATAAAAATATATCACTATACCGGGTCAACATTTAAAAAATAAGTTTCTTTAGAGCTATCCAAAAACGAATCTTGCTCTACTTTAACAAGAAAATCATTTAGGGCTAAATTAAATAAATCCGGTAATTCCATCATAGGAGCATGGCCACATTTATCAATTTTAACTAACTGAGAATTTTTTAGCAATTTATTAAACTTCTCACCCACCCAAAGCGGTGTTACTGAATCCTGAATACCCCAAATTAACAAAGTAGGTTTCTCAATCAAATGTAACTTATCCTCAAGATTATGTCTGACTGCAGATTTAGCAATAGCTACAACACAAATAGCTTTTTTTAAATTATTAACCGTATGATACACATCATCTACTAATTCTTTAGTAGCAATAGCAGGATTATAAAATACATCCTCTGCTTTCTGCTTTATATATTCGTAGTTCCCTCTTTTAGGAAAAGTACTACCCATAGCATTTTCATACAAACCACTACTACCAGTTAACACCATAGTAATAATTTGATCAGGGTTTTTCAATACATACAATTGTGCAATATGTCCACCAAGCGAATTCCCTAAAATATGAAATTTATCAAATTTTTTATAGGTAACAAAATCTTCAACATACCCAACCAAGTTCATAACCGTAAGACTACGTGGCGAAATTTCAAATAAAGGCAAAATAGGAACAACAACATTATACCTATCAGAAAAATAATTAATGATACCATCAAAATTACTAAGTGCGCCTAACAATCCATGTAGTAAAACTATAGGAGGCTTACCAGGACTCGTTTCTATATATTTGAATTTTTTTTCTTCTATAACTTGAAAAGTACTCATAAATTTAGTTTGATATGCATAAATGGAAAATCAATAATAACTTAATTGGATAATATTTTTTCATCAAAAATAAAATAAATAAACATAACTACTGTAATCAGCAATAATGCGCCACTTTGATGCAAAACGCCCAATAAAATAGGTATTTCACTCTTACTATTTATAACAGTTAAAATCCCAAGTAAAGCTTGAATAGTAATAACACTACACAAGGTATAACCAACTAATTTAAGATTAACGGTATTATATATCCTTTTTGTATAAATAAATGTATAACTTAAATAGTATCCCACAAGCAATACAAGATAGGCCGTATTGCGATGTAAAAAATGAATAAGTGCCGGCATAAAGGCATTCTTATCATAATTATTGAAATTATCAGCATTCCACTGACTACCATCAAAAATAACAGAGGGAAAATAGCTTCCATACATATCAGGCCAGGTAGGGTAAACAACAGCAGCGCGCATCCCCGATAAAACACCACCTAAAAATAACTGAAATACGATTAACCCAATAAAAAAATAAAATACCTTAGTAATATGTAAATCACTCAACCTTAACGACGGGCTTTGCCATTTAGAATTAAGATAGGTCCATAATAAGGCAAGATATACAGAAAATGCAATGAGTAGATGTAAAGATAATTTGTATGCATTAACCCAAGGTCTCTCTATTAGGCCACTTGCTACCATTATCCATCCGAATGTGGCAGCAAGGATCGCTAATAACATCACTACACCCAAATATTTTACCATTTGTTTATCTATTTTCTTTTTTACAAGAAACCAAACAAATGGTATTATAAAAACAAAACCCATTATCCGAGCCCAAAACCTATGAACATATTCCCAAAAATATATAAATTTAAAATCACTAAATGACATTCCTTCATTAATCTCTCGATATTGTGGTGTCATTTTATACAAATCAAATTCATGTTGCCAAGCAGCTTCAGATAAAGGAGGTAAAGTCCCACCTACTACGTTCCAATTAGTAATAGATAAACCAGACTCTGTCAATCTAGTTATTCCACCGATGACAACTTGAAAAAAGACCATGATTATCCCTACAAATAACCACAGCAAAACTTGATTAGAATATCGTTTTGATTCAATCATGCTACAAAATTAAACAAATATCAGAAAAAAAAAAATTTCATTCATTTTCCATTTCCTTTTTTGCTAATAATATTATTATTTTAAAATTATAAATTATCATTTATTATTAGTTTTGTGGATATGTGGATAAGTACATTAAAATTATTTTATATATTTTTTTATACAAGTTAATAACACTGGATAATACCATATTGTATTGATATATTGATAATTAACATTTAATGTATATACAAATCAACATTGATTTGTTGATAAAATTACAAGCGGTCTTTTGTTTATTGTCTGTTGAAATATGAATGATAAAATTAAATAAATGTTTATATAAAATTATTTATAATATTTATTAATACCTTTTGGTGATAAGCTATCTTTTATAAATATTTTTCAACTATTTTAATGTGGATAAGTATATATAATGGTTATTAAATATCAAATTATTATGTATTTTTGTTTTTTAATATGTTTATAATTTATAATGAAAGTTGTCTTACAGCGCGTTAGCGAAGCAAATGTCCAAATTGATAATACTATACATGCTAAAATTGATCAGGGCATCTTAGTTTTATTAGGAATAGAAGAAAGTGATACAAAAGAAGAAGCAGATTGGTTATCTGCTAAAATTGCAGGATTGAGAATATTTGGTGATGGAGAAGGAAAAATGAATCTAGCTATTCAAGATATCTTTGGTTCATTTTTAGTTATCAGCCAGTTTACACTTCATGCTAGTACTAAAAAGGGAAACCGTCCGTCTTATCTGAGGGCAGCACGACCGGAAATCGCTATTACACTCTATGAATATTTTACAACAAAATTAGAAGAAGTTTCTAAATGTCCGGTAAAGACAGGTATTTTTGGTGCTGATATGAAAGTACAGTTAATCAATGACGGACCAGTAACTATTATTATTGATACAAAAAATAAGGAATAATGAAAATTTCATCACTACAAAAGGAAGTAGATAAATGGATCAAGGATATAGGTGTAAGATATTTTTCCGAGTTGACAAATATGGCCATTCTTACCGAAGAAGTCGGAGAAGTATCCAGACTCATAGCACGTATATATGGTGAACAATCGTTTAAGACTCCATTGTCACTATCTGAGCAAAAGAGCCAACTTGCCGATGAACTTGCTGATGTATTATGGGTAGTAACGTGTCTAGCTAACCAAACAGGTATTGATCTTGAATCTGCCATTATTAAAAATTTTGAAAAGAAAACCAAACGGGATATCTTGCGTCATAAAAACAATGAAAAATTGTAAATGAATTATTATCGTCAATAGTTGATTTTAATGAATACTCCTTTTATACTCACACATAGGTCTATCAATATTTGTTTTTATATTTAATATACCATATATTATACCCATTATACATTCAAATTAGTCCAATCTTTATAAAAAAATAGCAAATCTCTGCGTTAGAAAGCCTCACTATAGCTAAGGCTATGTTTGCGTTTTCTGCCTTGATATTTACTATTTTTCCTACTAAATCTTTGGACCATTTAAAAATATAATAGGTATTATTATGAAATTTAATTAATAACTTAGTCAATTTACAAACCCTATGCGCAAAACACTAACTACCCAGGATTATACATATTTAGAGCAATGATTACACTTAGCCCAGGAAGCACTAGATGCTGGTGACAGACCATTTGGATCTATACTAGTCAGTCAAGATGGAAAAGTATTAGCTACGGCTCGAAACAGAGTCAACGAGATCAATATTGTTGCTCACCCAGAATATGAGCTGGCTGTATGGGCTATAAATAATCTTTCTTTAGAAGAACGAATGAATGCAACCCTATATACAAGTGGCGAACATTGTCCTATGTGTGCAGGCGCACATGCATGGGCAGAGATAGGTAAAGTTGCCTATATAAGTTCTGGTAGTCAATTAGCTTTATGGCTTAAGGAATTAAATCTACCAGATCTACCTATTCGATTTTTACCTATAGAGGACATCGTTAAAAATATTATCGTAAAAGGTCCAGCAGAAGGTAAATTATTAGAAAGGATAAGACAGATGCATATAGAGTATTTTAAAAAGGAGTAATCCAGGTTAATTACTCTATCTTATTTGGATAGCTTGAATTGAGATCAAATTTTTTTTTGTTGTACAAGCATAGTTATATTATCAAAAATATTTACGTTCTTTACGGAAAATTTTTTCTTCGTTATGATTCACAATCTATCTAAGCACAATAGCATAGCTAATCAGTATCTAGCCCAAATGCGGGATGTTAAAATCCAAAATAATAGATTATTGTTTAGAAAAAATATGGAGCGGATAGGTAATATTTTGGCTTATGAAATCAGTAAGTATCTTAATTATAAGGAAGTAGAAACAGAAACACCATTAGGTATTTGTCAATCTAAAATACCGGATGACAAGATAATACTTTGTACGATACTGAGAGCTGGTCTTCCGTTACATTTTGGGATTCTGGATTTTTTAGATGAAGCCGGTAATGCTTTTGTAGCTGCATACCGCAAAAATCACAAGGATGGTACCTTTGAGATCAACCTCGAATATATTACTTGTCCGGATTTAAATGGAGTAACGCTCATACTTTCTGATCCAATGTTAGCGACCGGCGCATCTATAGAAAAGACATTGGATGCTTTATCAGAATTTGGCCAGTATAAAGAATTGCATATTGCTTCCATTATTGCTTCATCTTATGGTATAAAAACCATTCAAAGACTTTACCCCAAAGCACACCTATGGATGGTAGCAGAAGATGAAGAACTGACTGCTAAGTCATATATCGTACCAGGTTTAGGAGATTCAGGTGACTTAGCCTTTGGCAGAAAGGTACAGGAATAAGATTTGATATTGATCTGTATCTTACTAAGGTCCGTTATATAGGACAATTGAAATACCATACATCATAAACCGTTCATTGATGGGTTTAGGAGATACGTAGGATTTTATTATCCAGTATGTATCTCCAAGTCAGAATGTTTTTCGGCTATATCAGGAATAATTTGCTCTGGCTTTGCAAAAAGAATATGCCTATATATACCAAGGAAGATACGTAGCCTTTAGATCGCTAATAGTGATAGAAAGCGATGGATAAATTGTAAATTTATGCTCGAAGCTGTCATTTTTTAGGTAAAACAATTAAATTACTGCTGTTAGAATATTTTGGCATCGTTGCTACAATGGCTGTTTTTATAATTATATGTTGTATTTTTAGTTGTTTTAGAATTTTCCTAACAAAACTGCACCACTATTCAAAAATGATCTATATATTTGTAACAGCATTATGAAATCACTGCTGTCAGCCGCACTATAAGCCAACGTAAACCTACGTGTCATAAATCAACAGAGCGTATGCAGTAAGGATGATAAGCAGTTATAATAAGTTGATTATTTATGTATAATATATATTACTTTTTATAATATTAAAAGTTGTGTAGTATGAAAAAATTGTATCTGATTTTTGTAATGAGCGTAATTATGATGAGTACTTACGCCCAAAACAGCTCAACCGAGCGGGCAAAGGCTGATTTTAATCTGCGCATGGAGACATACATCAACAGCCAGCTTGCTAACCCGGCTATAATGACATCGGCAAAGCAACTCTATGGGCATACCTGTGACAAAGATCACATCGTCACAGCAGAAGAAATTAAGGCGCGTGTATCAGAGGTAGAGCGAGGTAATTTTATACAGGCTAATCTGGCAGAATATATGCGCTTGTACTTTCCCCAAAACAGCCACAGAGGTATAACCTCCGATACGCTGATATGCGATAATGGTGGGTTTGAGGATGATTTTTTGTATTACAGGGGATATACTGGTTTGTTTACAAAAGGAAGTAACACATGTACCCCTATGAATGGTAGCGATCCGGTAACATGGACACCAGTAACGATGCCTGTATCCAATCGGTTTGAGATTATGACCACAGGTACAGATCCATTAGTGGGCATACAAAAAGTAAAGTTTGGTGATAAGTCGCTTAGGATTAATAATAGATATGGACATGATTACCAATGTAGCGGAGATTTTGGAATAGATCGGGTGACAAAAAGATTCCTTGTAACGGAAGAAAACAGGATCTTTACGGTATGGTTTGCCCTAGTCCTGAATGTAGCACCAGCTCATGATAATTACCAATCATTCTTTAATATAAAGTGTGATAAAGCCCCGAAAGATGAGTTTTGTTTTGATGCCGAATTTTTAAGCCAAATAGTAGATGTTTACAATACACCATGTTTTTCTTCTGTGAAAGTCGCATATTTAGACTGGGCTTGCCATACTATCAGAATACCAGCGGATAGTATAGGTAAGATAGCAACATTAGAGATAACTGTAAGTGATTGTGGTGCTGGTGGTCATTTCGGATATGGGTATATAGATGGTATATGTGAGCCGTGCGATACCTTAGATACTACGTTTGGTTATACAGAGATAGATACGACGAGGATTGGATATTATAGTTGTGACGGACAGACTGCAAGGATTTGTGGAAGCTATACACTGCCGACCATCTGTGATCATTGTCAATTGACCTCAGTGAGTGTACCGGGATATACCATTACAAATATCACCATTGATAAATCAACCAAGTCCTATTGCTTTGATTTTCCATTATATAATTTTGATAGTGATACGTGTATAGACATCGTTACAGAGACGACGTTCGGGTATAATGGCTCTACCCTGCCACCAAAGGAGAGCAATCCTGTGCGGATATGCAAGTCAGCATACGCCCGGTATGATTATAGTGTATCGGTAGGCGGTTGCCATAATAATGCAACTACTGATTATCTATCAGATGACTACTATTATGTAACAGTGACCGTAGAAGACCCACAATCCAATGGCTGGAAGATGACAAGACAATTGCTCGATCCATACCCTAATGAATCAGGGATATATACGTATGCGATAGGATCGGGTACGGATACACTGGTATTAGGACCATTTTTGATACAAGAAGGCTGCTGGCGGTTGATACTTGACTTTCCGGGATGTGAATACGATGAGATTATCTGCCCACCGGATTTCTGTTCCGGGTGTACAGAATTTAGAAATATGAAAATCGGCAATGTTCTGTGTAGTAATAATAACCTTGATGAATGGGAATTTGATATATATGTTACAAGTAACGACCTCACGGGAACATATTCTATAAGTGGTGGTAAAACAGATGCAGGAAATTTTAACGAATCAAAAACAATTTCAGAACTTGATTTTGGTAAAGAATGTATAGAATTTACAATAAAGAAAGATAGTAACTCATTCTGTTTATCCAAATTTACCGTATGCCCGCCCAAGAAATGTGATATTACTAATTGTGACTTAGAAGGTGTAGTCAAGGACGTGGAGTGCAGCCCTGATGGGGAAGAATTTTATTTTACTATTGATGTATGGAATGAGCATGGTGCAGTATTGTGTTATTCAGAAGGTGGAAACA
>CAZCTQ010000050.1:0-1738 GCA_964501555.1 uncultured Aureispira sp. | reverse complement strand
GGTGTTTCTGGTCAAGATAGTAATGATGGAAAATGTTATATTTTACATCCATTCGTTTTTTCAGCGGATAGTACCGTCCTAATTCAACCGGAAGTAAAGTGGGCGTATGATTTTGATGGGGATTCGCCCGCCCGCGGTACAGGCAAATTGGTATTAAGTTATGATATAAACAATGATGGTATTGCAGAAATAATAACTCAGGGAACTGGTACCACAAACTCATATCTGCCTAATAAGATAAAGGTATTAGACAGCAGGAACGGACAAGTGATTAGGACGATTACACTCCCTTTTGAGTATCTTATTTTTACGGGAACTGCGGTAATAGGTGATGTTTATAATGATGGGAATCCTGTAATAATTGTAAGTAAAGATATATCAAGTTCACAAAGTGGTGTACAATTAGTATGCTTAGATTTTGATGGTAATATTAAATGGGAATCAGATGTTGTACCTATAAAAACTAATAAGTATATTCAAAGAGGCTATAATTTAGGTTTAGCGGACTTTAACCGGGATGGAATACCAGAGTTGTATTTAACAAATATTATATTAAATGCGAGGACAGGGAAAAAACTTATTGATGGGGGAAGCAATGGACTTGGTTTAAGTAAGTATTCTGGAACTCCCTATCTGTCAATATCTGTGGCTGCCAATGTAGATGATGACGATGATTTAGAGTTAGTAGCAGGGTATAGCGTTTATAAAGTGACGATAACAAATACGAATGATGAAGCAGGAAATGCGATGATGCCGATTAATATCATGGTCAATGGAGTCTATCTGGATGGATGCACAAGTATAAGCGATATTGATTTGGATGGAAAATTAGATATCATAGTAAGTGTTAATTCAATGGAAGATGACCCGAATCCGGTAGATTTATATTGTTATACAATTAGTAATGGAATAGCAAAATTACTGGCAAAAGCAGACCGTAAAACATATCCTCCAAATGATAACGATAGAGATGTATATGTAAAAAGCATGGCAGGGACCTATTATAACAGGCATAAAAACAGAGAGGATATATTTTTAGTTGTTAGAGAAGGTAATACTAGTAATGGTGCAGCTTATATCGTAAATTATTCTTATGACGGTACATTGAATCTAAAAAAAAATTGGATATATCCTATTATATTTACTGGTGACTTAGACACTAAGGCATTTTCAATATTTGATTTAGACAATGATGGATACCCCGAATTGTTTGTGCGGTTAGGTTACAAATTTATTATAATCAGTACGAAAAATGATATACCAAAATTATTGTATGATTTTCCATGTCATGGGATTGGTTTTGATTCTTCGATTATCGGCGATTTTGATAATACCGGACAGGCAAAAATATGTATGTCTTATGTTTTTTTTCCACCTAATAATAGTAATTCTAGTCCTAGTCCAAATAAACTCGCCGTTTTCGGTGCCCGAGCTGGACAGCGATGGGCACCAGCCCGCAATATCTGGCATCAGTACGCCTATAATCCTCTATTTATCAACGATGACGGCACCGTCCCGAAGCACATGCACAATCCCGCCACCTACAAAAACGGTAAGTACAATAACTTCATGGCACAGGAATCCCGCATAGATGAGAACGGCAACTATCCTTTAGCAGTAGCCTCACTGACAGGGGACATCACCTGTACCAGCTATGATGCAGCCACAGGACAGTACAGCGTAGACTTCGGTATCTATAACAGACAACACGCATCCGCTACAGCAAAAGACGGCGTAG
>CAZCTQ010000049.1:0-14971 GCA_964501555.1 uncultured Aureispira sp. | reverse complement strand
GTAGTAACAATAAGGGTTTTAGAGATTTTTACCATTATTTTTGTCCATTAAGCCTCTTTTGTCAATTTTGAACCCTCTGCTATGAATGAATAGTCACTTTTGATCTCTATACTTTTATCAGATTTATTTCGCCATCGACGCCTGCGTATCTCTAAATAGACCGCTTTGCCTCGTATCGGAAAGTCTTGTATTATCGTTCGTTCATAGAATCCCTTCGATTCATATTCTCCAATATCATACCCATTAGGTAATTTATTTTTCTCATCAAGGTATATGTAATAACTATCCTTTTTCATTTTAACATCACCAAGTTCCTTAAAGTCTATAATATCAAAGTGTGTTAATAAATCTGTAGGTAATATAACCGAAAGTATTGCTCTGTCTTCCATGGCATTTAGTCACAAAATTAAAATTTCTCCCCATTTTTTTTATCTGACCCGAAAAACGACGGTACAATCAGTTGAAGCATGAGAGCAAGATACTGATAAACATCATCAAGATGGTTTGCTATAGAGCAGAAACCGCAGTAGCCAACCTATTATCAGCCCATTTGCCCAAGTATTGGAACAGCGAAAAACGCATGCTCGTAAAGCAAATCATACAATCAAACGCTGACCTTATTGTGGATGAGCAAAACAAAACACTAACGGTAGTGTTACATTCTTTATCAGCTCATCGTTTTAACATTGCGGTCGGAAATTTAGCAACACTTCTAAACCAGACCGAAACCGTATTCCCCGGCTCAGATTTGAAAATAATTTTCAAAACATCCGACTTTTAATTCTGCGAAAGGTCGGGAGGTCTGATTTTAGGCCAAGACAGTCTGCCATTCGTTTATCGTGTCGTGCTAATCAGATTTTACTAACAAAAAAATCCTCCCTGTTTTACAAGAAGGATTTTTCTAAAAATGTTTTAACGAATGGTTACAAACTCACTGTTGTATATTTATTGCTGACTGTAAATGTGGAAGTTGAGCCACCGGAATAAGTAGCACCGGTATAGTAACCGTTAAAGTTAGTACCGCCATTTATTGTGCCTCCATACTGGATGGTGTACGTACCATTCACAAATGCCGGGTCGCTAAACAGCATGACCATTTTATTGCTGCCGCCTCCCGGGCCTCCGGGACCACCGCCTCCACCAGAAAGCGTTGGTAAGGCATAAATCAAAACAACTTGACCGGACGCATTTTTAATGCAGATATTCTGATTTGGGGTAATGGACAGTTTAAGAGAATTTTGAGTAGAGACATTCGCTGTCGGATTACTTGTGTTTCCACCTGTTCCTACCATAACACCTCCTAAAACTTTAAAGGTATTGTTGTCGCAGTCAAAACCTTCTTCGGGGCCGCCTGCACCTTTAGAAATCGTTAAGCCACCTGAAACAGTTAGTGTGCCGTTAGAGTCCACACCATCATTGCCTCTTGCCGTAAAAGAATGTGTACCGCCTGATATTTCTATGTGTGTGGAAGCATTTATACAATCGTCGTAGGTATTTGCAGTAATTTGGCCTCCTTTTATATACATACTGGATTTACTTTCTAATCCTTCACCTCCGTCGGTAGTTTGTGTGCAATTTACGGTTATGATACCACTATTAACAGTTAAATTTCCTTCGGATTTTATGGCTTTAGGATTGGCGTAATCTGCATTTTGCCCGCTTCCTGACACAAAGAATCTTGCCCCTGTGGTAGTAACATTTAAAATCAAATCACTGTCATTTTCAGATGGTGCTCCGATGGTGATAGTTCCGTCAGCATTGATTCCTTTACCTCCGATTCCAGAGCTTGCCAGATTGACCATGCCTGCTATAATTCGGATATTTCCGTCTGCTTTTATACAGGCAGAAGTATAGGAATCCGTAACATTCGATTCGTTGGTGTAGGTAGCACCTGCTCCGGCAGTGATTATAGTAACATTTCCATTGTTGATTTCTATATTTCCATCTGCCGTAAACCCTTTTCCACCATTATTTGAGGCTGGCAGGGTAACGGTAACTTTACCTCCATTGACAATAATATCCGCATCAGCTTTAATTCCCGAAGCATACGAAGGATCAAATCCGCTTCCGGAAGTCTCTAAAACGGTTGCTCCCGAAACGGTCATATCAGTAGTTCCTCCGTTGATGGTTACGGTCGCTTTACTGCTTATTGCTTTCGATTGATTTCCCGAAACATTCAGGCTTATAATTCCATCATTGATAGTTACGTTTCCATCTGATTTAATGCCTTTAACATCATTTGAGGCAGCATTTACCGATAGGTCTCCACCATTTATAGTAAGTGTATTTCCGGCATCTACGCCGTCTCCTACAGGTACAATCGTGATTGTACCTCCATTTTGCGTATAATCATCTACGTGAATACCGTCTGATGCCGCTTGTGCAATGTTTATAATACCTGATGCTATGGTCAGGCCTGCATCTACGGCAATACCATGTTTTTTGTAGCCGTTTACATTCAATGTTCCTGTTCCTGTGATGGTTAAATTTGCCTTAGCGTACAATGCACCATTTCCGGACGAAGTGGAAGCGTCATTTAGGGTATTTACCGTGCCGGCAGATAAAAACATTTCGGCGACAGTTGTTTTACCGTTTAATGAAATGGCAGCACCTTTTGGATTAGTAATGGTTGCGTGGCTCATAATCAGACGTACAGGCTGGCTGCTTGTCAGATTTAATGAGCCATTGTTTGTTGCTCCTAAAATATGGTATCTTAAACCTCCTGCTGGATAAGTAGAGGTTGCGGTAACGTGTCCTGCATTGTCCGTGATGGTTACACCTGCATTAGCAAACGGATTGATGATGGTGGTTTGTGCGCCGTTGTAAATAATGTAAATTAAAGAATCAACATTATGGGCAAATGTTATGCTGTCGATTCCCGCAACAGGCAATTCAAACCTTCCTGTATTTGGATAGAAAGATGAATGGCCGTTTGCAAATTTCAAGCTGTCTATGTTACCAACCTGCTGCTGATAGATAATGTTATCGTTATTGTGGACACGTATCACGTCCTGTCCGATGACGTTTGAGCCAAATACTGCTAGTATCAGGAACAAAACTATATTTATTGCTCTCATAATTTAATGAACTTAAAGGATTGATTGTTTACGACTACAACATAGATGCCTGTATTCAAATGCGAAACATCTACCCTTTTGCCACTTTCATAAACACCACTTTCTACTTGCAGCCCATTCGTGTTGAAAATGCGGACATTTAATTTTTCGGAATCGGAAGAAACCAAATCAAAGTAATCGCTGGCTGGATTAGGAAAAATACGGATCGTTTCAGTATCTTTTACTACAGTGCTTACTCCGGATGTGTTACGTTCTTCAAATGTAATTTTCCGAATGTCTGATAATGGGATAGTTGCCTCTACGGTGACTTCATCTATATTTAATATCAAATTACTGTCGTCAAACCAAAGCTTTCCGGTGGATTGAACCGAATAGAATTGTTCAGAACCATTGAGTAAAGTGACCTTTACTGGTGTTTGTCCGTATGCTAATCCCGCACCGAACAAGAACAAAGAGCCTATAATGGCTTTGTCTTTTACATACTTCAGATACCTTATCATATTAAAGTGAATTATATTGAATAAAATTACTAAACAGCATTTTAATATCAAAAGTTTAAAACGAATTACCAAGTGTAAAAATATCCTATTTCCACATTAGCATGTTCGACAATGGATGTAGAGAACTCAAAAGGTTTTCTGCTATAACGGGCTTTAAAATCAAGCGTAACAAATGTCTGTCTAAATATTTTTTTGATAACCCAATACCAAATTCAGGATAAAAAAACCATCTGTTTTTCAAAAGGCTCATAGACTACATTCCCATCATCGAAGTATTGTGGTTGGGCACTAACCATTTGACTATACGAAAACCCTGCTATAACATAGCGGTGTTATATAAGTAATCTGAATTATAAAACCGATAAAGATTAAAATCAAGACTATTGACAATACCAAATGTTATGTGCTGCGACTAAACATTTTTTGATAAAACAAACAAGAAAACGATTATATAAAAATACTTTTTCCTTGACAGCAAGGAGTTAAATTATTTAAACCCATTGTGCGATTAAGAATGTGGATAAAATTTGTAAATATATATAAATATGTTGTGCATAATTCATTGTAATACAATAAATAGTTGTATTTTTGAGCTGCAAAACAACAAAATACGCATGCACAACATATAGTCAGATTTCGATAAATTTCTTCATATAATCACAAAGGAATTAAAAGAAATTATTTTTGATGATGGTAATTTTGAATTTTATCCCAGGAAACCGAAAATAAAAGATTGCGAAATTCTGGCATTCTCTCTGTGCGCAGAAGCAATGACTATTGATTCTGAAAACTATTTCTGGGGTAAAATAGAGAGTCAATTCGATGATTTTTCTAACCTCATTGATCGCTCAAATTACAACAGACGCATGAGGAAATTTATTAATTACCACAATATACTTACTGAGAAACTGGCTTCAATACTCAATGAAGGTAAAAATATTTTTATCGTTGATTGCATGCCAATTCCTGTATGTAATATGGCCAGAGCAGGCAGGAGTGATGTTTTGAGAGCAAATTTTGAAACCAGCCCTGACAAAGGGTATTCTGCCATAACAAAAACTTATTTTTATGGCTATAAACTGCACTTAATTAATTCATATAAAGGCGTTTATAATCCAATCGACATCACAAAAGAAAGTGTTCATAACGTTCAATACCTAGATGATGTAAAGCATTCTAATTTAAATAGCTGCACACTTTTAGGAGATAATGGATATATATCGAGCAATATAAAACTGATTTTTTTTGATACATCAAATGTACAATTGGAAACACCAAATAGAAAAAATCAAGCCGATTCCGGTAAATTCCCTTATTTCTTTTTTAAAAGCAGAAAACATATAGAAACACAATTTTCACAACTGACAGACCAATTCTTGATTAAAAGGAATTATGCAAAAACAATCTTGGGGTTATGTACTAGAGTATGGGCAAAGGTAGCAGAATTCAAAATCCTATAATTTTTAAATTATTATAACGGCAAACCACTAAACAACATAAAATATGCTCTACTTTAATCGCACAACGGGTGACATTATTAAATATTTGTTTCCTCTATATCCTTAAACTTATCTTATTTAATTTCAGTATATTAAGCTTTGCATTTCTTTTGTATTTGGATTATGAGCCAACTATTTTTTAGCCTTTTCTTTATATGGTCCCTTATACATTTTCTCACCGGAACGTATTTCAAATGGCAAATGATTTTCTATAGGTGGGATAGGGCAGTTGTAACCATCACTGAAGGCACACCATGGGTTATAACTCTTGTTAAAGTCGATTGTAACTTGATTATGGACGATGTCCGATACTTTTAAATCTATGTATCTTCCGCCGCCGTAAGTTTCTTCGCCATTAGTATCATCTTTAAAGGGTAGAAAGAGGTAATTGCTGTACATCGGATTTGCTGGCTTCGTCGCATTTTGGTAGATTTGCATGGTAAACTGGTGGCCGTTATGATTACAGGTCAAGATACTGTGTACCTTGTACGTTCTGGTGATACCACTGTACAAAGGCATTTCAAAAGGTACAGCCTCCTTTACTGGTGTACATGAACAATTGAGCTTCCATGACTGATCTTCATCATAAAAATCGAGATCTTTTATTTCGTCCTTGTTTAAGGGTGACCTCTGATCTTCAATAAATGATGCCTTGTATTTTTCGCGGTAAGCGGATATACTTTCTGTATCGTGACCTTGTTTTTTATTTGTAGCACAAGAATTGAAGCCAATAAGTATTATTAGCAAGCATGCTTTAGCAAGAAGTAGTATATGGCTTGATATAAAAGTGGAATTATTTTGCATGGATAAATAGTAATTGATTGTTTTTAATGATTGGGCGCTGGATATTAGTTATTCCATAAGATGATAAATCGGCTACTTCATTCCATTGAAGACTCTTTTTAGGGTCAAAGGTCAATATCTTTCCTTTGGAAGTAGCGAGGAAAGTGCCGTCAGTAATATATTCAAAATCCTCAACACCTTCTGGCATCTTACAGATGGAAAGCATTTTATCATCGTTGAGGTCATAAGATTTTAGTATCCATAGGTCAGCACTAACCTTATGTACAAAGTATAGCAAACCTTTGCCATTTGTTTTTAGGCAACGTCCAGGTTTATCAGTGATCGTAGTGCTACTTCCGTTAAGGGTATTACCTATAGCTAATAGGTGTGGCTCGCCAACTAAAAACATAGCTACTTGAGTCGGATTCATCCAACAATAATAGCCGATATTATGCAAATTAGGGAAAAGACGCTCCCCATAATGCGAGCGTGATAATGGATATTTCCACAGACTTTGATCCGTTCCATCTTGTTCTTTTCTAACAGTGTAAAAGTCTTCTTTATTGCTTGCAGGTGTAGGAGAAAACTCGCTAATACCTTGTGTATCAGTAATTTTAAAGAATGTTTTCTTTTTAGGGCTTATAGCCAGGATATCTGTAAAACTTTCATTTTTATAATTTGACGTAAGGTATATCAAGTCATCACCAAAAAAATATGCTTGATTATTATATCCATTTGGATTGAAATCACTAAGATACTGGATATTGTCAAAAATTAATTTACCATTACTCGCATGAAAGGATGCAAGTATAACGTCTGTTTTAGGAAGTTGCGCCCATAATCCCATACTGCCGGCTAGCCACAGGATCGTTAAAAAATATTGCTTCATTATCACTGACAGGATTTAGTTAAAACAAAATTAATACTTTATCATAAAATTTCTTTATTTTTCAAACGATTTTCGCTAATTATTCGATTTTATAATTATTGTGTACTATCAGATATCTTGTGGTAAGTATGAATCAACTTCCTGTAAACTTCATTCTTACTTAGCATTGCCTCGTGGCCAATGAGTATGATTTGTTCTTTGGCACGTGTGAGTGTTACATTGAGTTTCCTGTCCACTCCTTCTTGTGATAGGGATATTAGATTGTCTAACTGGCTAAGTCTGTTTACACAAAATGATACAATGATAATATCTCGTGAGCCACCTTGATATCGCTCGACTGTATCTACAGTAATTATGGACATCATCTCAGGCATGACTTGTTCTAATCGCTTTTTAATCAGTGCAATTTGTGCTCTGTAAGGAGTGATAATTCCTATGGATTGGTCATGCAATTCCATATTGTTAAGCTTGTATTGAGCTATGATATGTTGAAGGGTTTCGATACATTTATCAGCCTCATAAATATTGGTTTTCCAATTGATAGAATCATCCATAGGAGTAGATATGAATACCATCCTTTGTTGGATCCAGGGTGTTTTTTCATCTATTTTGTTAAAGAAATAGGGTGCTCGTTGGCGTGGCAGCATATCAAGCGTTTTTAACTGATTTTCATAAAAATACTGATTTGGAAAGGACATGAGTGTTTCGTGCATACGACCTTGGCCGTCTAAGATACTATAAGCATGTGTCCATCCATTACGTACGCATTGATGATAAAGTCGCTCAAAAAATGAAGTACGCGTATTGATAAATCCTTTTTCATGGAGTAAAGGATGGTTTATAGTGCTACGCTTGCTATCCTGTACTACGACTGCCGGCAATTGTTTATGATCACCGATAAGGATAAATCGCTTGAAATGCGATAAAAGGCCGCAGAGCATGGGTTCCAATATTTGTGAGGCTTCGTCGATAATAACGGTTTCAAATTTTTTAACTTTCATCAATTCCGGTTTTGAAAATATACTACTGACGGTCGATACATAGATTTTAGTATCATGGATCATTTGTAATATTTCCCGACGGGTAGTGATACCTGACATTTTTTCATCGATGAGGTTGGACTGATATCGAGGTGAGGTAGCATTATGACTACCCAGACGGATAAATTTATGCTTATAATCAGGATGGATGCTTTCTATAGCTTCGCATATTTCATCTACAGCGCGATTAGTGTAAGCGAGTAACAGGATATTTTCGGCTGTATTTTCATGAAGATATTTGGTCAGATTTTTAAGGATAGCGCTGGTCTTTCCTGTTCCAGGCGGCCCCCAAAGGATGTAGTAATCTTTTGCTGCAATCATTTTGTTGAGAATTGCGTTTTGATTATCCGTCAGACTATCGTCAAACACGATATCGGTTTTTTGCTCAGGCTCTGATGGTTTTTGGATACCTAGATAAAGATTTTTAAAAGAGGGTGGTGCTTCTGCCCAGCTATACATATTTTTATACATTCCGTTAAATCCTGAGTCCAGTGTATCCTGCTCAAGTGCCCATTGATGATCTTGGTTAAAAAGACTTTGATTGTACTGTTTATTTCTGAGTTTTATGGTGACGGACTCAGGGCTTAAAGCGGTAATCGTGCATTTGAAAATCTGATTTTTTAGTACAGCTCTGTAAGGATCACCATTGTAAATATAGAGTACAGCAATGTCCCCAATTCTAAAATTGACGAGTCGATCTTCGGCCTTGCTACGCTTAAATGTGAGCATCGCATTGTCACCGCTGGATTGATTATCTATTATTGTAAGCTCGTCTAATATAGCAAATCGTTCAGCTTTGGCCTCTCTATTTTCTAACCATAATGCCGCATGTCCATTTTGTTTTTCCATTCCCGATTCACCGATTTTAGCTAAAAAATGCTCCATAGCAATAAATGCTGTAAAATAGTCAAAATAAGCTCTGTAAAAGTCAGTTAGGCTATAATACAAATTATGGAAAATTATAATATCTTCCTTGGAAAATCCCTTGAGCTTTTCGAAGTTTTCTGGTTTGATATATTTTAAAATCGCATTGTCAATATGAGTAGTGGTCAACTTATACTCAAGTGCTATTAGATCATTCCTGAGTTTCATAGCCTCATACTGTTGTGTGCGTACGGGTGGTGCGTACCTGAGAGATTGAGTTTTTTCTTTACTGTATAGGATGTAATTAAAGGATTTTGTCCTTGGATTAAAAGCAGATTTGATAATCAGATCATAGAGAAGGGTCTGGATATAATGACTTGCATTGATGCCATAGACATTGGGTTTGAAAGTTTTGCCACTTTTTAATTCTATAATATCAAAGGACTGCTCACTTCCCTTTTGTTCGTGCAAAACGTCGAGTCTCCCCTGGATGCCATAATCTCTGGAATAAAAGGACGGCTCTAAAAATATACCTTTTTTATCTATGGCTTTTTCTCTAAAATCCTTGTGTATTGTTTGCCACAATTGTAAATACTGATCTTGCAACGAGCTTAGTACATCTTTTACTTGCTGGTCGTCCATACATGCAAAACCAAGTGGATTATATCGAAACAACTTTGGAATAATGTCCTTAAAACTGATATTGGGATCATTGACTAACTCATCTAAGATATAATTGACTAAATTTCCTACAAGGATGGGTGTGGTTGCTTCTACAGTTTTAAATTTATTAATAAGGTATAAAAACGGCTCTGCACCATAGTCGTTAAAACAGGTAGATATCGATGTAACATCAAGTAGCCTATCTGGTTGAATGACCAACGCGGAAGGGTAGTACACGCCTTCTTCTGTGATGTCTGTGTCAATAAAATTGACTTCAATCGGTAGATCAAAAGTTTTTGTTAGTGAATCAATATTTGGTGTAAAAATTTCGTTTTTATCGTGGATGTCAAAATGGGCAATTCGAGGTATAGATGGCTCGGACTCTTCATAAAAATGTACGATATGATTTTTCTGATTTATTTCAAATACGACAGCTTCAACGATCGGCTTGAAAGACTTGATTTTAGATTTTTCCTGATTGAAAAAACGAGACGCTTCCTCTTCTAACTCAAATAGGGTATCATCCATACGCGTATTGAAGATATCCCTAAGTAGGACGACACAGACATATAGGCCTAAAGCAGCATATTTTGTCTCGGTATCGTTACGGATTAATCCTTGCTGGTGTCCTTTGCGGTAAAGATGACTTAGATGCATCGTCTGACTATTGATTCTGTATTTGGTACCTACATAAGCTAATCTTGAAAATAATGTTGTAAAATGCAATTGCTCCTCTGAACTTGCTAATTCTAAGATCATATTGAATATCTCAAACCATGCCTTGTTCTTTTGATAGGCATTCCACCCTTCATGTCGGAGTATCTTTTCTATCCCACTGATGATCTCCTCAATATGTTCCTTTTTGTCCATTTGCTTTTAGTATATATTAGTAATGTAAAGGTAGATATTTTTTTCAAGTTCCAATTACATAACAAAGACCACAAACTCCAGTTATGAAAATTGTGATCTTTGTTGATAGTAAGAATAATGTGATTTTGCAGTTGGGCATTTCGCTTAAATGTCGGCTACAAATTTTGATTTGAGTTCAATATATTCTACTAAGATGATTCTCGACTGAGCTTATAAAACTCATTGACGATGACCTCAGTGACGTATCGCGTCACACCATCTTTATCCTGATAAGATCTGCTGGAGAGCTTGCCTGTGATAGCTACTTCTGAGCCTTTAGTCAATGATTCGGCCATAAAATCCGCTATATTTCCCCAAGCTACGAGATTATGCCACTCCGTCTGCTTGACTTTTTCACCTTTATTATTGGTGTAGTAGTCATTAGTAGCGAGTGTAATGGATGCTTTTTTAGATCCGGAATCAAAAGTAGTGACGGTAATGTCTTTGCCGATATTGCCGATAAGCTGAACTGAATTTTTAATATTAGACATGATGATAAATTTTTAAGAAATGAAAAATAATGTTGAATGAAAACTAAGGAAATTGATGATTAAAAAGGGACGGCTTCAGCAGTAGAAGCAGTGATTTTAGCTATTTTGTAAAATTCATTTACTACGATTTCAGTGATATACTTAGTAGCGCCATCGCGGTCTTCGTAGGTACGATAAGCAAGTTTTCCATGGATAGCAATTTCATTACCTTCTTTAATGGATGCGGCCATGTCCTCGGCTTTTTTGCCCCAAGCGATGACCTTATGCCATGCTGTGCGCTTGATGGCAGTGCCGTTTTTGTCTGCATAGGATTCATTAGTGGCGATGATGACAGTGGCTTTTTTGTTGCCATTTTCAAAAGTAGTCAGGATGACATCTTTACCTGCATGACCTACGATCTGAACTGAATTTTTTAAATTGTGTAACATGATAATAAAAAGTTTGTGTCCGGAGCTCCCTATGTATGAGTGTAAAGTAAAGTCGGACGGGTAAACAAAAATTTGATCTTTCGATCGATTGACGGTGCAAAGATGGAGGCAGAGATTTGTCGGATTCGTTTTATAAATGATTGCTTACAGCTACAAACGTATCTAAACGGATAATAACGATTAAATATTTTATAAATAAATGATAATTAGGTAATTGTAAAAATATATGTTTTTGATAAAAAAATAAAATAAATTGAAATTCTAATGCGAAAACTACTTAAATACATAAATGAACCTTGGAAGTATTTTGTATGTTTTTACCATTAGATAGCCATGATATTTCATCTTTATATCATGATAATTGAGTTGACGAGCCATTTTTTTAATAACTATAAAGCGAATATGATATGCAATTTAGTAATTTTATGTTTGGTTTGATACTTATAAGTGCGATTTCATGCGGTAAAGGTGACCAACAAATGGGTGTTGACTCACAATACAAACAAAAAATGCGCGACTTTGTAATAGGAATAAGCCAATATGCAAAAAAAGGTAAGCAAAATTTTTTGGTAATTCCTCAAAACGGAATTGAATTGATAACTACCACTGGAACAAACAGTGGAAAACCTCATATTGAATACCTGAATGCGATAGATGCTAATGGCCAAGAAGATTTGTTTTATGGCTATAATGGCGATGATGTGGCAACGCCCAAAATGCAAAATGATTATTTGACAACATTGCTAAATAGCTCAAAAAATCAGGGGAAAGTCATCTTGGTTATTGATTACTGTTCGACGCCATCAAAAATGACTAATTCTTATATAGAAAACGCCAAAGTAGGATATAAATCTTTTGCAGCGGATCGTAGAGAACTTGACGATATCCCTTCATTTCCATCACCTATATATCAGGAAAACAATATGGTAATTGACAAGATTTTTCAGATCCAAAATTTTCTCTACTTGATAAATCTATCCAAATTTAGCAGTAAGAGCGAATTTATCAAAGCAGTTACGGCAACAAACTATGATTTGTTGATTATGGATTTATTTTTTGACGATGGGACGCCCTTTTTTGCTGACGAGATAGAACAATTAAAAAATAAGGCCAACGGTGGCAAAAGGATAGTAGTGTCCTATATGTCCATCGGTGAAGCTGAAAATTACAGGTACTACTGGAGACAAGAATGGAATCAAAAAAGACCTGCTTGGTTAGACGCCGAAAACCCCAATTGGTCAGGAAATTTTAAAGTAAAATACTGGGATGTGGAATGGCAAAAAATCATTTATGGAAATGACGATTCCTATCTAAAAAAAATAATTGATGCCCATTTTGATGGAGTTTATTTGGATATTATTGACGCATTTGAATATTACGAATGAGGATTTATATAGAGTAAGTGACAGAGTTTTTCACACAAAATGGGATGAAATCTTTCTAAAATTGATTTTTTGATTAAAATCAATTTTATCCAAGAGGTGACTATATTAATTATATACATCACGACACGGCTTTCAAGCCAATAATCGAAGCAATCAGCGTTGTCAAAAATACGAGTCTTAATGTGCTTGAGGGTTCTTTAAACACGAGGATGCCGACGATCGTCGTTCCTGCTGCACCGATGCCTGTCCACACTGCGTAGGCGGTGCCTATAGGCAAAGTCTGTGTCGCTTTGATGAGCAGCAACATGCTTATAGTCAGCACGACTACAAAACCGCCGTACCATAGATACATTTCCTGCCCTGTAGATTCATTGGCTTTGCCTAAACAAAAAGCAAAACCTACCTCGCAAAAACCCGCTATAATTAAAATGATCCAATCCATTAAAAGTTATTTTACTACAAAAGTCACTATTTTAAATGTATCTGCCTATTTATAATCAAGATACTTTATGGAAATAAGGATTTTCCTTGCCTAATCTGAAGGAATTAAAACAATTCGATCCTTACAAAACCACCAAAATTATTAAGCCTGATTTTTTCAGGACCAAAATAATCAATATCATTGGCAAGGCCGACTGTGATATCTTTAATGGATACACCTGCTCGCAGCATAAGGTAACTTCTGGTATGACTTTCTTGACTAAAATTGTATCCGTATAGCCCTTGTGCTCTTGTGTACAATTTGAGTTTTTTCGTCAGTTGTGGCATATATTCCATCAGTAGTAAAACATCTGCGTTTGGTTCTTTAGATATGTCGATTCTTGGATTGGTGATAATCAGTAATTCCGGATTGGCATAGGTGTACATAATACCGGCAGATGGACTAATACCAGTCACAGGTTCCCAAATAAAACCTGCGTTAACGTCAAATCCTCCTCCTATGCTGTAGGTTAAATTGCCCTGATGTACGAAGTCATTAATAAGTGGCTTTCCCCATTCTGCTTGAAAATTAGAAATACCTAAAAATCCTAGCCTTGGTAAACTTTGCAGCTTTTTGGCAAATATCAACTGATAGGCATGTGCTCTATTGCCAAAAAAAGGCTCAACAGTAATAGGTGGATTGTATGTCATAGCTTCCTGAGCTGATAATGATAATGCTGTTAAACTCAGGAATACAATAGCGATAAATTTGTTTGTAATATTCATCTTGCTGATTTTTCATTTTGTTAATCAGGCAAAGATACTTGTAGGATTAAATATCCTATTTATTTTTTTAAAAAAAATAACTTAGGAGCAACAATCCTTTTTAAAAAGACGTAAAAACCATCGGATTAATTTCATATCAAATCTTATTAATTTTATATCATAACGAAATCATCAGGTAATAAGTTTGCCTTTGATATGTTCATTCTAAAAAAAGGACTTCACACACACGAATGAAGCCTTTTCTTTAATAATTCCGCAACTTACTCGTGTATCGGCTCAATTTTGTATCCGGCTTTTTTAATTACTTCCATTACTTCACCTTCCTGACTTCATCAATGCACCGTCCAAATCGAATTATGCTTAAAATCAGATTTGAATGGGTAAGGAATAGAAATGAATTTTGTCGTTTTTGACCCTATCCCCAGCCCTTTCCCTTAAAATGGAAAGGGAGCTTATTTTGTTGCAAATGAATGAATTAGGAGCAAAGAAAATAACGAAACTAACAAAAAAAATGGTAAAAGCACCTAAACTCATCAAATAGGCAAACCGGCCTTAGCAAATTTGCCGTTAAGAAATCACGGAGTAAAACTGAAAAGAATTTATAACTGTTTGAGCCAAACGAAGGTTAAACAAATGCACTAAACAGCAAAGCTACCGTATGATTAAAAATATTACAAATCTATCGGCGAGTTTTATAAATTCCAGTTTTACGTAGAGATTTTAGGTAAATTTGATACAGCCTTGATTTTTTGTTTCTTTTGTATCAAGACAAAAGAAAAGTAAGTGTATAGAAAGGATAAAGGTTTTTCATATACTTCAAAATCTGTTGAATACCGTAAAAATCCAATAAGAATATATGGATTCGTATTGGCTTCCTCGGTAAATAACGATGGATATAAGTATTAAAAATAACGATAGTTCGATATAAGAAAAAGATAATCAGTACAAAGCATTTTCATTTTCTGACTTCAACAATGCACCGGCCAAATCAAATTTTGCCTAAAATCAGGTTTGAATGGGTAAGGAATAGTAATGAATTTTGTCGTTTTTGACCCTATCCCCAGCCCTTTCCCTTAAAATGGAAAGGGAGCTTATTTTGTTGCAAATGAATGAATTAGGAGCAAAGAAAATAACGAAACTAACAAAAAAAATGGTAAAAGCACCTAAACTCATCAAATATGTAAACCGGCCTTAGCAAATTTGCCGTTAAGAAATCACGGAGTAAAACTGAAAAGAA
>CAZCTQ010000048.1:0-15888 GCA_964501555.1 uncultured Aureispira sp. | reverse complement strand
GTCCATGATAGTCGCATATCATCTTCAGGCACGCAGGGCCGCAGTCCATAGCGTCTAACTGGCGGGTAAACGGGAAGGACATGAAAGATAATTTTATTCTGAATCTTTTGGTAATATATCTCTCATACCGTAAAAGTCTATGGCTTTTTGTTTGAGCGGATTGGTGCTCCACTCGCTCCACTCGCCAGTATAAGGATTATAACCACATTTGAGCGGCTTGCTCAGGATATCGTCAGGGTCTTCGACATACGCTCTGCAATCAGTACATATATATCTGTATTCACAATCTTTACACACATGTATCTGGTCTTTGTTGATATTCCAGTATTTTTTAAATCCGGGTTTTTCTATAGCTTCCGCAAGCGTCGTATCGCTGATATTGCCAAATGATTCGGGCATAGACGGACAGTTTTTGATATTGCCAAGTTTATCTATACCGATCTTTTTATAAAGACATGAGTTGTACTTTCGCGATATTCTGTCTGCATCTATATTAATTACAAAATTATCTACCCCTATTTTACCGCAATGAATATTATCAGAAATAATTTCCTTGGTTAATAATATTCTATGGTTTTTTAATTTAAAGCTTGAGCTTATTTCAGGTATTGAATGTATGATCAATATATTAATTATAGGAAAATTATTTACTAAAGAATTATAAAAGGATATTCCTGTTTTTTCATTGTGTTTCAACACTAAATCAACACTTCTAAAGTTACACTCCTTTGCATAATTTATCAATTTAATTATTGTCGCTTTATCAATTAATTCAAAAATTCTTAATTCCAAATACAAACATTGTAAAGCCATTAATTCGGAGAACAACTTTAAATAAAGTTCTAAATTTGTTTTTGATTGATTAATAATACAATATTCAATATCACTAAAATCAATAAATTGATTTATCGATTTAGTAAAGCTAATATTTAATTGCGCAGTAGCGAATTCATTTTTTAATAAAAATTCTTCAATTTCTTCAATTTCATCTGAAGAAAGGTTTGATTTTAAAGATTCATTAAAATAATAATAAATTTCAATTGGAATCCTAACCAATTCTCCTCTTAAATTGTCTTGTAAGATGGTATTTTTGAAACCCTTGACAATAATACAATGATTAAATAATGTTACTGACATAACTTTGAAATAATTAACTTTGAAATCGGCATTCTCGGTTGTATTCTAAATAAAACAGTTGACTCTCCTTTTCTGCTCCATCCTATACTGATATAATGCGGTTTGGGGTTAAAGTTATCAATTTTAGGATGGTTCATGATCAGAGGTAAACTTGCGGAAACTTTATGCTTTTTATTTTTCATCTTTATCTAATTTAATTAATTCATCTACTATAACTTTATGTAAATCATACCCACATGGATAACTTACCATTCCAAACTGACCAACTGGATTTACTTCAAGAAAATAATATTTCTTACCAATACAGATTAAATCAATAGATCCTGTATTTAAATCTAAATCATCCATTAGCAAGTGTATTTTATCTTCTATATCCTTTGGAATATTATAAGCACATACTCTATTTGGCTTTTCATAATTATAGTTTCGAAAGTCTATTTCTGTTTTTTTATCATTTTGCGAAAATATCGCCATGGAATAAGTTTTTCCAAACCAATAAAACACTCTAACCTCGTAATCTTTAGAAATTTTTTCCTGAAAAAATGATGGAAAAAAACTCTTAGCGCAAGATGATATTAATTCTTCGTTGACCTCTTTCGTAAGAAATGACAACAATTGTTTCTCACCTTGTATTGGGAAAATATCACCAATAGCTTTAGTTACAATACCTGCGGGATGTCTTTTTCTAAGTTTATTTAATTGATTCCTTAAACTACAAATATATGAATCAGGAATCAACAACCCAAATTCTATCGCTTTCTCAAGAACTATCAATTTATTAACCGAAGTTCTATGTGGTATCCAAATAGCATTCTTGAATTTTGATTTAAAATATTGGCTGAGCGTTAAAAATTCTGAACGTATTTCTTCTTGGACTTGATGGATGTCTGTTAAATTGTAGATATCGGGTAAATTTTGTAATTCAAATTCTTCCCTATCATACCATCTCCTATTAAAAACAACTTTTATTTCGTCAAAGGATATTATTTTATCATTTACAAACAATTTATTTCCCTTTATATCAATATATACGCCAGAGTTTAATAAATCTGCACCATTAATCCTTATGAAGTTAGCATTCATTTTCGTTAAATAACCAACTATAATATCAGTTGAATATTCATTTATTGCTTTACTTAGAATTAAAATCATTTGTTCTGTATGCTATTGTGATAATATTCGAATTTTTCCAGATTCATTTCCTTCCTCCTGAAATCAAGATTATCCGGGTCGAGAATAGGGTAGAATACAATTTCGCCGGTAATTTTATTTATTCTGAATTGTGTTCCGTATAATTGCTCTTTGCCTTCTTCTGTTAAAATTCTATCTATCATTAATGCCAATACATTAGAATCGAGTAATCCCAACTCATTTAACTTCTTAAAGTATTCGATATACTTTTTTCGTAAATCTTTTGGACCATGTTGAACTATCATAAATGTTTTATACACCGCATCTTTGCCTGTTTTAATTATTTCGTCAAATCCACATTTTTCAACTATACTTTCTATCAATCTACTATTCTCACGATCAATGTTTAAATCCAGCTTATCCCTATTTTCCTGATCTTTAATGAAAGTATTGTCTATCAAATTTTTAATAATATTACAGTCAATATCAAAAATTTTAATTGGTGAATTGAATCTTGCCAATTCAATCATTTCATTTTGAATATTAGTATCTGGCTCTATAAATTTAATTCTTTTTATAGTTAAATCTATATTTGAGCCATATAAAGAATCAATTCTATTTCTCAATATTATATCATCATCTTTAATTGGTCTAATGATTAATTTGACTACTTTGTTATTGCAATTAACAAATTGTGATGCAGTATATTTATCACGAGGATACAAAAATAATGAATCCAAAGGTACTATTTCACCGGTAGGAAGATAATAGGGTGTGTTTAAAGGAACAAAATCACCATTTAATGCATTCCTAAAAACTTCGTTATTAGAAATTTCTCTCACGTTACAGTCATTCTGTGTTTTGCAAGACAACGATAACAATAATATAATCAAATAAAAAAACGTATTAAATTTCATTCTAAATATTTGTAAAACATTAATCGGGATAGTTACTAAATAAATTATGATTTATCATTCCAGCATCAGATAGAATTAAAATTGGATAGCATTTATATTCTTGATAAAAATCAAGTAATCAAATTTTTCTTCAAGGTTGATTACATCAAAAAATTTTACTGATTCTTCAGGTAAAGCACCGATATGATGATAATATCTTGGGGAAATTTTATTCATAAGTTGTTTGTCTTTTGCTAAGCCCTTTAAATCAATAAAAAAAACATCATAAGGTATTCTGTTAAATAGAGATTCATAAGTAACATCACCGGCTTTAAACTCAAATTCTTCCACTTCATAAGGACCCATTGCAGCATATTTCCCTTCATAAAACAAAAAACCTATGGTCACATAGTCCTTGCTATAATGTTCTTTCAGTAAAGTTCCCATTCTGTCTTTAAAATATCCGATATGCCCATTATGTGCCATTAGGATGGACTTACCTTTATTTTCTACAATGTTTTTTGTCATATCATACATGCCGCCGTCTCTGAACCTCGAAGTTTTATCTATTAATCTCCCAACCGAATAATCAAACGCTTTATAAAGCATTTGATTATCAAATGTTGTCAGGCTTTCATTTGGATATAAAGAGCAGAACAATTCTTTTTCAATACGCCAGTCTCTATCACTATTTTCACTATTGGAAATTTCAATAAAATCCAATGCTCCAAAATGCGCTTTGAATTTAGCGACATCTTCCTCGCTTTTACTACTCCCTTTGGACATGAGTTCGATAAAGGATTTATTTAAAAAAAAGTCACACCCATATATATTTATATCATTGATGTGCTTGTATGAGCTAATGTTCCGTATCAGTTTGTACATTTCCTGCTGTCTATTTACCCAGTAGTTCAATCCTTCTACTCCTGAATGCATCCTGACAGTATCATCCGAATGAAGTGCCAGATTCAAATTATTTGTCCTAAAATAGTTGTCTTCTATGATGATGTTTTTATAGTTTTTAGTTTTGGTCAAATACTGAATAATATTCCTTCTCAATATTTGGATTTCCAGACATCCATGAGAATTCTCGCCCACCCCAACAATCTTCTTACTGTCAAAAAAATGTGAAATATTCGCTGCTTCAATATCAAAATTATTAATCGGATGACAGTATTTTTTAATCTTGTCTGTCATGTCCGAATCAATGTTATTTTCACGGTTATTGAATGGTTTTTCATCAATGAAAACCCTCAAATTATCCATTTCTACCTTATCGCTGTGACCATAATAGGTGAAGTCAAAGAATATATGCATAATATTTCGTGAAGATATATTTAGTTTAACTTCATACTCCTCCCAATCATCCAATGAACTTAGGTTGAGATATTCTGTTTGTTCCGTAATTGGTGTAAAGTCTTCTTCAAAAATTCTGATTTCTACTTTCAGGCTGTCATTTTTTCCAAACTTACCTTTTAGGTCAATTTTGCATCGCACCTCGTTTTTGATCTCTTGTAAATTATTATTGACAATCATCTGAGCGATGAAATATAGTTTTTGGGGTGAAGTGAAATCTTTTTTTGTGATGCAAAAACACCGCTCACCTTCACTGGGAATACCGGGTATTTCACAAGATATACCATTCTTTGATTGTATAACCCAGTTTTCTGGTACGTTATAGTTTATTTGTATAGGTCTTTCAAAGTTAAAATTATATTGACTGTGCAAATAATATTGACAAGTTAAACATAAAAAGAAAATGATGATTATTTTGCGCATAAACATTGATTATTTAACAAGTAGAAGATAATATTCGAAACTGAAAAATATTTTTCATAAATCTATAACGTCAATAAGTTTATATTCTGTTAATATCTGACCAAAGAAATCCTGTTCCGTAAGCATAAATCCAAGCAGCTCATTATAATAATAATTTACTTTGACTTCACGATAATCAAAATCAGATTGTGCCTCAATTTTCCAGCATTCTATCGGTTCGTTGTTTTTCCAATTTAGTTTAATTGTGTCAGTCACTTTATATTCTGAATAAACAGATAAATTCTCCCATATACCGTATTTAATAACACTAAGAGTTTCTGTCCAGCTATTACCAATTTTAAGTGGAAATCTAACCTGTGGAAATGGTGCAAATTCATTGATAGCATATTGATTACCTCTTGCAGGATGAAGCCATACTTGATCTTCTCTTTCTTTAATTCCGGTAGTACTTGTTTTTACAATATCCATTGAACCTTCTAAATTTAATTTCCTTAAAACCCTGTTAATTTGATTACTTTTAAGCTCTGGATTGTAATACTTGTACTCAATTTCTTTCTGTAGATCTTTTGTGAAAAATTTCTTACCGGTCACACGGATTTCAAAAGTATCGGTAAGGGCAAAATCACTGTCTATATACATTTTTGTTTCGAATATAAATCTTTTGCATGGCTTGTAAACCTTATCATCGAGATTGATTTCTTCAATAATCATACTGTCCCGAATTCCTGCATCATTAGTAAAGTAACCATAGACTATCTCCTTATTATATAAAAACGAGTTCACACATGGAATATTTTCAGATTGCTTGGGTGAATTACATGATACGAGAAATAAGAGCAATATAAATATTATTGACTTTGGTCTATAAAATCCATAACATTCCGACTTGATATTATAAGAATTAAAAGTATGTATATATTTATTCTTCATGACTATTTTATCAATCTAATTTCTCCTGTGTAAATTTATCTCTATAAACATTCCTATACATAAAGAAGGTGTCAATATTAGATTGAGGAAGGTCAGGTTCCAGTGTTAGAATATGTTCATTCCTATCGATGTATTCTTTTGCAAGAGCTTGATTTTTTGTTTCAATGCCAATTCTAACTCCCAAAATACTATTAACAAAAATCCGTGAATTATTAGATTTTGACTTCCAAAATTCTATACTTTTATCTAAATAAGATTGGCTCGATTCATAATCTTTTTGACTGAATTTTACACGAGCCATGTTAAAGTAGGTAATATTTAATCCGGCTTCAAAATCTAAAACTTCATATAATTTAATAGCATTATTAAAATACATTGCACTTAGCGTATAATCACCTTGTTGTCCGTGTAAATATCCCAAATATTTAATGATATTGGCCTGATGCATTGAATCCAGATTTACAGCCAGAGATAAATTTGAAAAAATGATGGCACTATCCAATTTTCCTCCCATTTCTTCATAAAGCGTTGAAATGTTTAAGAAACAATAGGAAGCATCCTTAGTATATCCATTTTCCAAATAACAATCAGCAGCTTTTCGCAGTTCTGCTTGTGACAGTGGTTTATTCACGTTATAATATCTGCCGCCAATATCCCTAATAGAATCGCACTGAGACTTTGTATAATTCACATCATCGGGATAATAAAAATCATTAGTATCTAAAATAAAAATGAGCGATAAGAAAATTAATAAGTATTTCATAATGTAACAATTTTTGAATTTTAGCGATTAATCAAAAAATCAGTTTTCACCCAATCTTCCACTTTGCAATATGGCGTTGAATTTATTTTTAATAGTATATGTAAAATCTTTTTTAGGCAGATAAACCTCAATTGGCTTTTTGGGTTTGTCTTCCAAGAAATAATTATATAATGGTATTGCCGTCGGGTTTTCTATAAGGTTATTACTGTCATATATACTAATAATAGCCGGATATTTTAACCTTTCAAAGTCTATAGATAATTTTTGTTTTGTATAATTCATCGCGGATGAAAACCTGTCAAAAGTCAATTGATTGACCAAATATAAGTCAACGGGTATTTTCTTTTTGCTAATAATCGTACTATCGTCAACAATGCCAATGAAATGTTTGCCCATTTCTATATCAAATTCAATTTGGTCTATCGTAAATGGGTCAATATCAAAGTTGTTAAGAAATTCGCCTGCCATCATACTTCTGCCTTTTGATTGCCTTTCACTTATGTGACCAAAACCTGCTAAAATGAGAACCTTAGCATCAGGATCTTGACTAAAAGTAGCATTGTGAATATTGATGGCTTGATTACGTTCGCGGTCATTTGAAAAATCATCATAACCAAATATGGTATATCCCTGACAAATGGCATGACTTATCAGGTTCGACATGGACGGTGATCTCGTGTAGAATCCACTTTTAGTTAAGCAAAACTTTCGTGCATTGATTTCGTGAGCATCTTCCCAAAGGGCTTCTAATCCAAAATATCTGAATCCTTCTTTATATAATCTATCCAATAAGAGATGGACAAAATATCGATGATATGGTGTAAAATGCAACTCATTAATCATGACAATTTTCTCATTTTTACACTTCTCCACGATTATATCTATAGCTTCAAAATCGTGATAAAGTACTTTTAAATCCGAGTCATCCCGTTGTGACATATAGTTTTTGCCTCTCCACTGTTTTATAAGTTCATGAAGTGGTTGTTCAGTATTGCTCATCAAAGCATAATAAGTCGCTAATGCCTGAATGTATGTATATTCATCAGAAGTCGCCTTGTAATTAGGTGCAGATTCTATTAATTTATGTATTGGTAACGCATAATTGACAATACTGTCTTCACCGATACTTAGTTTATCCACTAATGAAAAGGGGTCTTTAAAATCTAAATCAGCTTTATAGTTACTACCGGCTTTTACAGTAGGAAATACACCGTCTAAATATTCTCCCTTTAGATTGTTAAAATGATTTTTGTCCGAATGCGCAAGTATTAATAGTGAACCTTTGTCTTTAATGGATAAGGATTTTGAAACTATAAAAAGATTCGTATCTATAGTAATACTGTCCTTAAAATAGAGTTCAGCTGATAATTTTAATTTTTTTGAATCAGGAAAATAAAAGACGATATGTTCTAAAGATGGTGAATCTTTAGTTTCGAAGTGACCTAAAACATATTTATCCCACTTTGTTAAATTAAGTTGCCTAAGTTTATTTTTAGTTTCTTTGTTGCTTTTCACTTCATTATAATCACCTGGAAAACGGTAGAAAATCTGTAGTGAGTCATTGATATAAAAAGAGTAAAATTCCTGCAAAAACTGTCCATGCGGTCGATAAACTGAATGAGTGGAACAGCCTATTAACATTAAACTAACTCCAAGTATTAGTATACGGATCATAATTACATTTTTGACGGTTTTGAATAAACATTCGTGTTATCTTATCTTGTAACTCTTCTATTTTAACAAAGCTGACTATATTTTAACTATCTTTCTCATTATTTTATTACCCCATTTATCTTGCAAAACTATCACATACTTACCTTTATATATCGGTACTAAGTGATGCTTGGGACTGGCCGGGTGACTTGTAAAAACAGGCACCATCAGTCCTTCCTTGTAATCTGCTTCAGAATAGATTTTAACTACGTTTTTATTAGGCTTGTACTTCTTGATATTCAGTAATTTTTCATAACCTCGTTGCTTATATTTATTGCTTTCTATGGGGTAAAAGTCCGGGTTTATGACGATTTCATAATCATATCTATTAGATTGACATGTTTTGGCTACATACGAGATATTAGCCCCAGGATTTAGCTGCTCCTGAGTAAATATTTTGACTGACCCTACATTTTCTTCACCATAAATGCCAACTAACAAATTACCTAATGGCCGATACCCATTTTTAGAAACCATCTTATTAGCATGACCATAACCACTTACTACGACAAATTTTTCAATATCGTATTTTAGTATCGTATCCTGGATATTATTCATTCCGCTCTGCTCACGAAATGTCCAAAAATCCAATTGGGTCGTACAAGTGTCACAAAATTGATAATGTTCGTCGTAAGCATGAATTCTAAACCCAAGCCGTATAGCTTTGCGTACTAAGCCTGCCATTTCATTTTCATTGGTATAAAATCCATCGTCTTGCCTTAGGTATCTGTTTATATTGACTTCCTGACGTTGTTGTAAAGCTTCAAAAAAAATATCTTTAAAGCCTGCATCTTTTAGCCTGTCCAAAGTCGTATTGATGACTCTTCTGCTTCGTGGATCATAATGATTTTCACCAAAGATAACGACTTGCTTTTCCTTGATTTGGTTAATAAACTCAACCTCACTCAATATTTTTCCGGCGATACAAACACTATCATACACTAATAAATCATTGGTAGGTACAGTATTATATCCCTCTGTTAGTCTATAGTAATCAAGATTAGGTGCTTCTGCTTGAATGTCTATGACTGGGTTCGCATACTTTAATAAAGACAAGGGTTGAAGATAACTGTGCAGTTTTTGCCAGTACAAATCAAAATATTTTATACTGTTTTCTGAATATCGATCATGGATCTTCCTACTAAATCCCGGAACACACTCATTAAAGGACATTTGAGAATTGAGAATTCCTAAATCTAAGCCTGATTTATTTTGGGCAAAAACCTGATGAGTTAAGTATAAAGAATCTTTCAGCTTTCTTGTGTTTATATACTTATACTTATTTTTTATTACCATCGTATCTGGATACTTGCCCGATGGAATTTGTTTTGCAAAAGACATGGTATATACATAAGGATTGTCTTGGTTTAAGTATTTGCAATTGGACCAAAAAGCATAAGGCTCCTGATTAATCTCTTTTTTGAGTTTTTTTAGCGGCATTTTACAATCATTCTTCGTTCCCTTCATCTCTGTAAGTCCCAAGAGTGGAATACCCACGTCAAAAGTTGTATCAAATACATACGTATAGATAGCGTGTTGCGGCGACGACATGACATCTGAATAATCATAAAAACCTTCATAATAATCTACGCCCTTGAAGTATAGTATGCTGTTTTTTCTCTGACAAGAATAGCATACTATTAAAATAAAGCAAATACCTAAAATCAGATTCTTATTCATACGCAATTAATGGATATTACAGTATAAACAAAACTCATGCTATAAGTTATTTAACAAGGTGAAAATATAATTCTGATTTGTCATTATAAGTCCAAAAAGGCTTTTCGTTTATCCAAATTTTTTGAATAACGACTGTAGAGGTAGTTCTTTTAAACGCTGCTATTATCGTATCAGCATCAGTATCACTCCATTTTATTACTGTTTCAAGTAATTCTGTATCTTCTGAAGGATTTAAAAAAATACGGATTCTGTAATTATTTTCGTGGTGATAGACAAAATAATTACGTGGATAATCTTTAGTGGGGTCATTTATTTCTTGTAACTGACCTTTTACCAGATAGAACAACTTGATTTTTGTTATATCAATTGAATTTGGCGTCTCTGGATTCAACAAATCATTTCCAGATGAATCAGTCAAACTTAATTCAATCGCATTAGCAAAAACGAATTGTTCGTCGTCATTGGCGCAATTCACTAATAATAATCCAATAAAAGCGAATAGAAGGAACATTCCTTTTTTCATAACTAAAATTTTTTAAGGTACAATATTATAAAAATTTAAGAAAACAACATCCCTCTCTTTTTAAATGCATCCCCACACTCGTGGTTCTGTCGAGTAAGGGATAAAATTTCCCGTCTGCCTTTGGTCGGCCGTATTACCTGGCAGCAATACCACGAGCGTAGCAAAAGACGCTCTATTCTTTGTATTATTTAGCGATAAAGCTAAGGAATACTTTACATATCTTGTACCTTTTTTTAATTTATTTTTTAAATAAATTTCTAAATTTTATAAAAAATGAGGTAAATTAAGGGTGTTTTGCTATAAATATAAAGTGTCAAACCACAATAAAATAATAGCACCTAAGACTAAAAGGGTGCGTTTTAAAAAGGGTATTTTGCAAAAGAATGATAGCACTTTACACATTTCTTTATCTTCAAAAGAGTATTATGATGTATTGACCTTATTAGAAGATAAAAAAATAGTTGAGTTGGGCAAAACTGACATTTATCGCTTGAATCTGTGAACCATAAATTTAATACAAATCACTACTTACCGACTAAATCTAACAAAACGTCCATCCACAAAGCTTTGTGGACGGACATTTTTTACCGATCAGTAGTGAATTTTTAAATTTATTCTGATAAGGATATATATTTATAATACCAGAAACTTTCATTTATACCTAAAAAAATTGTTTCTTTGTGGTTTTATTTTAACCAAAATCCAATTTATGCCGTTTCGATGAGAAATTCATATTTTCAGCTTATTAATCAGACCTACTATTTTCCTCAAGAAGGATTTGATTTACATCAGGGAAACCTTACATTTCATGGTATATCGCTCAAGTATTTGATTGAAAAATATGGGACACCATTCAGATTGACCTATTTGCCACGTATCGGCGATCAGATTAAAAAAGCCAAAAACCTTTTTAATAAGGCCATGAAGGCAAATAATTACAAGGGTGAATATTATTATTGCTATTGTACAAAATGTTGCCATTTTTCTCATGTTATCGAGGAAGCACTAGATCATAATGTGCATTTAGAAACGTCTTCTTCCTTTGACATAGATATCATCAAAAGATTAAAAGAAAAAGGTAGGATTAATCACAAAACAATCCTTATCCACAACGGTCATAAAACCGAAGACTATCTTAATAAAATAGTAAATTTGATAGACGAAGGGTTTGAAAATGTCATCCCTGTATTAGATAGCAAAACAGAGTTGGATCGACTCTACAATAAAACAAAAGGAGAAATCACTATAGGTATGAGGATGGCCATCAATGAAGAGCCACAATCTGCTTATTATACTTCTAGGCTTGGTATCAGAAGTGCTGAAATTATTGACTTTTATAAAAATAAAATCAGTCGCAAAAAACGTGTGAAGTTAAAAATGCTGCATTTTTTTGTTGATTCCGGTATCAAGGACAATATTTATTATTGGGGAGAATTTAGAAAAGCGCTCAAAGTATTTGCAGATTTAAAGAAAATATGTCCTACACTTGATTCTATAAACCTCGGCGGCGGTCTTCCTATACGCAACAATCTGGCTTTTGATTACGATTATAAATATATGATCGGCCAGTTAGTAGAAAATATCAAAGAAGTATGTGAAGCCGAAGGCATTGAAGAACCTAATATTTTTACAGAATTTGGGAAATATACGGTCGGTGAAAGTGGAGCTATTATTTTCTCTGTATTAGAACAAAAGCAACAAAACGATAATGAACTCTGGTATTTAATAGACAATAGTCTAATGAACACAATACCGGATGCATGGTCCATATTTGAAAAATTTATATTGTTGCCGGTTAATAAATGGCAAAATGAATATACTCGGGTCAGCATCGGCGGTATCAGCTGTGATCATTCTGATTATTACAATTCAGAAGACTTAAATCAAGAAATCTTCCTTCCATCTTACGATTCTGAAGACAAAGAGCCACTATATCTTGGGTTTTTCCACACAGGGGCTTATCAGGATGCTATCAGCGGATACGGCGGTATAAAACACTGTCTTATTCCTTCGCCAAAACAAGTCATCATCAGTAGAGATGAAAAAGGTAATATTGTTGATAGGCTTTATAGAGACGAACAAACAGCAGATCAGATGCTCAATATTCTCGGTTACGAATAAATTTTTATCATTATAATAAAAAAAAACAGCATATGCAAATTACTGATTTTTTAAAACATCATTACAAACATTTTAATGCCGCAGCGCTGATTGATGCAGCAGACGGATATGTGACTCATCTTGAAGAAGGAGGCAAAATGATGGTTACCTTAGCTGGCGCTATGAGTACAGCAGAATTAGGAAAATCTCTTGCAGAAATGATTAGACAGGACAAAATCCATATCATTTCTTGTACAGGTGCTAATCTTGAAGAAGATATCATGAATCTGGTAGCGCATTCTCATTATAAGCGCGTACCCAATTATAGAGATCTAAGCCCACAAGAAGAATGGGAGTTACTAGAAAATCATTATAATAGAGTCACTGATACATGTATCCCTGAAGAAGAAGCTTTCAGAAAATTGCAAAAACATCTTTGGGACATTTGGAGCGATGCAGAAAAAAAAGGAGAAAGATATTTTCCACATGAGTTTATGTATAAGTTGTTACTAAGTGGTGTACTTGAACAATATTACGAAATTGATCCTAAAAATAGCTGGATGCTCGCTGCAGCCGAAAAAAATATTCCTATCGTAGTACCTGGATGGGAAGATAGTACCATGGGTAATATCTTTACTTCATACTGTATCAAAGGAGAACTCAAGCCTTCTACCATGAAAAGCGGTATCGAATATATGATGTGGCTTGCTGACTGGTATCCTAAAAACAGTGGCGGTAAAGGTGTAGGTTTCTTCCAGGTCGGAGGTGGAATCGCTGGTGACTTCCCTATCTGTGTAGTGCCTATGTTGTATCAGGATTTGGAGATGCACGACATTCCTTTCTGGTCCTACTTCTGTCAGATCAGTGACTCAACCACAAGCTATGGTTCATATTCGGGTGCTGTACCTAATGAAAAAATAACCTGGGGAAAATTAGACATTAATACTCCTAAATTTATCGTAGAGAGTGACGCTACTATTGTAGCTCCACTTATCTTTGCTATTGTTTTGGGTTGGTAATATATTAGATTATATAAAAAAACCTTCATAATCCGCTTGATTATGAAGGTTTTTTTATTTGATATTCTTTAAATTTACTTTACAATAATCCATTTGAGTGTACTGATCTGATCATCTGAACTCACTTTAATGTGATACATTCCTTTTGGCAAATATAATTTTTCCAATGGAATCCTTACAACGTCTTCTGCTAATACTGAATTAAAAACAAATGGATAGCAAAGCCTACCGACACCATCAAAAATTTCTACTCTAATTTTAATACCTTTATTAGAGTGAATTTCCAATGTCGAATTGTCAGTAGTAGGATTAGGATATAAAACGGTCGTAAACCCATTAATCTCTCTGAATACTGGTATTTTAACTACATTACTGTATGTAAATTGACCATCAAAATCCACTTGTTTTAATCTATATGAATACATTCCATTGCGATGGATATCCGCGTCCTCTTGTTTGTAGTCATGCACTTGTGTAGAATTGCCCTGCCCTTTGATGGTTGCTATTTTGGTAAAAGGTTCCATTTCATAGCTTCGCTCCAACTCAAAAAAATCATTGTTGATTTCAGACGTTGTACGCCACTTTAGCACATTGACATCCTTTTGAGTATCCCAGTTACCTGTAAAATCTAATAAAGCAACGACAAGAGGACTATAAACAAGACCAGCATTTATATTTGGCAAGAGATGAGCATAGCCTAAATAAAAAGAATCAGTTATGCCTACGATTGAATCTTTAATTTTACTGTCATTGGTGCCATCACCTGCTAAAGGTGAAACAAATTTGTAATCTTGTGGTCTGATTACTTTAACATAATAATACCCTGGTTTGCAAATGTCAAATGCATACCTTCCTGATTGAGCATTAATAATGCCTGTTTTTGTTGCTTGTAGCGGGGCATTTGGATTTTCTGTATTAAATAACAATACATCGACACCATTCAAATCTTCATCTTCTGCATCATAAATATTGGGCTTGCTACCCTTATCTATCCAAACATGGCCGATCATCTTACCACATCTATAAAATCCTGCGTCAACTGAAAAGTCACTAAATCCAGAAATAATCAATATAGGTTCAGTCCTTTTATCAGGGTTTACGTCACTATCTGCATGATCATTGCCACCCATATTTTTAGGACTTACCTTATAGTCATCATTGATGACAAAATTAAGTGTATAAGTGCCCGGATAAATATCTTCAAAATGATATTGGCCATCTAAGTCTGTAAGTATCGATCTTTGGACAGATTGCCCGACACCATCTACTCCATTTAATTGCACCTCTACACCCGCAATACCTGGTTCGTTAGCATCCTGAATACCATTTGAATTAATGTCTTCCCATACAAGATGACCAATTTGTCCCGGTTTTAGGTAACCTGCAAAAATATTTAGTTTGATTTCTTGATCATTTAATACAAATTCACGAGTAAATCCGGTAACTGGCTCAACATCGCTATTATGATCATCATTACCTGCCTGTAAATATGTAGCTATAAATCCAGTAGGAGGCACAAATTTTAGTTTATATGTAGATGGTGATAGACCCTCAAACAAATATCTACCAGAATCGTCTGTCACTGTTGAGGCAATTTGAGTATCATGCCCAAAAAGTATCACCTCTACACCTTCGATACCTGGTTCTCCTTCTTCCTGCAGGCCATTACCATTTAAATCATCCCAAACAAGATTTCCGATTTTTCCACATTTATCTGTATATACTATTATAGAAGGAACAGATGAACAACCTTCGGCACTAGTAACAGTCACTGTATAGCTCGTATTATTGTCAGGCGCAACCGTAATTGAAGCAGTCATTTCGCTAGTATTCCATAGATAAGAACTTCCACCCTTTGCCTCTAATATTGTACTTTCGCCTTTACATATATTGCTTCTACCTTCAATAGAAGCATTAGGCAGTGGATTTACTATTACTTTGATTTCATCATCCACGCTACAGATGCCTTGATCTACCCGGATAGAATAAGAAGTAGTAACAGATGGACTTACTGTTATCATACGAGTGGTATCACCGGTACTCCAATGATACGTAACTCCAGGCACGGTATCAATAGAGATTACAACAGATTGCCCTTCGCAAATGTGTTTATCCGGCCCAGCATCCACTACGGGTATAGGATGGACTACGACTAATACTGTGTCAGTAGCAATACAGCCTAAATCGCTTCTAAAGGTTACAGAATACGTTGTTGTC
>CAZCTQ010000047.1:0-16170 GCA_964501555.1 uncultured Aureispira sp. | reverse complement strand
ACCAATCCCCCACCAATCCCCCACCAATCTCCCACCAATCTCCCACCAATCCCATCACAAAGTTCCATTTATTTATAAAGACATATTATTTTATTGTATAAATTTGCAAAATAAAAGATCATAAATTATGTCTTCCAAAGCTAATGTGTTTTATCTTGTATTAGTAGCTTCTCTGGGTTACTTTGTCGATATCTACGACCTTGTCATCTTTTCCATCGTACGCATACAGAGTTTTAAAGACATAGGAATAGCCGAAAACCTCATGCGTACAGGTGGTGAGTATGTCCTCAACATGCAAATGGGAGGCCTGCTACTTGGTGGAATCCTATGGGGTGTTATCGGAGATAAATACGGAAGGATTAAAGTTCTTTTTGGCTCGATACTATTGTATTCTATAGCTAATATCGCCAATGCTTTTGTGAATGACTTACATACGTATGCGATCATTCGATTTATGGCTGGTATAGGGCTGGCCGGAGAATTGGGTGCTGGTATCACCTTAGTTAGCGAAAGTATGGACAAAAACAAGCGTGGTTATGGTACGATGATAATTGCTACCGTTGGAGTTTTAGGTGCTGTCGCTGCTTTTTATATTGCAGAGCATTTTGCGTGGCGAAATGCCTATATCGCAGGTGGAATTATGGGTCTTTTACTCCTTGTACTGCGTGTTGGCACTTTTGAGTCAGGTATGTTTTACAAGACCACAGTAGATAATATACCACGTGGAAAGTTAAGTATGCTATTCAATAACCGCGAACGATTTTTGCGCTATCTCTATTGCCTGATGATAGGCTTGCCTATTTGGTTTGTGGTGGGCATCCTGATTACGCAAGCTCCCGAGTTTGGCAAAGTCATGGGAGCATCTGTAACATTAAGTGCAGGCAAAGGCATCTTATTTTCTTATATTGGTCTGTCCTTAGGCGACTTTATCGCAGGTTTGATAGCACAGATTACCAAGTCCAGAAGACTGGTCGTATTGATATTTCAGATTGGCATCCTTGTTAGTACGATAGTCTATCTCACTTCGTATGGTATTAGTGAAAGTCAGTTTATGTGGATGTCCTTTTTTATGGGACTATCTATCGGCTACTGGGCAACCTTCGTAACGATAGCCTCAGAACAATTTGGCACCAATCTAAGATCTACAGTTACTACCACTGTTCCTAATTTTGTACGTGGATCTCTTATTCCGAGTACACTTCTTTTTGAGGCATTTGCAGCAAAAACGGGTATAATTACCGGTGCTATCATCATGATTTTATTGCTTACAGCGTTAGCCATCTATGCCTTGAGCCGACTAAAAGAAAGTTTTAATAAAGATTTAGATTACTACGAAATGTAAGATTTTATATCTATCCTTCCTTTTGGGATAATGGGTGATATCTCAGCATCATATTGCGCAAATACTGCCTGTCCACATGTGTATAGATTTCAGTGGTCAGTATCGATTCATGGCCAAGCATCTCTTGCACAGCACGCAAATCTGCACCACCTTCTACCAAGTGTGTTGCAAAAGAATGTCTGAATGTATGTGGGCTTACATTTTTTTGAATACCGGCTTGAGCTACATAATCCTTAATAAGGAGAAAGATCATCACTCTTGTCATCATTTTTCCACGACGATTTAGGAATACAATGTTTTCTGACCCTTTATCAATGGTAGGTAGTTTGTTGCGCTCGTTTTCTGTATACAATTGTATGTAATGAATCGCTGATGGACTGATCGGAACAAGGCGTTCTTTATTGTTTTTTCCAAGCACTTTAACAAAACCCTCTTCAGGATAGTAATTGCTCAGTTGCAATCCGACTAATTCCGAAACTCGTAGGCCACACGCATACAATGTTTCTAAAATAGCTCGATTGCGATGGGCATGTGGTAGAGACAGATCGATAGCATTCAATATCATTTCTATCTCTTCGTAGGATAGTACATCTGGTAATGTACGCCTGAGTTTGGGGCTTTCTAGTAGCTCTGAGGGATCATGATTAATAATGTCTTCTAATATCAAGTATTTGTAAAAGGCCTTAATTCCTGATATAATCCTTGCCTGGCTTTTAGGACACAGCCCCAAGTCATTGATATAGTAAATAAAGGACGTAAGTTGGTCTGGAGTTAATTGATCTGGACAGACATCGATATTTCTTATTTCAACGTATTGCTGTAGCTTATTGACATCACGTATATACGCTTCAATCGAATGTGGTGATAACGACTTTTCGAGTAGAAGAAATGCATTAAATCCCTTGATACTACTTTTCCAATCCATATTTTATATTACCCTAATACAACGTTTTTATAATAAATTTGTTATGAACCTACGAGATTTAAACAGATATCACATGAAAATAGGAATCGTTTGTTATCCGACATTTGGAGGTAGTGGTGTTGTAGCGACAGAATTGGGATTAGGGCTGGCAGACCGTGGTCACGATGTACACTTCATTACTTATAAACGACCTGTACGGCTGACTTCTTTCCATGCTAATGTGTATTTTCATGAGGTAACCTCTATGGAATATCCACTCTTTGAGTATGCGCCCTACGAAACATCATTAGCTGGTAAATTAGTGGATGTAATCCGATTTGAGAAGTTAGATATTTTACATGTCCATTATGCTATTCCACATGCTGCGGTGGCATTCATGACAAAGCAGATTCTCAAATCATTAGGTATCAATATCCCCATTGTGACGACGCTACACGGTACAGATATTACGCTGGTCGGAGCCGATGCCTCATTTGCTTCTGTTGTACAGTTTAGTATCAACGAGTCTGACGGTGTGACAGCAGTATCCGAGCAATTGCGCCAAGAAACTTTAAATGCGTTTAAAATTACGACAGATATACAAGTTATTTATAATTTTATAGATTTTAATCGTTTCCGCAAGATTAATAAGGATCATTTCCGTAAAGCTATTGCACCCGAAGGTGAAAAGATTTTAGTACATATTTCTAACTTTCGCAAAGTCAAAAGAGTACAGGATGTCATCAATATTTTTGCTCAGGTCGCTCCCAAGATCAATTCCAAATTGCTACTCATCGGTGACGGTCCAGAGCGTAGTTATATGGAGGAATTATGCAGAAGCTACAGCCTTTGTGGCGAAATTCGATTCTTAGGAAAACAAGAAGCAGTAGAAGAATTATTAGCTATAGCCGATTTATTTATTTTACCCTCAGAAAATGAAAGTTTTGGCCTCGCAGCCTTAGAAGCAATGGCCTGTGAAGTACCCGTTATTTCATCAAATGCTGGTGGTCTTCCAGAAGTTAATATCGATGGTGTCACCGGATATATGTGTGAAGTCGGCGACGTAGATGGTATGGCTGCCCGTTGTATTGAATTATTAAGTGATCCCGAAAAATTAAGTACCTTTGGTAAAAATGCCTACCAGCAAGCCAGACGGTTTGATATCACAGCTATACTTCCTCAATACGAAAACTACTACCAAGAAATCATTAATCGAACACATAACCATTAAGACAAATACATACAAAATTGTAATAATTTATTCCGTTAAATCTCGAAAACCTTCAGATTAAGCGTATTTTTACCGTAAATCTAATCATCATGCGTTTCATTTTGTCTTTTAGCTTTACCTTTTGGATGATTATCAGTCTAAATGCCCAACTTACAGTTGAAAAAATCATGCAAGATCCAGCAAAATGGATAGGCACTTCGCCTTCCAATATCTTCTGGTCAGAAGATTCAAAAATCATTTATTTCATGTGGAATCCCGACCAAAATCCAGCAGATTCGCTGTACCAATACGACACCGCCGGCAAGGTAATCACAAAAGTATCCTTAGAAGATAGGCGACAACTACCTGATAGATATTCCGTTACCTACACAGATGACCGTTTACAGTGGCTTTTTACCCGCGACGGAGATATTTTTATTAAAAATGCAATGACAGGTGTTGAAAAAAGGCTGACCAATACGACAGATTATAAAAGTAATGCTACATTTAGTCCTGACGGAAAACAAGTGATTTTTAAACAAGGTAAAAATTTATACACTATCGATATCGAAAGCGGGCTAATCAGCCAAATTACTAATTTTGTGGAAGGCAAAAAAAAGAAGGACGTTAATCTGAATGCAGCTGACAAAGCTTTACAAAAAGACCAATTGGAACTTTTTATGACCCTACAAGAAGAAAAATCGAAAAAAGACGCTACTGAAAAATATAGGGAAACCACAGAAAAAAAGAAAATTAACGAGATTACAATCGGGAAAAAGCTAATTTTTTCTCAATCGATCAGCCCTAATATGAAATATGTTTTTTACAAATTAAGACCAGAAGATAATGAAAATAAAGGTACTATTATACCCAATTATGTCACAGCTTCCGGATATACCGAAGATATCCCGAGCAGAAGTAAAGTTGGTCTTCCAGATAATATCGCCGAATCATATATCTATAATTTTGCTAAAGACACCTCCATTAGGGTCAATACGGATTCCATCCCGGGTATTAATGATCGACCAGCATATTTGAGTGGCTACAAACAAGATACTTCTATAGTCAAAATCAAGCCAAGACCTGCTGAGGTTTATGGCCCGATTTGGTCACCTAACGGTAATTATACTATAGTAGTTGCTCGCTCACAGGATCACAAAGATCGCTGGATTCTACAGTTAAATCCAGAAGATGGCTCGCTGTCAATGATTGATAGACAACGAGATGAAGCATGGATTGGTGGCCCGGGCATCGGTAGTTGGTCAGGAACTGGAACAATAGGTTTTATTGATGAAAATACACTTTACTATCAGTCAGAAGCAACAGGATATGCCCATCTTTACACCTACAACTTCATAGATAATACCAAAAATCAATTGACAAGTGGAAAGTTTGAAGTGCAGGAAGTTAAGCTATCTAATGATAGACGTTGGTTTTATCTAAAGACAAATGAAGTACATCCTGGTGAGACCCATTTTTATAAAATGTCGGTAAAAGGTGGTAAACGCATCCAGATTACCCAAATGTCAGGTGGTAATGAAGTCACTCTATCACCAGATGAAAGCAGCCTGGCCATCCGCTATTCTAATACCAATACACCGTGGGAGTTATACCTACAGGAAAATGATGAGCGCAAAATGGCAGTAAATATTACTAAATCAACGACTAAAGAATTTAATGCTTACGCATGGAAAACGCCAGAAGTCATTTCCTTTAAAGCTATAGATAGCCATGACGTATATGCAAGAGTGTATCAGCCTAAAAAGACAAATGGAAAGGCTGTCATCTTTGTCCATGGTGCCGGTTACCTTCAAAATGCCCATAAGTGGTGGAGTCAGTATTTTAGAGAATATATGTTTCACAATCTACTAGTCGATAAAGGCTATACCGTGATGGACATAGACTATCGCGCCAGTTCAGGATATGGCAGAGATACGCGTACTGGCATATACCGACATATGGGCGGCAAAGACTTAGATGACAATATAGATGGGGCAAAGCTATTAATCAGCAAGTATGGTATTAACCCGAAAAAAATCGGCATTTATGGTGGATCGTATGGAGGCTTTATCACACTCATGGCCATGTTTACCACGCCGGATGTTTTTGCTGTCGGAGCTGCTTTAAGACCCGTCACAGATTGGGCTGCTTATAATCAGGGCTACACATCCAATATCCTTAATGAGCCTCAAAACGACTCGATAGCATATAGACGCAGCTCACCCATTTTTTTTGCTGATGGACTTAAAGGCAAATTACTCATCTGCCATGGCCAGGTGGATGTTAATGTCCATATTCAGGATTCTTATCGATTAACACAGCGACTGATAGAGCTGCGCAAAGAAAACTGGGAAATGGCCAGCTACCCGGTAGAAGACCATGGCTTTGTGCAGCCGACCTCGTGGATGGATGAATACAAAAGGATACTAAAATTATTTGAAAGCATGTAAATCAGCCAACGTTTAATGAGTAAAAATAAATTGATTACAAAAGACCTTATTCATCAGATAGAAGTTTCAACCGGACTTTTGTACATACCTGATGATCAAGATTCTAATGTATGTTTTGCAACACAAAATGGTTATCTTAGGGACGAATATAAGGTGTCTTTTACTGAGAACGATTTACTCGATTTTTTGTCATCCGATCCTGATTCACTCACGCCAGATTCGGATACATTTTGGAAGTGGATAAGAAAGAGTAAAGCACCTCGTTAATGAGCATGTAGAAGAAATAATAAAAATATATTTTAAAAAATATTCACGAATAGCTCGCTCTAATTATCTTTGAGGTAAAAAAAATAATCATTGTAAATAAAGTAATTCAATTTGCAGGCAAAAGTAATTTTTTCAAGTAACAACATAAATAATGCACATATAAATGAGTTTAAAAAGCCTTCTATTATTCGTTATAAAAATACGGAAGACGGAATAGCTCGTTGGATAGGCTATGCTTTTAACTCAAGGAAATTGTCTAAACAAAATGACATATCATACTTTTATAGAATGGTTTCATATATATAGTACAGCTATGGTGATGGATTTAGAATACAGTAAAATATTCAAAAATCCATATATTTAACTGGCTTATCTTTAATGTTTATAACAACATATCAATAGCAGAGAATGACCTTTAATTTTTATCTAATATGAATTGTAAAAAGTATTTATTTTCAATTATCGCTGTTTTAACATTTGTTGCAGCTTTTGGTCAATTTGACAGACATGAAATTACTCACGATGGTCGCACAAGGACATATTTTGCACATATTCCGGCTAAATACAATCCATCCAAACCAGCTTCAATAGTAGTGTTTTTACATGGATTGGGAGCTTTTAACATAGAAGATATGAAAAAATTTTATGAGCCTAATCAATTTCTTCCCGTATCGGATACTGCCAATTTTATCCTGCTTACGCCCGTTGCTGAAGATTCAGGATTCTTTGGCATGCGAGCGTGGAATTCCGGTGCAGGTGTAGGATGGATCGGGTTTTATCTCAACACAAACATAGACGATATAGGCTTTTTAGACAAGATGTTAGATAATACAATGAGTAAATATGCAGTTGACAAAAATAAAATATATGTTTGTGGCTTTTCGATGGGTGGTTTTATGACGCAGCGCTTGGCAATACAACACCACGACAGGTTTGCTGCCTTTGCGTCCGTGAGTGGAACCATAGGTTCTAATATTACTGAGAAAAATGCAGGAAAGGCTATCAGACTAGCACATTTTCATGGTACCGCTGATCAGACTGTAGGCTACATCAATAATAACTTTGGGCAGGGCGTTGATCCAATGTTAGACTTTTGGATAGCTAATAATGGATGCAATATGACGCCTAATCATACTACTTATACAGATAAAGACCCGGCTTCCGGCAAAGATATCTTAGTTGATCACTATATTTATGATCAATGTAATGCAGACTTTGAATTGTTCAAACAAAACAACCTAGATCACTATTGGATGCCACAAAATAGTCGATTAATCTGGGAATTTTTCCGTAGATCACATTCTACAGTAAGCAATCAGGACATTGACTCTGACCATTTGCAACTTAAAATTTACCCAAATCCTACCTGTGACTTTGTAACAATTAGCATTTCAGATTTCACTGATCCCGTGATGATAAGTATTACTGACCTCCAAGGAAAAGTTATGTGTCAAAAACGAGCAGTAGAAAATTTAACGCACTTTACAAAGGGTGAGCTTCCGCAAAATCCAGGTATGTATTTGCTCCATTTGAGTAATAGCAAAATGACTCAAACAACTAAATTAGTTATTGAATAGGAAGTTTTGCAGATAGTTTGTAAATATGACCTTAGAGATTAATGGTGATTTATTGTGTGCTAAATTCCCATTAAATCCTATATCTTTGCATTTTTAATCAAAAACATCAATTTAGAATATCTGTAATGAATACGAATTCGATAAATCTCAAAATCATGGTTATATTTTTTTTAATCATCGCACTTTTTTCTTGTAAAAATGAACAACCAAAAGCGGATGGTACTCAGCAGGCAACAACAGAAACATCTACTCCTGACACATCCAAAGCGAATGAGGAGTTAACTAAAAATGTGGAAATTCCTGATGCTTGTACTATAATTACTGATGAGGCCATTAAAAAAATATTTCATGTTAAATCTAATGTTGCTCATGTCAACATATCGTCTGGATTAAAGCCATATTCACGTACATGTAGTTTCTATTGGGATGAAGTAAATGCAAAATCCAATATCATAATCCAGATACAGCATCACACTAAGGATTCTGGTTTGGGTGAGTCAGCTAATGCCTATATCCAAAACTTAGTTAATGTTGGCATGGTTATCGGTGGCGAAGATAATCCAATCCCTTACAATGCTTTTGATGCCGCTGGTAAGCCGGGAGCCTTTTCTTTTCAGCAAAGTAGATGTTTTTGGGCTGCCAATGATCAATATTCATTCATGATTGTAGTTAATGTTCAAAATGCGGATGAAAAAGCAAAATCAGAAATGTTGTACAACCTCGCTAAAGAATTAAATGCTAATTTAGCTAAGCTTTAGGACGTATAAATTAAGGATCAGGTCATACTTACTACCAATGCACTAAAATAGAGTGTTTTGGTATTATGCCTCAGTTTAATACTTAAGTATAGTCGAGACCCTTTTATTAGATGTTTTTATAGAATATACAAGCCAACTTCAGTGGTGTTGATTGAATAGTAACAATTATTATTTCCTTATTAATATTGTTTGTCTCTAAGGCGTTACAAATGAGCATAAGATTATTTCTTATACTCATTATATTTTTAAATGGTCCAAAGATTTAGTAGAAAAAATAGTAAATATCAAGGCAGAAAACGCAAATATAGCCTTAGCTATAATGAGGCTTTCTAACGCAGAGATTTGCTATTTTTTTATAAGGATTGGACTAATTTGAATGTATAATGGGTATTACTCATAAAGTTGTCTTATTATAAAAATTGAAAAACTAATAAGAAAGTGTAAAAAGCAAAAAAGCCCGGCTTTATGCAAACCGAGCTTTCAGCGCCCCCTCCAGGACTTGAACCTGGGACCTGCGGATTAACAGTCCGTCGCTCTAACCGACTGAGCTAAGGGGGCTTTTTAAGATTGAGATTGAGTTATATCTTTTTTTCTTTCAAAAGCGATGCAAAAGTATATCAATTATTTAAATTACACAAGCTATTTTCATTATTTTTTAAAAAATTAATTTGCAGGTATAGCTTCCTGGTTATGGAAAATTAGCCTTATTCTACCAAATCAATTGATAATTAAAATCTTACGATTATTTTTGGGGTTAATGATTTTTAATTAGTTAGAACGCTTACCCAATTCTAAGGTTAAATAGAAATTGAAAAAGTAAGGTTTGGCACTGATAGCTGATGTTTCTACCATAATGGGTATTTTCTTGATAAAAAGATCTCCCATGATGCCTACTTCTAAATTTTTAACATATTGATCCATGCTACCTATAGAAAAAAACAAACCCAGTTTCCCCTGTATTCCTGGCACAAAACTCAATTCTGACCATCCTTTACTACCTTCTGCACCGCTAAAAATAGAATTAAAATCCAAAAATTTGTCAGCATTTTCAGAACTATATTTTTCAGTTCTGAGTTCGTTATAAAATCTACCATTTTCTTCATAATTATACACGATCTCTAAATAATAAGGACGTAGGATTCCTAATGATGCTCCGGCCTCATAATTATAACCGATGGACACACCTTGTCGTTTGGCTTTGTCAGTAAGTAGTACTTTAGCACCTTTACCTGCCCTCAATGCATAAAAATAATTTTGTTTACCAAATTTGAATGATTGGGATACCCTGTTAAAAGAGATAGGGATATTTCTGTTTTGACTAATTTCTCGGGCGTCTGTTAGATAACCCGCTTCGATATGGTAGTAAGTCGTTTTGTAGTATGTTCGGATTTTTCCTGAATTATAAGCCATTGAAAAGCCATTAGTATGCAATGTGCCTTTCCCCGTATTTTCATATCTATATATAATCCCCTTCCATTCATTATCGACTTGCTTGGGTTGAAATGACTTTTGAGCTATTGCCGAATGAATAGCAACACTGTTAAAAATTATCCCAAAAATTAACCATTTAAACTGCATGCCAAAAAATTACTTTGCTATAACCTGTTTATAATCAACAAAAATAATACAAATAAGTTAGCCAATGATATTTTACCTCTTAAATTATCATTAGAATGCCTTAATTTTGTAACTTTTTAAACGATAGCGACACTTTTATAAATATATAATGATACAAATAGTTACAGACATACATTCCAATCGTTTAGTTTATGTGCTGGATTTTGTCTTTAATCAGATATTAAAAACGGGTTATACTATTTGTAATGCAAATGAAATTACCTCTTACAAACCTATTATTTATTATGGTTCCCATTTGGATACAAATCAGAAAATTACTTTTCGGCCATTAGATATTATTAAAGAATCAAATCAAATTGATACCCAAAATATTGAGATTGTATCCAATATTGTCCGACCGTGGTTAGATGGGATATGGAATAGTGCGTCCATGGATCCCTTTGGAGTTATTTTTTGTTTTCTGAGTCGATATGAAGAATATCTAGAAAGGAAAAATGGTGATAAATGGAATCGATTTTTAGCTGTTGACAGCAAACTGCATCAATTGTCACCAGACGAGCCTATTGTAGATATGATGGTGCTTTGGATTAAAAGTCAGCTTTTGGATGCCTATCCGGGGTATATTTTTCCAGAAACGAATGGATATCATGTGATTTCTACCATTGATATAGATCAGGCCTGGGCATTTAAAAATAAAGGATGGCGAAATATGCTGACTTTGTCTAAGTCTATGATAAAATTTGATCTTGGCAGAACGTCTAATCAACTTGCTGTGGTTTCAGGTCGTATGAAGGATCCATTTGATACTTACAATTATTTGGATCAATTGCATAAAAAATTAGATCTAATTCCTATTTTCTTTATCCTTATGTCCGAAAGACGAACGTCCATAGACCGAAACCACAAGCCATCTAATCCAAGGTTTAGGCAGTTATTGCAAGATCTATCCGGGACCAATTCAGTGGGTGTCCATCCATCCTATCGCTCGCGTAAGGACGATCGCATTTTGTCGCAGGAGATTAATTTGTTAGCCGATATCACTGGTAAGGTAGTTACAGCTTCGCGTCAGCATTTTTTGATTATGCAATTGCCGACAACATATAGAAGACTGATATATGCTGGTATCACGGATGACTATACGATGGGGTTTGCGGATAGGATCGGGTACAGAGCGGGTACGGGTCATACCTTTTATTGGTACGATATCGAGAATGAAACAGCAACGCCGCTAAAGATTCATCCGTTTGTCATGATGGATGCCACACTAAGAAGGTATATGAAGCTAAATGTAAAGCAGGCAGTCGAAAAAGTAGTCGAATTTAAAAAGATAGCAAGAAAATATGAGGTGCCCCTTACCGTTTTATGGCACAATAGTTCTCTTGGTGAAGATGGCGAATGGAAAGGGTGGAGACAAGTTTACGAAATCATCCTCAGTCATTAACAACCGACGTTTCCAATTTTTTCTTTGAGATATATTATTGTTTAGATAATTTTTCAAATTTATCTTTTTGATCCCCTGCATTTAGGACGTCATTGAGATCTTTGATATTCATCAGGATAAGAATAACACTACCGATAAGTGCAAAATAAAGCAAAATTCCAGGTATCACTATTTCGAGTGCAAGGAAGATACAAATGAGAATACGCAATTCGGTTGGGCCCATGATACCACTATCAATGATATAGGCATCCGTAATTCTATATCGTAGTAAGGCATTAATCATCGCCCATCCATAGGCAAAGATAAAAATGAAAGCAGCCCATTCCCATTTAGGGAAAAAGAAATAAAACCCAAAACCAATGATGCCAATAGATATCCAATCTACAGAAATATCCAATGCCCATCCGTACCACTTACGGGGGATATTGCGCCAATAGGCAATACGACCATCAAGAGAATCTCCAAACCACTGTACCATAAAACCAAAGATACTCAATAAAAGGAAGTAGGGAATATCTTTAGCGAGCCATGAACCGATAGCTACAATGAAACTACCTATAAAACCAATTCCTGTAAGTATATTGGGTGTTATCCATTGAGGCATGATTTTGCATAAAAAAGCAATTGTCTGCTTTTCTACCTCTTTAAGAATGTTATATCTTATTCTGCCGGTGTTAATAGTATGATCTGGCATATTACGGTATATATATATGATTTAACACCGTAAATTTAAGGTTGTTTTAAGGTTGTACCAAAATATCAGAAAAAAAATCAATCTACGAGTGTTCCGATAGGTGCGCCTTCAGCTATTTTAGTAAGATTGCCCGGTTGATTGATGTCAAATACGATGATCGGTACATTATTCTCTTGGCATAGAGTAAAAGCCGTCATATCCATCACAGAAAGACCCATATTGATCACTTTATTAAATGAGATATGGTCATATTTAACTGCGTCGGCATTTTTTTCGGGATCGCTATCATAAATACCATCCACCCGCGTACCTTTAAGAATGACATCAGCATTGAGTTCATTGGCACGTAAAGCTGCTGCAGAGTCAGTAGTAAAATAGGGAGAGCCTGTACCTGCCGAAAAAATAAGTACGCGACCTTTTTCAAGATGACGGATCGCCCTTCTCCTAATGTATGGCTCGGCTATTTCTCTCATTTCGATGGCAGTAATTAGTCGTGTATATACGCCGTGAGATTCTAATGCGCTCTGGAGTGCCATCCCATTGATACAGGTAGCTAACATACCCATGTAGTCGCCTGTTACACGCTCGATACCTGAAGATTCAGCACTAAGGCCTCTAAATATATTCCCGCCACCGATGACAATAGCAACTTCTGCTTTTATTGCAACGAGTTCTTTTATCTGCTGAGCATAGTAATTAAGCATATCAGCAGATATACCAAATTTTTGTTCTCCCATCAGGGATTCTCCGCTCAGCTTCAGTAAAATTCTTTTATATTTTAAAGCCATTGGTTCTATATTTACAGATAATTTGGGTTAATAAAGTTTTTACAGTCGTATTTGTCGTCAATAGGTAAAAAAAAAGAGCGATTAATACCGCTCCTTTTATATCATTTATTATACTAAACTAATATGTTTAAATCCTGTCACCGTCAAATCCTTATCAATCGATTTGAGATATTCGGCAACGCTTGCCTTACCGTCTTTTACAAAGATTTGGTTGAGCAAGGTATTGTCTTTAAAGAATTTATTGAGTTTTCCGACTGCTATTTTTTCGAGCATTTCTTCCGGTTTTCCTTCGCTTCTAGCGATTTCTTTACCGATCTCTATTTCCTTATTGATGATTTCCTGAGATACATCGTCTTTGTCAAGTGCTACCGGCTTCATAGCTGCTACTTGCATTGCTACATCTCTTCCTGCAGCAACATAATCAGGATTGGCTATATTTAGGCCTACGATTACTCCCGCTTTGTTACCCATATGGATATATGCCGATACAAGTGGTGCCTCTATGGTTTCATAAGAAGACATTTCGATTTTTTCACCTATTCTTGCTACTTGTTCAGTGATGATCTCTCCGATCGTCAAACCATTCATAGGTGTATTTAAAAGTGCCTCTACATTTGCCGGAAAAGCATCCAAAGCAACTTTAGCAATATCGTTAGTAAGCTTTACGAAGTCTTCATTTTTAGAAACGAAGTCTGTTTCGCAACTTAATCTTAATACAATACCTTTGTCATTGCTATCATTAACTAAAGCAACTACTACGCCTTCTTTAGCGTCTCTGTCTGCTCTTTTTTCAGACATTTTCTGACCACGAAGACGAAGAAGTTCGATCGCTTTGTCAAAATCACCATTAGCTTCAGCCAATGCTTTTTTACAATCAATCATACCTACACCGGTCTGATCTCTCAATTCTTTTACCAGAGCTGCTGATATTACTAATTCGCTCATTATAGATAATTCTTAAAAATTTTTAATTAATATTTTTTTAATCTTCTTTAGTGTCCTGCTTAGCAAGTCTTCTTTCTTCCAATCCTTCTTTGATCGACCCGATGATATAATCAGTGATCAATTTGACAGATTTAGAAGCGTCGTCATTTGCTGGGATAGCGAAGTCCACTTTATTAGGGTCTGAGTTAGTATCAACCATAGCAAAGGTCTTCATTCCTAATCTCTTAGCCTCATCAAGAGCAATGTGCTCATGATGGATGTCCACCATAAATACAGCACTTGGTAAACGGTTGAGATTGGCTACTCCACCTAAAACTCTTTCCAACTTATCTTTCTCTCTTTGTAGCGTCAGACGCTCTTTTTTAGTGATAGATACTGCAGGATCAGACAACATCTTGTCGATGTTGTTCATCTTTTTTACAGACTTACGGATCGTTGAAAAGTTGGTCATCATACCACCCAACCATCTTTCGGTTACATAAGGCATTTCAGCACTTCTTGCTGCCTGTGCTACGATGTCTTTGGCCTGTTTTTTAGTCGCTACAAACAAAATCTTCTTTCCGGATTTAGCCATTTGCTTCATTGCATATGCAGCACGATCCAGCATTTCGGAAGTTCTATTTAAATCTATGATGTGAATACCTTTTCTTTCCATGAAGATGTAAGGAAGCATCTTTGGATTCCACTTTCTTTTTAAGTGGCCGTAGTGTACACCTGCTTCTAACATTTCATTATGTGTCGGCTTATTCATTATTTATACTTTTTCTTTTGGATTAACAAATAAAATGATGGTAATAAAATTAACGCTTAGAGAACTGGAAGCTCTTTCTTGCCTTAGGCTTACCAAATTTCTTTCTTTCGACTTCTCTTGCATCTCTGGTAAGATACTTCTTCTCTTTCAATGGTTTTTTATTCTCTTCGTCTATTTTAACCAGTGATCTTGAAATACCCATACGGATGGCTTCTGCCTGTCCTTTGAATCCACCACCTGCAACATTGATTTTGATGTCATATTTTCCCTCAACACCTGTTACTCTCAATGGTTCAAGTACGGTAGCCTGTGTCATTGGCATAGGAAAATACTCATTGAGCTCCTTGCCGTTGATAATGATCTTACCACTACCATCTGTTATATATATTCTTGCTGTGGAAGATTTTCTTCTTCCGATGCTGTTGATCATCTCCATATAATATTAAAATTTAAAAGGTTCCGGCTTTTGCGCAGCGTGTGGATGCGTAGTACCAGTATATAAAAATAATTTTTTAATCTGCGCTTTACCTAATTTGGTTTTAGGCAACATACCTTTAATAGCTAATTCAAGTACCATTTCCGGTCTTTTCTCTAACATCTCCTTAGCGGTACGTCTTTTTAATCCTCCCGGGTAGCCTGTGTAGCGCTGGTATTCTTTGTCATCTAACTTCGAGCCGGTAAATCTGACTTTGTCAGCATTCAATACGATAACATAATCACCTGTGTCCACGTGTGGCGTAAAATCAGGTTTATTCTTACCGCGCAGTACTGCTGCTATTCGCGTAGCAAGCCTTCCCACTACTTCGCCTTCAGCATCTACTACGTACCACTTGTGGGTAGCTGTAGCAGCATTTGCTGAGATGGTTTTGTAACTTAGTGTATTCACTTTTTTAAAATTTTTGTCTTAATAATAAAAATCAATTGCCTTCTATATTGCGAAAGCGGGCGCAAAGGTAATCTCTTTTAGAGAATAAAAAAACATTTTGTCAAAAAAAATTAAAAACAAATCTCATAACCAATTGAAAAACAGTTTAAAAATGGCATCATAAATCAATTAGGTCGTTTTGACGATGTTATTTTTCCATTCATCGTTAGTATTAATAGTTTGGGTACTAAAATTTTTTCTTGCGTTTTAAAATTTCCTTAACAAAACTGAACCACTATTCAAAAACAATCAATATCTTTGTAACAACATTTTGAAATCCCTACTGTCAGCCGCACCATAAGCCAACGTAAACCTACGTGTCATAAACCAACAGAGCGTATGCAGTAAGGATGACAAGCAGTTATAATAAGTTGATTATTTAAGTAATATATATATATATATATATTATTTTATAAAACTAAAAGTTATGTAGTATGAAAAAGTTGTATCTGATTTTTGTAATGAGCGTAATTACTATGAGCACCTACGCCCAAAACAGCTCAACCGAGCGGGCAAAGGCTGATTTTAATCTGCGCATGG
>CAZCTQ010000046.1:0-16640 GCA_964501555.1 uncultured Aureispira sp. | reverse complement strand
TTTTTTTTACATTAGTAGTATTCCAGTTGCCGTTAGTTTTGTTGAAAGCGGTTGCTTTGGAAATCATCGCGCTCATATTAGTAACCTTAGTAGTATTCCATTTGCCGATAGGTTGGTTGAAAGCGGTCGCTTCGGAAAACATAATGGCCATACTTATAACATTAGAAGTATTCCAATTGTCGATATTTTTTGGCCCATTGAGGACACGGCACCCTCTGAACATAGAATACATATTTGTTACATTACTTAAATCAGGGGGAGCGGGCGCATGATTAATGTTTAGGTTTTTACAATCAACAAACATATTTTCCATGCTATTCCATTTTACAGCACCCCAGTTTGTCACGTCTCTTAATTGCGCTGCATTTTTAGAACTCGAAAATCCTTCATCCATATAAAACCGTCTGAGATTATTCGGACCGATGGATAGTGTGAGTAGCGTATCAGATACGGGTGCAGATACGTTGATGGTTACAAAACCATTATTAGTGGTATTCCATGTGCCTTTGCCTGACTGTGATCCGGCAGTCCAGCTATAAGTGGTAGTACCGTCCGTCTCGATATAGAAGGATAGGGTGCTATTGCCCGATGGGACATTCCATACTGTGGTAAAAGGCTGCGAAAACAGCGAAGTACTAAGCGTCGTAAAAACGAGTAAAACTAAAGATTTGAAGTTTGTACTTAGATTTTCCATTTGAATTTATTTTTGGTTTATTTAATGAGCAGATTCAACTTATAAATCCATTATTATTTAATACCAGCAAATATACCTGATTTGGTGTTAAAAATCTTATTTTTTTCGGGTTTTGTTATTATGATAGTAGGATTTGGCTCTAAATTGCTGGTATTTTATTCAATAAATGGCTAATTTTGAAAATAAATCGTTAAGTTTAGATATTTTTTTATCTTAAATAGATTTGAAATGTATTAATTATTCATATCTTTGCGGCTCTTTAGAAATAACGTACAGATATTTTAGAAATGACATCAGTAGAAATTCAAGGAAATAAAAGAACCGAGTTAGGAAAAAAAGGTTCAAAGGCAGACAGAGCAGCAGGAAATATACCTGCAGTATTATACGGAGGCGATGAGGTTATACATTTTAATGTGACACCAGCTAGTGTAAAAAGCATTATATATACAGCTGATTTTAAAATTGCAAATTTAGAAATCGACGGTAAAAAGTATAAAGCAATCCTAAAGTCATTGCAGCAAAATCCTGTTACAGACGAAGTCACGCACATCGACTTTTTGAAAGTAATCGACGGTACACCGATCAAAGTTGAGATACCATTAAGATTTAAAGGTTCTTCACCAGGTGTAAAAGTAGGTGGTAAATTGATACAGCAACTCAGAAAGATTAAAGTAAAGACTTTACCTGAAAATCTTGTTGACGAACTTAAAGCTGATATTTCAAAATTGGACTTAGGTCAGTCTTTGAGAATCAAGGATATCATATTGCCACAAGGTATAGAAGTTATGTCAAATCCTGCTACACCTATCGCTCTTATCGAAATCCCAAGAGCATTGAAGGCTGCAGCAGCGGCAGCAGCAAAGGAAGTAAAAGGCGGAAAGAAGAAGTAATTCCTCTTACGGTTAAATTTATAGGTATGAAAGGTGTCTGGCTTGAGTGTCGGATACCTTTTTGCTTTTATGCTTCTTAAAAAAGAACCTTATAAGTATAGATATTAATGCCAGCAAGGTACTTCACTAAAAAATTCATATTTTTTATTTTTCTCATCCATCTTAGCTATGTAGTGTTCACTACCATTAGTGACCATTAGATATGGTGCTCGCATGACCCATTGATAGGCAGCTATCTGATCAAATGTAGATTGTGTGATCTTAACCTGAGGTGCTTTGCACTCAACAAGGATATACGGAAATATGGACTTATCATATACTACGATGTCAAAGCGCCTCTGCAAGCCATGGATATCTATAGTTTTTTCTACCTGGATATTATTGCGTGAAAATTTTTGATCCTCAATCAACCACAGGATACATAGTTGTCTGACTATTTCTTCCGGCTGAAGGGTAAGATATTTTTTTCGGATTATGTCAAAAAGCTTCACTTTATTATGATCTACTTTTGTAATGAGTTGATCCTTAAAATGAAGTAAGTCAATGTCTATATGGAAATTAATTAAATTCAATCGTCATTTGTATTTTATCTTGTCTATTATAGTGACTTTGTTGGATGGCTATAGATTCGATAAGCTCGTCAATCTGGTACTCATTATTGAAAAGTGTATTGGAACTTAAAGAGACTAAAGTGATGCCCATCTGCTTTAATATATTGATCAATCTGTACTGCCACAAGATATCTTGTGTTGATGATGGATTAAAAAGATCATCTTCTATAATGCAGTAAATAGCATTAGGAGATTCTAAAAATGCACCTGTCAATGCTTGAGCGATACTCGGTTCAGGAACGACCTTCTTGATTCCGTGATGATATAGACTTGTAGTAATCTTTTCTGTTAAAAAAGCAGATGCATAGGAAAGAATGCATGCATCTTTAATTAAATAAATCTGTGGCGTAACTGGAATAGACAAGAGATTATGAGCAATATTTCTAAAGAGTGGCAACCTTTCAGAAACTTTTACACTTCGAAAATCTTCTGTATTTATTGAAGTGAGCATTTCATATTCTGGATTTATAACAGCCTGATTTTCACTCCAGTAATAAGTTATTTTTTTAAATAATTGCATGATATCTACATTTGTATCCTTGTGATTATATACAATGAGTTCTCTTTTGTCAGAATGTTTTAAGCGTGTTAATTTGTCGCTGTCTGTAATAATAATAGGGAAGAAGTCTTTAATGTATTCATAATGATTATCTAAAATATGATCCCATGTATTTCCATGGAGAGAATCTGTATTGGATGTAAAAATCTTATATAAATTAGAATTTGTTTTTTTAAGTGTTTTTAATTTTTCTGGAATCTGTACATACAAATCATAAATAGCATCTTGTGTCATATTGTGTTCTACTCTGATACATGATTCGGCAAGGTCATCCAGTTTATGATTACTTAAACTATGCAAATGCACAAACTCCTTAGTAATATGGTAGTATAAAAACCAACCCTCTATGACATTAAGCCAATTTGCCGGGTCAATACCTCTAAGTGCCTGTAGGATATTTTGTTCTTGTTCTGATTTTTTACTAAAAAACTGATTCCACTCTAAGTAATACATGTTTTGCTCAGCTTCCTTTAGTAGGAGGCTTAGTTTTTGAGTAAGTCCAATGATTTGGTCAGTCTGTTTGGAAAAGCTGAGGGTGTTTATTTCTAATTTTTCCTTTAGGAAGCCTGCTTGATTGATTTTGGTAATCAATTCTCTAAAATTGTTTTCAAGCGCTATTAACTTGTTGTCTAAATGGTTGTGTACATTGACAGACTTAATGTATTCGGCCTTTTTAGTGATAATCTCAGCCTGGTATCTGTCCAAAATATTGGGAATCTCTGCACAGGATTGTACGAGGGATAAGATGATTTTGTTAGCCGTCGGAATACACACATGGGTTAGGTCTTCCACTTCCTTAAATAGAATTTGAATCTGATTGAGGAGATCTTTTCCTTGCTGGGTATGTATTTTTTGTTTTTCGGACAAAAAGCCTGGAATAAGGGATTTACTCAGTTGATTTTGCTCAGAAAGGTACTGAGATATCTTTAATTTGAAGTGCTCTGCCTCTGTTTTAAATTTATGAATATTTTGAAAGCTATTTTGCAGAAAATTATTCTCTATCTCCTTGTTATAATCTAAATATTGGTATTTGAGATCTTCGCTATCATTCAATAAGCCAATCATATCTTGAACAGTCGTTTTGAGCTGCTCGTGATCGGTAATGTTTTTATTAAATTCGTGATTAAGTAGTGAGTGATCTTTGATTTCAAATTCTGGATGGTAGTAGGATAATGCGGTGGTTACGATGGCGTTTATTTGGTTTTGGCCTTCATCGCTCATGTCAAATTTTGCCGGATCGAGCATTCGATTGAGAAGTAAAACATCTTGACTAACTCCCAATTTGCAAAACGAATCCACGGCCTGACGCCAGTTTAAGCCCTTGGTGATTATAACTTCTCTTGCTTTAATGAGGTCATCTATTTCTCTTACTTTCATCTGGTAGCTTAGCGTATCGGACTCTCGAATATAAGGGGATAATTTAGCAGGTAAATGGGTATGCTTAATGATTTGAAAATCATTCGGAGAGGGTGATTCATCTAAGGTCACTGACAGTACTAATTGATTAAGGGAGATATTTTTCAATACCTTTTCCAGCGTTTGTCGGGCGCTTTTGTCTGGAATAACTATTAATGCTGTATGCTTAGATAGGATAGCTTGTCTGATTTGCAAAGCTATAGTTTCAATAGCGATCTCTTTGTCTATATAATTGACATTCATCAGAGAGTTCCGACTTTCTAAGATCTGGATTTGATCTGGTGTAGTAGTAAATATGTCCATCTGCCCTGGTATTTATACTTATTATACATTCAAATTAGTCCAATCCTTATAAAAAAATAATAAATCTCTACGTTAGAAAGCCTCACTATAGCTAAGGCTATGTTTGCGTTTTCTGCCTTGATATTTACTATTTTTTCTACTAAATCTTTGAACCATTTAAAAATATAATGAGTATTACGTTTATAAAACAAAGATATAGAAAAAAATTATATATATAACTATATTTGGATTAAAATAAAAAAAAGAAGGTGCAAAACTGTACCTCCTTTTTTAAAATGTATCTTATCAAAACGGGATGATTACCTTGCGAAAGCTGTAGCCCGTTTTTCACGAATGACGGTTACTTTTACCTGACCGGGATACTGCATTTCATCTTGTATCTTTTTAGAGATGATAAATGCGAGGTCATCGGCGTATTGGTCGGTTACTTTTTCTGACTCTACGATAACCCGAAGTTCTCTACCTGCTTGTAGCGCATACGCTTTTTGTACGCCTTCATAGGCAAGAGCGAGTTCTTCAAGTTCGCCTATTCGTTTGAGGTAGCTCTCTAAGATTTCTCTTCGTGCGCCTGGTCTTGCACCTGATATAGCGTCGCAAGCTTGTACGATAGGGGATATGATATTATTCATTTCGATTTCGTCGTGGTGAGCGCCGATAGCATTCAGAATGACCGGATGCTCTTTATGTTTTTCACAAATCTCCATCCCAAGGAGTGCGTGTGACAATTCGGACTCTTCCTCAGCGACTTTGCCTATATCATGAAGCAAACCAGCTCTTTTGGCCATTTTAATTTGCTTAGGATTAAGGCCGAGCTCTGCTGCCATTGTTGCACAAAGATTGGCTGTCTCCATGGAGTGCTTGAGTAGGTTTTGTCCATAAGACGATCGGAATCTCATACGACCTACCATTTTTACTAGGTAGGGTGCAAGGCCGTGGATATCTAAGTCGATGATGGTGCGTTCGCCTATTTCTACGATTTGTTCTTCTAATTGTTTTTTAACCTTTGCAACTGTTTCCTCTATTTTTGCTGGGTGAATCCTACCGTCAGCAACTAATTTTTTAAGTGTCAGACGGCATATTTCACGGCGGATAGGGTCAAAACTGGAAATTACAATAGCTTCCGGTGTGTCATCTACTACGATTTCGGCACCTGTAGCTGCTTCCAGTGCGCGAATATTTCTACCTTCACGACCGATAATCTGGCCTTTGATCTCGTCAGATTCGAGATTAAATACAGATACAGTATTTTCTATGGTATATTCTGCACTCATACGCTGAATGGTCTGTAGTACAATTTTTTTAGCTTCTTTATTAGCATTGGAATGCGCATTGGCTATAGCCTCTTTTTCTATCGATAAAGCTTCATTTTGTACCTTGCCTTTGACGGCTTCGAGTAGTTGGTCTTTAGCCTCCTGCTGGGATAGCTTAGAGATGGTTTCCAATTCTTTTATAAAGCGTTCATTGGCAGTGTCTAATTCTTCCTTCTTTTTTGCTACGATCTTGATTTGTACTTCGAGATTTTCGCGGATAGTGTTTAATTCTTGTTCTTTTGACTCTATGGACTCTAACTCTGTCAGGATGGCATCCTGCTTGATTTTAAGTTCTTTTTCAAGAGCGAGTGCATTTAATTCCCGCTCTTTAATTTCTACTTTCTGCTCAGATTTCCAGGATTCAAATTCAGATTTTAATTTTGAAAAATTATCTCTGGCTTCTTGGATTTTCTTTTGCTTAACTGACTCGTTTTGCTGTTCTGCCTTAGCTACTAATTTATCTGCTTTGGCTTCAGCTTCTTGTACTTTGCGACTGGCTGCCAACTCTGCTTCTTTAAGCGTGATGTCTGCCTTGTCATTGGCTTCATTGATTTTGGATTTGAATGCGGTTTGGATTATAAAATATCCGGCACCACCACCCAAAATGACTCCTAAAATAATTCCTATTATTGAACTCATATGCTAATACTGATTAAAAAAGATGATAAAATAACCCTCTTCCGGGCCTTGTCTTACTAAGTATCAGATCAGTATTCGACTGTGATTTATTGCATATAGTTAAAAGTCGGATAACATATCCAGCATCGATTGCACTTTGGTGACAGCCTCGCTTGAGACTGGTTCCTGTTGCTTTTCTTTTAGATCATATACATAGGTCAGTAATGTCATAATCACATAGTCAAGTTTGTCACGACCTGAATATGTTTTTTGAAAATGAATTATTTTTTCATTTAACTCTGACTCTAATGCGAGTACTCCGGCTTTCTCATCTTCTGTGACTTTTACAGGAAATGTGCGGCCGGCTATGGTTATATTTATTGTGTTCAATTCATTATTTTCCATCTGTAGTGGTTTGAATGATTTGAATACAGCGATCTAAATCTTCGATGATCTCGTCAAGTTGTGTCCTTAATCTGGTATGATCCTGATTTTTAGTATCTTGGGATATGCCTGATGGTGTGACTGACTCTTTTACTGAATGCGATGATACAGTTTGTTCTCGATCTGCTTGCTTAGTATTTATATTTAATTCTTGTGTTTTCAATTGGTCAATCTCTACTTTTAGATGACTGATTTCTGATTTAAGGGATTCGTTTTCAGACTTTAAATTATGGAATGCACCCAGTAGGTTTTTGACCTTAACGGATAATAATTCCAAATTTTCTGTCCAATTTTCCATCAAAGATAATTTTATTTTACTATTAGTTGTTTATTTTCTTATTACTGCTTTTATTTTTTGTTCTAATTGCTCTATTATTTGCTTCATGATATTGTCAACTTCAGTATCGTTAAGTGTTTTAGTAATGTTTTCAAATACAAGAGAAATGGCAATAGAGCGTTTATCATCACCCAACTGTTCTTTATTTTCATAAACATCAAAAAGGCCAATGTGTTTTAATAATTTTTTATTGACTTGCTTAGCGATTTGTTCTACTTCGGCAAACTGTACTTGCTTATCCACTACTAAGGCAAGATCACGGCGCATCGTCGGGAATTTACTTACTTCCTGTACGTGCATCTGGTTATTGCCGATGAGCTTGAGGATACTGTCTAAATATAATTCGCCATAGTACACGGGGGACTTAATGCCTAGTTTAGCACAAACTTCTTTTTTGACCAATCCAAATTCGGCTAATACAACCGGACCTCTGTTTAGCTGCATACCATACTGTATTCGCTTATTGTGGTGGATCAAGGTAAAAGGTACATCGTTTATATTTACTCTGGCTAATATTGATAATACGGCTTGTTTGATATCATAAAATGACTTATCCGTTTTATAATCGGTGAGCCAAGATTCGTCATTGGTCTTACCTGTCATAAAGATGGTCAACATTTCTTGTTCTTTATAACCATTTTCTGACTTTTGATAAGATTTGCCCAATTCAAACAATGTAAGATTTACTTGCTGTCTATTGAGGTTATGGGCTACAGATTGCAGGCCGCTTAATAACATATCCGGTCGCATGATGTCTAAATGTACATTGGATGTATTATTAATATAAACAAAATTAGCTGGATCGACTATATTGATTTCTTTATACAAGCGTGATTCAATAAGAGAAAGACCCATCATTTCATTATAACCTTTGGATGCAAGGAAATTTGCCAATAGCTCTTTGATCTTATGTTTGTCAGGTTTTTGGGTGTATGATATTGTGCTGTGCACCTGATTAGATACAGGTACGCTGTTTAATCCAAATATACGGACGATTTCTTCTATCAGGTCCACTTCTCTAGTGACATCGACTTTATTTGTCGGTACTTTGACGAGGATAGATTCGTTGTCCCATGGTTTAATTTCCATATCCATGGCGCTCAGTATGGCGTGGATATCTTCTTTTTTGATCTGCATGCCCAGTAAACTATTGACATGCTGGTAACGCAGTCTGATTTCAGGCATAGCGATCGGTTTAGGATAGACATCAACAGTGCTATTGCTTATCGCACCGCCAGCAAATTCTTTAATGAGTGCTGCTGCTCTTTTGAGTGCTAATTCTGTAATGTTGGGGTCTGTGCCTTTTTCGAAGGTTTTAGCTGCATCTGTTTTTAACAAATGTCTGTTGCTTGTCCTGCGGATAAGTGTCGATGCAAAATGTGCAGATTCTAAGAATACATTTTTTGTATCCATAGTGATACCACTGTTGAGGCCACCATAAACTCCGGCTATCGTTAGTGGATTGAGATTAGCGTCACAAATCATTAGGTCTTCGGCATTTAATTTTCTTTCTACGTCGTCTAGCGTTGTAAAAGGCGTGCCTTCCGGCAAATGGGCAACTATGACCTTGCGTCCTTCGATTTTGTCAGCATCAAAGGCATGCAATGGCTGCCCCAATTCATGCAGGACAAAATTAGTAATGTCAACTATATTATTAATCGGTTTTATGCCAATAGCATTGAGGTAACGTTTGATATCTTCCGAGGACTCTTTTACTTGTACACCTGTGATGGTAATGCCTGTATATCGTGGGCAAGCTATAGTGTCGCGCACTTCAACATCCACATTAAAGGCTATCTTTTCTGTAATAAAGTCTGATATATCTGCATCATGGATATCACCTGTGTATCCTTCATGGACACGTAGGTAAGCTAATAAGTCTCGAGCTACACCTATGTGTGAGGTAGCGTCAGAACGATTAGGTGTAAGTCCAATCTCAAAAACGTGATCATCTTCTATATTATAAACTCGAGCGGCCGGAATACCGATAGCTGTATCTACCGGAAGGACAACTATACCCGAATGATCATGACCGAGTCCTAATTCGTCTTGTGCACAGATCATACCTTGAGATTCTACACCTCTGATTTTACCTTTTTTAATAGTAAAAGAAGTGCCGTCTTCATTATAAAGTACGGTGCCGATAGTGGCTACTAATACTTTTTGACCTTGTGCTACATTGGGTGCACCACAAACTATCTGTAGGGATTCCTCACCGCCTATATTGACACGTGTTAAAGATAATCGGTCAGCATCGGGATGTTTTTCGCAGTGAATGACTTCGCCTGTGACTACGCCTTTGAGACCGCCTTTGATAGACTCAACTACCTCTAATCCTTCTACTTCAAGCCCTATAGTAGTGAGGATTTCAGCGATTTTTTCCGGGGTATAATCGGATATATTTAGATATCTTTTAAGCCAGTTGAGCGAAAGTTTCATACGATACGATTTTCGGTCTTTTATATTTTTGTTTAGTTATATTAAAACTAAATGATATATGAAATAGTATAATAAAGCGGCAAAATTAATTAAATTTATGTGTAATACCAATTTTATTTTTTAGATAGTTCTATTATCTAGGTTATAACTTTACATCTTTATAGAGATATCATCTTCATGGCACTAACCATTCAAACCATAGCTTGATCTATAAAGGCATCTTTTGAAAAGGGGCGCTTTCTTTTGTATATCGCAAGATAATTGGATGCAAAATGGCATACTTATCAAATGGTCTTTAGATTTTTACTTCTTTACATAAGGATTAGTCTTAAGCTTTTACCTATTTTCGAAACACTAACAGTACCTAAATAAAGAGTAAACATTCGAGCTACTACTTATTGTAATCAATACCCATTATATTTTTAAATGGTCCGAAGATTTGCTATTTTTTTATAAGGATTGGGCTAATTTGAATATATAATGGGTATAACCTATCCTTGTCGTAACTTTGCAGTAAAAATGAAGTGAAATACACATAGATATTATCCAAAATGATGCTAAATATAATTATTTGGATATCAAAGTTGTCGTTGGGTCATTTATTGAATAACAATTTAGAATAATTTTTATGATATTTAATAGATTTATAAACTGGAAGAAGAATATTAAAAAGATTTACACAATTATGTATTCTTTTTCTTTTGATGTGAACCTGACAGATTTAGGCACTGTCAAACAAGCGTTGCTTTCAATTTTTAAAATTTTTCCTAACGAAGCATTAAATATATTAGCTGAGAAGCCTCGCTTATGGCGGCTTTCGGTCAATGAATCTTCTGTAGAGTATTATTATTATCTGGAGGACTATAAAGGTAAGGAACTAATTACAGTTGAGTTATCGGCAAATAATAGCGAAAAGGAAAATATTATGTATGGCTTCATAAAGTTCAATACAGAAGTTTTAAATTTTGCTGATTATTTATTAAAAATACCAGGAATAAAAAGCATAATAGTGCTTAATAGTTATTTTTCAAGATGGGATAATGGAACTTCACCAGCAGGATATAAATTTACTGGTGGATTGAAAGTGTATTATTCTGAAGACTTTCAAAGGAAAATGGTAGATGTTTCTGACCGACCAGGCAAATATAAGTGGAAAGAAGGCTTTCTATTCCGTGGTGGTTCTGATTATTGGTTTGGCAATTCATTTTTTGATTTGATACCGAAAGAAGTACTGTTGACGTTTACAGATTGTGAAGTCAATGAAGTACTTCCAAATGGTTACGTTCTTATCCGGTTATTTGACCTGCGGGATTACTGGGAAGATGCTAATCAGACAAGGCTGGCAAATTTCAGAGATTTTTTGGGGATTGATAAATAAGAAAAATTAACAAAATATGAATATATTTAACAGATTATTTGGGAAACGCGCGCCTGTACCAATAGACATTGACGCTGTAATGGCTAAGGAGATTACAGGAAGTGATCCAATAGGTTTTGGTGTAAAATCTTGTTGGGTGTGTGTCAGAAAGTGTGATCCGAAAACGTTAATTCAGCATTTAAAACCTAAGTATCTTGACAAAGTTGACTGGGTAGAAGGACTAAGGAGCTCTTATGATGATAAGATTTTTTTAGTAGATGAACTGGAAGATTGGATGTTGCTGACAGGCATACGATTGCCGTCACCACGGAATGATGAAGGTATGAACCCCATATTCCGTTTCCTGAATGATTTAAGCAGTACTTTTGGCGAAGCGCATTTTTTTGCTTCATTCAGAACAGTCAGTGCAGCCTGTTGGGTTAAGTCAGTTAATGGAGAGATAGTCCGTTGCTACAACATAAGTGATGGAGAATTACATTTTGATATTGGCGATAAAACACCGGTAGAAGAAAAATGGGCTCTTTTCTCACCTGATCCGGAAGATGAAGATCTTGAAGAGGAGGAGCTACCTATTGTCTATCCTGGTATAGAAGAGGTGTCAGAAGTAGCAGAAAGTTGGTCTATAAACCCGATGATAATCGAGGAGTATAAATCCTTGTCAGGTACAGGATATGTACTTAGATTGTAAAAACAGATTGTAAATAAAGCAAAGGATGGATTTATCAGGGCGTTAAATCCATCCTTTGCTTTAATATGTCGTGGGCAGCTTTTGACATATTCCATTCAATAAAGAAATAAGTAGGCACTATCTGCACTTTTTTTCAGCCATTCCGCCATACAGTAGATTATTTGATTAATTTTGTGGTAAAATTAATTCCCTATGTTGCGCCCAAAGTATATCCTTGTCATTTTTTTGTTTACAGTCGGATTTTTGTCCTGTAAAAATCAGGCTGATATAACGGAGAGTACGATTCATATCCGGCTGAAAAAAGACCCCGATAAACTCAATCCTCTGATTTTCCCCAATCCTGTAGCGAGAGAAGTATATCAGTACATTCATGTGCCATTAGCAGATTATAATCCGCAAACATTGGCCTTAGAACCCATATTAATTAAGACAATGCCTAAAGAGACCGTCATAGATTCGGGAGAATATGCGGGTGGTGTCGCTTTCGATATTGAGTTTAAAAATGAAGCAAAGTGGGATGATGGTAGCCCGATTACGGTAAAAGATTATATTTTTACCATGAAAGCCATCAATCTGCCGATGACAGATGCCGGCAATTATAGAGATTTTACTACCAATATTACAGACATTGTCCTTGATCCTTCCGATGACCATAAGTGTACGGTGATATTTAGCCATGACTATATGCTCGGATTAGAAACAGTAGTCAATATCCCTCTGTACCCGAGATATGTATATGATAGCTTGAATGTGCTGGGTAGCTATAATTTTAAAGATATCAACGACAAAAATAAAGATCGTTTGCAAATGGATGAAAAGTTGATACAATTTGCCGAAGCATTTAATTCAGCTAAGTTTTCCAGAGATAAAGTATCTGGTGCCGGACCTTATAGGGTGGTTTCATGGACGGCAGATCAAAGTATAGTGTTAGAGAAAAAAGCTGATTACTGGGCTAATAAAACGGCTGTAGCCGAGTTGGAACAAGGACCAGATAAAATGATATTTCACATTATACCTGATGAAGTAGCCGCAATAGCACAATTGCGAAATGGAAATATAGATGTAATCAACGAGGTTTCAGCAAAAGCATATACAGAATTAGAAAAAGACCCTACTATCAAGGATAAGTTGGATTTTTTTCACCCTTCTCTGATTAAGCAGTACTATATTTTAATGAATAACGGTGATGAAATACTCAAAGATCGCTTAATACGGAAGGCACTAGCTCATCTACTTGATATCCAAAGTATTATTCAAAATTTTGAAGATGGAAAAGCGACTCGGACTACGGGCCCCATTCATCCACTTAAAAAAACTTACAATGCAGAGCTAAAACCTATCACATTTGACTTAGATACGGCTGCTGCTTTGCTAAAGAAAGCTGGATGGACTGACAGCAATCACGATGGTAAATTAGAGAAAAACATCAATGGTAAGCCTGTCAATCTTGAAATTGAAATTTTGATTACCGGACAGGAATTGGGTAAAAATATTGCTTTGCTATTGCAGGAAAATGCCCGTAAAGTAGGCGTGGACATCAAAATTACAGAGAAGGATATGAAACTCATTCGAGCCGAAAACGTCCGAACTAGAAAATTTCAGCTTATACCTTCGATACTATCACAGGATTTGCAGCAATGGGATGACTTATCTCGCTGGCATTCGACAAATAACAATCCTAATGGTGGTAATGAAATATCTTATAATAACCAGGAAGTAGATGCTTTGATTAATAAGATACCATCCACTAAAGAGGAACAGGAAAGAATAGCCATTTACAAGGAAATCCAGCGACACTTGTATGACGATCAAGCCTGTATTTTCTTGTATGCACCCGAAGAGCGGATCGTAGTATCAAAAAAGTGGAAGGCAACAGCCACCGCTAAAAGACCCGGATATCTTGCCAATACTTTTGCCTATATGGGTGTCGGTGTTGTAAATTAAAGGTGATGCTCATTTTTTTACTTAAAAGAATTGCTCTGTTTATTCCGTCATTACTACTGGTAGTGGTTATAGCGTTTTTTTTGAGTAAAGCGACACCTTCAGATCGCGTAGAGACCATATTGCAGATGCAAGGAGTCACTCAGGATAATACTCGTGCACATCAGGAATACGCCCGGATTTATCAGATGCTTCATTTGAATAAGCCTGAATTTTATTTTTCCATAGTTCCCGATTTTTATCCTGATAATGTATCTCAGATTATCGATCAGGATAGCCGATATCTGGCTAAATCATTAATGAAACAGCAGATTCCTTACGCTCCCATATCGCATTATCTCCATACACGGGAATCTTTTTTAGTTGCTGCGCGACAAGATACCGTTTTAAGTAATGCCCGGACAGAACTAATACACAAAGTGCAGTTTGAAAGTAATTTAGGCCAGCTTGTATTGTTGTCGGAAAATAGCGATATTACTGACACCCTCGACAAAGGTCTGGCCAATGCTATTAGCCAAATGCAACAATCCCGTAAGTCATTCTATTATCCTACCTTTCGCTGGCATGGAGTGGATAATCAATTTCATTATTGGATAAAGGACATCCTGAAGGGCGATTTTGGACTGTCCTCTAAGGATGGCCGACCTGTACTTCCTAAGGTTTTTACGGCTATGACATGGACCTTATTATTGACAATCATAAGTTTATCGCTTGCTATCCTGATATCTGTTCCGATCGGTTTGTGGTCAGGAATGAATGCAGGTTCTTTTTTTGATAAATTGAATCGCGCGATATGGTTAGTATTGTATGCGATTCCTGTATTTTGGCTAGCTTCCATGCTCATTATTTACTTTACATCTGACAGATTTGGTAGCTGGATGAATCTTTTTCCGGCACCTGGATTATGGTATATACCACCAGGCCAAAGTGTAGTGAGTGCCTTTTTTAATTTTAGTCATCAATTAATCCTGCCCATTCTGGTATTAGTAGCTAATGACATTGCGCCCCTGAGTACGCTCATTAGGAATAACGTCATAGAGCAAAAATCCAAGCCATATTTTCTTATGGCTGTAGCTAAAGGCCTGAGCATGAAACAAATTTTGTATAAGCATATTTTTCCAAATGTAATGCTACCGTTTATAACTGTGACAGGCGGTCGGTTTGCTGCCGCCATGTCAGGTGCTTTGATCATAGAGGTCATTTTTAATATTCCTGGGATGGGCCGCCTGATGTATGATAGTATCTATGGTGCCGACTGGAATGTAGTCTTTGCAATACTGATGGTGATAGCTTGCATTGCTATAGTGGTACTTACTATCAGCGATATGCTTTATGTATGGGCTGATCCACGTATTCGAAATAAAACCCAATAAATGTGATAAAGCAAATCAAGTCATATCATCTAGCCTTGTGGGTCATATTTTTATACGTACTTATAGCGTTAATAGCACCATTTTTAGCTAATGATAAGTCAATTTTGTGTGTGTCTGAGGCAACTTGTTTGCAGCCTATTATTCCTTTTAGTCCCACGACTACCCACCTTGAGGCATGTACATCCATACGGCCGATGAGTAGCACTACCATTGATGGCTCGAAACACATTCATTGGTTAGGAACGGATAAATTGGGGAGGGATGTGGCTTCTGGCCTTATACACGGCACACGTATCTCGCTCATGGTAGGATTCATGTCAGTGGTTTTTATCTTTATATTTGGTGTAAGCCTTGGTATGGTATCTGCGTACAGCCGACAAAAAAATTTTTCTCTTAATTTATTTCAGATTATATCTATTTTTATAGTCAGCATTATAGGGATTTTTTATATAGTTTTTGAATTTCAATTTTCTAGTCATAAATGGGCTTCTGTCCTTACAATTGCTGGATTGATGAGTGTTTTAATACCGTTAGTGTATTTTTTAGGCAACCGAATGAAAAGCTTTACTAAATATGCAGTATCACTGGATTTGATATTGATGAAGGTAATTGAAGCGCGCAAATCATTTCCCGGTATGTTTCTTTTTTTGGCACTAACAGGTATTTTTACTTTACCGTCGGTGTGGAACGTTATTTTTGTCATTAGTCTGCTAGGATGGACGGAATTTGCTCGCCATACGCGGGCCGAAACTATGTCCGTTTTAGAGACAGATTATATTACTTCGGCTAAAATACTGGGTTTGTCTGATATTAGAATCCTCCTTAGACATGTCCTACCAAATATCCTACCCACACTCTGGGTTTTGGCTTGTTTTAGTGTGGCCAGTAGCATTTTGATAGAGTCAACCCTGTCATTCCTAGGCATCGGCCTGCCGGCACAGACTGTGACCTGGGGCAAAATGATGTCAGAAGGACGCAATATGCAAAGCTGGTGGATGGTTGTATTTCCGGGTTTAGCAATATTTTCAATCGTTTACTGCCTAAATATTATAGCTGATCACCTACAGAGAAAAACATAATAAGATAGAAGATCATCTGTTAACTTCCGATATCATAGTGGTAGAATTAATGACAGATATTGGATAGGCTCTATCGATGATGGCCGAAGTGTCAATAGGCGTTATCAAAGTACTCGTCCGAGTATGCACATTGAACTGATTTATGAGAACCTGCAAACAGATACTTCTTTCGACCAAAAGCAATAGGTCTTATTTTTGATCAAATTATAGCCTATCTCATATCTACCATCGTTGAATAGTTTTTCTATTCGTAGCCATTGACTTTGAAAGTATTCCATCGCTTTGCCTATAGAGCTTCCCAGTGTTTCACGTACATAACCTCTGCATAACCTGATCAGGTGTGGATTTAAAGAGGATACCTTTAGATTCCTATGAATATTTTCTTCGAAAAAAAAATCAATTTTCACTCCATTAAACAATCAAATATCACGCAATGGATGTTAAAAGTGAACTATCAAAAATACGCAAATAAATATAAATACAACACGTTAATTTTCAGTAAGATTAAAAAAACATTTGTAGAAATAAAAAAATAGCTTAACTTCGCCAATAATTTAGTT
>CAZCTQ010000045.1:9278-18319 GCA_964501555.1 uncultured Aureispira sp. | reverse complement strand
GAGTCAATAAAGCTAAGGCACACGTTGAATATTTCAGCGTGTGCCTTTTTTAATTTATCTTTCTCCAAGCCTTTTTACAAGTTATGGCATTGGTTTTATAAAAAGAAAAAAAATTATTCTACATATTCTTTTCTGAAAACAAGTGCATATAAGTTGTTTTCCAACTGAAGATAACCGTGCTCATAGCAAAAACGATAAACCTTGCCAGTCTTTGTTTTGTATTCATTAGTGAAATAGGAAAATTTAAATCCTTCATCTAAAAGGTCAGTTTTTGTTACTGTTGTTTTACCAGTGGGATTGAGTTTTTCGAGAATACGCCGATTTTTGCGAAGGATATTATTTATATTTCGCATAAATTTATTTTGATCCGTATTTTGCTTATTGTAATAGGTAGTTCGACATTGATCCGAACAAAATTTTTTATCACTTCTTCCTATTATAGGATCGCCACATTCTAAGCACGTTTTCTTTTCCATCATTTATATATTCATGAAGTACAAAAATACGGTATTATTCGGAATAAAAATATATATATTCAAAATTTGGAATGTGATAATAGTGCTGATTTAGTGGGGAACTGATAGGAATATATAAAAAATGAGACCGGTCTAATTCCCCTTTAACCGGCCTCGAGTAACAATTTGCTTAAGTATTCCTTAAATAAATCTGAACTGCTTATATACTTTCTAATATCATGCCAAATCTGAAATTTTAGTCAACTAAATCATTAAAAAAAGACACATTATAAATAAATATAAATTATAAGTTGCTATTAATTAATATTTTAATTCAAATTTGAATGAAAAATTATTTTCAAAAAAAATATTTTCAAAAAGGGATAATTAGAAGATTAAAGACATCTTTTTGCAACTAATTATAGAGTAACCAGTTATTTTAGGATTTTATGAAGGACATCTATAATACTTTTAGCAACTACGATAATGATTTCACGACCTACCTGAGTTATTGAATCGTCTTCTTCATCCTGAACAGTATCTTCCACCAAAGCAAGTAGATCTTCCTGTGGATAGCCATCAAAAAACTTATCCATAACTTGATTAAAACGTTTGAATTGTGCATCATGAAAAACTGCCCAGTTGCCTTCTTCAGCCTCTTCTAATAAATTGCCTGATATAGGTTTTAATTCATAGTATTGTTGTACGCTTTTACAAATGACCATCGTAATATATTGAATTATGCCTAACTCTTCCTTTGTTAAAAGGCTCTGGTTTTCTTCATCAATAAACTCCATCAAATCTTTTTGATGAGTTGTGATGTCTTCTAAACAAGTATTATAGTATGATTCATTTTGAAATAACTCGATGATGTCGTCTATGGTATTTTCAGGAATAAATTTCATTTTTAGTGATTTTAGAATGAATTGTAAATCAGATGAATTTCCTAATTTAGTCGTTTACTTATATACATGAGACTAACTAAATTGGTGGTAAATAGGTTTGATAGATATGATCGAGAGCAAGGTTAAATTCGCGTATCTCTTTTGAGTTAAATATCAATGTGGATGACCAAATTCGAAAATAATATCGTGTCCATAAACCTAAACCTATTATTATAAATACAAGCCACGATGGCCAATGCATTATGATTATCAGGGGAATCATAAATAGATACATGATTAAAATAAGTACTAATGAGACGACAAATAATATTGAAGATTTAAATTCACGTTGTTTAACTTTAGCCTTCATAAATAACCAACTACCAATAATGGGTAAACCATGGATAACCAAACCAATGGCTGCTGGAATAAAACCAATTATTAGGATTATTAATTTTGGAAGATTCAAGGGGGATTTTAATATTCCAGTTATTAAATCTATTTTATTATTAAATTTTTGATTTAACTTTCGTACTTGATCTAAGATACTTCTTTTTGTTGCAGTGTCGAGTTTATTAATGGCATTAGCGAGACTGATTTCCTTGTTAAGACGTTCTGCATCCTCTACATAAACGGGAAAGGGGCTGTCCATGAGTGTTTCCTTTCGGGTAAGCAAGACCATTTCTTCAAAAGTGGGCAATTGAGTCTGGTCTTCAAGATGTACAACATTTGGCAACATTTGCAGATAGGTATCCTGTAATAGTCTCTCAGTAGCGTGATTTTTATCAGTGATATACTCTTGGTAATAATCTTTTACTGCGATTGGTTTGCCTACTTTCAACATAACCTCATCATTAAAAAGAGATGTGAAAGTAAAATTAATTCCAACGGGTAAAATCTCTAAATTAAGGTCAGGGTTTTTATCGAGTGCTTGAAAACCGATCCTCGCAATCCCCTTTTGGAGAGGACGAAGCTTTTTAATACTCTGAGTGCTACCTTCTACAAATATAAGAAGATTTTGATTGTCTAATAATACTCTTGAACTTTCATCCATAGTTTGAGTATTTTCGCGGAGTCTTGAAAAACCATCTTTATATCTGAATATTGGAATCTGGTTTGTATTGATAAGCAGCGGTCTAAGCCATTTTTTATCGAAAACGTCGCCACGAACTAAAAAATGCAAACTTTTAGGAAAGAAGCATGCCATAATCAGTGGCTCCAGAAATCCACTTGGATGATTGCTGGCTATAAGCTGTGGTCTGTCCGTTTTGATATTTTCAAGACCACTGATATAGATCCGTCTAAAAAATATCTTGAGGGCAAATCCTACTAATATTTTGAGAAAATTATACAACATCTTTGTCGTTTGGCTATTTTTGCGGTGTAAAGCTAATAAAAGCTCAATGTCTATTAATAATTTTAAGAAAAATAAATTTATAATTATTGTTGCCGGACCAACCGCTGTAGGTAAAACACAGACGAGTATCGACCTTGCAAAGCATTATCAGGCTGATATTTTTTCTGCTGATAGCCGACAAGTATATTTTGAAATGGATATTGGAACAGCTAAGCCATCAGCTGATGAATTGACAGAGATTAAACATCATTTTATTGATTCTGTTAGTATTCACGATGATTACAGTGTGGGACATTATTATCAGGATATCACAAAAGCTTTTAAATTATACTTTGAAAATAATGACATTGCTATCGTAACGGGTGGTACCGGTTTATATCTTAAAGCAATTATGGAAGGTTTAGATGAATTTCCCGATGTACCAAAAGAAATATATGACTACTTTCAAGAGCAATTAACTACCTATGGTCTTGAATGGCTACAAAATCAGGTTAAAGTTGCTGATTCTGTTTATTATGGAGTAGTGGATAAGTACAATCCAAGAAGATTAATGCGTGCGCTTGCTGTGATAGAGGTTTCTGGGAGGCCATTTTCGACTTTTTTTTTAGAAAAGAAAAAAGATATATTGCCTTACAGTGTTATAGAGGTATTACTGGAATTGCCAAGAGAAGTACTTTTTGAACGCATTAATCAACGTGTGGACATTATGATTGAACGTGGATTGGAAATGGAGGCTAGGTCGCTATACTCGTGTAAAAATTTAAGGGCTTTGCAGACGGTGGGATATCAAGAATTTTTTCAATATTTTGATAGTATAATAACTTTGGAAGAAGCAAAAGCCTTAATAAAACAAAACTCGAGGCGATACGCCAAACGCCAGATGACTTGGTTTAGGAAGTATGGCCAGTGGAAAGTGTTTAATCCTACCGACTATACTCAAATAGTCAATTATATCGATGAACGTATCAATCTTTTAAAAAATCCCTAAATTTGATCCATTTTCGCCAATTATCGTTAAAATATCATTAAACATAAATGATTTTTATCTGTATGTCAAATTATCGTCATACATTTGTTGCAACAAATAAATATTATTCTTTTAAATCATTAAAATCATTTACAAATTATGAAGTCATTAGTATTATCATTGAGTATTTTATTTCTATCAATAGGTACATTTGCAACAGATATAAAGCCATCAAGTAAAAAAGTGGATATTTCTAAATCTGTAGTTACTTGGAAGGGATACAAAATTATGAAATCACACGAAGGAACTCTTAATTTCAAATCAGGAAGTTTGGAATTTTCTGGAAAAGTATTATCAGGAGGAGAGCTTATTGTTGATATGGCATCCTTGACTAATACGGATATGGCAGCGGGTAGTGGTAAGGAAAAATTAGAAGGTCACCTTAAGTCTGAGGATTTCTTTGGTGTTGACAAATATCCTACAGCTACTATCAAATTTACAAAAGTAACACCTAAAGGAAAAACTGGTGACTATGAAATCACGGCCAATGTAACCATTAAAGAAACAACAAAGGAAATCAAGTTTAATGCTACGGCTAAAGATGGTATAGCAAAAGCAACTCTAAAATTAGACAGATCAGATTATAATGTAAGATTTGGCTCAGGTAAGTTCTTTGAAAATTTAGGTGACAAAGCTATCTATGATGAATTTGACCTTAATGTTTCATTAAAATACTAAAATTTAAGTTAAAAAACTTTTTTATTATTAAACAATCTTGTAATTTTGTGCGTTCTTAGTAAAGAAGTTCAGATTGATTAAAGTATCATCTGTATATTAAGATTAAAAATATATACTTCATGTATAAAAGAGACAGTAGTTTTTTTCATAGTTAGAGGGTCGGATCGCCGGATTCGGCCCCTTTCAAAAAAGATTAACGTCTGAGACATTATGCAGAAGTTGTAAAATATGAGTACTCAAAAGAGACAGTAGTTTTTTTCATAGTTAGAGGGTCAGGTCGCCGGATCTGGCCCCTTTCAAGTCGCTAACGTCTATGACTTTGGGTAAAATTAAGAGAGATTGGTAGAGTAAAATTTATCAATCTCTTTTTTTTTGTGCTTATTTTACCTACATTAATTTTAAAGTTATCCTTTTTTACCTTATCTTTTTATGCTTCGGTTAGGTATGATATGTAGTGACATTAGGTGTGGTACATCGTTTAATTACATAAGGCTTTCAGGCCTTTTTGTGCTATGCATAAAGCATTTATATTGATTTTGTGCAAAATGATCTGGATATATTGATTTATGGCTTTGGGCTTGAGTTTATCTAAAAATCATTATATTTACGATTTAAAAGCAATAATGATGTCTGAATCAGAAAAGTATCACATTTTAAAGGAAATATGGGGTTATAGCTCCTTTCGATCACATCAGAGTGAAATCATCGATCGAGTCATAGGTGGACAAGATACATTAGTCATAATGCCGACAGGCGGGGGAAAATCTTTGTGTTATCAGTTACCTGCACTAATAATGGATGGTACGGCTGTGGTAGTATCGCCCTTGATTGCATTGATGAATGATCAGGTCAGTGCTTTAAAATTGTCTGGTGTTAGCGTTGAGGCTTATCATAGTAATATCAATCGAGATATACTCAATAGTATAGAACAAAGGTTGTTGAACAAGGAACTGAAACTGATTTATGTTTCCCCTGAAAGGGCAAATACCCCTGAATTTATGGGTTTATTATCTCGTATTAAAATTAGTCTGATAGCGATAGATGAGGCTCATTGTGTATCAGTATGGGGTAATGATTTCCGGCCGGACTATATCCATTTAAACACACTTAGGGATAGATTTACAGATGTACCTTTTATCGCTTTGACTGCAACTGCTGATGCTGCTACGCAGGAAGACATCTGTAAACAATTGCATTTGCGCAATCCTGATTATTTTATTAGTTCGTTTGAGCGCAATAATATTTCTGTCGAATCTCGTCCGGCGGAACAACGATATAAGCAAGTAAGGGATTTTATACTCAAACAAGACGGTGGAAGTGGTATTATCTACTGTCTTAGTAGGAAGGAAACGGAGCGACTTTCGTCAAAACTTAAAGAATCTGGCTTAAATTGTGGATATTATCACGCTGGTATGGACGCTGAAGATCGCCATCGTGTGCAAAAAGCATTTCAAGATGATGGTTTACAGTTTATATGTGCGACCATAGCTTTTGGGATGGGTATTGACAAAAGTAATATCCGGTGGATTATTCACTATACGATGCCAAAAAACCTTGAAGGATATTATCAGGAAATAGGTAGGGCAGGTCGTGATGGAATGCAAGCATCGGCTTTGCTGTTTTATAGTTGGGCGGATTATGCAGCTCTCAAAAGGTTTATTGATGAAAGTAATGCAGATGAGACATTTAAAACGGTACAGTATGCCAAACTAAGCCGTATGTGGGAATTCGCCTCGGCGTCTGAATGTCGTACAAATATAGTGCTGAGCTACTTTGGGGAGTATAGAACTACGCCATGTGGGTATTGTGATAATTGTAAATGGCCACCTAAAAGTAAAGATGGTAAGATCATAGCACAAAAAGCTTTATCAGCCATCGTCAGGTGTAATGAAGCAGTACCAATAGGCCTATTGGTCGATATCCTTCGCGGGTCGCATAGAGAAGAAGTTATTCAAGGTGGATTTCACCAGATCAAGACCTTTGGTGTGGGGCGAGAGGTTTCTTATATCAATTGGAAAGTGTATATTACTCAACTTATTAATCAAGGATTGATACGGATCGATTACACTGATGGCTTTAAACTAAAGATGACACCGCTTTCTAATGAAGTATTATTTGGTAATAGGAATGTTAAGTTGGTCGATCTTGTTGTTTCAGATTCAGACGTGCAATTGCCTAAACAAAAAACGCTTTCAAAAAAGGCTACTTTTGCGGAGAAGCTTTTACATCTGCTTAAGGAGTGGCGGCTTCAATTGGCTAGGCAGAAGGATGTACCTGCTTTTGTGATTTTTTCCGATAAGGTACTTGAAAATATTGTCGAAGCAAAGCCACTCTACACGGATGATTTAATATCCATAGAAGGAATCGGAAAAGTAAAAATGGAGCAATATGGAGAAGACATTCTCGCTGTTGTACGTGGATATGTGCTACATGGAGAATCGGATCTTAAAGTAACGGGTAAAACATATATAGAAACGTATGATTTAATTAAAAAAGGCTTCACCCCTGAGGAGATTGCAAAACAAAAAAATATACAGGAAATAACTGTTTATTCGCATTTAGCGCATCTATATACTAAAGGTGAAAATGTCGATTTATATAAATATGTTACTGAAGAAGAGGTGCGGAATATAGAGCAAGCATGGCATCGTACAGGAAAGGAAATGGCTCTATCGCCCATAGCTGAGTTTTTGACCAGTCCCATAGCTTTTTATAAAATCAGGCTTGCCTTAGCGATATTGACCAGAAAAGCTTAGAAGTTGCCTAATTTTTGTACGCTATCATTTTGGTTAAATTATTGATAATTAGTTCTTTGTGTTGATGTTTATAGGCTGGTTTTATTATGTATAATTATAAAATGTTAAAATAATTCTATTGATTGCTACTTTTTTAGTATCTTGCATGCTGAATTAGGTATCTATTTAATAATCTCAATTTTTTTTAAAAAATATGAATTCAAGTGTATCCAATATTATGATTAAGGAGTTGACTACTCTAGGCCCCAATGAAAAAGTAGGTAGAGCAGTTGAAATATTTAAATCAAAAAGAATTCACCATTTGCCCATTGTCGATAATGGAAACTTGGTAGGTTTGATTACAACACATGACTTATGGAATAAACACATCCAGCCGGATGATTTTGAGAACGTTGTTATTAAGGACATTATGAGTAAAAAATTGATTAAGCTTAGTCCAGACGACAAAATCGGTACAGCTGCAGAGTTGTTTTTGGATAATCGCTTTCATGCACTTCCAATTGTAGATGGAGACAAGATAGTAGGCCTAATTACGACTTTTGATGTACTAAGATACATGTTTAAAAAAGAGTACCCTAATCCTATCCTTTTTAAAGACGAATTAGAAAGTGATATGGATACGTTAAATCGCTGATAGTTCATATTGAAAATACGAATATAGGGCATCGGTTGTTTGTGAATATTGTATTATTTCCGGTGCGTATTTCGGGTTAAATGGAATATCTTCTGTTTGATTTCACCGTCAATCAGAAGTTATTTTTATTTTGTGTAGGGTAGGATATGCAATGTAATAGTATATGGTTGGTGGGAATTAATTTGCATTTGAGGATGTTTTTGTAAAATAAAAAATTAATGTAACAAATATTTTTTTATCCTGTATTTTAATTTTTATATTTGTGATCTATTGTATTTAGATAAAACGTTTTGCAAAAGGCCTGAAAGTTGTATTTAACATCTTGAACGCACCTATTTTAGATTCAATTGAAAAACAACAAATAAAAACACGTGTGATGAAACCACCTTTATTATACAAACTGAGACAGGATAAGACAAATAGCTATGCTGGTCTGAGTAAGTCAGTGTATGTATTTTTACTTGCCATATTTTTAATGTCGGGTACTAAGCTTTTGGCACAGTCTTTCATCACTGAGTGGGCTGTGAATCCTACAGTAAAAACACTATCATTCCATTTAGTAACATCAGGGACGACTTCGTATTCATGGACGGCAGGATCTCATTCAGGTAGTGGTACGTGGAGTGGCATTGTGGATGGATTAGTTAAGATTGATGTAGCTGTAAATACAACTGAGTTGCTAATACTAAGGATAGATCCGGATAGCCTGAAAAGGTTTTACATGGGATTAGGAACGAGTACGCTTGCTCTTAAAAATGTAAAGGAGTGGGGAAGGGTATCTTGGAGTAGTATGGAGGAGATGTTTAATAATTGTAGTAATCTTAACATTATAGGTAAGCCGGAACCACCAGATTTGTCCAATGTGACGAATATGAATGACATGTTTTCGAATTGTGGCACAAATGGCCCTGAAAATATAGGAGACTGGGATGTATCCAATGTGACTAATATGGTCGGGATGTTTAGAGATGCGTGGCACTTCAATCAGCCGATTGGTGGCTGGGATGTCTCTAATGTCGAAGATATGTCCTACATGTTTACTTATGCATTAGATTTTAATCAACCGATCGGCGACTGGGATGTATCCAATGTAAAAGTTATGGATGGAATGTTTTGGAATGCAAAGTCATTTGATCAAAACATCAATAAGTGGAATGTATCTAACGTCACAGGCATGGTAAATATGTTTTTAGATAGCCCGTTCAATCAGCCGATAGGAAGCTGGGATGTATCGAATGTAACGAATATGG
>CAZCTQ010000045.1:0-9178 GCA_964501555.1 uncultured Aureispira sp. | reverse complement strand
AGCCCGTTCAATCAGCCGATAGGAAGCTGGGATGTATCGAATGTAACGAATATGGGTAGTATGTTTTATTCAGCTTCTAATTTTAATCAGCCCATTGGCGACTGGGATGTATCTAAAGTGACTACTATGTATTCGATGTTTACTGCTGCCGTTTCCTTTAATCAGCCGATAGATAAATGGGATGTGTCCAATGTAACCAATATGACTGGTATGTTTGGTAGTGCGAGTGCTTTTAATCAACCGATCGGAAGCTGGGATGTATCGAATGTAACGAATATGGATCGTATGTTTACTTATGCAAGTGCTTTTAATCAACCGATCAGAAGTTGGGATGTATCTAATGTCACGGACATGTCCTTTATGTTTTATGATGCAAAAGTTTTTAATCACCCACTTGGAGACTGGAACTTACACAATGAGGTGAATATGAAAAGTATGCTTGATTATAGTGGAATGGATTGTAAAAACTATAGCGCTACACTTATTGGTTGGAAAGAAAATAATCCTATTGTCAATGGCATCATATTAGGTGCTGAGGGTAGACTGTACGGCACTAATGCTGTTGATGCCCGTGACGTGTTGGTTAAGGACAGGGGATGGGTCATCAGAGGAGATAAACCATCAGGAAGGTTATGTGACTATATAGCTACAGATGACAGTGATATAGTGGCTTTCAACATCTATCCTAACATCAGCACAAGCTATATTACGATTTTTATGGAGACCAATATGACTATGGGGCAGGTACATATCACCGATTATACAGGACGTATCGTAGGTATAAAGGAGGTATCAGCAGCGGTATCAGATATAGATATCATATCGCTTCGTGCCGGAATGTACTTCATCAGGCTGACAGACCAGCAGGGCAGGCAGATCGGACAGGTGCGGAAGTTGGTAAAAATGTGATAAGTGGAACACGATTATCTTAAATTCAAATTTATACGCCAAAAAAAAAGATATACCCTACTTTTGGATTAAGTTAGACGGAATTAAATACATGGGAGCAGATCAAAAATGGTGCGTAAACTCATTTTATATTCAAACTATTAAGCCATTTTGAAAAATTATCCGCATTTTTAAGATGTTCTTCGTAAGTCTCTGCAAATACATGAATGCCACTATTGTCAGGTTTGGCACAAAAGAATTTGTATTTGTGTTTTTCTGCATTGATGACCGCTTCAAGACTGGCCATAGATGGCATACAAATCGGACCTGGTGGCAGTCCTGCATTCAAATACGTATTATAAGGAGAATCCGTCTTTAAATGGCTATATAATACGCGCTGTATGGAAAAATCTCCCACGGCATATACGACCGTAGGATCAGCCTGAAGCCTTTCGCCTGCATGATATCGATTGAGATAAACACCAGCTATTGTCGGTCTCTCAGGGTTATAGTTACTTTCTTTTTCTACTATAGATGCTACAATGTAGGCTTCAGATGGTGTGAGATTATTAGCTGCGATTTTATTTTTTCGGTCATCCGTCCAAAACTCATCGTATTCTTTTTTCATTCGTTTGACGAAGGCTTCAGGGGTAGTAGTCCAAAACATTTCATATGTATTAGGAATAAACATCGTCAGAAAATTATCTTGATTAAAACCATATTGCTGGACTGTTTCAGGTGATTTTAGATAGTCAAGTATCGTGAGCGAATCACTTTCGAAATATCTAGCGGCCTTACCTGCCAAATCGCTAATCATCCGGATGTTATTGATGGTGACTTTTTGAGGATCCTGATTTCCTGATCGCAATTTAGATATAATCTCATGGTTATCCATACCGGGTTTGAGTATGTATTTGCCGGGTTTTACCAAATCCTGATACTTGAGGAAAGAGGCGACAGTCTTAAAGGTGCCTACATTTTTGAGTATGTTGCTATCCTGCATGATTTTGAGCACATCCTCAAAATTTGCATTAGAGTGTATGTAGAAGGCTTTGGGCTCTGTAATCAAGACATTATTACTTTTAAAAAAATGGTAAAAACCATACACACCAGCTAATCCTGCAAAAACTGCTGCAACTAATCCAAACTTTATGAATTTTGACATATAATATATTAAAGTATCTTGTTTTTTGAAGTATTAATATTGTTCTTCTTTTGATGGGAAATCACCTGATTTAACGTCGCTGATGTAAGATTCTACTGCTATCTTTATAGTTTCGTAGAGATTAAGGTATCTACGCAAAAATCTTGGATTAAAATCTTTAGTCAGGCCAAGAACGTCGTGAACGACTAAAACCTGACCATCTGTATCACCGCCGGCACCAATGCCAATGACAGGTACAGGTACCGATTCAGCGACTTTTTTGCCTAAGGCTGCCGGAATTTTTTCTAATACAATAGCAAAACACCCTAATTCTGATAGAAGTTTTGCATCATCAATTAGTTTTTGCGCCTCAGCTTCTTCTTTAGCCCTAACGCTGTAGGTTCCAAATTTATAAATACTTTGCGGTGTCAGACCGAGATGTCCCATGACCGGAACACCAGCTGATAGTATCCTGCGGACAGACTCTTCTATTTCGGCACCGCCTTCGAGTTTGACTGCATGACCACCGGACTCTTTCATGATTGAAATGGCCGAATTAAGAGCTTTTGTGCTATTACCTTGATATGAGCCAAAAGGCAAATCTACCACGACAAATGCCCGTTCTACAGCACGTACTACGGATTGCGCATGATAGATCATCTGATCGAGCGTAATAGGAAGCGTAGTCTCGTGCCCAGCCATGACGTTGGATGCAGAATCACCTACCAGTAAGATGTCTATACCGGCAGCGTCTAGGATTTTAGCCATACTATAATCATAAGCAGTTAGCATGGATATCTTTTCGCCTTGCTCTTTCATGGCTTGAAGTACATGGGTCGTTATTCTTTTAATGTCTTTTTTAGCTACGGACATGACTAGTTTGATTGTTGTAAATTAAAAGTGCATGCAAAGTTCTTAAAATTTAAGTATTATTATAAAAATTTGATTAAAATTCAAAAAAAAGCCTCATTATTGCCCAATAATAACGTTGTTTTACGTCAAAGATATATAATGAATTTTGGTGTAAACCCAAATGATACTTTTGATTGTTGTATAACAGACTAAATGATGATATGAATACAGAAAAATTTTTATTTGCTTTTTTCGTAGTCTCTTTATATATGACCAATGCAGCTATTGGACAAGGTAAGGAGATATGGAAATGGTTTACTCCTAAGGGTGAAAAATTTGAAGTTATTGCTCCCCGAGAGATGAGATCCGGTGAGAAAAATATTTCTACGGACATTGGAGTAGTACACCCTGTAACGTGGCTATGTGAGGGCATCAAAGATGAACCCAACTATCTGTATATGTTGTCCTATGTGGATTATCCTGCCGGTATGATCCATACAGATTCGGTAGATTTGATGCGTACATTGTTAAACGAAAGTAGGCAGGCACATTTAGAAGACATGAAAGCAAGCCTTGTCTATGAGGGAACGCTGGATTATGGTACTTATCCGGGTATCGTATATAGGGCTACTCTCAATGACGGTCTGATAGCTATAAAATGCAGAATGATGATTATCGGTAACCGATTTTATACTTTGCAGGTGTATTGTAATGCTATCTGGAATATGAATAATGAAATGGATAGATACCTTATGTCATTTAGGATAAAATAATTTTATAGCTATACTATATCAATGACTATTGGAGATAAAATTTTGGATTTCTTAGCAAATGTTCGGTTTGATGGAGACTTACCGACAGGTATTGAAGTAATGATGCCGTATAGTGATTCAAAAGAAGTGTGGGAAGTCTGTAAGGCTTTTTATCAGAAATACTATAATGACACATCACCCAGAAAATTGATTTTAGGGATCAACCCGGGCAGATTAGGTGCTGGTAGTACAGGTGTACCTTTTACGGATACCAAGCGACTCAATGAAAAATGTGAAATTCCTTTTGCCTCCTTTGCTACGCATGAGCCATCCTCTGTTTTTATGTACGAGATGATGGAGGCTTATGGTGGTGTCAGCGCATTTTATAATGCGTTTTATATTAATTCCGTATTTCCTTTAGGATTTATCAAAAGAGAAGGCACAAGAGTGGTGAATTTTAATTATTATGATTCTAAAACGCTACTTATGGCTGTCGAAAATTTTATTATTGAACATGTTAGAAAACAAATTGAGATCTGTGGTAGCAAAGATATATGCTTTTGTATCGGGTCTGGAAAAAATTTTAGTCATCTGGTAAATTGGAATGATCAATACCATTTTTTTGAGGAAATTATACCATTGGAACATCCAAGATTTATCATGCAATATAAATCCAAAGAGAAGAAGAAGTACATAGACGATTATATAATGAAATTATCTATGTTTGGATAACATAAAGATACAGTTGACCTCAGTATTTTTGAGTAATAAAAAAATATACCCTTAGATTCAAGAAATAAATGCAACTTTTGGACAATAAATAAATTTATTTCAGAAAAGTTAATATATAGTTTTTTCTTCCTTTAAAAATGAGAAATTTTATTTGTCCTTTTCCCTTATAACTGTGATTCACATCTCGTTTTGTATAATATCTTTGGTAAAAAACTGTGAACCCTGATTCTTCTCAGATACAGTCTATGTAATAATGACAGAAGTCTTTTATAAAATTGACTATAGAAAATTAGTCATATATTGCGGATATGATTCAATTTTTTTATGACACAAATTTAGCTAACATCTGGTCAAGTAATACAAATTCTTATTACTGCCTGAGGGAAAAGACCTTTCATGGAGATACTACTGCACTGAAGTATTTTCTCAATATTGATAACTGTTGGTGCTATTTTGTATGATTTATGATTAAAATCTCCATTATTAGATTCTTTTTTTTATTTTTGTCGTTCTATTAATAAAAAAATATTAATGATCGGTTGTTTTAGTATTAAAGGCAGGTTGCTGATATACTTATTTGCAGTAATATCTTTTATGTCCTGTAAAGGTAAGGATGCTGTCTATATGGATAATTTAGTTGGGACCTGGGACGTTTACGCTTCAAAAATGAATGCAAAACCTAATGGATTTATGAAAGATGGATACTTTACGTTTCATAATGATCATACTGTTGAGTCCAATCTCTTTGAAGAAAATACACCATTGCCCTATGAAGTTAAGGAGGGCAAACTTGCAATAAAAGGCAGTACTCCTTTTGATTTGACCATTAGTAACCTTGCCAATGATAGTTTATACCTCGAGGGTAGGATGAGCTACTATTATATGGAGTATTTTTTGACTAAAAGGAAGTAAAAGTGGATAGAATAACCTGTATTAGAAGGGTAAAGTCTATATTGAGTCTTTGTGTTGCATTGTTGATATCGATACAGATATATGCTTTACAGATAGATGTAAGGACGTATCAATTTTTTGGTGAGCAGCCCTATACAGAACTATATCTGCGTGTCGATGGTCAAAGTGTCACTTGGAAAGACAATCAGGCTATGGTCGAAGTACTGATGTATATATCGGATAAGGATAGCCATATCGTTCATTACGATAAGTTTGAGTTGGCGTTAACTACGCCAGATCGTAGCAGGGATTTGCTACAACTCAAGCGAATCTCTTTAAAACCGGGTAGTTATACAGTTAAGATCGAAGCGAAAGATATCTTTAAAGCTGCTAATGTTATAGAGATGGAACAGCGTTTTTACGTAAGTGAACAATCATCTAAGTATGGAATTTCTGATATCGTACCATTAGCTGAGATACGGAAAGACAGTAGTACGTCGTTGCTTGTAAAAAATGGTTTTTATATGGAGCCGCTTGCATATCATTACGTGGATACATCACGCCATCAGATAAATTTATACTTAGAATGTTACCAGCAAAGTGAATTAAATCAGGATGTCTATTTGCAATATGCTGTGATCGAGGGTGACCCAAAATCCCCTGCACATACAATTTTACTGACAAGGGTTAAAAAATTGCAAGGAGCAGGCACAGAGCCTATGGTTGTACCAGTGCCAGTACAGGTCATACGGTCGGGACAGTATTATCTGTATGCAGCCATCATTGATAAAATGAAAAATGTATTAGCTACGCAAACCAGTGATATAAACATCTCAAACCCGAAAGCCGATATTGCTTATTTGGATAATTATAATGAAACACCAGAAAATGCCTTTGTGACCAGTATCAAAGCCGATGATATCGACTACGTCCTGAAAGCACATATACCCATTACGGACCAAAATCAGATGGGTACTTTAAAAGAATTGATTAAGTCTAATAAAATCAGAAGCCAACGTCAGTTTATCTTTCAGTTGTGGAAGAGCAGGTCGCCAGTAAATCCGGAAAAAGCATTTAATATGTATATGGAAGTTGCTAGAGCAGTAGATAAGATGTTTTATTCTACAGTAGGTTTTGGTTTTCAGACAGATAGAGGTTATATTTTTCTAAAATATGGTAAGCCTACCAATGTTTTGTCGGTGGATAACGAAATGGATGCGCCACCATACGAAATCTGGTACTATAATAATTTGGCTCAAACGGCGCAGACAAATGTCAGGTTTTTATTTTACAATCCAAGCTTGGTGCATAATGATTTCCATTTGTTGCATTCTACTTGTGTGGGCGAACGGCAAAATACTGCTTGGGAAGTAGAGTTGTATAAATCTGTACCGATGGAAAAAGAAGGCAATTCGACAGATGCAAAGACGGTAGGTACTAACTGGAATCGAAACGCAAGAAAATATTTTAATGAATTTTAATCGTAAATAATTGAAATGATCTGGAAAGTAAAGCCTGAAATTGATATCATTAACAGCGTTAATGCTAATACTATGGTCTCCTATTTAGATATCGAAATTACAGAAGTAGGGGATGATTTTATTAAAGCAAAAATGCCTGTAGATCACCGCACAAAGCAGCCGATGGGATTAATGCACGGAGGAGCATCTGCTGTCTTGTCAGAGTCTATCGGGAGTATAGCAAGTTGGCTGATAGTCGGCGATCCTCATAAAGCTATTGTAGGTATAGAAATCAATGCTAACCACCTAAAATCAGCTAAGAGTGGCTACGTACACAGTATCACGCGTCCCATCCGCATAGGAGGCACTATCCATGTGTGGAATACCGAGATTTTTAACGAACAACATGAGCTCGTCTGTGTGTCAAGACTAACTGTGATGGTTAAGGATCTTAGTAAATAATCGATTTTAGTACTAATAAAATTTTTAACATTCTGGAAAATTAGATTTTTTTAGATTGTCGATTTTTAGTCTATGTAAATGGAATTCATTAATTTTGCGACATGATAAAATCAGACTTCTCAAAATATTTTACAAGTCAGGATGCACTCGATAGCATCAGCGTAACTGAGATAGAAAGTCTCATTGCAGAGGCGCCATCTTCGGACTTATATAGACTTTTATTGGTAAATAAGATGAATGGCCTTCATCTACACGATGCTGCATTGATGAGCTCAGACCGATTATTGTTGGAAGATATTGTACATGGTAAATATCAGCAGGTAACAGTACTTGGAGTTCCTAAAAATAGTACAATAAATCATATCGTCAGTGCCCCAGTGTTTCAAGAGGAAGTATTGATAGAAGCAGAGATTTCCGGTTTTAATGAAGCAACAAATCAACTAAAAGTAGAGCAGGAAGCCATAGAGGAAAGCGATAAAGAAACATCTATGGTAGAGATTCAAATAGAAAATATACCAGGAGATGTACAACCTCAAATCAAAAACGCTATTGTTGATGCTATACAAATCACCGAAGACGTAAATAAAGATGCGTCATCGAGGTCAATTGATCATCCTATTCCTGCTATTGAGTCTGATGCGTTAGAAAGTACATCTGACATAAAGTCAAACCATCCTAAGGAGCACAAAAGTAAAAAATATAAACTTCAAGAGTACAGCGGACTTTCTGAATATGCGCTATGGTTGATGTCCTTTAAACATGACAACTTAGATAAGAAAATAAAAAAGGAAGAAAAGAAAGCGCAAAAACGACTTTTAGAAGCGAGTGCACAGAAATCTGTAACAAAGTCAAATGAGATTATTTCGGAATCTTTAGCAAAAATTTTGGAAAAACAGGGTCATTTAGACGATGCAAAAAAAATGTATGAGCAATTGATGCATAAATATCCAGAAAAAAGTCGTTACTTTGCGGCGCAAATAGATAAACTTTTAAAATCATTATAATGACAACACTATTAACCATATTGATAGCTGTAAATTGTATCCTACTGATGGCTGTAGTTTTGATCCAAAATCCCAAAGGCGGAGGTATAGACTCTAACTTTGGTGGATCTGCTGCTAATCAGATGTTTGGTGCAGCAAAATCTACGGATTTTATAGAAAAATTGACATGGGGTCTTGGTGCTTCCTTGTTTATACTTTGTATTATTACAGCGATACTTGTATCTGGTGGTTCTGGTGCAAGCCTGATCACACCAGCTCAATAAAAGAGATACTCAAAACTCAATCTTAAAAAACGGGCATTATTCTTTATATTAGGAATAAGCCCTTTTTTTGTTTGTATAAAGGTATAATGCCCATTATACATTCAAATTAGTCCAATCTTTATAAAAAAATAGCAAATCTCTGTGTTAGAAAGCCTCACTATAGCTAAGGCTATGTTTGCGTTTTCTGCCTTGATATTTACTATTTTTTCTACTAAATCTTTGGACCATTTAAAAATATAATTGGTATAAAATGGGATTATATTTAATTGCACTAATTTTTGTGGCTATGATCTACGCAATATATGAACAAATCCCACCTATTCAACCACAATTACCCATCGTACTACATTTTACCATCAAACTAGGCTGACCATGCCTTTGTAGCAAAAAGTGATGAAATATACAAAGACACAAATCCCATTATTGGATTAATGGATGGAAGGGATTAGGTCTTAGCGGATTTAAGTATTGTAAGGACAATACTATTAAGTAAAAATACACTTCATCTCTGGCATAGAAAAGGAAGGCACGCAGGACAAGCTAGTATTGGTGCTCATAATCCTAAATCCTAATGTAATGGATTGGATGGATGCATTTATCTTGTAAAGTAAAATGCTCAATATTTGTAAAGTAAAATGCTCAATATTTGTAAAGTAAAATGTTTAATATTTGTAAAGTAAAATGCTCAATATTTGTAAAGTAAAATGCTCAATATTTGTAAAGTAAAATG
>CAZCTQ010000044.1:0-19707 GCA_964501555.1 uncultured Aureispira sp. | reverse complement strand
ATTACTTAAAGTAAATTTTGCGCATGCGCAAGCTTTTTGGAGTAATCTCTAAATATTCATCATCCCTGATATATTCCATTGCTTCCTCTAAAGAAAACAAAATTTTAGGAGCTATTTTTACGTTTTCATCAGAACCAGAAGCACGCATATTGGTTAATTTTTTACCTTTGATGACATTGACTTCCAAATCATTATCACGGGTATGTTCGCCGATTACCTGACCTACATAAACTTGTTCGCCTGGGTCAATAAAAAACCTTCCTCTATCCTGAAGTCTATCTATTGCATAAGCCAGAGCCTGACCTTGCTCCATAGAAACAAGTGATCCTTTTATCCTGCCCGGAATATCACCTTTGTATGGTTCGTACTGATAAAAACGGTGTGTTATCACAGCTTCACCGGCAGTAGCCGTAAGGATATTGCTACGTAGTCCTATGATTCCACGAGAAGGAATTTCAAATTCAAGATGTTGAATATCGCCTTTAGGTTCCATGACTTTTAGCTGTCCCTTACGCTGCGTAATTTGTTCTATTACCTTACCAGCGGAAGTCTCTGGTACATCTACAACGAGGATTTCTATAGGTTCACATTTCACACCGTCTATTTCCTTGATTAATACCTGAGGTTTCCCCACCTGTAATTCATAACCTTCTCTACGCATCGTTTCAATTAAGACGCTCAAATGCAAAACACCACGACCAAATACATTAAATTTGTCTTCAGTGTCAGTGCTTTCGACGCGCAAAGCCAGGTTTTTTTCTAATTCTTTATAAAGGCGATCCCGCAGGTGTCGTGAAGTAACAAATTTTCCTTCTTTCCCGAAGAATGGTGAAGTATTAATTGTAAATAACATGCTCATAGTAGGTTCATCAACTTCTACACGTGGGAGTGCTTCCGGATGTTCCATATCCACAATAGAATCTCCTATTTCAAAATCATCAATTCCTACTACAGCACACAAATCACCACTTCGTACTTTAGTAACCTTGGTACGACCGAGGCCTTCAAAGACGTATAATTCCTTTACTCTCGATTTTTTCATCGAGCCGTCCTTTTTACATACAAAATAGTCTTTACCTTCTTCTATATCACCACGATAAACACGTCCGATAGCTATTCTACCTTGGAAAACATTATAATCCAATGTAGTAATACCCATTTGTAATGGACCTTCCTTATAGGGCGCTTCTGGAATTACGTCAATAACAGTTTGTAGCAAGGGTTGCAAATCTTTAGTGCGCGTCTCATGTGAATGGCTCATCCAGCCATTCCGACCAGACCCAAACATCGTTACAAAATCCAACTGATCTTCTGTGGCTCCCAGATTAAACATCAGGTCAAAAACATCACTTTGTACTTCTAAAGGACGACAATTTTCTTTATCTACCTTATTAATTACTAGTATTGGCTTTAAGCCCAATTCAATAGCCTTATTCAAAACAAATCTTGTCTGAGGCATTGCACCTTCAAAGGCATCTACCAACAATAAAACACCATCAGCAAGATTGAGTACACGCTCTACTTCCCCACCAAAATCGGAGTGACCAGGAGTATCTATGATATTAATTTTAACACCATTATACGTTACTGATACGTTTTTTGAAAGAATGGTAATCCCTCTTTCTCGTTCGAGGTCATTATTGTCGAGGATTAAATCAGTAGTTTCCTTACGCTCATCTAACACTTTACACTCATGAATAATCTTATCTACTAGGGTCGTTTTACCGTGGTCAACGTGTGCTATGATGGCTATATTTCTTATTGATTGCATAAAATTGCGCTTAATTAATATTTGAATTCTTCTTTTTTAATGGTGATTTTACGTCCACGATATTTTAAAATACGGTCACTCGTCATTTGACGAGCATATTTTTTATCTACTTCTACAAGGCAATGTCGCTTTTGAATATCAATATCACCAACATGTTTTTTTGACATACCGGCAAATCCTGAAATAATATCAATGAGTACACCTGGATGAATATTATCAATTTTTCCTATATTGATAAAATACGTATCCATATTACTATTTTGATGTCTTTTGCGAGGTGATTTAGATTCCGGCCTATCATTCCTGTTGCTTCTACTGTCACGTGAAGACCGTTTTCCATCACCTTGTACCTCTTTAGTAGAGACATTCAAATCATCCTTTTCAACCTTTTTGTACAGACGATTAAATTCTAGTACAAGCATTTTATCTAACAACTCATCCTTAGTCATATTTGCAAACAATTCATGAGCTTTATTTCTGATATCTTCGCTCAGTAAAACTGTTTCGGTGTTCATAACCTTTTCAGACCATTTTTCGATCTTTTTATTGTACATCTGAGATTGCAGTGGTACTTTTACATGCTTAATCTCTATATCCAACATACGCTCAAAAAAGCGAATTCTACGCTGATCCTGTGGTGTGACAATCGCTAAAGATGTCCCCTTCTTTCCTGCTCGCGCTGTACGTCCGCTTCTATGCGTATAGTATTCCGGATTTTCGGGCAATGAATAATGGACTACGTGCGTCAGAGAGTCCACATCGATACCTCTGGCAGCTACATCTGTTGCAACTAAAATCGGGGTTGTCTTACTTCTAAATTTTGCCATCACGGCATCTCTTTGAGCCTGAGACATATCACCATGTAATGGTTCTGCACGATATCCTTCCCTCTCCAGGTATTCTGCCAATTCTTGGGTATCCATCTTGGTTTTGCAAAAGATCACACCGTAAAAATCCGTAAGATAATCCAGCACTCTTTTTAAGGCAGCCTCTTTATCGGACTTGTTTACATAAATGTAGGTATGCTCTATGTTTTCATTGGTTTTGGTTTCGGAATGTACCTTAACTTCAAATGGCTTTTCCATGTAAGTACCTACGATCTCTCTGATTTCCTTAGGCATGGTAGCCGAAAACAACCATAATACTTTTTCCTCAGGCGTATATTTAAGGATATTATCGATATCTTCCTGAAAGCCCATATTGAGCATTTCGTCGGCTTCATCTAATACCAAATAATCTAACTGATCCAGTTTGACAGCTTTTCTTTCTATCAAATCCTGAAGGCGGCCTGGGGTCGCAACTAAAATATGAGGTTTTTTATTCTTCAAATCCCTTATTTGCGTAGTAATAGCCGTGCCACCATATACCACTTGCACCTTCAGACCCTTTTTGTATTTACTAAAATTTTCAAATTCTTTAGCAATTTGCTGAGCCAACTCTCGTGTAGGTGCCAGAATCAGCGCAAATAACTTATCGACTTTAGAGTCAAAAAACTGAATCAATGGCAAGCCAAAAGCAGCAGTCTTACCTGTACCCGTCTGCGCAAGGCCTATAAAATCAGGTTTTTTTTCTATTAATGTAGGGATAGCTTTTGATTGTATCTCTGTAGGATGCGAAAATCCTATGTCATCCAGGGCCTTAATGATGTCTTCATCTAATCCCAGTTCTTTAAATGTTTGCAACTTAATAAATTTAAGGGCGCAAAGGTACGACAAAAAATACTAAAGCCACCATAAACATAGTATTCAGATAAAATATATTTTGTTAATTATTTTACAACAAAATAAAAGTCGGAAATATTTCAAAAAGTAAATTTACATTTTTACCTATTCCAAAACATAAACTTATCTAATCGAAATGAACAAAATCATCAAATAGCGCCTATAGCCTCTAACTCATAGTACTCCTTAAATGTAATCATTCGCTGTGAAGCTTCGTCCCACAATTTATTAGACGCAAGTTTGAGACTCTTCCAAAAAGTAAGGATTGTCGTGTATTGATTAATCCACTGATTTTCGGCAAGTGCCTGCTGGAGATTATAATTTGGTATAGCAGGATTTAGATGGTGGATATGGTGTATTCCTATGTTGCCGGTAAGCCAGTTAAATACGACTGGCAGCTTGTAATAGGTACTGCCTCTGATCGCTGCTGTCAAGTAATCCCATTTATCCTTCCATTGCTTATAAGCCTCCTCATGCTGATGCTGTACATAAAAAAACCAAATAGCTATGATAGAAAACAACACAATAATGGTCATGTGGGTCATCAAAAACTTATACCATCCTAACCAGTAACCTAATGCTAAAAATATACCTATCAATACAACATTATTAAGTAGAAGTCGCCACTTTTCATTCTTGAATATTTCCATTTTTATCATGGGTAGTCTATTATGAATCAACACATAATATACAGGTCCAAGAACAAACATCACAGGAAATGAACGGTAAACCCTGTAGCCAAATCTTTGTAATTTGCTTGATTCTTTAAATTCCTTGACTGTCAACGTATTGATATCACCTATATCACGCAGATCTAACTGGCCATTATGGCTGTGGTGAATATGATGAGACTTTGCCCAATAATGGTATGGAATCGTACTAAATAAGCTACATACATAGCCTACTGCATTTCTTGCAAAATTATTATTTAAAAATGTCCTATGCCCGCAATCATGCTGTATGATAAAAATGCGAACTAAAAAGAAACTATTGATAATCCCTAAAAGCAGCGTCAACCAATAGCTATAATCTAATGAAATATACATCAAGATCCAAATACCAATAAATGGTAAAAATGTATTGAGTATCTGAATTGTTGCTTTTACGGAATTAGTCTGTGTAAACTTGTTGAAATTCTTAATTAAAGACTTATCTATCTTAATATTTTCCACCTCTTTAACGAATTGATGATTAATGGTTATTTATTTTTGAGTCACAAAGCTAACACTATTTATTAATGTTGGCCTATACTCATTGTTAAATTTTTATTTTTATAATATAATTTGATATAAAACAAAATTAATCATTGTAACTTTATGCAAATTTTTAATTATTCTATTTTTGAAAAAAGTATTTTTTTTATCATTATTAATATGTTTGACAGGTACAGGCTGCTACAGTTTTAAGGGAATTACCATTCCTACTGATGTACAGACATTTTTTGTAGATAACTTTCAAAACAATGCCATAGCTGCACCAGGTGATATCAGCCAAAGATTTGCTGAGGCTCTACGTACTAAGATCAGAAACGAATCTAGGCTCGTCTATAATGAACAAAAACCCGACTTAGAGTTTACAGGCACCATCAGCAGATTTTCATTAACGCCTGAAGCACCACAAGCTGGTAATACCGTAGCGCTTAATAAACTTGAAATCGTCATTGCTGTAGATTTTACTAATAATAAAGACGAGAGTAAAAACTGGAAAAACAAACAATTTTCCTTCTTCCGTACTTTTGGTAGTGATCAAGATTTTATTAGCATTCAGGATGGTCTCATCAAAGACATTTTCGACCAAATCTTAGAAAATATTTTTAACGAAGCCTTCACAGGATGGTAAAGAGCACAGGGCTTTTACTACAAGAATATCATCTTATCATACTACAATTTTAAAAAGTAAGGTGCATGATTTTTTGCAAAGATTAAAATAGTTGTGTATATTTGTCCTTTAGTGGCAAGGCTATCGGATAACCATGCTAAATAGAAAATTCGGACAATACGACCCTAAAACTTTCGCCATCGTAAATAGAAGTAGAAATGAAAAAACAAGAATCATTTGAAAAAATAAAATCATTAGTTCAACGGTTTGACGAACAAAAAGAGGTTTATAAAAAAGCAGATTACAACGAAACGCAAACTAGACGGGATTTTATTGATCCATTTTGTCAAACTGTCTGATGGGCATATAGAGATTTCTTCTCGTCTATAAAAATCGTATTTGTAAGTTTAGTTTGAAATAAAGCTGTCCGTCTTGTTCGTAAACTGTTCCAAATTTATGTCGTGTGCTACTTGCTGTTTCAAGTTTGGTGTTAGAGAATAAATAATCTTCAAATTCGTTTCTGTTGTAGATGTGGTAACACAAGATTTCTCCGTCATCTTTTACGACTAAATAGCCACCTGTTGCATCAAGTTCTCCAGTCCAAACTTTTGATGGCATCATTCCTAATGCGATGTCCGTCAAAAAACGTTTGATTTTGTATGAATAAAACGGGTGATTGTTTTCTAAATTGTAGTTAAGTGGATTTTTCTTAGAAATTTCATTTACCAAGTCCACCGTTTTTGAATGACTTGATGTGAAAAACAAAAACAAAATTTCTGAAATGATTTTTGGTAAAGCACTATCAATTAAAACAAGATTATTTTCAAAAATAGAACTTTCTGGATTTTCAAATTGGAATTTTCCTTTTAGTTTTTGTATTTCTTCAATTCGGTCTTTGATTTTGCTTGGTGTATCAATGTCGTTGATTTCTGAAATTTGATTTGCTGACAAATTCAACTTATTTACTCTATAAATAAAGTTCGTCGTTTTCCCTGCGTTGAGTAAAGTAGAAGCACCACCAAGTTGCGATTTGATACTGAAACCAAGTTCTGGATTTGTGCCTGTTCGTTGGTCGTGAATGACAATGTGAATATCACTTTTTATAGTTGATTTTGCTTTTAACGAATGGCTGTTAAACGAATTGATAAATTTTTCAATTTCAGGAATTGAAAATGTTGCACTCGTTTTTTCAAGGAGTTTTGTAAGTAAAAAATGTGCTTGTTTTTGAAATTCGTTTACTCCAATTCGGATTTCTTCTTCGTTGTTTTTTACGATAACCAAATCTTTACTGTAACTAAATTCGAACGTTCCATTGCTCTCATCACGAAGCACTTTAATAATCGGGAAAATCAGATTTTCAATTTTGTTTAAGTTGCTGCCACCTGCAAAAAGTTGTTTATCCGAAATTACTTTTAGAAGCGTGTAAATCTCACTCCATTCTCCTTTAAATTCACAAATCAATATTTGATAAAAACAAATCTAATTCTGTTTCTGTGTCAAAATGATAATCACTTTCGCTTTCATTATATTTAAAGAAGTTAATTAAACTTAAATGAGAATTAAACAATCTGAAAGAATATCCCTCGTAGTTGTAAACAAAGAATACTTTTTCTGAATTAGAACTTGAAACTAAAAGCGTTTCTATTGTTCTTGATGGACGCAAATAATCTGTATTTATAGCTCTTATGGTATTCATTTGATAAATATTTCTTGATGATGATATTCTAAAAAGTCTTTGGACGGCAGAAATCTATCGGGTAAGTTGATTTTTTGATTTTCGTATTTTTTGAAAAAATCATTTACTGCTTGCTCGTTTGCGTGATCATTAAAAAACTTTGAAAGCAAAATTCTGTAATCAGATGTAATCGTAATAAAACCTTTGTCAAATGCTTTATCGTGAATTGAATTTAAGCAAATTCCATTATGTGGATTTATTCTATTTTCTTTATCTTTTGACCAAGGTTTGATATGACTTGCAACTAAAAAATCAGGGATTGATAGCCCTGTGATACAACATTTTAAATTATACGATGATAAAATTGTACTTCTAAAAAAATTTTGATTTACTCTTGTCCTGATGATTGTTTCTTTTTCCTTTCCTTCGGGCAATTCTTTCAAATCAAATTCTTGTGTTTCTTCTATTTTCTTGTTTTGAAATTTTGCAATTAACATTTCGCTTTCAAAAGCAAGCTTTTCCCAATTTCCATTAAATTCATTCCAAACAATTTCTTCTAACTTACTTCCATTTACTAAACCTGTAATACCTTGTTTTTTTAATTCAGGGTCAAGTCGTCCAAAATTTCCAATTTTCATATTCAAAGCGGAAGATGAACGCCCAATGATATTTGCATACTTGATTACAGTAGGATTTGTTTTACTACTATTTTTAAATGGAATTTTGCAATATACATTAAATGCAACGATTGTTTCTTCTTTTGTCCAATTGTTACTTTTCATTATACGGCTGTTTGCGTTAGGGATTGAAGTGGAAATCCATTTTGAGAGGAACGAACAAATAGATTGGAATGGGAAGCCCGACCGAAGGGAAGGTCCAGAACATTAATATTGTCTATAATAATTTTTTTTTTCGTTCCTTCGTGATGTCGCCAAATGGAACTTCACCAAAATTTGCTCTGTATGTTTTTTGTGCTTCCTTGTCCCACTCACTTGTAAAAACACATTTACCGCCTAAGTTTTGCATTGCAACACGAAAACCGCCAATCCCTGCAAATAGGTCAATGAATTTGAAAGAATAATTTTCAGGTGTTGGAAACGGAACGTTTTCAACTTCAAAAAGTAATTGTTGCAAAGCATCTTCCGCAACTATGCTTACATTTTCTTCTTCATTTTTATACAGCACATATTCTTTAATTGCTTTATCTGCATCTTTTTTGTAATGCTTTGAAACACCATTACCAATGTTATGCAAGAAATGAGTAATAACAGCCTTTTTATGGTTGCTTGAGTTTGGCTCAACCAACCTAATTTTAAAACGTTTGCCATCAAACTCGTCAATACTAATTTTTTCTTTTAATTTCATCTTTTCTTGCTTGTATTTCTTGTTCAATTTCTGATAAACAAAGTAACATATTTTTTGTCACTTGGTTGCCCCAAAACCGTAAAACGTTCCAACCATTTTTCGTCAAGTGTTCGTTTACTTCCTTGTCCCTGCTGATATTTCGTTCAATTTTCGTATGCCAAAACTCTTGATTGCTTTTGTGGTCGTGCTTTCTTTCTGTCCAATTTTTGCCGTGCCAAAATTCGCTGTCAACAAAAATTGCAAGTTTGATGTTCTTAAAAGTCAAGTCAGGCTTTCCAAAAACTGTCTTGTCATTTTTTCGGTATCGGTATCCTCGTTTCCATAGTTCTTTTAAAAGGGCAAGTTCGATTTTTGAGCCGTGAGATTTCACGGCTTGCATATTTTTTCGTCTTTGCTCTTTAGTCAATTTGTCCACGTTGCAAAGTTAGTCAAAATGTGTTGATTAGTTTGGCTAAATCACTTTTTGTCGTGTCAGTTAATGTTATTATAACGATATTAGTCCTTATCCGACAGTATTATAGACTCGGTGCCTTATTTTGGCTAATTGCCCTTAATATTAAAGACCATTGTTCCACATTGAGAGTCATACTTGCCTTTTTCAAACTCAAACTGTTTGGCCTTCTGGATAGCTAGAGATACTAAGCTACGAATCGACACGGTTGATTTTCCGGCATTATACTCTGCCTTAGTAACGACACCATCCTTATTTACACAAATATTGATAGTAACCTTACCATTTTCATCTGCTAAAATGATGATACTCGGTATTTCTTCAATCTTCCTGTGTCCCAATTCCTGACCAGAGATCTCAATACTTAAATCACTATCAATATCAAATTTATTTACGGTATTGTCTTCTGAAGGGACATTAGCGATAGGCGCTGTTGGCTCAGTTTCGGTATTTTTTACCGTATTATCATCACCACCTTCTCTTTGACCATCTGACAAAACTTCGTTGTCTCCTACCTCCTTCGGATTCACTTCAGGTTGCTGATTTGCAGGTACTGTAGGGGTTGTTTTTACTGGATTAGAAGATACGCCGCCACAAAGTGATTTAACTTTTGAGCCTGCCTCTTGATTGCCATTGGCCAAAGCCGCGCTATAATCCTGACAAGCCTGTGTCAACCGACCAGCTTGCTCTAACCAACCTGCTCTCCACATATACATATCACTATTTTTATTGTCCAGAGCTATTGCGGCAGTCATACTGTTAATAGCTGCTTCATAATCCTTCATTGAGGCAAAAGTACGTCCTAATAAGGATGCAGAACCGGCCTGGATACCATTAAGCTCTATACTTTTGATCGCATCTCTATGAGCCGCTTCGGTCTTACCAGTCATAAACTCAGAGATACCACGATACATGAGAGCGTCTTTATATTTGGGATTTTGATTAATCACTTTAGTAAATTCGCCAATAGCATCTTCGTATCTATTTGTACTAAACAAGTATTCAGCTTTGACATATACAAAACCAATCTCTTCTTCAATGCCTTGAGCAAAGGATATGCGTACAGAAGCTAAAAGGACGATAGCTATATAAAGTACAGATTTCAATGTTTTCATTTTATTTCAATTATATTTATGGTCAATTTTAACACGTATCAATATCATGCGATATATAAAACAACATACTTTTTTAAATTATTGTTAGTTAAAACAATATTAAAAAAATTATAGCCATACAAGGACTCCATCAACCTACTATTTCTTTTTAGTTTTTGATGCTGTTTTTTTTGTTGTATTCTTGGCTATATTTTCAAAAGCGCCCGGTATTTCATTTTTAATCCAAGATTTGACTGTATCAAGGCTAATGGTTTTTAATATTTCTGCATCGGGTGCTTTACCATCGACTTTAGGAATTTTAATATTATTTTTACCAAATTTAATGTATGGTCCCCATCTTCCATTTTCTACTGATATATTTTCATCTGGCCAATGCTGGATATATCTGTTGGCTTCCTTATCTATTTTAGCTTCGATAAGTTCTACAGCCTGATCCCTTGTTATAGTATCTATATTATACCTTACGGGAATATTTACAAATAAATCATTCCACTTGACAAATGGACCAAATCTGCCTTTTCCTTTAGTAATAGGCTTTTCCTGATAAAATCCAAATGGGGCAAGTTCGTTAAATTTTGCTTCAATCAGCGGAATAACGTCTTGTAGCGTCACAGACATCAAATCAACAGATTTAGGTAAATTGACATAAGTTTCTTGTACTTTTACATACGGGCCAAATCTACCTGTATTTAGTAAAATAGGTTCATCTTTATAAGTACCAAGGGTACGAGGAAATTTAAATAAGCCTAATGCTTCCTCCATGCTGATCGTTTCTATAGATTGGCCTGGTAGTAAGTTAGCAAATTTAGGTTTTTCGTCATCATTTAATTCTTCCTTATCACCTAGTTGGATTACGGGCCCGAATCTAGTCATTTGCGCTATGATAGACAATCCTGTTTCTTTATCTTTACCTAATATACGCTTACCTTTAGCTCTTTCTGCATTTTCCAATGTATCAGCTACTTTTGTATGGAAAGGACCATAAAAATCTTTTAACATACCTTTCCAATCCAGGCCGTCATCGGCTATTTTATCTAGTTGGTTTTCGACATTTGCTGTAAAGCCATAATCCATGATTTTAGCAAAATGCTCAGTCAAAAAGTCAGATACGACCATGCCTATATCTGATGGATATAACATATTTTTAGTAGCACCGGTTATTTCCTTTTTCTGTTTATGAGCAATGGCGCCTGATTTAAGTTCTAATATATGCAGAGTGCGTTCTACACCTGGTCGGCTTTCTCTAGTAACATAGCCGCGATCCTCTTCCATAATCTTAGAAATCGTAGGCGCATAGGTAGAAGGTCGGCCGATACCGAGTTCCTCCAATTTCTTTACCAAGCTTGCTTCCGTATATCTTGCGGGTGCTTTAGTATAACTTTCTGTTGCTGACATGTGATTAAGGTGCAATAATTGACCATTTTTTAATGGTGGCAACATACCTTTTACATCTTCGTCATCTTCGTCATCTGTAGATTCGATATAGACTTTAAGGAATCCATCAAATACCAGCACCTCACCTACTGCTTCTAAATGTTTTCCGGGTTGTGTTGATATATTTATCTTAACTACTGTTCTTTCTATCTCGGCATCAGCCATTTGCGAAGCTATCGTACGCTTCCAGATCAGATCGTACAATCTGGTCATATCCTTGTCAGCGATGATACCCTTATTAGTGATATCCGTAGGTCTTATACCTTCGTGTGCTTCCTGGGCTCCGGCTGATTTTGCTTTAAACTTACGTGTTTTAACGTATTTTTGGCCATAGCTGGCTGCTATTTCATTGGCTATAGCTGCTGTAGCAACCTCACTTAATGCAGGCGAATCCGTCCTCATGTAGGTAATCAAACCACTTTCATACAGTTTTTGTGCTGTGGACATGGTCCTATTAACAGAAAAACCGAGCTTCCTGGAAGCTTCCTGCTGCAAAGTAGATGTAATAAATGGCTGGGAAGGAGAACGTTTTACAGGTTTTTTTTCGATGGAATCCACTGTAAATGAAGCGCCATTACATTTCTCTAAAAACGCTAAGGCCTCCTTTTCATCTTTAAGGCGTGTTGGATATTCAGCTTTAAGCTCTACCTTATCACCACGACTACCGACTACATCAAAAATGGCTGTCAGTTTAAAATAAGACTGTGTTTCGAAATTTTGAATTTCTCGCTCTCTGTCCACGATCAACTTTACAGCTACAGACTGTACCCTACCGGCCGAAAGTTTATTTTTCACCTTACGCCATAGTACTTCTGACAGCTCATAACCCACAATTCTGTCGAGTATCCTTCTAGCCTGCTGTGCATTTACTAAGTTAACATCTACCGTGCGTGGTGAAGCTACAGCTTTTTGTATCGCAGGTTTAGTAATTTCAGAAAAGACGATTCTTTTAGTAGTACGAACGTCGAGTTTTAATTCTTCACACAAATGCCATGAGATGGCTTCACCCTCGCGGTCGTCGTCCGTTGCGAGCCACACTTCAGTAGCTTTAGCCACGTTTTCCTTTAATTCTTTTACTACCTTATATTTATCGGGCGAAACTATATATTTTGGCTCGAAATTGTTCTCTATATCAATACCGTTATTTCCTTTGTCGAGATCTCTGATATGTCCAAAACTGGATTTAACCATAAAATCTTTACCTAAGATTTTTTCAATGGTTTTTGCTTTGGCTGGAGACTCAACTATCAATAAATTTTTAGCCATACAACTTTCTTTTGTTCGTGCTGAGAGGTTTAGGAGCTTTTCAAAACTTTAGATCAACTCCTCCGTAAAAAAGCGCAAAACTATATATTTTATTTATTTATAATGAATATTTATTTGATTTTAGTGAAAATTTAAATTTCAGTAATGATAAAAATTCGCTTGATGTTCTGTACTTTTGTAGCCTAAATCATTCAAATCATCATGTCTCCTATTCAAGATATCAGCGCTTTATTCATGCTCAATCCGGAAATAACTTTTTTAAATTTTGGATCTTTTGGAGCCACACCAAAGATTGTATTTAGACAATATCAAGAATTCCAACAAGCGCTGGAAGCTGATCCGGTTCAATTTATCACCGTAAAAACAACTGCTTATTTAAAGGCATCCAGAGTAGCACTCGGCGAGTTTATACAATGTGATCCCGATGATATCGTCATGGTCACTAATCCATCCTATGCGGTCAATACAATAGCGAAAAGTCTGAAATTAAAACCCGGTGACGAGATTCTCACCACCAATCTTGAATATGGAGCTTGTAATCGCGCTTGGGATTATGTATGTGAGACAACAGGAGCGAAATATATCCAGCAACCGATCACGCTACCACTTACCACCGAAGATAAGTTTATAGAAGAACTTTTTTCTGGGGTAACCAAGAGGACTAAACTCATATTTTTTAGCCACATCACTAGTGCGACTGCGCTAATTTTTCCAGCCGATAAGATCATTCAAAAAGCCAAATCCTTGAGTATTCCGGTCTTTGTAGATGGTGCACATGTACCTGGACACATTGATTTAAACATACGCAAGCTCGATCCTGATTATTATACAGGTGCTTGCCATAAGTGGATGATGACACCAAAAGGCTCTTCCTTTATGTACGTAAAAAAGGAATTACAGCCTAATATCTTTCCCTTAATAGTAAGTTGGGGATATAAAGCAGTCAAACCTTCACACTCACTTTATCTTGACTGGCATGAAATGAGCGGCACGATGGACTATGCTGCACGGCTATGCATCCCGGCAGCGATACAATTTAGAAAAACATACAACTGGGATAAAATAGCGTTACAAAGCCGTAAAATAGCCCATGACAATGCTACCACCTTTGCTAATTTACTCGACAGCCACCTGCTAGCACCACTTAGTGATACCTTTATGGGGCAGATGATCAGCGTACCCATACGTACCAATGATCCAGATCTATTATACCATACTTTTGTCAATGATTATAAAATCGAAATACCCGTGATGCCTCATAATGGTGTATTCCATATCCGATATTCTTTTAATGGATTTAATACACAAAGTGATTTAGATAGGCTATTTGAAGCCATAGAAAACGCTAAGAAGAGCGGAATGATACTTTAATGAGAGCAGTTGTTTAAAAAATTGCGTGGGAGACAATTTAAAAGTAGCCTATGTTAACGCGGCTCGATAGAGACTGGATTTTTCGCCAGATCAGGAATAAAACCCGGCCCGCTCATGATGCATATAGATGAAGTAGCCGAAACCATCTCACTTTTTTAGAAGCGACCTTAAGAGTATTGAAAATTTGTAGAGCAAGTTACACTTTTTCAGATGTATTCTCTTATAGAGCTTTATCTCATATAAAATTTATAAACTTGCTTTGATTTTAGCATTTTGTCTTCCATTATTATTCCAAAACAATCAGGGATTTACAATCAACATAAATTAGCCAATGAGAGATACCAAAAAAATAATAAGATTCCTTACCTTTGTGCATCAATTTAAAAAAAGTAATTAATCAAGATATGAATTTCGACTTAATCGTATTAGGAAGCGGACCTGGTGGTTATGTGGCTGCTATCAGAGCGGCACAATTGGGCCTAAATGTGGCTGTCATTGAAAAGGAAAACCTGGGTGGCATTTGTTTAAATTGGGGCTGCATCCCAACTAAAGCCCTGATTAAGAGTGCACAAGTATTCAATTATATAAACAAGGCTGAAGAATACGGGATAACTGTAAACGGCGCTGAATCCCATTTTGACAAAATCATCAAAAGAAGCCGTGATGTAGCAGGTGGCATGTCCAAAGGTGTAACTTTCCTGATGAAAAAAAATAAAATAACCGTCATAGAAGGTTACGGACGCTTAGTTCAGGGCAAAAAAGTAGTCGTAACAGCACCCGATGGAAGCAAAGCTGAGTACAGCGCAACAAATATCATCATTGCTACAGGCGGCCGTGCTAAAGAATTGCCTAATCTAAAAATAGACGGTAAAAAAATCATTGGTTACCGTGAAGCTATGAGCCTCGCTACCCAACCTAAGAAGATGGTCGTAGTAGGAGCTGGAGCGATCGGCGTCGAATTTGCCTATGTTTATAATTCTTTAGGTACAGAAGTGACCATCATTGAGTTTATGGAACAAGGCCTCCTCCCACGGGAAGATGCAGAAGTATCAAAAGAACTGACTAAAATATACAAAAAAGACGGCATGAATATCATGGCAAATTCATCTGTCGAGCACGTGGATATATCCGGTGAAGGCTGTAAAGTAACCGTCAAAAGCCGAAAAGATGAAAGCATCAAAGTCATCGAATGTGATGTAGTGCTATCGGCAGCCGGAGTTACTGCCAATATAGAAGATATAGGCTTGGAAACCTTAGGTATTGAAACCTATCGAGGCACGATCACCGTAGATGAGTTTTACAGGACTAACGTTGCAGGTATCTATGCAATCGGCGATGTTATCCCTACACAAGCACTGGCACACGTAGCGAGTGCGGAAGGTATCATCTGTGTAGAGAAAATCGCAGGCCTCAATCCCGAACCTATGGACTATGGCAATATCCCCGGCTGTACGTATTCATGGCCGGAAGTATCATCCGTAGGTATGACAGAAGCTCAGGCCAAAGAAGCTGGCTATGAGCTCAAGATAGGTAAATTTCCATTTTCGGCATCCGGTAAGGCAAGTGCCTCCGGTAGTAAGGAAGGCTTTGTAAAGGTGATTTATGATGCAAAATATGGTGAGCTCTTAGGGGCGCACATGATCGGTGCCAATGTTACTGAGATGATAGCAGAATTAGTACTCGCTAAAAAACTTGAAAGCACAGGCCACGAAATCCTGAAAGCCGTGCATCCGCATCCTACTATGAGCGAAGCCATAATGGAAGCGACCGCAGCAGCGTATGGTGAAGTGATACATCTGTAATTTTTAGTTCAACACAGCTTATAGTGAAGCACATAGCTGTCCTTTCTGACAATCATGGATATTTTGGTGATGACATTACCAAAAACCTACAGGATGTAGATGAAATCTGGCATGCCGGTGATATTGGGACGTTGGATTCAATCATACCCTATCAAAAATTAGCCATTTTCAGAGCTGTTTACGGTAATATAGACGACGCAAGTATCCGGGATATTTTCCCTTTAAATCAGATATTCGCCTGTGAAGGCTTGAAAATACTGATGACACACATCGGAGGATATCCCGGAAAATATACTGCAAGAGTACACCAACTTATCAAAGAGGAAAAACCAAATATCTACATCTGTGGTCACTCACATATATGCAAGGTTGTTCCCGACAAAACCAATAATCTGCTTCATATCAATCCCGGTGCTTATGGCATACATGGATTTCATCAGTTTAGGACGATGATAAAATTTGAAATAGACGGCCAAAAAATCCAAAACATGAGGGTTATAGAAATTGGGCTAAGAGGCGCAATTAGCACTTAATAGAGGGTAATAAAAACAGCAGCAGCTAACAATACCAATCCTATTATTTTTATTGAATTCTGACAAACATTTGAATAAAATTTGTTTAGATCAATGGTTGTTTGTACTTTTAGACCTTAATTAATCAAACTCGTGAAGTTAAAAGCACTTATTACTGGAATCTTATGCTGTTGCCTCTTACTATTTTTAAAGGCACAAACAGGGTTTTCGTCTGCAGGCGGTGCTAATTTTCTTGGCTTTGCAAGAGCTGGAGCTGCACTTTCGGGTACTGAATCCATCTATCTCAATCAGGCTGGAATTACAGGTGTACGTAATATGGCTTTTGATTTGAGCGTCGAGCGTCGATATAACTTAGAAGAATTGACACAAATATCATTAGCAGCTATTAAAACCTTCAAATCGGGTACTTTCGGCATTATGGCTTCCAATTTTGGATTTAGCGCATATAATGAGCAAAAGATTGGACTATCATACGGCAGAAAATTAGCAAAAAATATATCCCTTGGTGGCCAACTCGACATGTTGAGATATAATATTGATCAGGTCGGCAGCAGCAATGTTTTTTCCTTTGAAGTAGGTATGCTTACTCACATCAGCGAACAACTCACATTAGGTGCCCATATATTTAGTCCTGTCCACGTTAAAATCAACGATATAGACAAGATTGCTACTAGATTTAGATTAGGCCTCAAATATATGCCATCCAAAAAATTATTTATGCTCGCTGATGCGGATAAAACAGTAGAAAAAGGATTAGAAATTAAAATAGGCGTGGGCTATAACCCCATTAAAGTACTGTCGTTAATGACAGGATTCAATACACTACAATCTTCTTGGCATTTTGGCGCCATGCTCAACATTGACGATTCTTACAAGATTAAGACTGCGATAGGCAGCAGCCATGTATTAGGCAATTCTCCAGCAGTCTCACTGCAATATGGGAATTAACAGATAATCCAGAGTTAATCTGAATAATTATACCTATTTAATTGACGCTATTTAGGTAGTATAATAAATAATTAGGATTAATTCATTGATTTTGCGTAATTTTGCCATCATTTTAGACAAAAAGGATATGTCCACAGAATTAATATCAGAAACTGAAATCAAGCTAAACACCATACAGGAAGCCATTGAAGACATCCAAAACGGAAAATTAGTCATCGTCGTGGATGATGAAGACCGCGAAAACGAAGGGGATTTTATCTGTGCAGCTGAAAAAATCACGCCGGAGCTCATTAATTTCATGGCTAAATACGGTCGTGGCCTGATATGCACACCCATCTTGGCAGAACGAGCAAAAGAACTCGATCTCGAGCTCATGGTTAAATCTAATACTGCTATGCATAATACAGCATTTACAGTTTCTATCGATTTGATCGGCCAGGGTTGTACTACCGGCATCTCTGCTTATGACAGATCGACAGGTATTAAAGCATTGATTCATCCTGATACTAAGTCAGAAGACTTTGCACGTCCCGGCCATATCTTTCCACTTATTGCTAAAGATGGCGGCGTCCTACGTAGGACAGGTCATACAGAAGCTGCCGTCGATCTGGCTCGATTAGCAGGTTGTTACCCTGCAGGAGTCTTAGTAGAGATACTCAATGAGGACGGCACGATGGCAAGGTTGCCTGAACTAATGATTATAGCAAAAAAATTAGATATCAAAATCATTACCATTAAAGACCTCGTCGCATACAGAATGCAGACAGAAAGATTGGTAATCAAAGAAATAGAAACTAAATTAGATACACAATACGGCCAGTTTAATGTCAAGGCCTTTCGGCAAATAACGACTGGCGACATCCATCTCGCTTTAACTATGGGCAATACGCATAGCGATGATCCGATTTTAGTACGTGTCCATTCCAATACTGAAACCGGTGACATTCTGGGTTTGCTCTTTGAGGATTATGCCCGACAACTGACCGGCTCATTAAAGATGATTGCAGAGGAAAAACGAGGTATTCTTTTGTTGATGCGTCACGGTGAAAAAACCGAATCCATCCTTCAAAAACTCAAACAACTCGGCAGTCAGCATCCTGCACAGCATCCAGCCCATGAAGAACAACGAGATTTTGGCACAGGAGCCCAGATCCTAAAAGAGCTTGGCGTAACAAAGATTAATCTCATTTCAAATACCACAAAAAAACGGATTGGCTTAATAGGATATGGTTTAGAAATTGTAGAATACGTACAGTGCCATGAGTAGCATCGCATAAAGCACACCTACACTAATCCAGTAAATATTCCAGTTCACTATCTGATAGATTAGGAAGAGCGTCCACCTCTATAATTTCATCAGACAGGTTTTTCTTTTTTGCCTGTAATTGCATGATGCGCTCTTCTATGGTATTGCTCGTGATAAAACGGGTGACCATGACATTATTTATACGCCCTATCCTATGTGCACGGGCCAAAGCTTGCTTCTCAATAAAGGGATTCCACCATGGATCTAAGATAAAGACGTAATCCGCTGCCGTAAGATTGAGGCCTGTCCCTCCTGCTTTTATAGAAATGAGAAAAACAGCTATATCAGGGTTGTCTTGAAATTGAGCTACAGCTTGTTCACGTTCACGTTGATTAGATCCTCCTGTCAATTTTGCAAAAGCAATCTTAGCATCCAACAACCACTTTTCAATCAATTCCAGATGGCTAATAAAAGAAGAGAATATCAGTATTTTGTACTTTGCCTTAGTAATCGTGGTAATCTGATTGGTAATTTCATCAAACTTTCCTGATTCACCTGTATATTCCTCATAAGCTATTAATGGATGATTTGCTATTTGACGCAACTTCATGATGCTTGCGAGGACATTAAACCTATAGCTATGATCGTTCTTGTCAAGACCGGCAAGATAATTTCTGGTGGCTGATTTCTCCTTTTCATAGATTGTCGCCTGACTGTCCGACATCTCAGCATAAGCAATGTTTTCAATAAGATCAGGTAAGTCCTTGGCTACTTCGCCCTTAGTACGGCGCAGGATATAAGGCGCTATCAATGATTTTAATTCTGTAATTTTCGCTACATCCATATCCTTTTCAATAGGTATCATATAGTTAGCTTTAAAGAAGGCAAAGGAACCAAGAATATCCGGATTAATAAATTCCATCTGAGCCCATAAGTCACTTAGAGAGTTTTCTATAGGTGTACCACTCAAAGATATACGATTATCACAGTTTAAGGCATTGACAGTCTGGAATGTTTTCGATTGTTTGTTTCGGATTTGCTGACTTTCGTCCAATATCACATAATGAAAATGCTGCTTTTGAAAAAAATCAAGATCTATGATTAAAGTCTGGTACGTCGTCAATATCACATCAAAAGACATCAGCGTAGATTTAACCAGCTTCCTATTAACACCTGTATAATTAACCACTT
>CAZCTQ010000043.1:20290-20533 GCA_964501555.1 uncultured Aureispira sp. | reverse complement strand
AATATGTACCGCCTCCTGTCGCTGTCAACGTAGCTGATGATCCTGTATATATAATCCCATCATTTGGTACTACTCCTGAATTTTCTGTCACGCTGATGGTGACCCCCGTAGGTACAGAGTTTATTACTACATTTGATGATGCAGTACTCGTACAGCCATTACTATTTGTTACCGTTACCGTATAGCTTCCTGACATCGCTACTGTCGCATTTGGTCGCGTTGGGTTTTGTACATTACTTGTAT
>CAZCTQ010000043.1:0-20190 GCA_964501555.1 uncultured Aureispira sp. | reverse complement strand
AGTTGATTGTTCCTCCTGCACATACCGGCGAATTGGATGACGCCGTCGCTACTGGTAACGCATTTACCGTTACCACTACACTCGCAGTATTCGTACAGCCATTGACATCTGTTACCGTTACACTATAGCTGCCTGACATCGCTACTGTCGCATTTGGTCGCGTTGGGTTTTGTACATTACTTGTATATCCGCCTGGACCTGACCATGCATAACTGCTGCCACCACTTGAGGTCAAGTTGATTGTTCCTCCTGCACATACCGGCGAATTGGATGACGCCGTCGCTACTGGATTTGGATTAACTAGGACGGAAACACTGTCAATTCCAGAATTATTATTATCATCGTAAGCAGTAACAATATAAGTACCACTCATTGCCGGTGTTGCATTTGCAATGGTAGGGTTTTGTAAACTACTAGTAAAACCAGCTGGACCAGACCAAGAATAACTGGTAGCACCGTTGGTTGTCACACTCAACATGATAGTACCACCTTCACAAAGAATAGGTGTCGTTGTTGATACATTTATAATTAAATCGATAGGTGCATCGTCCACAATCTTACCATAAGTAAAATACTTGACACCTTCTGGGAAAGTATAGGAAGCAAAATAATCACCTCCATTATCAATCACCACCTGTACGCTCACATTTTGTGTAATTGCTTCGTCATCAGCAAAAACAATTACATATTTTGCATTAGGTGTCTCGCCAGGTATCGTATATGTACCAACAGAAGGTTGAGGGAATTTGATTTGAACTTGCTCGCCTACAGCAGTATTCCTAACTTTCCATACACGTGTCATTCTAACATTATTGGAACTTCCGTTAAATGTAAAGTTTACACGAGCTTGAGCGAGTGTTTGTTTTAAATCATTATCGCCCCAAATTAAAGCGGTAGAATCTACAATCTCACCAGCATTATCTGTATTAATTTCAGCTATTTGATCTAAACCAATAGTTACTTGATTATTAACATTATTAGTAATTTGGCTACGACTTTGTTTTTGGTAAAGTGCAGAAATATCATCTCTCATTATCCCCGCAACATTATGATAGAAATTTTTATCATTAATCTTAGAAAATAGTATATCACCATTAGAATTGACATAATCTACAGTATCTACAAGTGTAACGCCATATTTTACAGCTAAATAAGTATTCACTTTATTTCGCTCATCCTTAGTGATACTACCATTACCATACACAATCAAATCACCTATATTTCCAGTAAAACCACCGTCATCACCACCTGTGCCGATACCAGAATTTTGTCCAAAAATAAATCCACCAGTTACTGGACCTGTAGGTACGTGATTTAAATTAATACTTCTATTTCCTGCATTTAATTCCTTGTACATAGTCGTATTCTCAAGATGATAATACATAACATTTGGTGAATTAGCAGCCATATTAGGGGTTGCACTTGGTAAGTACGGATTTCCACCTTGATTATCTCTTAATCCTATATTACCATTAGCATATAAACCCGGATTATCCCAATTGGTACCGTTAAAGGTCGTATTATCACGCCCAATATTGAAATATCTGGTTCCTGCCATTCCTTCCTTTGTAGCAGAGAAAATATCATAATCAAGAGATGTTAGGGTTTGAATATTGAGATTACCTAATTTCTGATTAACTGCGGTAAAATTAACACCTGGATTAAAATTCAGATAGTTAAATGCTCCTTTGTGATAAGATGGCATTAAGGCCGTAGAGATCTGATTAGCAGGAATGAAACTTGCAAAATCGATCCATTGATTAACGTCCTCTCCATCGGTAGTAGTATTTGTCTGTTTATCTGCTCTAAACCAGTGGCTCAAACCATTGAAAACCCCACCTGGTGCGTGCTCAATTTTAGTCCCAAATGTAAAATACTGGCCATTGCTCAACGTTACATCAGCAAAATTGTAAACAACACCATTAATTTCAACCGAATTATCGTACATAGGTGTAAATACATCGCCTGAGGTAAAAATATTATCCGTACTTTGAATTAATGTTAGCTTATTTAGCCCTGCTGGCCAAGCTACACGCACTGTTCCAACGGAGCCCGTATTTTGAACTTTCCAAACAGATTTAAACAACATATTTATCCCATGACCTAAATTGTCGGCATATACAGAAGGTGATTTCGCTTCACCATTATCACCCCATACTAAATATTGCCCTTGGGTTAACCCAATCGTATTATCATCATTAGTATTAGCTAAAGCTGTTGTACCAATAAGTACTTGATTACCAACATTAATAGAATTACTTTGCCGCTGATCAATATCACCATTATCCAAATCCTTACCAATACCAGCAATATTTGATAAATATCCGGCATTTGTTGTAAAGTTATACAAGGTATCTGATGGTACATTTACGACATAATCATGTGCCAAAGTAGTACCAAATTTCAAAGCTAAATAAGTTTCTACTTTAGCCACTTGTGCATTACTCAAGCTATCTTTAAACCATATTACCTCTTGAATATCTCCAGGGAAAGTACCCCAATCAGAAGCAGAATATCCTATCTTCACATAAGGGCCAGCAACACTGCTTCTCCTATTCATTAAACCATTTGTATATGAGCCATTTAAACCCATTTGTATGTTTCCATTTCCTGATGTTGAAGACCCACCTGCTGGTGGGCGCCAAGAATAGACAGCACTTAAATTAATAGGTGCAGTTGCTCCGCTTACTCCGGCTCCATTTCCAAATCTATAAAAACGTTGTAAGCCACCATATACACCAAATCCAGGTTCGGAAGCATTTGCCAGTTCATTATCAATACCGGTTATTAATCCACTACCACCACCAGCTAAAGTATCCCTTGCTACGCCAAATACAGTTAATGGCATATAATAATAGCCACCTGCATAGTCAGTAGAAGCCGTGGTAGTACCACCGCCATCATTCCAAACGCCGAATACTTCGCTTGTTCCGGTAACGTCATTAAAATAATTTACATTAGAATACTTATTTGTCCAAGTATTAAAGTTATGAGCCTGATTACCATCATTAATCTTAGGACCGGTAGAACCGTTTACATTAGTTGTTAAATCTACACCATTAATAGATGCATCACGCCATGTAATGTCCATTACATTTTCAGACTTATACCATACCGCAGGCAAAATTTCAATACCACCAGGTATATTTACATAAGCACCAAAGGTAAAATACTTTCCATCCGGTAAGATAGCTTGGTCTGTATAAGAATATTGAGTGCCATTTACTTCTACTAAAGTGCTCATATCATAAGATTGAACATTTGAAGTAAATCCAGCGTCGTCAGCTACTATCAATTTCATGTTAGTATATACTCGTGGCCAACCTACTTTAACAGCACCTACATTACCAGTATTTTGAATCTTCCAAATCGCTTCAAATCGACTATTAATCCCTGTAACAGTTGAGATAGCCACATTAGGTGATTTTTTTAAACCATTCCAGCCTGTCAAAAGGTATTGAGTATTAGCCAATGACTGGGTATTACCAGCATTAGAATTAGCTAATCCTTGTGTACTAATTAGTACTTCTGTTTCAGAATTAATAGACTTTGACTGCCTTTGATCTAAAGAGCCGTCATTATCTTTACCTATACCTGCAATATCTCTATTATAACCTACATTGATGGTTCTATCCCAAACGATGGTTGTGCCATTGCTCGCTATATAATTATGTGATAAAGTCAAACCATACTTTACAGCCAAATAAGTTCTTACTTGCTTCTTTTCAGCTTCTGTCAATTTTCTTTCATAGGCAATAACTTCAGGAATCAAGCCATTTCTTACTTCTCCCTGAGCACCTAAAATACTACCACTTGAGTAGAACTTTGCATTTCCGTTGGTTACTTTCTGGTTAGTTGCTCCCAACTTTCCATTTCTACCATAAAATATACTATCTACATTAAAAGCAAAGGCAATGTCTGAAAGATAAAGGCTATCTGTTTTAATTGGGTTTGTAAATGGAGAAGCAATGTATGGATACATAACGATTTGATCATTCAAAGAAGTAATAGCAGGTTCGTTAGCCTGAATCAATGCTGACCCAGTTGTTGTATTACCAAATCCTAAAATATCAGCATATCCAGAAACACTCTTATTTACAGTCATAGTAAAGAATGTGGCATCCTTATTATCTGAAGTAAACGGCTTATTCACTGGCAATGCCATAAAACGGGCATCAGCTCCGGTAGTGCCAAAATCAGCAGCAGGATTAAAGTTATAAAGCTTACCCGCAATAAATGGTTGACGACTGGTATTAGTTTGTGTATAATCATTAGAGAATCCGGAGAAATCATTCCATTTTTCAGGAGCAAATCCCATGTCAGAACGCAACCAAACTCTCAAGTCAGCAGAAACACCACCAGGGCTAGCTACTAAAGCAGCAAAAGTAAAATAGCTACCATCAGCCAAGCTTACATCTGCATAATTATAATCAATGCCATTTATGGTGATATTATTAGTGGTCATATCACTAAAAGCATTACCTGCACTAAAATCGGAGGTTGCGCTTCTTACTAAATGCAAATTAGTCATTCCTTGAGAAGGCCAAGCTACTCGAACGGTGCCAACATTATTGGTATTTTGCACTTTCCATACAGAAGAAAAACGATAGTTTACATTGCTATTACCATTAATGGCAACAGAAGGGCTTTTTGCTAAACCATTATCACCCCAAATCAAAAATTCACCATCATTTAAAGTGCTGTTATTGGCATCATTCGTATTAGCCAAACCAGTCAAACCAATGACTAATTTCTCACCAACATTGACAGAGTTACTTTGCTTTTGATATAATTTACCATTAGCATTTTCACGACCGATGCCCGCAATGTTAGAAACATAACCAGCATTCGTTGTTAAACTATAAACTGTATTTCCTTGAGCATTTACGTAATCATGAGCCAAAGTAGTACCAAATTTAAGTGCTAAATAAGTTTCTACCTTAGCAATATCGGCCATATTCAAAGAATCTTTAAACCAAATTACCTCTTGAATGTCACCAGGGAATGCGCCATATGCGTGTGCATTATAGCCAATTTTCACATAAGGACCGGCAACACCACTTTTTCTATTAATAAGATTATTGGTATAAGCGCCATTTAAGCCCATTAGCAAATTAGCAGTACCAGAAGCAGAAGAGCCACCAGCTGGTGGGCGCCAAGAGTAAACAGCACTTGCATTTATAGAAACATTGCTGCCGTTAACATTAGCACCATTCCCATATCTATAAAAACTTTGTTTACCACCTGCATTTATACCAAAGGCTGGTTCAGAGGCATTCGCTAATTCATTATCAATACCGGTAATTAATCCGCTACCACCACTAGATAAGGTATCTCTAGCCACACCAAAAACGGTTAATGGCATATAATAATAGCCACCTGCATAGTCTGTAGAAGCCGTAGTAGTACCACCACCATCATTCCAAACGCCGAATACTTCACTTGTTCCGGTAACGTCATTAAAGTAATTTATATTAGAATATTTATTTGTCCAAGTATTAAAGTTGTGTGCTTGGTTTCCGGCATTCACTTTAGGACCAGTGGAACCATTCACATTGCTTAATAAATTGATACTATTTATCGAAGCATCTGTCCACGTATTTCCAACAACCTTTTCAGACTTGTACCAAACCGCAGGCAAAGAAGCAATTCCACCCGGTACACTTGCATCAACACCAAAAGTGAAGTATTGACCATCACTCAGCGTAACATCAGCATAATTATACACTTGACCATTAATAGTGATGGTATTAGGAGTCATATCTGTAGCAGTATTGCCAGAGGCAAAAGTCGGATCAGAACTAACAATGATCTTAATAGCATCATACTTAGTTCCAGGCCAAGCGACACGTACAGTGCCTACAGAACCAGTATTTTGTACTTTCCAAACCGCACCGAAACGAAGATTTATACCACTCACATTACTTATTGGCACCGAAGGTGCTTTGGCTTGACCATTATCACCCCAAACCAAATATTGATTATTTGCCAAAGAAACACTATTGCCTGCATTAGTAGAGGCTAATCCTGTAGTACTGATAAGTACTTGTGTTCCTGGATTAGTACTCCATGATTGTTTTTGATTTAAAACGCCATTATTATCTAAGGCTATACCAGCAATATTGAATTTATAACTCGCATTGGTTGAAGCACTCCATACAACATTACCATAGGAATTTAGATAATCTTTGCTACCGTCGGCTAATGTTGTTCCATATTTAATAGCTAAATAGGTTTCCACTTGTGTCATTTCGGTAGTAGATAACCTATTTTCAAAAATCATTAGGTCATTTAGCTCACCAGCCAATGCACCATAATTACTATCCCAACCTATCCTAATCGCATCAGTAGAGGTAGGCGTTGTTGCTACATTGTAAATCTTATTGTCATTAGCATAGGTTGTATGTATTCCATTTAAAGAAACAGTAGCTCCAAGATAAGTCGCTGCAGGTGAGCCACCACCATTTTGCCATCCTGTTCCTGCTATAAAATTTCTATTAGCTACAAAAGAATTAGAACTAAGACCTTGATATCCCGGTCCGCCAGATGTAAAGAATAATAATTTATATACCCCACCCGAATAAAAGGTATGTAAACCAGGGTAATCATTTGACACGTGAAAACCCATAAACCCGTTACCACCTAGCGTACTCTGATACCCAGCCGAGTATAATGAACCGTTAGCTCTGTCTATAACTTTAGAACCAGAAGCAGGCGTATAATCCATGTACTTAGTATCAAAAGACATAGTAGGATTAAAGTTAGACAATTTAGTGGCTTCATAGAAGGTAGGTCGATAACCAGCAGTAGGTTGCACTAATTTGTACCCATTTCCAGTCAGATCATGCCATTGTTGTACTTTATTTCCATCGCCAGCATGTGTACTTCCAGCATCTGAATACACAAAATTAGAATTTGCATTCCACCATGCGGCGACTTGAACACCACCTGGTGTATTTTGTGAGATGAGCATTGTCAAAATAGATATTGACATACTCATTGTCATGATGATTCGTAAGTTTTGAAATTTCATTTAGAATTACGTTTTTGGTTAAAAAAAACACATCAACTTGCCTTTATAATAAAAAAGCTAGCTATTTAAACCACAAATGTATTAACTAAGGGATTTATACAAATATCAATACAAACAAGTTAGTTCATATAAACTATGGCTTACACAACAATAGTCTAAATAGACTATTATATATAAATTTTCTATTATTAATATCATATTGACAAATTATAAATAGTATCTTTGACGATAGAAAATCATAAAATCATCAAGGATGAGTAATAATTCCCATCGAATGAACGCACTGGTATTAGATGACCAACGTATTTTTTCTGAATCATTTTCAATAATTTTAGAAAAATATAGACTATTTAGTACCGTTGTGTCCTTCTCAGTGGTATCTGACCTGATAGATTATCTTGTCCGGAACTCTACTAATAATACAGTAATTTTTGCTGATTATTATTTGGAAAACGACCATATCACAGCTTATCTTAATCAAATAAAAAATATGGCTGCCAAATCAAAAGTAATTATATTAAGCTGCATCACGAACCCTAATTTGATATATGAATTACAAGGAATGAATATACATGGTATCATAAGTAAAAATGACGGGTTATCAGAAATAAAAACCTGTATAGAACATATAGAAGCAAACAAAAAGTATTTTTCACCATTCGTTTTAAATGTATTAAAAGAATATGAGACTATCCAGCAAGTCGTATTCACACCAAGAGAAATACAAATTCTCAACCACTTTGCTAAAGGAAATACTGTAGATAAAACAGCCGAAAATCTCAATTTAAGTAGGCATACTATAGCTGCCCATAGAAGGAAGATGATGGCTAAAATAAATTGTAGTAATATAATCGAATTGTTAAGTTACGCTAGGAATGAAGGATTTATCGAATAAACAGCTTAACAAATTAATATGAAAATAATAGTTTTTGCAAGTTTTTTTTTAATTATTCCCGCATTTGTATTTACTCAACTTCCTGCTGATTCGAAAAATAATGATATTACTTCCGAATATCGAAACATAAATTACAGCTATCAAAACCTCAAAATTACTCAAGCGGAGTTTGTGATTCAAATTGAACAATTGATGTTTAAATCGATAAAGCAAGGCAAAGTACTATCCCCAGATATATTATTACCGCTATTAGAACCATTTAGAGAGGTAATCTGGAACAGCAATAAATATCAAGACCTACGAATTAAGTACTATTATATGTTTATGAATAATGCTGACATTCTGGGGTTGGGAGGTGAAGCCATCTTTTATGCAGATAAATATGAAGCTCAATCCCGAGCAAATGGTAGAAATCCAGGATTGGTAGTACCCTATATGAAGGTAGGATTTTACATGGACAATGAAAATTTTGATAAGGCTGTTGAGGTTTATGAAAGTAACAAAAAATCATTTGAAGATTATGCAGCTACTGCCAATACAGATCCAAGTGGTGAGGTTTTGTTACATACAATTGAATATGGAAGAGAAATTGTCAAATCCTTTATTCATATCAATAAAATAGAAAATGCAAAAGCCCTTTGTAGCAAAATCAACCAAATATATGACGACTTTTTAAAAACCCATAAACAGCCAAGCATATCATCTATATATACTTCTCATTATTACTTTATGAATAATGACATCAATATGGCCACCGGAAAATATTCTGATGTTTATAATTCGCTTACCAAATTTGATTTATTATTAATGAAAAAGGATAGCACTTGGACTTTATATAAACCCTATTTTGAATTTCAAAATAATCAGTTTTGGTTTGAGTATTACTTAAAACTAAAAGAATATAAAAAAGCACAAACTTATCTTAACAAACTATCTGAAGATGGTAGCCCATATAGTGATTACCCTACAAGGATTAATCTATTAAAAGCAACATTGTTAAGTAATGAAAACAAATACCAGGAAGCTTATAGCTATATAGACACTTCATTTATAAACACAAAAGCTAAAACGGCAAGTCTTTCTGATCAGGTCATGCAATTGTCCTATGCAAAAGCAAAATCTGAATTCAATGATTTTCAATTAATAGCCGCTCAAAAATCTAAAGCTAAACTCACAAACACCATTATCATATTGTCCTCATTGGCCTTAATCTTCATTATTTTAATACTTTTTTGGATGCGTACAATAAAAGTAACCGCCAGAAAAAAATATGCTCACCTTCAAAATCTAGTTGAAGTTGAAATAGAAAATGCAAAAAGAGAAGAACGTGAAGTTTTAGCGCGAGAACTACATGATGACCATTCCAATGCACTTGCCTCCCTAGGTATGCAATTAGAAGGAATTTTACAAAATCCAGATACAGGACTAAAAGAAAGTACTCAACACAATTTAAAGGAAGTAAAAAATTTAATAGATTCCACTTATAAACTTGTCAGAGAAAAAAGTCACGGATTGTACAAAAAGACTTCAAGTGGGACCGTAGATTTTCTAGAAAAAAACATTACACAAATGTTAGAGTTTTTATCCTCTAAAATAGATATAAAAAAAGAAATAAGCATCGACCACCAAGCTATTAATAATTTACCATTAAACTATCAAATAGAAATACTTAGAATAACTCAAGAATGTCTCACCAACATCCTAAAACATGGGCAAAAAAGCAAAGAAATTTTTGTTTTTCTATATTTAGAAAACACCACTATTAAATTAGAAATTGGTAATATTATAGACTCTAAAAAGACTATACCATTTAATAATAAAAAGGGAATTGGCCTTTCTTCTTTGGAAAAAAGAGTCAAAGGCCTCAATGGCACTTTAATGATTGATTATACTGATGGGATCATTGTGCATGCATCGATTCCAGCACCTTAAAGGTATAAAACTAAGATATTCATTGTCTGATTGTTTTAATATGAGGTATAAAACATAATTTCTACCTAACCTAAAACTTTGATCACTCATATATTGTTCCTTTATCCGGGACATACCGCTCTATCGCTTTTGGCTTGTACAAAGGAGGAAAGTCCGGACAACGTAGAGTACCACACCATCTAACGGATGGGGTCGTGCAAAGGCATGATACAGATAGTGTTGCAGAAAATAACCGCCTTGATTCGTCAGGGTAAGGGTGAAAATGAGAGGTAAGAGCTCTCGCATACCGGTAGTAATATCGATGTGGAATAAACCTTGTGGGTTGAAATGCCATGTATATTCGTAGTCTCTTGTGAGAGAAAATTGGCTCGGTTTTTAGATATAGATGATATATCTGTGCGAAGGGGTAGGCAGCTTAGATAAATGATAGAGCGCACGTGTATGTGTGTGACAGAATCCGGCTTATAGGTATGTCCTTTTTTTTGTTTTTCAATTTCGAATTATGCTAAAGAGAAACTTAAATCAAGTTTGAAATGAGTATAATACCGATAGTAAAGTCAATCAAGATATTGAAAATATATAAATGAAACTTTTAATATCATTTATTATATCTGAAATCTATATTCAGACACATCAGTTTTAGGACAAATCTCAATCTTAATTTAAAAAACTTAATGCTAATTACATTTTAGAATTCATTCAATATTCATTGAAATCCCACCTATTCAATCACTGTTATTTTCAACATATTCGTACGGAATTTTTTGTATAATGGCATACTTCCTGTATTGATTACAATATCACCGGTTTTTACCACGCCCTCATCCTTAAGGATTTGATTCAGGTCTTCAAAAGTCTCATCCGTTGTTGTAAATTTAGTATAGAGGTAACATCTAACGCCCCATACTAAACTCAGCGTATTGAGCATGTGCGGTTTATCAGAGAAAATATGGATCTTAGGTTTTGGTCTATACGATGACATTCTAAAAGCTGTATAGCCATTGACGGTAAGTCCTAGTATAGCCTTAGCATTGACTTCCTCAGCTAACCTTGGTGCACCCAGACACAGTACATCCGAAAGGAAGGTCTCGGACTGAGGATCTGGCTGCGCTCTTTTGCCTTGCATATGATAGTGCCTTTCCGCTTCTGTAATAATCTTGCGCATGGCATCCACGACTAACGACGGGTGATCTCCTACTGAAGTTTCGCCACTCAGCATCACAGCGTCAGTACCGTCGAGTACAGCATTAGCTACATCGGTAACTTCTGCCCTGGTCGGTGATGGGTTAGTAATCATACTTTCCATCATTTGGGTCGCTACGATGACTGGCTTAGACTTTTGGATACAACGCTGGATAATCATCTTCTGAATACCTGGCAGCTTCTCTATCGGAAACTCTACACCTAGATCACCTCGCGCTATCATAATCGCATCAGATACCTTAATGATTTCTTTTATATTACGAATAGCTTCCGGCTTTTCAATCTTAGCAATCACCTTTGCAAAATGACCCTTTTCGGCTATCCTTCTATGGACATCTCTGATATCATCTGCTTCACGTACAAAGGATAAAGCAATCCAGTTAATAGGTTGAGTCAGGACATAGTTGAGATCTTCGATATCCTTATGTGTCAAAGATGGCTGGCTAACTTTTGTTTCCGGGAGGTTCACTCCTTTGTTAGATGAAAGCACACTACCAAACAAAACTTTAAGTTTAACTTCATCCTTTTGATTTGTGGACAATACCTGAAGGACTATTTTGCCATCATCCACTAAGACTTTTTCGCCTGGCTTCACGTCTTGTGCAAAATGGTCGTAACTCATGTATATCATTTCCTTTGTACCTATACATTCTTTATTGACAAAGGTAAGGATGTCGCCAGGCTGTATTTCTAAGGCATTATTTTCTATTTTACCCACTCTGAGCTTTGGTCCCTGCAAATCTGCCAAAATACCTATATGTAAATTGTACTCTTTATTAATTTCAAGTATATAATTGATAACTTGCTGATGCTGTTCATGAGTACCATGAGAGAAGTTAAGTCGGAATACATTTACTCCTGCTTTTACAAGCTCTGTAAGCATTTCCTTACTTGAAGAAGCAGGACCGATAGTAGCAATTATTTTCGTTTTTTGGTTATTGTTGACCGGAATTAAAGGTGCCATTTTAAAAAAAATTAAAAGAAAGGGTGCAAAGGTACGATTTTATTTTTAAAAAGGTGAAGATAAGTGAGTAAACAAATATCGTACAAGTCCCAAAATCAATAATATTTGGTACTGAAATGTTGAATGATTAGCATCTTGAACAGCGCCGATATCACTAAATATAGTATCTAATCTATACCAGAAAGGTTAAAATCAAAAACTGATAAGAAAAAGTACACATACTCTACACACAGATAGCAGTTATAATTGGCTATTTTTAAAAAATTTACTACTATTGCCTCCATAATTTGCAACATCATCATTTAATCTAAATAATGCCGTCTAAATCCGAACTCACTGCCATGATCAAAAACAAAGCCTACGAATTAGGTTTTATGCTATGTGGCATTTCAAAAGCTGAGTTTATGGATCAGGAAGCGAGATGGTTAGAATCCTGGCTCAATAATGGATACAATGGGGAAATGGCATACCTCAACAACTATTTTGATCTACGCACTGACCCTTCAAAACTTGTACCTGATGCAAAAAGTGTCATTTCGCTCGCCTATAACTATTATAACAACACCGAAACGCTCAACTCAGAAGAACCAAAGATTTCCATGTACGCATACGGGCGAGACTATCACAAGGTCGTCAAAAAAAAGCTAGTTATGCTCTTTGACTATATCCGGTCTTTAGCAGGTGATATTGATGGTCGTACTTTTGTAGATTCTGCACCGGTATTGGAAAAGAGCTGGGCAAGCCGGAGTGGACTTGGTTGGATAGGTAAACATTCCATGCTCATTCACCCCAAAAAGGGCTCACACTTCTTTTTAGGTGAGATAATCTTGGATTTAGAACTCCTATATGATGGTCCGATGCGTGATTACTGCGGTACTTGCACACGATGTATCGATGCTTGTCCTACGGAGGCCATTCCAGAGGAAGGATATTATATCAATGGTAGCAAATGTATCTCCTATCTCACAATCGAATTGCGGAATGCTATACCTGAATCATTCGAAAATAAGATGGATGGTTGGGCCTTTGGATGCGATATATGTCAGCAAGTTTGCCCGTGGAATAAATTCTCATCCCCTCATGAAGAACCTGACTTTTTTCCTAAACCCGATTTACTCAATTTGCCTAAAAACACTTGGTCTGAAATCACAGAAGCTCAATTTGACAAAGTATTTATGGGTAGCCCGGTAAAACGGACAAAGTATGCAGGCTTTAAGCGAAATGTTCAATTCCTCAGGCTCAACAAAAAGAACTAAAACCCCTCTTTAGGTATCTCCTGACATAGCTCCACGAGCACACCATGAGCAGATTTAGGATGTACAAAGCAGACTAATTTATTATCCGCACCTCTTTTAGGAATTTCATTTAGCAAAATAAAACCCTCATCCTTCAATCGTTCCATCTCAGCAAGGATATCATCAACTGCAAATGCAATATGATGAATGCCTTCACCTTTCTTTTCTATATACTTGTGGATGGCACTGCTTTCATCCGTAGCAACCAATAATTCAATCTTATTGGGGCCATTCCTAAAAAATGAGGTTATCACATGCTCTGACTCTACCTCTTCTCTTTTATAAGAAGCTGCACCCAACAATTTTTCATAAATCGTCTCAGCACTATCTAAATCTCTGACAGCAATCCCAATATGTTCAATCTTAGAAATCATATGCTCAAAAAAAGATATTAAATACTAATTAGTGCATTATTTATTAGCATAACAAAGAAACTACCGATAAAATCGAGCAAAGTAAAATAAATCTAACCATTTAAAGCCATGCTACATACGGATTAGCGTTACGCTACCCTTGGCTTCTTTAGCTTTGTCAAATTGCTTGTATCGCACTACCCAAAGATAGGCTTCAGAAGGTGCTGGTTGCCCTTTATATGTTCCATCCCATTCTTCATTGATATTCTTGCTGACAAAAACTTCTTGACCCCACCTATTAAATACGTGCAGCTCATAATCCTTTACTTGTCCGAAACACTGTCCTTTAAAATTAACAGGTCCGAATGAGCGATTATACATCTCCGCATTTTTATAATTAGCCGAATGAGTAACCATCGTATCTATATGGGCATTGGGTGCAAATGTACCATCAGGAAAGAATACTTTAGCGTAAAACAAATTTTCAAAATCTATAATAAAAGGATACTGGTAGTGATTATCACAATGATCGGTTATCGTCACTGTAAAAGTTCCACCACTAATGGTAATGTCGCGAGTTGTCTCACCAGTTGACCATTTATAATCATAAGATCCTTGAGGATTAACAAACAAAGTCATTTTTGTCTGCCCTTTTTCACATAATTCATCAAAATCCACATCAACAAAAGCCTTCATATCCAATGATCCTTTAAAATCGACAGTTTTAGAACTTGTCAGTGTATTGCCACATGCATCGGTTACTGTCACACGGTACGTGCCTGCATTTTTTACCTCTATCGCTGGTGTAGTAGCATTTTGATAATCCCACTGATATTTGATCTTAGGCGATTGTGTCGCCAGATAGGCGTTTAAACGAATGATGCCCTCTGTACACTTTCTGGATTCATCAACTGCGATATCAAGCTTGAGTTTATTATCGCCCTTAATCTCAAAAGTTTTAGATGCCGTAGCAGTATTGCCACACTGATCTGTCACAGTTACCTGATAAAAGAGCGTTTGTACAGATTCGACCACAAGCCTTTTACCTGTAAATCCTGTATTCCATAAATAGGTGTTTTGGCCAAGACCTTGAGAATTGCCACTGGCTTCCAGCGAACCGCTCAAGTCTCCATAAGCACAATCAACATTGATATGATCTTCAATACTGGCCGCAGTTATAGGTTTTGGAAATTCGCCTACGACAATAGATGTATCCGCCACTTCATCACACCCATCCACTATCGTAACAGAATAAGTACCCGGACTGGCAATTTCAATACTTTGTTTTCCAGTATCACCAGTTGACCAACTGACCGATTTAATAACAGGATGACCAGGTCCATATCCTAATCTTAAAGTTTGCTTGCCATTGGTACAAAAATTACCAAGACTAAGGTTTAATGCTGCTTTGGGCAGGCCGTACCGCTCTAGCTTTGCAGTATCACAAAGCATATAGCAGACATTGTCATTTACAGTCACAATCACCGAGTACTCACCCTCGTCAAATACTCTCAATTTGCTATCAGTAGATCCATCACTCCATTTATAAGTCGCAGCATTGTTTATCGTCGCATCAAAAGTCCAGTCAATAGGTTCTTTTGGACAGAATGTCTTTATATCAAGGCCGACCACAGGAATATCAAATTCAAAGGTTCCGCCACCAGTGATTTTGGATTTATCACCTTTTACCTTAAAAACACTTTTAACATTCCATTTTAATGTATCAGATATAAATTTTATATCAGAAAATATTTCTTCCGTGATATTCTTTTCACAACTTGTAGCACCATCGGTGTCAGTCTTGATAAATGACGGACAGATTTTGCCTTTATCGTTTGTACCGGTACTCATTAATACTAAACCCCAATCAATAGCCTCGTATAATGAACCACCTATAAATTTTGAAGAATTTACAGCTTGTACATATCTTTTCTTCCACACTACCTTTCCCTTAGCCGTCATACGCACCATATATGAATCACTATTTTTTCCTGTTGGATTCAGCGTCACACCCCCTATAACAATATCATTGTTTCTGTTGATAGTACAACCATTTAAAATCGTAGCCGAATCACCTGGAAAAGATACTTTTTTTGACCACTGGATATTCCCGATTTTATCCGTTTTTATAATAAAACCATTCGTACGACTTCTACCATTAGGTGTTAACTTATCTGTAATATTACCTGTCACAACAAATGAAGAATCAGCCATTCTAACTACATTTACATCTGTAATTTGGGCTGTTTTAGATAAGGAATCTCTGTAATTTTTACTCAATACCGGGTTGCTAAGTGAATCCGTAACAAGTATATATGCTTTTGAATTTGCTGCAGATATTGTCCCTGATGTTAAAAAATTATTTTTAGATACTTTAAAATCATGTAATGAGATATTTTCATTATTTCGATCCGAGACACTAAGCGACTTTGTCCACAAGGTGTCACCTAAATAGTTTAAACGCGTCAAATATTTTTCTTTTCTAGAAATGCCATCCACCGTATAAGCATTGAGGATTGAATTTTTGAAATTGGCAAGCAAATGGCTTTTTCCATCTAAGGTACTAAATCTATCGTCAAGTACGTATGATTTAATAAATTTGAAATTCCCATTTTTATCTAAGGCACCAATAAGATTAGAAAACTTACTTGCCTTCTCTACTATTATAGAGAAATATATAGAATCATTATTACCTACAACAATGGATGAAAGGGCATGATGTACTTTGTCAAATTCCTTATTTAGACCTATCAATTTAGACCATTCGATATCACCCTTTGCTTTAAAACTGGTAATAATTAATGTATCACCCCATATCTTTGTGCTATCATCCGGTGAAGAAACCAAGTGATGCATGGAAATATAATGCCCATCTTTAGACTGAGTAGAATTAATAGTAATAATCTTTCTATCACTTGTAGAAGGGTATAATCTATGAAATGACGTCTGTGCATTTAAACTCAAAACTGCCATTATTAAACAAAATGATAAAATTCCATTTCTAAAGCCTAAAACCTGTCCTATAAAATTCATTCTCTGCATAATATTCTTAAATATAGTGTCAAAAGTACAATATTACTTCAATTATACAAAATTTTAAATAGGATTATCTTTATGAAATGTAGTGTAAAATTATATTTTAAAGAAAACAGGGATAAAAACTATTGTCTTTATCCCTGTTTTCACATCCATATTAATCTATGTATTAATCTCTCTTACCTAAGTTATTAAGTTTATCTGTAACCTGATTGATCACCTCCTTTTGTGTATCAATTTCTTTAGACTTATTGTCCTGATCAGTCTGATTTTTCTGGATATTCGTTTCTGCCTCAGCTATTTTTTGCTTTGCCTTTTCTATATCTTTATGATAATCGTCGTTTTTATCTTTCAATTTCTTTAAATCTTTGGCAAGGCTTTCATATTTTTTCTCCTCTACCTTAAGTTCTTCTGTTACAACTTTCTTTCTGACAGTGATAAAATAGTCATACATAAACTGTCTTATGGCCTGAGCCTGCTTAGGATGGTCTGTAGAATTGACGAAAGCACCACCTAAATCTACCCATACATAAGCCGTAGCTAATCCTTTGCCATCTTCAAACTTAGCATATAAGTCCACGGGAGATACCCCATTGATGACAGGAATTTTAGTGGCCATCATAAAATGCTCACGTGCTTTACTATTCTCCTTAATCTTGCCATATTCTTTTACAAATTCATAAAAGGTCTTCTGTGCTAATTTGGCATCAGCTCCCGGAATTTCGATGTAAAAACTGTTTTGAGGGCCTAAGCTCATTGAGATATTTCGCTCGATAGCATCTTGAGCCGATACCCATCCTGTAAATAATAAAAAAGAAGCTACTAAAGAATAAAATACTTTCATAATGTCGTTTTGTTAAATTTATTGGTTAAAATCCTACCTTTATTAAGACGCAAAATTATCCTTATAGTTACATTTTTAAGATTTGTTGCCTTTTAAAAATCGCAACAAAGCATCAATACCATCCATTTCTCGCTTATCCTTATCCTCCTTTTTACCTTTTTCGATAGCCTTTTCAACAATTTTTATTGCTTTTTCGCGTCCATTTTTATTAATCAAGACAACACATAAATTGTTTAGAGACTCCATATCCTGCTTCTGATCATAAATCTTTGTAGCATACATCTCTGCATCATCCATCATCTTAGGATCGTCTTTAAAATTCTTGACAATATCAGCCACGACAGGCTTCATCATTTCCGGATCTTTCTTAGATAACTTAGCCAATGCTCTGTATGCTTCTGTATATTTATCCTTATTGAGATAGGACTTATAGTACTTCATCTTAGAGATAGCGGCAAATTCCGCTGCACCATCCGGGAAGGTTTTGTCTGCCTTTTTTATACTTTCCATCAATAGAGATTCCATCTCGTACTCTATGGCTTTTTCTACAGATTTTGTACAAGCTAACTTACACTTTTCTTCAAATTCCTCCTCGCCTACTATTTTTTTAATCTTCTTTTCATTGGCTACAACTTGGTCAAAAAGCTTCGAATCAGCCTCAGTAGCGGCCTCAAGGATAAATGTAAGCTTTTGATCCTCTGTAATCTTAGGATTGGAATTCAGATAATCATTAGATATTTTAAGGCTTGGGCGTCCGGATGCATTCAGGCCTTTGACATAGTTATATACGAGGTCATAATCTCTGTCACCATCCAGATATTTTTGTTCGTACTTGGATGTTCTGTCCTTTTTCTTATTCGCTTCATTGCCTAAAGCTATCAATCCCGCAGCCTGTTGGCCACCACGAACAGTTTTGACCACTTTCCCATCCACATCAATGAAAAATAAGGTCGGATATGCTGAAACAGGGTACTTATGTCCAAAAGTAATCCCGTCTTCTTCCTCCATGTCTATTTGCAGATTAATAAAATTTGCATTGTAATAATCCCCTACTTCCTTGAGTGGAAATATATTCTTTGCCATGGCCTTACATGGGCCACACCATTTAGCATAAGCATCGACAAACAACAATTTATCCTCTGCCTTTGCCTTTTCAAGTGCATCCTTCCATTTACCTTCAAAAAACTGGATGCCCTGCGCCTGTATAAGCACAGCATTTAACAAAATAAACAAGGCAAAGCCTATCTTTTTAGTCATATTTAAAATTTAATTTTCAAATGAATTTAGAAAACAATAAAAGTATAACAAATATTCAATTCAGGTGTTCAATCATATAAATAATCTTCCGGCTAAAAATTTACAATTATAAAAACTGCCTATATCTAATATGCTCTAACCCATACAAAATATAGATAATCAATCACTTCCTTTTAAATTATCACCACATTATTAAAATAAATATATATTGAAAAGCTACCATCCTTCAAAACAATTATTGTAACTTTGTAATGATAATTTTTTTTTTGTCACAAAACTAATATTAGCTCATGAACCGAATTTTGTTAATTTTAATGATTTTTGTAAGTGCCGGGACAGCACAGGCACAGAATGGAGAATTGAGACGCATAGAGTTGGGTATCAGCTATGATCAAAACTATATAGATGCTTTTTCATCTGAAGATGATGCCATAGACATGATTTATACCTTGATTTTGGATAATGTAAACTGTCTCTATGAACCTTATAATGTACTTTTTATTCCGATAGTTCACATAAAGACAAACCTTAATTCCTCAGACCGTAGAGAGTTGAGAATCTCCGCATCCAACTTCTGGAACAAAAGAGTGGATGCCTGTTTACGTCCCGATATGGTACACCACCTTACCGGGATAGGCGGTCTGGCAGGAGTTTTGGGCGAGGCAGGAGGAGGCAAGAAAGCATTGTGTGGTATCGGCACCTCTAATAGTGCGATATGCTCCGTTTCTGAATTCTCATGGGATATTTTCAAAGCAGGTGTTGCAATAGCACACGAGTTAGGTCATCATTTAGGTATGAGTCATGAGAATAATCAGTCAAGCTTGATGTATGAAAACCCAGTTTTACAAACTTGTGATAACGTATTAAGCAGTCATAATGTGACAAATTTAAACAACCTGTTAGATAGCGCATCATGTGTCAATGTGGTTAATAATAGTGTTGATCCATACTGCTCAAGTTGTGACAAATATGTAACTATGACAAATCATGCAGAAAGATTACATGATTTTAATTTTGGTTGTGAAAAGATATATAAGGACTCAATCATAGATTTGACGACGGTTTTATCTAATAATTGCATCAATGATAAACATTATTGGATTGCAATTACCTACGATTCTAATGATGTGGATATCGTAGAGATAAGCGATAATTTTAAAGCAAAGGAGCCATACAACGGATTAACAACGAATGCGATCATCCGGTCAGATACAACCTTATTAAAAAAAGGTGAGAGCGATTATAGCGTGTTAAAGATCAAAATCAAAGGCAATGGACGGTATCCTCAGGATTTGAGTGGGCAAACAGGAACAAACGTTTACATAACCTACTATTTAGATAAAACCACAAATATAAAAGATACATACAAAAATATTAA
>CAZCTQ010000042.1:0-21631 GCA_964501555.1 uncultured Aureispira sp. | reverse complement strand
CAGGTGTCATATCAAGGGCAGACATCGCCTCAATGAAACGCTCATCCGCTGTCTGTGACTGTGCGTTTAAGCGTGATATACTTAAACACAATAGTACTAAAATTATGTATGAATATTTATTCATGATAAAAGGTTTTTGGAAAAAAGAATTTTATCATTTACCCATAAAATTAACAATGGCACATCTAAGGTTTTACCCTCAAATGTGCCACTGCTCATGATTACTCTATAAACGATTATTCTACAATAATCATCTTCTTAGTAGAAGAAAAGTCTCCTGATTTTAATGTATAATATACCACACCAGAAACACCCAATTCCTGCTTGCTGATTTGGATTGTATTCAATCCTTTCACACCTTTAATTTGGTACTGATTAATCTTTTTACCTAAGACATCATGTATTGACAAGGTAGCTTCAGCTGCCACAGGCAGATAGAAAGAGATACCTGTCTGCGCAATAAATGGATTGGGCTCATTCTGATAAAGAACTACTTCATCACCACCAGCCTTATTAAATCTTAATGATACATTGCCTACTCTATACTCGGCATCATAAGCCTCAGCTTTAGTAATATCGGAATTAATAGCTAAAGCTTCTTCTAAATTGCCTGCTGACTTTGCCTTAAACAGCATAGTAAATAATACTTCGCCAGACTGGATTTCAACCGGATTTTTGGCTGCATAACTCATCGTTACTTTAGCCTTATCGGCAAATAATCCCACTTGATTGATGTCTAAATTAAATACACCCGGTTCGATATTTACCAATTCGAGATTACCCGTATTCATCGTCATCTGATAGCCCAAAACAATTTGATTGCCATTACTGACACATGGTACAGAAATAAATTCATCCTTTACAAAAGAACGTGCCTCTACTCCCAAAACGAGTGAATTATTTGTTCTTTGTTCAGTAGAAGGCTGACGTAAATCCAGCTGTACACTTGAGTTAACATCTCCAATTTTTACAGCGACAAAGTCCTGTTTAACCTTGTTATCATCGATACGTACATACTCATATTGTTCATTGTAAGGCATGACATTAGGCATGCTCATGGTCTGGTTTTTGATAGGGAATCTCCAGCTCTCATTTTTAAACTCAGACTTAACTCCCAGAATCACTTTTCTGATTTCTGTCAAGTCAGATGCAGAAATTAATCCATCATTATTAGCATCAGAAGCTATCAATTGGTATGGATCTGCAAATGTCTCCAGACCTAAAATATGCCTTTGAATCATCACGATATCTAAAGTACTAACACCATTCAGATAAGCATCCTTCTTAATAGTATGTACCCTATAATCCACATCCGATTGTACTTCCATACTATAATCCCCAGTCTTGTCTGTAACAAATTGCTTAGGATACTCAGGCACTGTACTTTCAAAGATTACCATGGCATCGCTCACGTTATTGCCTGTAGCCGTAGCTACATGACCTGAGATAATACGATTGCCGCCACATCCGATGACCTTAAGTTGTGATTCGCAAAAGTCTGTATTCCAAGCTTCATCCCATACACTTACCTGTACAGAAAAATCTCCACATGAAGTCCATATTTTGCCTGAGCTTCTTATCGATGGTATCCATTTCTGAGCTTTACCTGACTCATACTCACTCTTAGTAGCGATCACACTACCATTCGCTCCCGCTTTAAAATAATGCTCTTCATTGAGTTTTGCATACACAGGAGCGACCTGATCAAATGTAAAGTAAAGTTTATTTTGAGGTGAACAATTGTCAAAAGCTCCCTTATCAAAGTCCTTGGCCCAAATCTCAACCATCTTAGGGTTAGTCTGCATGATCGCTGTACTCAGTTGTACACAATACGGTGTAGGTGCTTTTTTATCCACCACCTTGACTGTACTCTGACACTGATTAACATTACCGCAACCGTCAGTAATTTTCCAAGTTACCTTGTGCTGGATATTTTCTGCCGGCAAGGTGAATGCCGGTAACTTGACGCTCTCGCCGCTCGCTTTAGTAGGTTTGACGTAGGTCACATACACTATGTCCTCAAGTGGAATACCCGGGTACTGTGATGCCAATTGCTGCCATACTGGATTAATCTGGCCATTAATCAGCTTAGGTTGTGCTACCCATTGATTTGCCCAAGCTTTATTTACAAAACTGGAACCCAATCTGTCCACTGTGCCATTGGCCCATCCATCAAAGAATACTTGCCACTTAACCCAGCTTTCTTCAGCACAGATTAATGAATCTTTCGCATACGCCTCTAAGGCTACACTTCCTTCGCATCCACCAAGTGGGTTATTAGCATTTGGAGCTGCTGGAAATTCCTGATCCTTACATACTATCGATGGATCTATATCATCTTTAAATTCATAATAATGGATAAATGGACCTATCTCGTCACCAGTGCACCAGCTTTTATAAGTATAAGAAACCTTCCATTTTTTGCAAGCGCCATCTTCAAATAAGAAAGTATCTATTTTAACGGTTTCACCTACGATTTCACATTGACCATAATTGGTAATTGGCTTCTTTATCTTAGGATTACTGCTATTTCTGGCATCATCTAAGCTAAATGAGCACTTATCCCATTCTGTCACTCCATTATTTTGGGCAAACGTGACCGTAAATGGTACTTTAATACTATTTATAGTAATCTTTTGAGTGCAAGTAGATTCAACAGTCCCTTTGCGGACTTTAAATGTTCTGGTAATCACCCCACTTCTACATACATCTAGACTACCTTGATCCGAATAAGTAACAGCGAGATTCCCACATAAATCAATACCTCGTGGTCTGCCTGTCATAGTCAAGTCCACGCTATCGACAGATATTTCCTTTCCTATGCTCAAGTTGATATCCATATCACAAGTGACTGTCACATCGGATGGACATACGATCACTGGCGGTATCTTATTTTCAACTTGAATGGTTGCCCAAGTTGTATTAAAATTATCTTTCAAACCATTGACGATCTGATTATCACCGATGATACCATTCATGTTGCCATCATCCCACACACGCATCTCTACATCGTGAAGGCCAGATGCATCACCTGCCGGTATATCCTCACAGCAGAATGTTACAAATGCACCACCGTCAGTATCATTTAGATTATCATCCGGATGCGTCCAAGTAGTTGTATTATTGCCATTAACATGATCATTATATGACCTATTGTTATTGTATTTACCATCAGCGCCAACATTGAAACAAGCACCACCGTCCAATCTCCTTACTTCCAATTTTACTCTTGTACACTGATCATAAGATCCATTATCTATTTGATAAGCAAACAATTTACCAAAACCATTTCCCTTGCCGTCATTAGAAAGGCTGATAACGATATTTTGTTTAGCTATGGCTATAGGTGCAGTAGCATCCACTACAGTAACTTTAAAGCTGCATTCAGATTGGTTAGCACACTTATCTTTATAAGTATATTTAATCGTATGAATTCCCTTGTAAAGATAATTAGCATAAATGTGTTGATTACCTAATGAATCCTTTGATACTTTGATTTCACCACCTCCATAGATCAGGTACTTAAATTGTACATCACTCGAACAAGCATCCAGCACCTGCTTAGGTTGTGGCAATTCGATATCAACTCTACACGTCCATGGATCTACTGAAACGGTCAAATCAGCAGGGCAATCCACAATCTTAGGTCCGGATTTATCTAGTACTTTAATCACCTGAACGTGCGTACGAGGATTATCCGCAGTCACAGGATAGCACATATTTCTGATTTTCCAGTATCTTAGGATTTCATAACTTCCGTTACAAATATCGTATATCTCATCTGTATAGTTCAAGCTAACCATGCAGAGACCGCCAGACTTATTGACTTGGATACCTTTAAGTAGTGGCCAGCCTGTGTGATCTGGATGCGTCAGTGCTGGATTATTAACGACATCTGCGCAATTAATAGCTTGGTCAAACTCGATATCGGCTGGGTAAACTACATCATCTAAGCTTAAAGGTCTGATTGTAATATTTTGAATACATTCAGATTTATTGCCTTCATCGTCAATGACTGACCATATCCTCTTTACTGTCGCACGTGGATTGTCACAATTACCAAAGGTTGTCCATTCATCTTGATATGAAATTTTTGCACTTCTTTCACAAGATTTTAAGATGGCTTGCCCAAGCAATAAATGTCCTAGCGTATCCACTGCTTCAACGTTAAAATTACATGCTACAATTGTATCTTTAGGACACTCAATAATAGGAATCAATTTTTCCTCAATATTGACATATCCCCAGCATGAATTGATATTTCCAGAAAGGCAATCACTGATACTCACTTTAAACCTTTTTCCTTCATCTTCTAAAGTAAATAAATTATCGTGAGGTCTTCCAAACAAATCTTCAATCGTGATACAATAATTATCATAACATCTGTAATGATCCCCTTCAAGAATCATATCGGCATTTAGCACTGCCTGACAATCTACACCTAATGAGATGTTTAGCTCATCATTACATGCCAATGTATTATTTGTAGGTATAAATTCATTTACTGTGACTTTAAAAATACAGATACCTACATTACCATAAATATCAAACACCTTCATTACTATATTATATGAGCCTATAGGCAACTGGCTTATATCTGCCAGTGTTCCATTCTCAAAATAGTATTTTGTACTTTCTATACCACAATTATCAGTTGCAGGTGGAGTATAAAAATCTAATCTTCCGGTACATGCACCCGGTTTCAGATTAATCACTCTATCAGGACACCCTATTGTAAACATAGGCTCTTCCTTATCTAATACGGTTACTGTAAAGCCACAAGTATTGATATTTCCATACTGATCTATAAGTGTATATTCTATCGTAGTAACACCGACTTTAAAGATTCTGGTTTCTCTTAATCCCTGTAGGTTAATTGTACCATTCTTATTAAGAATTACTTGAGTTTCATGATTAAATTCTTTAGTGACCTCATTAGTAAATGTATAATCAGCAGTGACTGTACCAAAACAACAATTATCCTTTAGGATAGGATGAATCCAACTAAAGGTAGTATCACATTTACCTGGTGCATTTTTCAATACCACATCTCCCTGATCGTATGGCAACTGATAGAGAATCTGAAGTTCCCAATTAACTAAGACACCCGGTGCTGTGCCTGTGGAATATACTTCCAACGTCCAGTCTCCTCCACCTTCTTCGCCATAGAATGCCTTAAATGATTCCTTAGGTCTATAAGTGCCACCTTGTCCCATAGGATTACACAAAGCAGTTGTTACGCTTGGTGCAGGCGTCCATACAATGGTTTCATCCAGATTTATATTAATATTAGGTTGATTATTACAAACACCACTAAACAATTCTATACGTGTTCCTGAAGGACTACTCAAATACGCTGTCACTGTACCCGCATTTGGTATGGTAATTTTGAGATTATGAATATTTACATCATTGACGATACCGGCAGGCATAGTGATGGTGGATACCAGACAAGAATTAATACCAACATTAGAAGGCACTAACGTATTGATCACCGCTATAGAATCATGCTTGATACAATAAGGTGATTCTAAATCTTTGACCGTAATATTAAACATACATTCTGCAACTGAAGGAGCATAATTTTGCAAGCCTCTTGTTGTGCCATTCGGTGTCATCGTAGGCAAGCCAGGATTTAAAGATCCAAAACTACCCGGATCACATGGTGTTGCTGCAATAAAGTCAGACTGAAGGTTATGGTCGCATACGTTTTTACGCAAAATGACGTTACCCTTCACTTGATCATTAATAGTTGCTTCATCGATAACTCGTTTAAGGAAAGTAAAGCAATATTTTGCAATCTGACCAGCCGGGATATGAGTATTAAATGTATGTGTAAACGTACCACCTACCGGAATTATATTTGGATTAGGTACAACCCACATGATCGGATCCGGCGGAAATATAGGCGTTGTTCCATACGTTGACTTATTGTTACGTGTAGGCACCATATAAGTTTCTATCGGATTGCCATTAGCATCTTTTAAGATAAAGCTACTACATGTAATATCCATGTTGGCAGGACCAAAATTGGTAATTTCCATACCAGTAGTCACACCATCCTGAACAATCTCAGTGATCAGTATCAATGGTTGATCTTCAACCCAATACCGCACTTTAGAAGTACCCACTGGGAAGAAATCACCACTGGCATCTTCAAATCCACAAGCTATAACTTTACCATCCGGGTCTTTAGTTTCGTAGAGGATCGTCAAATTATCAGGGCAATTATCCTCAACTTTAACAGGTGCAATATTTTGAACAATGGCACCACATTTTTCCGGATCATTTACTTGCGTGACGTTCTTAGGACATTGGATAGAAGGCGGTGTATGATAATCATTGACGATAACTTTTAGCTCACAATAGCTCTGATTACCTACTGTATCTGTAGCCAAATAAGACAATATGGTCAAACCTACAGGAAATAGATCACCTGAATTAAGACCAGTAGAATCACCACGTTCTAATTTTGCATACAAGCCCATACAATTGTCGTAAGCCCATGGAAGTTCAAAATTAACAAATGCAGAACACCATCCCTGAGGCGCATCTACAACGATTGGATCTCTTGGACAATTTTGGAAATCTGGTGCTATTAAATCTTCAACAGTAATTGTATAACAGAAAACATCAGCACATCCAAATGGCGTAACTTGGAAAGTCGTCACACATATCTCATAAGGCTTACTTCTTACTGCCGGTGCAAAGAAACCCGGAATAACAACTCTGCCATCGTGTACGACGACAGAATCAAGATCTCTAACAGGACTACCATTAGCATAGTGACCGCCATCAGCACCTATTGCGTCAAACCCTGAAGTCGAAACCACCAAATCTTTGTCATCTAAATTGACTAATACTTGCTTCTCATCCACCCAATTAGCAGGACAAACCGTATAATCGCTTATGGAAATATGTAAATCCTGACAAGTTACTAAGATTTCCTGCGTATATTTAAATTCGCATGGCTCATCGCCTATAATATAGGTCAGAGAATAGTTACCATCTAATCCATTCGGATCAAACTGAAAGAATTCATCGCCAGAAAATTTAATACCATCTGGATTTACAAAGGATACACCCTGGCCTATCCATTCACCATAAGCATCTTTAGGGTAACTTCCTCTGATATCGGTGAGGCTGAGCATCCCTGCAGGTATAGGAGGTAATCCTTTACCATCCCAATTGGCACCACCTAACCAAACTGGTAGTTGATCACAACACATATATCCTCCTTTCCATACAGGATCTAATTTTTCTACTCTAAATACATCATGTACCATCCTGAAACAGCCTGTCAAAGGTTTATCTTCATCGTATTGATTAACCTGGCCGTCTATGGACAAAATATAAGATATAGTAATCCAACCCGTACCTGTTCCTAAAGTATATACACCATCTGGTGTAATAGTGCCGGGATCATTAGTCGAACCAGCATCAGGTAAAAATGCGGATATACCAAATTGACCAACAATCCTTGAGCCTATTGTTCCTACATCCTGATGTTTGACATTCTTGCCATCAGGCTTAGCTATGACTATATAAGGAGAAAAATCATATGTATTTTGGAATGGCTCGAAGCACACTTCAGGCACATCTAAGTCAAGTTTGTATCCTTTAAAGTAATCCTCCACATTGACGACACCTTTACAATAACTAATATTGCCATTTGCATCAGTAACACGAAGCCTGATAATATGCTGTCCCTTATCAGCACAATCAAAATTTAATGAAGGGTAATAATTTACTTTATCTCTGGATATCTCCAATGTCAAAGCACCACCACAGTTATCAGTACTACCACCATCTATATAAATGGAATCCTGGATATCACCTGCATAAACGGTTCCACTACCTTCATTATTTAAATGTAGATTGACCGTCAGACATATTGCATTAGGTGCTTGTTCATCTAAAACAGTTATTGAAAAATCACATGTTTGCGTTTCACCTGGATCATCATAATCGCCATCACCATTTATATCAACTTTCATCGTATATGTAATCACCGTTGTGCCCAATTCAAAGGCATAGCCATCGGGTATGTTATGTGTACCAATCGTAGTGCTGGTTGTTTCAACCACTGTACCAGAAACCGGATTAGTAAATCGATAATTGATAATACTTGAACAGCCTATACCTTGGTAAGGTGCCAGACCATTAAGCACTGTGGTACACTTGTCAAAATCATTGGCAACTGTAATATCCCTAGGACACTCCAAAATTGGATTACCAGAAGTGACATGTGCAGTAAATGAACAAGTAGAAGGAATACCATTACAAGAAACAGCTTGATATGTAATTTGATAGTCACCAGGCATCAACTTAGAGCCAGGTAGCGGACCAGCAATCTGATAAACACCCGGATTGACAATTTCTGTAAAACTTGCTGGAGGATTACTTCCCGCATACAGTGAAATATCCGTACTCGGATTTACTAAATATCCTTTATAATCCAATATTTCTTTGCTACATCCATCTACTACAACCGGGATTGACCAATTGACCGGTATATCACAATCCAATGTTTGTGCAAAAACATAACCACTGGTATTACAATTGACAAAAAGAGGTGGTTCATTATTAAGTACCGTTACACTTTCCGTACCCGCCACTGAAAAAGCTATGTTCACACCACAACCCGCAGAAGCCAAAATATCTTCCACTACAGCACCTACTATAGGGATAGCACCAATAGGTAGTAAATCAAGTAAATTAATTTCTGCAACACCCATGTCACCACATACATCAGATGGAGAGTTTACCCAACCACCTACTGCTCTTACAGTTATCTTACCGCTTCCTTTGACGCGATTAGGGATAGTAAATGATTTCGTGCCCGAAGGAAAAGAGCCATCATCTATTAAATAATCAAAGGCCCCATCACCATCCGTATCTGCCATAACTATATAACCACCGCCATCACCACCAGCAAGTTTGCCTATTAAATCCAAAATAAATTGAGTTATTGTTTTATCACAACCCAATAAATTATATAAAGCTCCTAAAGGTCTCCACCCAAAAATTTTAAATCCAAAAACAGAACAAATGACATTCATTCCCGGAAATGAGCCTAACTTTTGTCCGCCATCTATTTGACTTGCATCAATACCAAAAAGCGATACATTAAAATTACCTGTCACCTCAGGGTCTGCGCACCCAATAATACCTTGATCAAATTCTACATCAGACGATAAAATATCAGGCCCATTAATTGTAAAAAACTTGCATCCTAAATCTAAACTCGGACTATCGGAAACAGGACATACTGCTGGCTCATAATCATCACACTGAGATGCAAAAAGATTAGTCGCACCACAATCTGTCTTATCTCTATATATAATATAGGTTTTACATAAGGTATCAGCACAAGGAGATGTTGGTGCGACTACACCACCACAAGCTGGAGGGTTGTTATTCCGTTCAGCAAGGCAGATACTATATTTTACATTAACATTTTGGGGCAATGCAGGAAAATGAATCACTGCATTTGAAGTATTACCAGTAATCGTAGCAGGATATAAAGAACTATTTGTTTTTACAAAGAAAGAAGGATTTTGTCCTGTAGATACACGTGTAATATTTAAAGTTATTGGACTTGTAGCACACTGCGGAGAAGTTGGTTGCCCCCCGTCAATATCAAATTTAGGATTTGGTTTTACTGTCGCTTGAAGTGACTTTGTATCTGATCTTACAATACCACAACTATCAGTAACAGAATACGTCACCTGATAACAAATACCGGTACCCACAGCGACCTTGTTATTTTTAATAGTGATACCTGTAATTGAAAAAGTTCCTCCGCCACTAGTATTTGGACCCAACATAAGATCCAGGCTTATTGAATCTTTGGCTACAGGTCTTCGACAGAAGATGCCTTTATCTACTAATTCGGCAGAAACAGCATTAAATACATTAAAATCCTTAGAAGCAGATGTTTTACAGCCATTAGTTGCTTGTCTGATCAAGTATAGTCTAAATGGATTATCCGATTCAAAAATTTCACCATTATTTATGGTAAGATCGCCACCTGAGACACCAGTTACAGTCTGATAGAAACCATCAGGCAAGGTCGGTGATGTGTTAGAATTTGTCTCAGAAAATATAGCCATAGATGGATTAGCAAAAGTATTTGTGCCAGCTGCTAAACAATTTTTACTAAGTAAACTCGATGGAAATACAGGAATCGCAGGATACAATGTACTTGCACCACAAGAAGCACCCGATAAGCTAAAATCAGCACCCGGATCAGAATCAGGTCCATCAACAGCTACCGAATAAGTAGCACCATTGACTACATGTACTCTCAAGTAGTACTGACCAGCACTAACACCTGAAGGACATCCAAATCCATCACAATAGACAAATAATGGGTTGCCCAATGCCCCATTAGACTCATTTAATAGTCCAATCGTTCCCATTGACACTATTCTAAAACTTTGCCCCTGATCCATCGCACTACCATCACTGTTACTAATGATTAAGGTAACCGAGTATGTACCATCGTTATTATTCGGTGTCTGATCGTTATTACATACACATGCTGTTGAAGTCAAGGAAGGATTAATAGCAAACGCCGCACTTTCTACAGTTATTGCAGGGTTAGTTGATCTTACACGTAGTTTATACCCAGTACCAAAAGGCACACTCGGGATATTTCCAGCAAGGGTATTACTTGAGACGATATTAGTTAAGGTTTGTAATACCTTAGGATAGCCTGATGCTAAAAAGTTGCCATTTTTATCACTCATCTCGAGAATAAAATTGTTACCTGTATCAAAGTTACAATTAGTGGTAAAAGGCACAGAGAGCAAATTTCCAATGTTGTAATGCTTTAGAGGTGATGCACTAAATGGAAATGACGGTGTAAAAGCTCGTGCTAACACCGTCAAATTACTATTATTGTCATCATAAGGAGTATTGACATTTAAAACAGGATCTGTAGAAACAACCCTGATTCTGTACCCTGTTCCAGCTGCTTGAGACATTGGAATAGTGCCTGGTATAGTTCCAGATAGCGCAGTACTACTAGCTGCACCTATTATATTGGTACTGTTATTTAAAGGGAAAGTCCCACTTGCATCGCTTAATTGAATTCGGAATGAATTACCCGAATTGAAAGTTCCTGTAGCAGTCCAACTTACAGCAATTCCTGATCCCGGACAATAAGAAGCCGAACCAATGTCATCCGTACTTAAAGTCTGAGCAGTTGCACTTTGCAATCCAACAAAGAACCATAACATACTCAATAAAATATATAACAAAGGTCTTCGGAAACCAATTGACCACCCTTTAGGTAAAGGAAAGGTGCTTCCCGTACTTAAATCTCTTTGTGGTTGATGAGTTTTGGTAAAAATACTGTGCATAATTTACTATTATGGGGGTTGTTAAAAATTTAATTTTTTATTTAATTCCGGATAAAATCGGGATATCTTTTCTTTATCTGTTCCTGTCAGGTTAATATAATACCAAGTGTTTCCATTGTCTTCTGACACTGCGAGTACTTTTTGATGATCCGCTACCTTATTTCCATCTTTATCAAGTGTAACATCCTGATCAATTACTGCCTGGATATTAATGCCATTGCTTTCAATCTGATGGATACCGACAAACTCTATTTTTTTTATTTCACCTTGATACTCTCTATAGCCTTTCATCATCTGGCCAAGCAAATCCTTCATCCGCTCTTTGCTTCCATAGCCTTGGATGATCATAGGATGATTATATTTAATAAAGCAATCATAGTCTCCTTCTACTAGGCAACTCCCCATGGCTTCTATGTCCTGTTTAAATGTGGCCTCCATGTTAACTTTAGTCGGTTGACTACCTCTAAAATTTCGATTTACAAAAAATAGCCCCACAAGCGACAAGACAACTATGACCAAAACATAAAAATTTAATTTCTTGGTATGAGGCGTTTCTAAATCCTTCGATCTTTTGAAAAAACCAATCAGATTAGTAACAAGAAGTCCTATGCCTGCGATGCCTAATACATATAAACCACTACCTTGCGTAAAACCAGCAAAGGCAGCACCTATAAAAGGATTATCGGTCTCGAAGTTAGCCTTTTGATTTTCGATCGAAAAAATATTATTTACAGCTAATATCAGCATCAAAAGACCGATGATACCACTGGCAATCTTGATTGCGGATATATGCTTTTTCTTAATAATCTCGTATAACGAAAGAATGGTGACAACAAAAAATAAAAACCCAGTGATAAGGCCATCACCTACATATCCATAAAGATTCGTATCCCCTTTGGGGTAATGCACCCAAGGTAGAAAAGTTGCCACGATTCCTATAACTGCAAACAAAAGTGTATAGTAGGTCAAGCGCACTACGAGTGTTAATTTTGGTTATGTAAGTAAATTGTAAAACAAAGGTATAATAATAATTTATAAAAAAATTGAATTGTTAAAAAATAATTTAAGAATTTTTTATAAAAAATTAATCATTAACACATCCAACAAAAATTCCTTTAAACTATTCAATAAAAAAAATACCAACATCTTTTTATTTCAAACTATTATATCATGCATACCAATACCAAATTGGAAAACATTTGCAAAAATCAATTAAATTAAATTTACACACCCATTTTTTTTGGGTAGTTTTTAGGTAGTTTTCACAATTCCTTTGACTACCCATCGGGTAGTTTTATGTATAAAATTGATAACCATATAATTATTTAAATATTAAAATTATATATATATACATCTATTTATCAGTAATATACAAATACAATAAAAGAATATATCCTGATTTCAAGGGATTATAGCTATATTATTACCGCTCAAAAAGCAAAAAGCACAAATTTAATAGAGAAATATCAGACTATCCATCTAAACTGACAAGTATTAAAAAAATACAATATATTTGCAATAAAAAAAAGATGCGAAAACATTGGATAATCTTATTTATTATATTTTTTTCATCAACTTTAGCCAATGGGCAAACAAAAAAAATAGAAGTTTTAGAGGCTGAGATAAAAATCAATAATGATTCTTTACAATATGAGAAGTCAATAATAATGATAGATGATTTTATTGCTTCAGCCAGTACTACGCACTACGAAAAATGTTATGCATATATTTTTAAAGCAAATACTTATAAGTACCTATTTAACTATACAAAAACCTTATACAATCTGGACCAAGCACAGCAAGAAGGTCTAGCCACAAATAATAAGAATGAAATTTTACAAATCATTAAAGCAGAAAAAGCTCTTTTATATTTTGATATTCTTCAATTTGAACGAGCAGATACGCTTATGAAAGAATTAGCTGCAACAAATTATAAATATCTATCTGATTATACCAAAGCTTGGATATTTACTCAGGAAGGGCATTCTCTAATGTTGGCAAAAAAATTTGATTTAGCCGAAAAACGCTTGGATGAAGCCATCAGTATTTCCTTAAAGAAATCCCCTGATCAATTACCTGTTATTTATGGAAAAAAAATCGAACTATTTGAGGCAATGGGTGAGTATAAAAAACGAGATTCACTATTTTCCCTTGCCATAGATATGGCTAAGGCTTCAAATCATATCAAATATCAAATGTATTTGTACCAAACTATGAATCATATCTATGACAGAAATAGAGATTATAAAAATGCATTTAATACTCATCGTTTGTACGACTCCCTTGATCATCAATTCCAGCCTAATATCCGAAGTAGTCAATTGGATTTATTAGAAAAAAACCTGAATCTAAAAAACAAAGAATCCATATTAAAAACCAATACGTCTGTCATATTTATATTAATAGGTGTCATTCTTTCCTTATTAATATTAATATATTATTTAACCAAGTTATTTAAGTTATACAAACGTGAACGTGATTTGATCGAACATGAAAACAAACTTATCACTTCGGAAATACAATCACTAACTAAAAAGCTTGAAGAAAATAAAAATGGTACATTAGATTTATCAAAATTTCAGCTATCAGAAAGACAGATGCAAATTATCGAATTGCTCAGGCAAGGTAAATCCAATAAAGAAATAGCCGAATCTCTGTATATTTCAGAAAACACGGTTAAGTACCACCTTAAAAGTATCTACGAAATCCTAGATATTAGACACCGATCAGAGATAAAATAAAAGTATACAAAGGCAAATTTTAGTATATCTCTTATTTATTCAAAAAAAAACGACTCTGTAACTACGCCAGAGTCGATTTTTCAATGTAAATGGGCTTTTATATAAATCTTAACTTGCTCTCTTAGAATTTTTCAGGAAATTTCTTTGCAAGGCCAGTTGAAAGCACATCTGCAAGATCTAACATATGGTGCAGAGCTTCTTCAAAAGAGTTTAATGCATTAGCATAATCTCCTTGAAGAATTTTTACTGAGTAGTCAACGGTCTGGTCAATATGGCCTTTCATATGATGTTCTGTTACTGATGATGGCCAGTACTAAGGATTTGGTTTAGATAAAAATTGTGCAATCTCACTTGCATTAGCATACCATGGTGCCAAAGCTGTATTTAAGGCAGTACTATCGCCATTTTTTGCAGCAGTCAGTACTGGAACAGCTCCTTGAATGTGCTCAGTCAATAATTTTGCTAAAGCATCCCCAGCTTCCTTACCGTAGTATGGTACAATCGAAGCACCGATATCCTGCTGATTTTTTAAAAGTCTATTTAATTTTGACTCTACTTGTGCAGGCTCATTGAAGAAAGCATCAACTGTAGCTAAAGTCCAGTGCATGTGGTCTGACCAAAGTTTACGCATTTCTGTATTCAACGTCTTGTATTTAGTCGATTCAAGTGGATTAACTTCATCCTTGCTACAACTTTGAAGTAGGATTGTTGTAAATAATAATGCAAATAGCATCATACCTGTTTTTCTGAAAATGTTCAGGCTAACTAAAAAATTTCTTGATTTCATAACTTGGGTTGTTTTAGTGATTAATGAATTAAACATGATTTTAAAAATTTAGTATTAATGAATGTAATGTTGTAAATGTCAACCAACACCCATTTGAGCCGATGAATCTAAAATCGGATACAGACATCCACTCGAAAATTTCAAAAAAATTTCAAAATCCAATCAAAACACAAAACATCGTCTAAAAAATACAACCATAAATAACTAATAATCAACACAATAACTTAATAAAATTGGGTTACAAGGAAAAATTCTTAAATATTTGTTAAAACAAATAATGTGATAAAAAGCTATTTAAAGCAGGTAAAAATTTAGATAAAAAGAATTTACTAAAGCTATTTACATGCTCTAAATTAGAGAATTAATAAAAACTGTGAGGGAAATTACAGAAAAGAGTCACCTGATTTATCCTGATAGCTATTCCAGAAGTCGAAGAAATCAAATACGATCGAATTACTGTAATTACACAAAGAATTAAAGAGCACAACGATTCCAGTATTAGATTTTTTGTCAAAAGCAATCTCGGCTCTAAATCCATTTACTAGTCCACCGTGATACACAAGATCATTATTTTTCATTTCTATCAAACGCCAGCCAAGTCCATAGTGAGTATTTAATACTTCGGTCTGTCTATTCCAAAATTTCCTATCTCTATAGGTATTGGCATACGGACTAAAAGCAGTATTCAGTATTTTGGGTGACAATACATCCGGCCTATTACCCATAACGGCACTTAGCCATTTTTCCATGTCTGCTAGTGGAGCATTGACGCCACCCGCTGAAGGGATATTATAGTAATGTCTTCCCAATTCCTGAGGTTTATAACCGTATTTTGTATATCCGTGACCTTGACAATGATTAGTACATAGAGTCATTTCTTCAAAAGTAGAACTGGAATTGCACATATTAAGAGGCGATAAAAGGAAGTAATCCAACGCCTGTGAATAAGACATGCCGGTTGTCTGTTCTATTATTTTTTCAATGAGGCTAAAAGCTACATTTTGATAAGCATAGGCCTTACCTGTCGAATCCCGTGGTGCAATACGCTCGATACATTTATACAATGTAGCCCTGTCAACATTTTGATCTACAAGATTGGAAAATGCATGCTCTGTAAATCCTGAAGTATGCGAAAGGATGTGTCTAATCCTGAAAATTCCATCCTTGTTTTTTGCTTTGATGTTAAATTCAGGAATATACATCGATACTGGGTCGTCAAGATGAAATAGCCCTTTATCCATTAACACGGAAGAAAGAATACCGGCAAATCCTTTAGATACACTTCCTATTCTAAAGACCGTATTCCTATCTATTGATGCATTTTGATTTAGAGACCTAACCCCATATTCCTTTTCAAAGATAAGCCTATTGCCTTTGATAATCGCCACAGCCATACCAGGGCATTGATATTTGGTGATGTTTTCTTCAAACCGACTATCTATAGCATTATAAAAAACAGAATCTGTAGGAATAAACCTATCCAGAGACGCTACACTCTCGAAGCCATAACCCTTTGCCTCGTGACAAGAATTAAAAGTCAACAAAACAGCTATACAAAATGCCAAATAAAAGAAAATATAAATACCTCGAATCTTCACTACCTAACTGATTAAAAAATTGGGGGTTAATATATTAAAATTATACATGATGTATAATAGAATTGATTAACAAGTGCAAATATAAAATAGATTCACTAATTAAAACGCAAATTTCACACTTTTATTCAAATATTTTTCAAAATAATAAAAATTTAACATGAAATGAATAATTATTTTATGTAATTTCACACCCTTAAAGCATGATAAATAATGACTTCGATAGACCAAATAAATATAAATTTTAGTGAAGGTAATATTCTTTTTTTGAACATTTGTCTTGGATTTTTGATGTTTGGCGTTGCTCTTGACATCAAATGGTCAGATTTTAAATATGTATTAGAGGCTCCTAAAGCACTATTAACAGGGATCATATCCCAGTTAGTACTTCTGCCGCTATTGACAGTAAGTTTAATATGGATTATCAGACCTGAATATACGCTCGCTTTAGGTATGGCACTCATAGCAGCCAGTCCCGGAGGCAACGTATCTAACTATGCGGTGCATCTGGCTAAAGCAAATGCGGCGCTAGCTATCATGATGACCAGTATTTCTACACTAGCATGTGTCTTTACTACACCATTTATATTTGCGCTCATCAAAATGATTATACCTAAATCAGCTATTTCAGACATTAGTTTTAACATATCATTTCTAAATATGGCGATTATAATTATCCAATTGATTATTATTCCACTTATCATTGGGTCTGCTTTTAATACCTATTTTCCTCAATGGGTAAATAAAATCAAGGGCATCGTAAAAAAACTCAGTTTTGCTATTTTTATCGGTTTTATCATAGTAGCAGTGATGAAAAATATAGATAACTTAGTTAAATATATCCATATAGTGTTTTTTTTAGTCATCTTGCATAACACGCTCGCACTACTTATAGGCTATTGGTGGGCAAAAGGTATCGTAGGATTATCAGTTTTTAATAGTCGGGCTATTTGTATTGAGACAGGAGTACACAACTCGGGTTTAGCGTTAATAATCATCTTCAATTTTTTTGATGGTAATGGTGGTATGGCTCTCATTGCAGCATGGTGGAGTATCTGGCATCTCATCAGTGCAGGAAGTGTAGCGTTATGGTGGCGAAATAAGGAATTGAAGATAAATCCAGCATCGTAAAAATACCTGTATTTAAATTTTACCCTTTTCTGTAAAGGATTTCTATTTTAAAATTTATAGTATTTGGATAATCCAATTACAATCATTATTTTTGCGTAAAATATATATAATCTTCAATCATGGCATTAGATAAGACAGGCATTGCAAAAAGAATAGCTAAAGAGCTTAAAGATCGATACTATGTCAATCTCGGCATCGGCATTCCGACACTTGTGGCTAATTATGTACCGGAAGGCCTGCATATAGAGATTCAAAGTGAAAACGGTGTTCTTGGTATGGGTCCATTTCCCTATGAAGGAGAAGAAGATCCTGATTATATCAATGCAGGTAAACAAACCATCACTACCCTACCTGGTGCCAGTTTTTTTGATTCGTCCATGAGTTTTGGAATGATACGCGGCAAGCATGTCGATTTGACTGTCTTAGGCGCTATGGAAGTTTCAGAAAAAGGTGATATCGCTAACTGGAAGATACCTGGTAAAATGGTTAAAGGTATGGGCGGTGCTATGGATCTCGTAGCGTCTGCCGAAAATATCATCGTTGCCATGATGCACGTCAATAAAGCTGGCGAATCAAAATTGCTAAAAGAATGTACTCTACCTCTTACAGGTGTACGTTGCGTAAAAAAAATCGTCACCGAGCTTGCTGTTCTGGATGTTACTGAAGATGGCTTTAGATTACTGGAGCGAGCACCTGGTGTTAGCGTAGAATACATCCAATCCGTGACAGAAGGTAAGCTCATAGTAGAAGGCGATATCCCTGAAATGGTCATTTAACAAGCTCAATATCCATAGACATGAGAAACGCAAAAACCTTACTTTTTCTCTTTATATTTAGTGGTCTTTTTATGGCTGGGTTTAATACTCTATGGAATAATCATGAAGGGCAACCATTTGTTTTCAGTCAATTCGTCATTCAGTTTTTTAGCTATGGCGCCATATTTACACTCATCAATTACTTTACATCAAGAAAGACTTATAAAAATTAATTAGTTATAGCTCTAAACTACCTCATTCCATAATTACCTTCTTTAAAGCTTTTATTTTCAAAAGGTTATTAAACTACTACCTATGTTATTGGGAGCAAAATTATTGTAATTTTTCAACCTGATAATATTAATACCATTAAAAATACAATTTTTTATCTGATTTATTATTATTAAATCATAAAAGGTATTTAATTTGTACAAAATTCATAAATATCATGCACAGAGAAATACAATCTTGGTACAGTCCATCTTTAAATAAGGAAATGGAAATCGTTGAGTACGGTCATTTTGGACCAGTCATTTTATTATTACCGACGGCTGCCGCTGACTATCTTGAATACGAGCGATTCTTGATGATAGACGTATTGGAAAAATACATTGATAGTGGTAAAGTAAAAATATATTCTATTAACTCCATCAATAGCGAGAGCTGGCTTAATAATAAGCTGGATGGCAGAAGAAAAGTCATTAGACACAATCAATTTAATAGATATGTTTATGACGAGGTAGTACCTTTTATAAAAAATCGTTCGGGATTAGATACTCCTATATATACCTGTGGGGCCTCTTTTGGTGCATTACACGCTGCCAATCTATTTTTTAAAAATCCTTGGGCGATTCGTGGCTGTATAGCTATGTCAGGACTTTATGATCTCGGTCAATATACTAAGGGATATTGGGATGAAGACTGTTATTGGAATAGCCCGTTGCACTATCTTAAAGACTTACAAAACGAAGCACACCTCGACGCTATCCGGAGTTCAAAGCATATTCATATCCTCACCGGCTCAGGCGACTATGAAGATCCCGATGGATCGAGATATATATCAGGTCTTTTAAATCATCGCAACATTCCACATCACCTGGATATATGGGGCTATGATATCAAGCACGACTGGCCGACATGGCGTGCAATGATGCCATACTTATTAGAGACACAGTTTTAAGAAATACCTATAGTATATTCAATATCAGATTAAATCATATTTACATAGTAAGATGTTGCATCTTATTAGGTAAATATGGTTTTTCCATCGATAAGATTAGTTAAAAAACAAACAATTAGATCACCAAGTTGTTGTATTAATTATTTGATAATAAAATCTTTATCATAATGAGAATAAAAAATTATTGCTTATCCATAATTCTTATTTTTAGTTTTACTACAATAAATGCTCATACAGATTTTAACTACGAACCGGTCATTAAAACCACCATTTCAAGCATACCTGACTTAGGAATAGTGATCTATTCTAATGATCCGGAGACCGTGTGGAATGCATTCAGATTAGCCAATTATGCACTCGATCAACAGGACAAAGTAGCAGTATTTCTGTTAGGCAAAGGCGTAGAAGCAGAGCAACTGAAATCTGACCTTTTTGACATTAAAGACCAAATGGTCCAATTTACAACAAATGGTGGAAAAATCATGTCTTGTGGCACCTGTCTGGATCTTAGAAATCAACAAGAAACTTCACTTTGTCCTATATCCAGCATGAGCGATTTGTACGATCTGATAAAACAATCCAAAAAGACACTTACCTTTTAGTACATAACTGATTTTACAATAAGTTTTAATCAATAGATTTAGTAATATCCTTTGCAATTTTTAAATTTGCAGCCTAAAATAAAGAAAAATGATTTTTATAGATAATGATGGTGTTACTAATCCAAAACTAAACCTAGCTCTGGAAGAATTTGCCATGCGCAATTTTAGTCCAGATAGTGATTACTTATTGTTTTATATTAATGAGCCGTCTATCATCATAGGCCGCAACCAAAATACATTAGAAGAGATTAATCAAGAATATATTACTAATAATAATATCCATGTAGTAAGACGAGTCTCTGGTGGTGGTGCGGTATATCATGATCTCGGCAATCTTAACTTTAGCTTTATTACAACACATGACATCCGCAATGTCAATAATTTTAAGAAATTTACAGAACCCGTAATTAAGGTCTTAAAAAGCCTTGGTCTTGATGCCGAGCTAAAAGGACGTAACGATATCCAAGTTGAAGAAAGAAAAATATCCGGAACAGCCCAATTTACTAATGGCAAAAGGATGATCAGCCATGGTACACTCCTATTCAACACTGACTTAGGAGAGGTGGCAAATGCACTCAATGTCAAAATGAGCAAGATCCAGTCCAAAGGTCATAAATCCGTCAGAAGTCGTGTCGCCAATATTTCTGAGTTTATGGATCAGCAGATGGATATGGCAACCTTTCGCTCATTACTCCTCAAAGGATTAAATGAAGAAAGTGAGCCATTTGAACACTATCATCTATCTCCGGAAGAATGGACACAAGTACGCCAACTGATGGATGAAAAATATGACAATTGGGACTGGAACTATGGCCATTCGCCAAGATTTAACATCCAAAGAACAAAACGATTCCCTATAGGCGAGATCGATCTTCGTGTTTTTATAGAAAAGGGATATATCACCGATTTTAAAATATACGGCGACTTCTTTGGTGCAGCACCTATTGAAGAGTTAGAACAAAAATTTAAGAATGTCAGATATGAGCTTGAAGACTTAAAAACGCTTTTAGAAGATGTTGATGTTAAATCTTATTTTGGTGATATAGATAAAGTTGAGTTTATAGAGTTAGTGTACGGAGATGATGAGGAAAATTAATCATATCCTTTTGTCGTAAACACTGCGATTTCCATTTAGTAAACACTATTTCAAAAGCAGTCATCTACAATGATTTGACTGTTTTGAATAATTATACAACATGGAAATTAAAGAAATAGGATAATATTAGTAACCGTTTATGTCAAAATCAGTTAAAAAATATTTTGCTTATGTATTAGCAACACTGATTATAATCAGTATCTCATCCTGTAGTACTATGCTGCCGACGCAATTGGGATTAATGGACAATTCGTGCAGCCAACAACCCGATTATCAATACAATAAAGCTGACTTACCTTTACCGTTAAAAGACGTAAATGTAGGCTTAATGGACAAAAATAATGGTAAAAATCTCTAAAACCCTTATTGTTACTA
>CAZCTQ010000041.1:0-24808 GCA_964501555.1 uncultured Aureispira sp. | reverse complement strand
GCAAAGCCCGCGGGCGATGTGACGGAAGCCCGAAGGGATTTCGTCACATCGGTTCTCGGCTTTGCGAGGGAGCGGATTTTTAGCACTAACGCTCAATCGAAGAACCGAACTTCAAATTTAGCAAAAATGTTGATACGAAGCACTTTGCCCGCTCTCTTGCAAAACCGATGTTATGGGCTGGTTTTCTGTCCGACTGTCCACAAGACAGTCAGACGGAAAACCAAGTTAAGTTATTTGGTAAACTCAATTATCTCTGCTGAAACCGTTACTGTTACTCTATTCTCATTTTGAATAACATCAACAGTTGCATTTACGAGTGCTCGGCTACCTGTCAACTCAACTCCTGCAGATTTTGCATTTGCTAAAAGGTTCGCTTTTGCTTGTGCAACTAAACCTTCTCTGTGCTTCACCCCAACAACTCTTTTCTTGTCAGTAGCAACGCCTGTAAAGCTACCAAGAACTTTAAAGTTGGAGTTTGACAAAACGACTTGTGTCTGGTTAACTTGTCCATAACTTCCAACGTAAAATGTCGGCTTACAAGATGCAAGAAAACCAATTGCGATTGTTACATAGATTACCTTTTTCATTTTCATTTCTTTTTAGGTTGTGTTGTTGGAGTTGTCTTCGGTGTCGTCTTTGGAGTTATTTTGGGCGGATTATTCCCCCTGTCTGGTCCCGAAGGTTTTCCAGGGTTTTTACTTGGCCAATTTGGATTTGTTGTTATCTTCTTACTCATACAATTTTAATTTTTTTAATCCTACTCATGTGGCTTTTCGGTGTCACCCCGTTTTTGAAATGGTCGCTGGTCTCCATTTTTGAAAATAAAGGATTGTTGTCAGTCGTAAATGACTGTCAAGATGTGTCAAAATGAAAAGTCGGTGGTTCTCTTGTTTGTTGCCTACCGTTGCGGTATTGTTTGTTTAACTTGCCCATAACGGTTCAGGGCTTTGTGAAGTGGCGGATTATTTGCACTAACTTTCAATCGAAGCACCGACCTCAAAGATAGTACAAAAGTTTCAATCGAAGCCGTTTCCCCGCCATTTCACAAAACCCTTGTTGGGTGCTGGTGTGGTTTCTGTCCGTTTGTTGTTTTTTATTTTTTTGAAGCGTTGAGAAATTTTTAAACCAATTTTGTCTTGCGTTGGCTTTGCAAGCTCTTTGGCAAAGTTTGGCTTTGTGCGGTTGGCTTGTGCGACTTTGACAATGTGCTTGCAAATAGCGTTGGCGTTTTAATGAACCCTTTTTGAACCCATTGTGAGCCGTTTGAGCCCTTTATGAGCCCATTTTTAAAACGTAATTGGTTCCAACTCCTGTTTGTCCAACTTTTTCAAAAATCTCGTATTTTTCAACCAATTCGGTCAAATCTCTTGTCGCTGTTGCTTTTGAAACACCAAACAATTCTTGTAATTCAGCATTTGTAATCTTCCCTTTCTCTTTCACATACTCAACGGCTTTTAATTGTCTGTCATTTAAGCCAAGTTTAGCAAGTTGTTCTGGTGTCAAATTATTTTTGAAAAGCGTTACCGAGAAACCTCCAAATTCTTCAATAAGTTCAGGTTCGGGTAAATTAGCTTGTTTGCAAGTTTCAATTATGCGAATAGTTCCGCTTCCCCAACTATCTATTAAACCACCTTTAAAACAAACATCGGCAATCAAAGGATTACGAGGAATTGAACGATGTGGTCGTTTTAAAGAATCAGAGCTAATTCCTGACGGTAATGAACCGTCATTCCATATATTGATGCTGTCGTCATACATACGGATTTGTGTCATCGCACCCATATAATTGCGGTGTATCAAAGCATTCAACAACATTTCACGAATGGCAGGTGCAGGGTATTCTCCTGTTTCTATTCGATACAAGCCCTCAAAATGAATTTTATTTGTAAAATATTTAAAGTTCAACAAATTGGAAACTTCACGTAAAAGTGTAATCAAATTTCCCTCAACCACATCGTGAAACAAAATGTCATTTCCTTTGAAATATCCAACTTTCACAAACGTATTCGGATAAAATCTTGTAGGATTTTTTCCAAACAAAATGATTGCGGCACGTTTCAGTTGTCCGTTTTCGGTAAGTAACAATTTGTCAAATGCTTGTTCGATTGTCAAACCGTTAGTTTCGGGCATTCGACCTTTTTCGTTAGACATTCGTAAAAAACCATTGAATGTATTTTCATCAATATCATCAAATGTTGCTCTCGGTTCAATTACATCGTCCCAAGTTTTGCCCGACTTTTTCAATAGAAATTCGTTGAGTGAATTTCCTTTCAATTCTTGTTTGGTGCTTCCACTTCGATAATGATATTGCCCTTTGTAACTGATTGCGTTTGGATAAGGTTCAACAACAATTTCCAAATAGTCGCCTTGTTTGGTTTCGTGTAAATTCACATCAACCATAATCCCTAAAACATCACGCACTTTGTTTGGAATTTCTTCCAATAATCTTTTGGCTTCATCAAGTCCGACAACTTTTCCGTTATCGTCTTTACCAATGAAAATAGTACCACCATTGGCATTTGCAAAACCGCAAATCCATTTCAGATATTCATCTCGCCAACTTTGTTTGTATTCTATATTTTGATGCTCTGACATTTTATTATTGTTTGTTAATGGATTTCTTTAATCAATTTGTTCCAATCGGCTAATTTCATAGTTGGAAATTGTCCTTTATAAAAATCGCCAACCACTTTTAGTGCTTGCAAAGTACGTTTTGTTTCGATAAGTGGTTTTAGTTGTTCAATTAATTCTTTATCTGTTATTTTTAACAACTTCCCATTAGAAACAAATTGCTCATTATCAACTTTTTTTGTTGGTGCAATAGCGTTTTGAGTTCCGTCTTTGGAAAGAGGAAAGAAAGTGTCAATTTGGTTGAAAAACTCGACCAAATCTCTGCGTTTGAAAAGGATAGGCTCATCGCCATTTTTTAGGCTTTTGCGTAGAAAAGTGCCTGATGAAACCTCATCTTGAAAAAACTGACGAGAATAAAACGAAACGCTTCTTTTTTCATTTAAACGTGCTTTGGCATTATGAAAATTCCAACAGACTAAAACATCATTTTGTTGGTCGTAGCCTAAAAAGATAAATGGAATATCCGATTTTTTGATTTCGTCAAACTCCTCTCGTATGGGCAGCTGTGCTCTTGTTGTGTCAGGTCGCTCTTTGAAATAGGCAGAAGATAAGTTTTTCATATAACAATCCATTTTAGTTTTTAATACCCAATTAAAACTATTCCTTTCAACGGTAGTTGCAATCTCCCACTTATGTATAGCGTTTCCAAAAATTGAAAGATTGATTTAAAATCATCGCTGTTGTGATAATGATTTCTTACTGCAATAACCAAGTATTCAACATTAGGCATCATACAAGCCTGAAAAATATCTTTTAAAAATTGATTATTTCGATAGCCTCGTCCTGCTTCTACTTCTATTACGATTTTTCCGTCCGCACTTACAGCATCTGCGTCAAAGAATTTATCAATTCTATTGTTTATACTGAAAAGAACAGGAACTTTTATTTTATCAATGCTTGCTTTACTTTTCTCAACTTTGAAATTCAGCATTTCTAAATCATCAGAAATAATACGCAACACTCCATCACTGCTTAAATTGTTATCAGGCGATTTTATTTGCTCATAGTTTTTCTCAAAACAAGATATTACGGCTCTTACTTCATCGGTTATGCCAAATGAACGAGGGAAAAGCTGATATACTAATTGATATTCCATATTCTTATGCTGCTGATTTATATTTTGATGTTGAGTTCTGTTGCGTTAGGGATTGCAGTGGAAATCCTTTTTGTGAGGAACGAGCAAAAAGATTGGAACGAAAAGCCCGACCCGATAGGGGAACGCCCAAATCATACCCACAATTCCATTCAAATTTTTGATGGCTGTTTTCAAAATCTTTGATTTTGTTTTTGTCAATCCAACCATCAATCCAATATTTGTTCTTTTCATAAAATTCTCGATTTTGACGAATAAATTGCTTTTTCCAATCGGGAAAAATTTTATTTTTATCTGATTTTAAAGGGTTTGCATATATAGGCAAGCAATTGAAATAATCATCTCTTGAGTTGCCTCCTATTTCTTCTCCAAACTTTCCTTTAAGACCAATCAACTCTTTATTTTGCTGATAATAAGGAGAGCGATTTTCATATTTATAAGTCGCCCCAAATTCCATTGCCCAAATCGGAAAAGTAGGAAGTTGTGCTTTGTTTTCAACAATTAAATCTAAAAACTCCTGCCAAACAGTTAAATGATTTCGAGTAACATCTCTCAAAGTCATATAATCGTCATCATCAGGAACAATTATGTCGTTGATGCTACATTCGGGGCGTTGCGTATGGTCGGGAAATTGAAAATCTCCTAATCCTCCCATTGATTTCAACCTACCCACGATGTATATACGAGTTCTGTGTTGTGGAATACCAAAATAATGTGGAGAAATTATATCGTCTTTTACCTCGTACAATGTTTCGAGTGTTTCTCGTATTACCTTGTATGTATTTTCATTATCGTGTGATTTTAGATTGGGTACGTTTTCAAGAAAAACAAATTCGGGTTTGTGGTACTCTAAAATTTCCATAATCTTATAAAAAAGATTTCCTCTGTCTTTTTCATCATTAAAACCCTGTTGTGAACCTGCTTGTGAAAATGGCTGACACGGAAACCCTCCACACAAAATATCGTGAGGTTTAATTGAACTTATATCAACTTGGTTAATGTCGCCTGCACACTCAATACCGTGATTTGTTTCATAAAGACTTTGCAATTCGGGCATCAATTCACTTGCAAAAACACATTCGTGTCCCAATTTTGATAAAGCAAGATGAAATCCTCCAAGTCCTGCAAAAAGGTCAATAAATTTTAATTTCGTTTTAGCCATTCTTGTTCAGACTCTTTGTTAATAAATCTCTTGCATCTACATTCAATAGTTCAGCTATTTTGTATAAATCTTCTATGCTCGGCTGTCTTCTGTTTTGGACATAAGAGTTTACCATATTGTAACTCTTGCCCAACTGTTCAGCAAGCCAAACTTGTTTTATCCCTTTTTCTTCTAAAACCTTTTTTATTTGGTTCATTTTTGAATTGGATTTATGAATACAGTTCAATCCTACAAAGGTATTCAAATTCTCGTATTATCTCACTAAATGAGAGTAAAAACTATCATTAAAGTTGTATGGGTGGGAAGAAACGGCTCTTTTGGTTTTTTGAAGCGTTGGCTTTGTGTGTCGGCAAAAACCAAATGTGCCGTTTGTGCGGTTGGCAAAAATTGGTTTAAAATGTGCGTTGGCAAAAAATAAAAAACATTCTTGTCGTTCCGTCATTTTAGCAGTTCCGTTGATTTTAGCACGGTTGTCTTTACACTTGCACCCAACGGTCTGGCATTGACGAAGGGCAGGCCCGGTAGGGCTGCCTTTCGTTCAATGCTTTGTTAGCATCTGGTTGCTCATTTTATTATTGTTATATCTCCAATTTTTGTTTTTACTTCATTGCATATTTGATATTCTATATTGTAAATATAAACACCAGTCGTTAAGTTTCCAACTTTAAGGCGATTTGAAACAATATTCTTTTCCTGTAAAACTAAATTTCCCCATCTATCGTATAAGTGAAATGATAAAATTGATAAATTATGCTGATTTGAACACTTTATTTCTATTTCGTCAACATCTACTTTGCTTATGTTGGAACAAATTATCTCACCATCGCATTTCTTGACTGTTAAATCAAGATTTTTTATTAGTTTATCACATCCTTTCACATAGGTTTTTATATTGTACTTTCCTTCTTCCTGAAAACATTTTTCTTTTAAAATAATTTTACCATCACAAATGTGGTAGATGGGTATGCCATTAATAATGGTATCTAAAGCGTGACAATATCCAATACCCACAGTTGTATCCATTTGTGAGTACTTAGGTATCCTATACAATCCTAAGGCATCTAAATGAATAAGATTACTAAGGTTAATATCCCTGTATTCTACACTATCGGTGCCTGGTGTATTAAAATTGCCGATGGTCAAATACTGAGATCCAGCAATATGATCCACACATGCAGCATGTCTTTTCCAGTGAGGATATGAGCCAATCCAATCATTGAAAGTTATTTGTGGTACGATGTTTTTAGCATAACCATTAAATTGAGCTATTGTGTCTTCTGTAAAATATATGCCTAGACTATTTGTTCTATTTATTGGATTAGACAATATGTAAGCTTCAAAATAATAAGCATCATCTATCAGTGGCTCGATGAGTGTACCCATTATATATTCTCTAAAAATGGTATCGCTGCGCAATCTAAATGGGAAAGATATACCTATCCCGCTCACACCTTGCCCATCATAAGGTGGTTGGGTGTATTCATATGTATTAGTTGCCATTTTGTAATACCCACATTGATGGTAAAAATCTGGTGACTGACCTTTATTGTACCAATATTTACAATAATGAATTTGACCTTTGTCATTAGGACAAATAATATACTCCTCAAAAGATGGATTTAAAATATAGTTTTGTGTCTTGGCTATTATGCCAAAACACAAAACTATAAAAATCATATAATTTTTTTTTGCCATTGATTAATGTTGCAAAAGCATTTTTTTATTAACCCTGCCATGTTCGTCTATGATAACAATTATAGGAAATTGTATAGGAATATTTGATAGTGAAACATGATCTGACGCAATATCATATTGACTAGAATACAACCTACCAACTCTATCCATAATGTGAATTTCTCTTATGTTGGCATCTTTTGTCCTCACTTCTATATTTCCTGAGGCATCATTTTCTATCGTTGACTGTAATGGGGCTAGTCCAAATTCCTGCTCTTGATGGGTATTGATTATTCTACAAAACAAACAAGTATTGGTCAATCCGAAATAAGCTTCATCCTGATAATTACCGCAGATGCTTTTAACTTTTACCACCACTTTGTAGCACGCATCAGGATTAATAATAGATTCCCAGTTAGGAATATTGAGGAAAGAGTAATTGATCGATTGAATGCCTTGATAGGGAATTGTTTGAGAGTGAATAAGATTTTTAAATGATCCAGTATCATCACAATCAACTTCGTACAATTCTACAGTATATTCTTGTATTCCATTGCCTACTGTAGCAATTCTTACACCTGCTGATGCTGGACCTAATTCTGGACCCGGGAAACTTCCATCAGTCAGTAAGATTCCATCAATGTCAGGATCACCATTTAAAGTTTCTATGGTTTGGGATGCCGTAAAAGCTATATCGACATCTACTTCACTTGTGGCATCTTCGAGTACATAGTAAAAAGAAGATGTACCTGTACCGGTAATATTTCCATCTTTATCGCAGCACTGATAAGTTAGCGTCATCTTGTATGTTCCATTAGAATTTAAGATATCTCTATGACTTGATAAGGTGAAATACTTATTATTTCCACAATCTTCACAAAATGTTAATCGGTTTATATCAGTGTAAACAGATGAATTATTTTCCAATGGGCTAATAATTTCAGTTTCGTTATTCTTTTTAACTTCGCCAAGATTAAATGATAGATTACAAATGTTATCGGGGATACAAACATTAAATTGCGGGGTACGTTTACGTATCCATGAAGCAGAAGGATTGGTCGGGTGAGATGTAAGAACAAATTGCTCCTTTTGTTTTTTATAACAGTAATTTAACTTAGCAGGGTTAGTAAATGAAGTGCCTGCTGGATCGAAGCAAGTTTTTGTGTTACCTGCACCGTCCCAAATATCACTGCAATAAGAAATACACACTGGATTCCAATCACATTGTGCACTTATATAAGTATATCCACAAAGAAAACTTAATAATAATAATAATAAACGGTTTTTCATATTTAAAAATCTTTTTGGCTGTCCAGCAGTTCCCACCGTTTGACCAACATGGTCGCAGCATCTTTTAAATCGTACTTTATCGTCTTACTCATCTTCACCTTTAACTCTGAACGTCTGTCTTTAATTTTCTCCGTTTCTTGTTGAGTTTGTATTTGGAATCTTAGATTTTCGAAGGACTTTTCCTTTCTAATCGATGCTAACTAAATTATTGGCGAAGTTAAGCTAATTTTTTATTGCGGCAAATATTTTTTTAATCTTTCTGAAAATTAACGTGTTGTATTTATATTTATTTGCGTATTTTTGATTGTTCACTTTTAACATTCATTGCGTGATATGTGATTGCTTAATGGAGTGAAAATTGATTTTTTTTTCGAAGCAACTATTCAAAGGAATCTAAAGGTATCCTCTTTAAATCCACACCTGATCAGGTTATGCAGAGGTTATGTACGTGAAACACTGGGAAGCTCTATAGGCAAAGCGATGGAATACTTTCAAACCCAATGGCTACGGATAGAATACAAGATAAGAATCTTAGCGATAGACTGGAAGTGCCATATTTGCTGGATTACATGAAGATAAGTGCCCTTGACAAACTACTGCTCATTACTATATCTCTTATTGTACGGTCTGATTGATGTGTCGTTTTTGTATTAGATAGTTTTTAAAAAGACCGACAGGCCCTTGTAGGGTACTTGCCGGTCTTTATTAATCTATGTTTACATTGAAATAAATCAATATATGCTGTATTCAATTATACGTTGACTTCGCTCATGGATATGCCGAGTGCTTTGGCTACGCCTTCACCATATGCTGGGTCTGCCTTATAACAATTTTCGATATGGCGAATTTGGATAAATTTTTCAGCACCGCCTACCTCGCCAGCAGTATTATCAAATAATCTTTGTTGTTGGTTTGCATCCATTAATCTAAATAGATTGCCCGGTTGTGTGTAATAATCATGATCATCTTCTCTGAAGTTGTGATGATCAGCATTACCGTACAGATTTAGCGCCGGCTCTGTATGTTGCTTGTTTTCTTCCCATTGGCCGTAGCTGTTAGGGAAGTAGTGGATAGTTGATCCTTCGTTACCATCCACACGCATCTGACCATCTCTGTGATAATTGTGGAATGGGCACTGAGGTTTGTTTACAGGGATTTGATAGTGATTAACACCTAGCCTGTACCGCTGAGCATCACCATAAGAAAACAATCGACCTTGTAGCATTTTGTCTGGTGAAAATCCGATACCGGGTACTACATTAGCAGGGTTGAAAGCGGCTTGTTCTACATCTGCAAAATAGTTTTCGGGATTTCGGTTGAGTTCAAGTACGCCTACATCTATAAGAGGATAGTCACCATGTGGCCATACTTTTGTTAGGTCAAAAGGATTGAAAGGGCATTGATTAGCTTGCTCCTCTGTCATCACTTGGATCTTCATATTCCATCTTGGAAAATCTCCTTTCTCAATGGAGTTGTATAAATCCCGCTGGTGGCTTTCTCTGTCCTTACCGATGATAGCTGTTGCCTCTTCATTTGTAAGGTTTTGAATGCCCTGTGCTGTCTTGAAGTGAAATTTAACCCATACTCTTTCATTATTAGCATTGATTAGACTAAAGGTGTGACTGCCGTATCCGTTCATGTGTCTGTAAGACTTAGGAATACCACGCTCACTCATCGTGATGGTTACTTGGTGTAGCGCCTCCGGTAGTAATGTCCAGAAGTCCCAGTTGTGATTAGGGCATCTGAGGTTAGTACGAGGATCTCTTTTTACAGCTTTGTTGAGATCTGTAAAACGGTATGGGTCTCTCAGGAAAAATACAGGTGTATTGTTACCGGCAAGATCCCAGTTGCCTTCCTCTGTATAGAATTTCATCGCAAATCCACGGATATCGCGCTCGGCGTCTGCAGCACCACGCTCTCCTGCTACTGTAGAGAAACGCATGAAAATATCTGTTTCCTTACCTACTTTTGAGAAGATGGCTGCTTTAGTGTATTTAGTAATGTCATGTGTAACGGTAAATTTTCCAAATGCACCTGATCCTTTAGCGTGCATACGACGCTCTGGGATAACCTCGCGATCAAAGTGAGCTAGCTTTTCTAAAAACCAGTAATCTTCTAATAGCATAGGACCACGCTTGCCCGCTGTCTTTACATTTTGATTTTCAGCAATCGGACGGCCCGACACAGAAGTCAATTTTTTCTTATCGTTGCTCATATTTTTAATAGATTTATTTGTGTGCTGCAAAGATAGCCCTTATTTTTGTTTTACAAAAACGATTTTTTAGATATCATTATTGATAGTATAGATGAATATACAGCAGTTCGATTATATTTTGGCTTTAGCCAAATACCGTCATTTTGAGAAGGCGGCATCTTCGTGTTTTATATCACAGTCAACGCTGAGTACGATGATTTTCAAGTTTGAGGATGAAATTGGAGTTCAGATTTTCGACCGTAAAACAAGACCTGTGGGTATCACGAAAGAGGGTACACTTATAATCAGCCAATTGAAACAGATCACTTACGAGATATCTCAATTGGAAGAACTTGGCAGGGAAATCAAGGGAGAGAATATTGGCACAATCCATCTAGGATGTATTCCTACTGTCGCTCCTTTTTTGCTTCCATTGGTTTTAAGTGACTTTGCCAAAACCTACCCAGGATTAAATATCCAGGTTAAGGAGGCCAGTACGGATACTATTATGCGGCAGCTTCAATCGCGTGACATAGATATAGGTATTGTTTCGCCACCATTGGCTGATAGTGATTTAGTAGAGTATCCATTATATGAGGAAGCTTTTGTTTATTTTGATATGAGTAATGAGGGCACCAATCAAATCTCGATAGGGGAACTAAAGCCTGATAATTTTTGGTTGATGGAGGAGAGCCATTGTATGCGTGAGCAAGTCGTGAATATATGTGATTTTGAAACTAGGAATGCTTTAGCCAGTCATAATATAGTTTTTAAAGCTGGATCTATAGATAGCTTAATAAGGTTTACTAAGGCTTCCGGTGGTACAACTTTACTACCATTGCTTTCACTATCTGATTTTTATCCTAAAGATCTTAAACACATCCGTTTTTTTAACGAACCCGTGCCTAAGAGGATGATAGCATTAGTGACCCACAGACACTTTGTTAAGCAGCACATACTCAGGCTTTTACAAGATGCCATCATCAGCAAAATTATACCAGCGATGGATAGTATTCAAATGAGTGCACATTTTCCGAAAGGATAAACTTAACCGATAAGATAATTGAGTCCGTCATTGACTGGCTCGTACAGATCGATTACCTTTTTTTCCTGACACATCTGCTTAAAATTATTGCGGATAGCTTTAAAGTCATTATGTAGAGGACATGGTCTGGATTCGCTACATTTATATAGACCGAGTGCGCAACGTTCGAAAACATCTCTTCCGTCGATGACCTCTACGATTTTAATGATAGGCAGATCTTTCTGTTCTTTAGTGATGAAAAATCCGCCATTCGGACCTTTAGTGCTATTGATAATTTGACCTTTGACCATTTTTTGCAAAAGCTTGCCGATGGTGTGCTCATTTTCATTAATTTGCTGAGCGATCTCCCGAATACTGGATTTTTGATCGCTATTATATTTTGAACCAATGTACACCACGGCCTTTATTGCAACTTTACAACCTAAACTTAACATAGCTTATCTACCTAAAAATTCTCGTCCTTCCTCAGAAATCAGATGCATACCCCAAGGTGGATTAAAAACTAAATGTACATCTACATCATATCCGGGAAATGCCATATCAAGTGCAGACATGACATTGTTAGTTATTGATTCACCCATAGGACAGAAGGTGGTGGTCAGCGTCATAGTGCACTGGACTTCTTTGTTTTCTTCGTCAAAATTAAGGGCATAAACCAATCCTAGATCCACGATATTGAGACCGATCTCAGGGTCATCTACATGTTTTAGATGGACGATGGCCTGATCACATTTTATAGCATTATTTGTTTCTATATTCATAAGATTAAGGCTTTGTGATTAATGACTTTAAATACATTAAAATTATATAAAATAGCTGTGACGAGCATTAGTAAAGACCCGATATTTAATAAAATAGAAGTTGCTGTCATAATGCCGATAGCAAAGAGGACCAAGCCACCGAGATAGGATAGCGCCATAATTTTAAATATTGTGGGGTCGAGCATATCTTTTGGATTAGGGGTCTTGCCTAGAGCTGATTTTTTGTGATAAACTTTATTCCAGACTATAAAGGGCAGAGTCTTGAAGGTCATACCTAGGATAATCGCTGTCAACCAGCCAAAAAATATTAAAAACCCATAGGTCAAAACCAGATTGGTTTCTAAATCCGATATACTGACCAATAGTGAAATAACAATAGCAAGCATAATGACTGGTAAACCCAGCATGGCTACGGCTAGTAACGAGATTTTTACCTGGTCGTCTATCTGTTTTCGCAGGCGGTGCTCATAGGCTTTATAGCAATAAAATCCAAACATAATCACCGCTGCAAGTATCAGAAGTACCGGTATATATGTAAGGCCTACTAAGGCTTCCATTGAATAAAAGAATAACACAAAGAATAAAAGTGCTAGATTGATAAGGACAAAAACTGTCCACAAAAGTTTGTTGTTGGTGTATTTGGATATCATAAACATCGGGATTAGTCTCGATCCGACACCTATAACAAGCAATAAAAACCAGCCAATAATGCCCAGATGCGCATGGAAATACAAGTAATGAAGGTGGTCTTTGGGCAAAAGATTGTAGGTGAAGTTATATACTAAAGCAAGACCTACTAATACAGTCAAAAATAGCCAGATGACCGCACCTAATACGAAGGTTGCATGTACATTCCTTTTGCCGCTCTTGTCTATACTTTTTGCAATGTTGATTAAGTATAACAACACTGAGATGACTACAAATCTACCTCCCCATTTGGCGATAGGGCCCATATTAAATACATAAAAGGCATAGACTAACATAGGAATGCCTATCGCAGCCAGATAGAAACTGTATTTAGCTAACTTTTCGCTGTAAAGGTGACCTTCTATCAGTACCGGGACGAGCTGATGACTGGCACCGAGGATGATCATCGTTCCCCAGCCTAATGCCATCGTATGGGTAATGGCCAGTATCCGAGGATTGAAAAAGTGACCGGAAAAGTCCACACTTGAGGTAAATAGTAAAACAGTACCAATCAAAAATGATACGGCACCATAAATGTAAAAGGGTAAAATGACTTTGTAGGAAGTCGTCTTAACTAAAGAACTGTCGAAAGGTCCGCCTATCATCACTACTGTGCTTTAAAGATTAACAAATGAACTTCGCCGTCTGAGATTTCTTTGATTCTATAGTCCATCTTGCGTTCTTGTAATTCGGGAAGTAAGAATACCGGAATACGCTTGTGATATACATATAGAGCCTTGTTGTCATTCAAGTTTTCAAGGTGATCGAGGATCGTCAACATTGGGAGAGGCATTTCTAAATGGCGAACATCTATTGTCTCGATATTGTCAGCAAAACTGGCGACCATCTCATCCCAATGTTCATTTTCTAATTTAACTTCTGGCTGTATTTTAGCTGTGCTGCTTGGGTTATAGAAGTAAGTATAGACCAAATCTTCGCCTACAATCTCCGAGTAGGCTTTATAACCCTGTTTTTCTAAAAGTAAAACTAAAGGGATTGGATCAAAACTATTAATGATTTTAAGGATTTGACCTGCTTGGATCTCTCTGAGGATGTCCATGATCATGGTTAGTGGATCTTGACCTGATTCGAGGACAGGTCTTACATCTAGTTCTTTAGTATTGGCCTCTGTACGATTGAGCATAAACTCTGGTAAAGGTTTCGTTTCCTCAGATTTTGCTACTGATGTATTCGTGTCTATGACAAAACCGAGAGGCTCTAATTTTTTGAAAAAGTCTTCCGGGGTACAGCCGCCGATTTTGCTTGCCATACTTATGGTCGTACGCGCAGCCATCAATTTGCGCAAAAGGGGATTTCTGAGTTTTGTAAATTTTGGCGAGATACTTACGATCGCCTCCAGCGCATCCGGATGCCCTTTTAAGAGGGTTGCAATCCGGGTATTTGCATTGATTGTTTCCATATTTTATATCCTGCAAAGCGGTATTGTAGCATAAGATTTATCATTTACTTTCCCACGGATACCGACTTCAACTAATTTTTATTTTAAAAATAATCTGTAAATAATAAGAGCATTCTAAAATCCTAAGATCGTACTGCGCTTGATATATTTAACAATCCAAATCGTACTTTTGATTAAATAGCGTTTTCGAAATCACTTTAGACTTCGAAAACGCTTTAGTACTAACGTAGTTAAGGTCATGTTTTACGCTCACCTAATCTATAGGACCGCTGATAAAAGTCTGCCAGTTTGTGGCAGTATTCCCTACACATTAACGGATTTATCCATTTCTATGACCTTAGGGAAAAGAATGTTGTTTTCAAGGTGGACGTGCAGTTTTAAGTCATTTTCAAATTCTTGAATCATCCTATAGAGGATGCTATAACTGTCACAAGCATCTGCCGGTAATGTATAATTTTGAGTCAATTCCCCTATTTCGGATAGATTGGAAAATACTGATTCGTGCTCCATTTCCATCAGATTGATGGGAACATTAGCTGTACCAAATGGATTTTCTGTCAGTGGATGCTTGTTTGTAAATGCCTCAATGATATTTTTGAAATATGGGAAAACAATTCGTTCTTCTTTTTGTAAATGCGCCAGCAATTCCGAGCTCGTATAATTGACAAGTTGATTGACTTTGTTTAATTCAGGATGTTGCTCTGCATGTACAGACTGTACCTTAGCAGTTATTTCTTTTAATTCTGGTAAACTTCTATTGATATAAGTGTGATGGGTCTTGACGATATAATCCATAAGGAAGCCAAGTTCCCAGTCATTATATGGCATGGATCTTTCGAGGTTGCTCTTGTCGATATCTCGTATTTCTTGTTCGACTAAATGCTGATCCAATTCTTTTTCATAGCAGGCATCTTTTAGGGTCTTACGGCCGTCGGTACTAAAGTTAATATCGTATTTTTTAAATATCTGTGCTTTTCTGTAGTCCTGAGCTACTATCTGCCCAATGGTCTCTTCGCCTTCATTGACGATGCGTTTTTTGATTTTGATACGCCACCATTGAGGTCCGGATTGTAGATATTCCCAAAAAAAGATATTGCCACGCTCAGCCAGCAACTGATAATACAATGGTTTTGGATCATGATCGTTGAGGATGGTTAGAGATTCCCCTTCTTTTAGCTGATCAAACCGCATAAAGATAGTTGGGTGTTTTTGACGCGGCTCGAGTAGTGTTACATTGAGGACGTTTTCACCTTCTTCTGTTTTGGGTTGAGCATCAGGAGCTTCATGTTTAGTAATTTTGATTTTCCACCATTGTGGACCTTGCTCGAGGTAGTCCCATGTAAAGGTCGTCCCATGTTCATTCATCAGTTGATAATACAATGGTTTAGGATCATGATCATTGTGAATTTGCAGACTTTCACCTGGTTTTAGAGCATTGTACCTTGCAAAGATGGTTGAGTGCTTGAGACGTGGTTCTAACTGAGTAACATCTAAGATGTTTTCGCCATTAGTTGGCGTTTTTTCATGTGGATTTTCGCTGTGATGTTTTTGTATCCTAATTTTCCACCACTCAGGTCCCATTTCTAAATATTCCCAAAAAAATATATCACCGCGTAATTCAAGCAACTGGTAATATAAAGGTTGTGGATCGTGATCATTGGCTATGATAAAACTTTCCCCTTCTTTGAGATCGTCAAAATGAGCAAATATAGTAGGGTGCTTCATTCCTGGACCAAGTAGGGTGACATCGAGTATCTGTTCGGTTGATGATTCCATATTGGATAATTATTAATATTTTTTAATTGCACGACAAAGTTAGTAATTATTTTATAATAAAAGTATTTGTTTACTTTTATTACATAATTTTGACAATTAATGACTGTGGTCTTTAAAAATAATTGCTTAGCGGGATTAAAATGGTATAGTTCGAAACTAGATAATAATACCTACTTATAAAAATTCAAAATTTCTTGAATTTCAATGTGTTTTGCTCTGTGTGAAAGTTTGTTTTTGTAATAAAGTCAGATACAAAAGTTTGATTGCACACTTGGATAGATATAGGATTCTACTATTAAGAATGGTATGATTGCTCGCTTCGTTCGAAAGGACGGTTCATAATAGGATTAGCGGAGAAAAAGATTGAAAGCTTCGCTCAATCTTTTTCTCCCCTTTCAACCCCTTTGGATATTGTCATTTCGGCTGAAAGGAGAAAACAATGTTACAAGCGGTTTAAACACGTCTGTACCAGAACAAAGAAAGGAGAACCCTTACTTATTCTTATTATCAAATTCACGTTAATATATATATGAAGTAAGAAGTATTTAGTTAAGAAGAAAAAAAAGCAATAATATATGGGATAGAAATTTATCCTAAAGTAGTTAGAAAAACTCTAAATATAGTACATGTGATATAAAATTGAGTGAGGGATGCATATTGGTTTAATCTTTTTTTTATAATCTTGTGTTGTTTATAACAAATAAAAAACCATTTATGCAGACTGACAAAATCGTTAATCACATTATAGACTGGCTTAGAGAATACCTAAATACCTCAAGGCAAAAGGGATTTGTATTAGGTATCTCTGGTGGCATTGATTCGGCAGTTGTATCTACCTTGTGTGCTATGACTGGATCTCCTACGCTTTGTATGGAATTACCTATCCATCAAAAAAGTGACGAGGTCAGCAGAGCTAGGAATCATATTAGCTGGTTGCAGTCTAAATTTGGTAATGTTATTAGCGATAAAATAGATCTGACCACTACCTTTGACGAGTTTAAATCCACTGTTGCTGTATCAGAAGACCAGGCAAAGACGGATCTTGCGCTTGCAAATACGCGCTCGCGACTACGTATGGTGACGTTGTATTACTATGCGGGCATTAACCACTATATTGTGGCTGGGACAGGTAATAAAGTAGAGGATTTTGGTGTGGGTTTTTTTACTAAATATGGTGACGGTGGTGTAGATATCAGCCCGATTGGTGATCTGATGAAATCGGAAGTATATCAGATAGCTGCTTATTTAGGGATCAATATAGATATTCAAAAGGCAGTACCGACTGATGGTTTGTTTGACAATAGCCAAAGCGATGAGGAACAGATCGGTGCTTCCTATCCTGAACTTGAGTGGGCAATGCATAAATATGAGGAAGGAAGTACGGTAGAGGAGTTTTACGGTAGGCAAAAAGAAGTCTTCAAAATTTATACCAGCCGACATCGGGCGAATCTACACAAGATGATACCGATACCTATATGTGAGATTCCTATGGATTGGAAGGTAAATTCCTAAATGTAAAAAATAGTCTTTTTTGACTTAAATTGAGCATTATTAATATTCAAATTATTTAACTTTTTTAGATATTTATTTTACTTACACTAAATTCCAATAAGTCATGAAATATGTGTTATCTATTTTTATTTTATTTTCAGGTGTTTTATTATCTTTTGGTCAAGCATCGATCAGTGTGACGGGTGGGCTTAATCTATCTAATTTTGAGGAGACGAATAGTAACAACCAGACGTTAAAACCTGGCATATTTTTAGGCTTAAATTATGAAAATGAGTTTATGGAGGATCTTTCATTCGGTTTAGGCTTGTTGTACAATCAAAAGGGCACTTCTACATTATACGTCCCGGACGGCACTACTCATATAAAGCTCAACTATCTGAGTGTTCCAGTCTTTATGAGTTACAATTTTTGTGACAAATTTTATGTAAAGGCAGGGCCAGAAATAGGCTATTTGCTAAATGGTAGATTGAAAAGCGCACTCCGGAATGACATTATAACAGATGACTACAGCAGGATAGACCTTGCTTTAGGTGCAAGTATCGGCGTTTGGCTGACTGATGATATAAGTCTGACAGCGGGCTATACACATGGATTAAAGGATGTTTCCAAAGCGACTTTTCCTGCTTCAAAAACACTTACTCAAAACATCCAATTGGGGTTGCAGTATGAGTTTTATTAAATGGCCAAATAAACCCAACACATGAAAGGAATTATCTGTGTTACAAATTTTATACCCATTATACATTCAAATCAGTCCAATCTATATAAAAAAATAGCAAAACTCTGCCTTAGAAAGCCTCACTATAGCTAAGGCTATGGTTACGTTTTGTGCCTTGATATTTACTATTTTTTCTACTAAATCTTTGGACCATTTAAAAATATAATGGGTATTTTATTTAATGAAAATCTTATCGCATTTTTGGTAGGAGCGTGTCCCTAAGTTTTTTCATGCCTTCCGTAGCTGTCATTTTAAAATAGCGTTTTTTGTCAGTAAATACATTACTCAATTTGGGATCTATTACATACGTTATACAATGTGATGGCAGGCAACGCGAGACACCTGCAGCCGGATAGACCTGCATAGATGTGCCTATAATGATAAATATATCTGCCTGCTCCGCTATACTATAGGCTTGTTCCATCATGGGTACTGGCTCTGTAAACCATACGATATGCGGCCTTAATTGTATGCCGCGATCATCTGTATCACCGAGATTAAGATCACCTGTCCAGTCATACAGTTTATTATTTTTATCAATAGGTCTCACCTTATTCAATTCGCCATGAAGATGGAGTACTTTTGACGATCCGGCGCGCTCATGTAGGTTATCAACATTTTGAGTAATGATCGATACGTCAAAATTGGATTCAAGTTCTGCCAAAATCCGATGCGCATCATTGGGCTCCACTTTCTTTAATAGTCTCCTGCGCTGATTATAAAAATCAAGTACTAACTGTGGATTAGACTGAAAGCCTTCAGGACTGGCGACATCTTCAATGCGATGATTTTCCCAAAGACCATTAGCGTCTCTGAATGTACTGATACCACTTTCTGCGGAAATGCCGGCGCCTGAAAATACTACTAACTTTTTCTTCATAACAATTTGATATTTAACTATATAAACAATTATTGTTCAAATAAAGTTGCACAATAGATACCGTTTTTTAGTTTGGAGATGTAGGAGTTTTTATCATAAAAATTCAATCGAAGAATCCCGTGACTATTGGGATTGAACCTTGCATAAAATCTTCATTGAGGCACTTCAGCCTCTATATATTGCCAAACCATTTTTGATTAGCTGCTTTTATTTTTTATCCGGTTTTAGATTTAGTTCGGCAAGTAATAATTTGTAAAGTTTTTTCCAATCTGACAAGTAAAGTTCAGTTGTCGTGTCTGCTATATGGGTAAAAGTTTTTGATGTGAAAAAAATGTCCGAAGCGGCAACTTCGTCAAGCCCAAAATCAATTACTAATTGCTCCACTATCGGCTCACTTATGTGTGAAAATCCATAGATGTATTGTTCGGATTCAATACGTTTGATAAATTGTAAGGAAGCAATGGTACAAAAGCAAATCTGATGTGTTTCTTCGTGCCATTTCAGTTCTTCCAAAAAATCTTCTTTATTAATATTGTTGCTCAAAAAAACATTTATTCGTTTCTGAATATTATCGTCTGCAACGGGACCTTCAACTATGTCGTAATCGTGTGTATTTGTTTCGTTTTGACGATTCTGAATTACAAAATCAAACCATTCACTATTGTAGGTGTCAAATTTCAGAACCTTTATACTTTCGTCCCTGTAAGCATATTCATTAAATTCAAAATTTGTAACGAAACCTGTATTTCCTTTTTCTTCGCTCAATCGTTCCGCCCATATTTTGGCTTGATTAAAGAATTTAGTTGCATAAAAACCAATACCAAAATCCTTATATGGTTTGGCCTTTTTGAGGTTTATTGCCACAATTTTGGTGTAACTGCCGTGATAGAGTTTCATCTTAACCCGCCATTTTTGTAGCAAACATCGTATAAACTGCGAACTGCCCAAAATTCACTATCCGTATGCAAAGCCCACCAATGTTTATTCAGAAAATCCCAACCTCCGTATTTTTTTAAGTAGAAAAATGCATCTTGTACATTCATTTTGTACGCTTCTGCAAAGGCAGGCACAATATAGGTAATAAAACTAATTTTATCGCTTGTCGCTTTATCTAATGTTCTTTTTTGCTCGGTTTCCATAACAACAAAGATAAATGAATTATTCTTAGGTATTTGAGGATATAAACAACTATATCATCAATAAAGTTACACTATAGATAGCCACGATCTTGTATTAATTTAAAGCTGTTAAAATTCAGCACTTCCCGGGAATCTTGGGAATGGAATTACGTCTCTAATATTAGTCATTCCGGTAACGAAAAGCACTAATCGCTCAAAGCCAAGTCCAAATCCGGCATGTGGAACGGTTCCGTATCTTCTTGTATCTAAAAACCACGACATTTCGTGTGTAGGAATGTGCATTTCTTCCATTCTACTCATTAATACATCGAGTCTTTCCTCTCGTTGTGAGCCACCGATAATCTCGCCTATACCCGGAAATAAGACGTCCATCGCCCTTACCGTTTTTCCGTCATCATCCATACGCATATAGAAGGCTTTGATTTCCTTAGGATAGTTTGTCAGGATGACTGGTTTCTTAAAGTGTTTTTCTACTAGATATCGTTCGTGCTCGGATTGTAGATCAGCACCCCATTGATCGATAGGGTACTGGAATTGACCTTTTTTATTAGGTTTTGAATTTTTTAATATATCAATGGCCTCAGTATAGGTCAGTCGCTCAAAAGGATGCTCCAGGCAAAAATTCAATTTTTCTCTAAGTGTCATCTCGGATCTATCAGCCTGAGGTTTATTTTTTTCCTCATCTAGTAAGCGCTGCTCCAGAAATGCAAGGTCCTCAGCACAGTTATCTAGTGCATACTGTATTAGATATTTAAGCATATCCTCAGCCAGATCCATATTGTCATCTAAATCTGCAAAGGCCACCTCAGGCTCTATCATCCAAAATTCAGCTAGGTGTCGTGTCGTATTTGAATTTTCTGCTCGGAATGTCGGCCCGAAGGTATAAACTTGACTTAAAGCCAGCGCAGCTAATTCAGCTTCAAGCTGCCCGGAAACAGTCAAATTGGTATGTTTTTCAAAAAAGTCTTCTTTAAAATTGATAGTACCATCCTCATTTTTGGGAGGATTAGCTATGTCTAAGGTTGTCACCTGAAACATTTCGCCGGCACCTTCAGCATCACTTGCGGTGATAATCGGACTATGGATATAATAAAATCCCCTGTCGTTATAGAATTTATGAATCCCATATGCCAAGGCATGTCTTACTCTAAAGATCGCACTAAATGCATTTGTCCTGAATCTCAGGTGAGCGATTTCTCGCAAGTACTCAAGGCTCGGTCTGTTTTTTAGCTGGATAGGGTAAGTTTCAGGATCGCAATCGCCGAGTATTTCTACCTTTTCAGCTATAAGTTCGACATTTTGGCCTTTTCCCTGTGACTCGATAAGTGTACCGTAGATGCTGATACCGGCGCCGGATGTGATGCGCTTTAAAAGGTCTTCGCCTAATTTTTCGCCATCGACGACTACCTGGATATTTGCCAGACAAGAACCGTCATTAATAGAGATAAACTGATTATTGCGAAAGGTTCTGACCCAACCCATTACTGTATAGGTTTGATTGACCGGTGCTGAGAAAATATCTTTGACTTTAATCCTTTTTGACATGATTTCTATATGTTTATTCAAAATTGGCGCAAAAATAAGCATTGTTAGAGTATTAAACGGACTTAATGATACATTTTAGCCGGAATTCCTAAAATTCGAGTGTTTTGACACCTAAATTGATATTTTGCAAAAGTGTATTAATAGCCATTTAACTAGGTCTGGCGGACAAAAGCACTAATCTTTCCTGCACGGATAGAAGGTAGTAATGCAGAAAGATATCCGATTAGCATCACAGTAATGGTTACGATAACAAAGTCACCCATTCGCATCTCTATGGGATAAGCATCGATCATGAATCCTTCTGGAATGCTAATCAAACCATAGTATTTTTGCAATAGATATAAAATAATACCAACTACATATCCCAGCCCCATTCCAATAGCAGACACTAATAGTCCCAAGGTCAAAAATATCCATCTGATACCCTTAGTTGTAAGACCCATGGATTTAAGGATGGCGATATCCATTCTTTTTTCTAGGACGATCATCCACAAGGAGCCTACCAGGTTAAAGGCGATGATAAGTAAGGTCAGACAGGCTATCAAGTAACTGACCCACTTTTCAATGTTCATAACCTTGAGGAAATTTTCGTCTTGTTGATATCGATCGCGCACTTTAAATTTAGGTCCGAGTGCCTCTTGCAATTGTGTGACGAGTTTTTTGTCATTGACATTAGGTAGTGTTTTGATTTCTATAGCCGAAAAATTATTTTCTAAGCCAAGTAAATGGTTAACACCATCAAAATTGACCAAAACATACTGCATATCGACATCAGCACCTACCGAAAATATTCCCGAAGCATAAAATGCGAAACTATTAAACTCTTTGGATAAAGGACCTTTTGATGATCTGAGTGGCATATAGGCCGTAATAGGCGTAAAGCCATCGGATGGATTGACCGATAATTTAGTATTCATGCCGGCACCGAGTATGCCATATTCTGTAACTTTACCAAATTCCGCAGCCCCATATAACAATGCAGTATCTAAGCCGGTGACTTTCAGATATTGGTCGTCAACACCTTTAATAATACCTACTTCCTGTGATCCTTTGTAATCAAAAAATGACGTTTCCTCTATCGTAAAAGCGTATGTATCTATTCCTTTTATCTGACTAAAGACTTTAGTATCTATACTATCGACAGGCATATATTTTCCTTCCACAAGCGTCACTTTAATATCTGGATTAAAATTGCTAAGCAATCCTGAAAGTAAGTGCTCAAAGCCGTTAAATACTGATAAAATGAGAATTAATGCTGCTGTGCCGATTGCCATACCTATGATAGATATCCATGTGATAATATGGATCGCATTGGTAGTCTTTTTACCAAATAAATACCGGAATGCAATAGAAAGATACAACATCATAGCGCAAAAATAGAAATTTTTGACTGTTACACCAGTATATTAGCTCAAAATCAAGAAGCTCATATTTATCAATTTTTATTTTTATCACTTTACAGATATTAATATTTTTATTCTAATTTCTCAGCTAGGCACTTTCAAGTCATAAAATAAGTGTTTTTTTGATAGAAATGGATGGTACTGAGCATTTATACCCATTATACATTCAAATTTGCCCAATCCTTATAAAAAATTAGTAAATCTCTGCGTTAGAAAACCTCACTATAGCTAAGGCTATGTTTACGTTTTCTGCCTTGATATTTTCTATTTTTTCTACTAAATCTCTGGACCATTTAAAAATATAATGAGTATTACTTTTTATCAAATGCCAATCCAAAACGAGGCTGTTAGTCTTCGTTAAAGTTGTATTAAAGTCTATTTTTTTTGAAATAATACCCTGTATCTTTGTTGTTTATGGTGTAATTTTATATTTAGATTATTAATATTAGTTTTAGGTTTTAAAAAGATGAAAAGCTTATTGAATTATTCAAAATTGAAATGGGTTGCTTCTGCCTTCGTAGTGGTAGCAGTCCTTTTTATTGGAAAAGATGTGATGGCCGATTATAAACTCAACCATGGTCATTTTAAAAATGAATCTCTCTTAGCCAATACATCCTACATAGCACAACCTCTGGATACGATGCCCCATTCTGGCGAGGTAATTCGCATCCAAAAACAGACCAATGATAAATCCGTCAAATTATCTATGGAAAACGGTCAGATAACTGATCTTGAGGTAGATGGCAAGAAGATTGATAAGGCAGATTATGACAAGTATAAGGATATCATTGATGAAGTGAAACCACGAGGCGGTGGTTATGGCAATAATAGGATGTTTTTTTATGGTGATGACGATGATAATTTTGGCTTTGGCAATATGAAAATATTTAGTGATTCATTGTCAAAGTCCATAGGTGATGGCTTTTTACAAGGTTTTGGGTCTATGGATCAAATACTGGCTGAAATGAGTAAACATTTTGACCGTTTCAATGCTAATGGTATGTTGGATAGTATGTTTATGAACTTGAAAAATCATCAAGGACAGGGATTTAGTTTTATGTTTCCTAACCAAAAAGATGGTGGTATCTGGATAGACAAACTCGATAATGAAAACGACGCTAACAGTTTATCTAAAACCTCAGGTAAAGATGCTGATCTAACCGGGATTTTAGGTACTGCGTTAAATGATGACGGGATGCTTTTGCCTAATGAAAACAATAAGGTTGAGCTCACTGGCAAATACTTAAAAATCAATGGTGAAAGGCAGCCGAACAATATTTTTCAAAAATATAAGAGAATCTTGGAAGAAGAATCAGGCATAGAATTAAATAAAAATTCGAAATTACAATTTAATATTGAAGGGAAAACACCTAAGAGGAGGTACAGAACCTTTTAAATAAATAGACTTAAATTTAGAAGTTTTATATAGAATAGGCTATCTAGTTCCGGCTAGGTGGACTATTCTTTTGACTTCACGAATGCGCCACCCAAATCAAATTTTGCCTAAAATCAGGTTTGAATGGCTAAGGAATAGAAATGAATTTTGTCGTTTTTGACCCTATCCCCAACCCTTTCCCTTAAAATGAAAATGGAGCTTATTTTGTTGTAAATGAATGAATTAGGAATAAAAATATCAGCTAAAATCCGAGGAAAGATCTAAATCTCATCAAATAGGTATATTTGATACAGCCTTGATTTTTTGTTTCTTTTGTATCAAGACAAAAGAAAAGTAAGTGTATAGAAAGGATAAAGGTTTTTCATATACTTCAAAATCTGTTGAATACCGTAAAAATCCAATAAGAATATATGGATTCGTATTGGCTTCCTCGGTAAATAACGATGGATATAAGTATTAAAAATAACGATAGTTCGATATAA
>CAZCTQ010000040.1:0-25046 GCA_964501555.1 uncultured Aureispira sp. | reverse complement strand
ATGTCCATTAGAGCACATCGTCTAAAAAAAACCATTAAAAATGTCCATTATACCACAAAAGAACTTTCTGATTTTTTAAAAGGTACAGGTAGAGACCCGAGAAGATACGATAAGTAATATTGCCAGTTATTACGGTGTTAAAGCCAATTTACTACAACTACATTATAAGAAGAAGGTAAGCGGATTCAAAGATTGGAATCAATTAGATCATGCAGAAGATTATCTGATTTATTCTGAGAATATTGGAAACAATCTTAAATTACTTTAGACTCAGGCTTACTAATGCAAATGCAGAATCATTCAATTCAAAAATAAAACTCTTCCGAGCTAATCAAAGAGGTGTTGTCGATACCAAGTTTTTCCTATTCAGAGTACAGAAACTTTTTGCCTAATCCCCAGAATATTTATGTGGCCCAATTTTTAACGGGATTCCTCAATTTCAATTTAATATTTGTGGAAGTAAAATACCCAAACCATTCCTGCAATTCCAAGTATGCAGGAAGTTATTCATTTTAAAATATCAGTCATCAACCCACTACCCTCGCTAATACTATTTAAACATCATATAAGATAAGCCATCTTTTCCTTGTAGGCCTCCTGTATGCAAATACAGGATTTTAGTACCTCTTGGGAAATAATCTTTTTGGATCAAATCCATAAGGCCGTACATGGCTTTTCCATTATATACATGATCAAGGGGTACAAGTGTTTCCCTTTCAAAATCATCAATAAATTTAAGCAGTTCATCCGTCCATTTGCCATATCCACCGAAGTGGTATTCCGTATTCACTTCAAGTCGATCGGCATTTTTATAATTTACTAATCTTAATATTTCGCCTTTTAAGTAATCTGATTTTAGCACAGGAAAACATAATATCTGGCCATCGAATTGAGTTGAATTTAACAGTCCCGCCGTTGTACCACCTGTACCAGCAGCGAGTACAATAAAATCGGAATTCGGGATATGTGCATGTTCTAATTCGTCTATGATTTCGGCGACTCCTTTCATAGCAAATTCATTCGTGCCACCTTCAGGTACAACAACAGCATCCGGGTATTGTGAGAGTATTCCTTGTATTTCAGGAGATGCTCCCTTTTCTCTGTAAGCACTTCTGGATACCGGAATTAATTCCATACCAACATTTTTGCAATACTTCAAAGTAGGGTTATGCTCATCTAATTCGCCACGGATAATCCCGATAGCTGTAAGCCCTTCATAATAACAAGCTGTCGCTACGGCGTGGATATGATTGGAAAAAGCACCACCAAAGGTAATGACTTGCTTTTTACCTTCTTTTCTGATTTCTGATAGATTGTATTTAAGTTTTCGGTACTTATTGCCCGATATCTTAGGATGGATCAAATCGTCACGCTTGATATATAGTCGGACCGCTTTATCAATCGTAAGCTGGGTTTCTATCTTTTGTACCGGGCTAGGCAACATTGTGTCAATATACATGGATTACTCGTATTTTACACGGATTATGACTGACATACCATTGCCGGGTTCACTTTCTGTATGAATACTACCGTGTACGAAATTCACTCTAGTTTTTATATTTTCAAGCCCCATACCTCTATGTTTTAAATCATTAGGGTCATACCCTACCCCATTGTCCTCATACTGAATGACTAATTCATCATCTTCCGAATTTAACTGAATCAAAATTTCACTTGCCTGAGCATGTTTGAGGCTATTATTGAGTAATTCCTGAATAATCCTATACACAGTCAATGCAATCATCCTATCCATTTTTTCCGGCATCTCATAGTATTGGAAGTCAATATCTGGATAATTCTCACCATTAAAGCGATTAATTAAATCCTTGATTGCAGGCACGAGGCCAAGTTCCTGGAGCGAACTCGGCTGTAAATTTCGCGATATTGTCCTTACTTCGCTTACAGCTGTATCCAAAAGATGATGTGCCTGTGTATAGGCTTTTTGAAGATTGACATCTTGATTAACAGATCCGAGGTAGTCAAATTGCAATTTTACTGCACTTAGCAAACCGCCAAGGCTATCATGCAAATCTTTAGCTATTCGCTCACGTTCTATTTCCTGGCCTTCTATCATCGAACGCATGGAATTGATCCGCACGGTATCCTCTAACTCTCTGATTTTTTGATAGTTAATTTCTTCCTTTTGTTCGTTAATAATTTTCGCTGTATAAATTTGCTGATTATAAAACTTTATTATGAAATAAACAGACAATAACACGATAAACAACCCAAAGGCCAGAATATAAAGGGATCTTCTTTGTATGACATTTTTATTGATTTCATATTCCTTTTCCATTTTAAGCAATTCAATACTGGTCTGCTTTTCCTTAGTTCCATACTTGAGTGCGAGATTATTAAAAGATTCTAATCTATTTTTATTAGTAATACTGTCACTAAGTAAGGTGTATTTAAGCAAATATTCGTATCCAAGGTCAGGCTTACCTGTTGCATTATAAATATCAGCAAGTTCCTTATATATTTTTTTTCGCCATTCGCTATAGGCATGGAATGGCAAAATGGACAAACTATTATTAATATATTTTTCGGCCTTATCATAATTTTGATTCTGCTTATTGGTATATCCAATATAGAAAAGGCTTTGAGCTGCCATTTCATTATTATGAATTAATGTACTTAAATCAAAAGCCTTGAATGCATCGATCAAAGCACTGTCCAATTCATAAGTGGATTCAAAGGTTTCTATCTTAGAAAATAATATTTTTAATCCTAATATTGTATCTTTGAGTGAACTGTTGGCGAAAGCTGCCTTATTTAGGTATTGAAGTGCAGCCTGATAGTCGCCGAGATTGCGATATGTCAAATTCAAATCATACCAAACCCTTGTAAGGCCTATATAGTCGTCATTTTCCTGGTAGGTTGTTGCAATACTTTGTAAAATCTGCAATGCTTCACTGTTAAGTCCGGCATCCCTATATCTATTTGCAATCGCATGATTAGCCCGAAGTAAGCCATTTGCGTTTTTTATTGTCTTAAAATAGGTGATTGCATTGTTGTAATATTTAAGTGATTTGTCAAACTCCTTAAAATAGTCTCCTTCATAATCCCCAAGTTTTAAATATACTTCTGCCAGTGTTTCATTATCATTATTAGTTCGCGCAAGTTCGAGAATATTATTGAGTTCCTGATAGGTATAATCCTTATTCCTATCAAACTGGCCAAAGCCAATGACCTCAAAAAAAATAAAAACGGCAATAAGGATAGGTTTCAAAACACAATATATACTTGTAACAAATGCGAAATTAAAATTTATTAGGTAGTAAATACTCAAAATATGATCAAATTAAACAAAAAATAAATAATTATCCTGGTTTGAAGGTAAAAAATTGAGTATTTCCAATTTATAAAGGGTATGATCATATCATTTTTGTTTAATGAATATTCATAAAAGTAAAAAAGCTCTCAACTTTTTGAGAGCCTTTTTATGCAACAGTCAAATCCCAATGAGTATTTACATCTTTATATGAATAAATAATATACAATAAAAAAAGTATGTATATTTATTTGATCTCTAATAATATTTGAATAATTGAGTTGGATTAGGCAGGCAATTCACTTTAATTAACCAGACTTTCCGTAACTTATTAACCTCAAATTCCTAATCCAACTCGCTTATTACTCATTCCGTAAACCTAAAAAAAAGAGAAAATATTTATCAAGGCTGTTCTTTAACCGCCTTTTTGTGATTATGCTTAACAAATTTACACTCCGTTTCATAAGACCGAATTATCGTTGTATCAAAGACATTCCTACATGGTGCCTCAACACAATTTAAAAGGTTTCTCTTACTATTCTTGTGTATGAAGGTCAGATTTTGGACTTCAGTTTCGCTATATTTTAAAGTGGAGAATCTATCTCCAAAAAAACAAATAACAACCAAAACAACCGTAAGAAACAATCTGAAATCCAAAATCCTCTCCTCCATCCGAAACTTTTTATTGGACACTCAATCTTATTAATTTTTATCAACTTTTGACAGTACAAAGATCGTATCAAAAATTTTACTAGCCATCAATGTAAACACCCAATTTAATTTTAAGGGTTTACCCCAGTTTTTATGAAAAAAAACTGCGTAATTTTGCAGTATAAATACTTCAACACCATTATATATAATATGGCATCAGAAATTAATATATTAATAGCGGACGATCACACAATGTTTGTGGATGGTATGGAGTCAATCCTAAGCGGTGAGGCAGACCTCAAAGTTGTAGGACGCAGCTATGACGGACCATCAGTATTAAAATTTCTTGAGATCACCAAGATAGATATAGTACTACTTGATGTAAATCTACCCGGCATGAATGGTATTGAAGTATGTAAAGAGATAACAACACATTTTCCGAGTGTTAAAGTGCTTGCCATTTCTATGTTTAATGAGGAGAGCTTCGTTACCGAAATTCTAAATAACGGTTCGAAAGGTTATATTTTAAAAAATACGGGTAGAAGTGAATTACTAAAAGCCATTAGAACAGTGGCTCAAGGCAATTCGTATTTTTCTGATGAAGTTACATCTATCATTATGAACGGTCTAATGAATAAGCGTAAGAGCTCTTCAAAATCATCTGCATTTTATCCTAAGCTCTCCCGCCGTGAAAAGGAAATACTAAGGTTAATAGCCCAAGAATTTACGACACAGGAGATCGCTGACAATCTCTATATCAGCTTAAAAACGGTAGAATCTCATCGCTCCAGCCTCCTTTCAAAGCTTAATGCTCGCAATAGCGTTGGCTTGGTTAGAATCGCATTAGAAAATCATTTGTTAGAGGATTAATCAGACTGTTTATCCTACGTCGTTAGTGATTTCTCCTTTGGTATTAAGTACAATCTTTAGTTACATTACATCTTGCGTTTAAATTAATCCAATTCAAAAAATTAGTTTATTGAAATAATACCTAATTTGTACAGCACTTCATTACCATAAAACGGGTAGTATATTCAAAAAAAAAGGTTGAAAACATACCTATTGAGTACATTATCAACCCCATCATGAAATTATAAAAAATTCTATCTCAACACTATTTTTTTTGTTACAATTGAGTCAGCTATATTAATCCGCAATATATATATCCCTTTAGGTAACGAAGCTGTGTCGATGGTATGCATATTACCAGCTTGTTGTCCTGATTGTATCGTCCCACCTGTAATATCCAGAAGCGACCATGCTTTGATTACATTTTGTTCAAAACTCTGAATATAAATTACATCTGAAGCTGGATTAGGATAAACCAACACTTGAGGCACAATGTTGCCAGCATCTTTCGCTGAAGTATTGAGTACGATATTAATATCAAAGGTTGTTATCGATACCCATCCGCCATTTCCGTCCTTAACGGTAAACTGGAAATTATCTTTATCTTCAACCGCTATAGTTGGCATATACACCAGATTGGCCTTATTGATATCTTCCTGCGTATATTGTGCACCTGCAAAAACAGGTGTGCCATTTAGTAATAATATACCTTTTGACGGAGCTGTCACAATGGTATAGATCAGTTGATCGTCGCTGTTGTCATTATCTCCACACTTCAATTTTTCGGATTCTATGGCTTTAGATTGGCCGACACCTACTTCTAAGACTTCATTGTTGACGATGAATGGTGGGTTGGCTGTAATATTGGAACACAATTCAAGATCCCAGTTTTGAAGCCTTCCTCCATCACCTGTTTTAGTATCTTCTATAGTCAACTTCCAATATCCATTCATGGATTCACCGTTAAAAGCACTCAATGGGGATTCAGGCCTGTAAATCTTCCCCTGATGTATCGGACATTGGAAATAGTCATTACTTTGGTCATCTAATCCCACATTTATTCCGCTGCTTGTCGGACATTTATTGCCCCATAACTTTACAAGTGTGCCGGCAGGAGATTGTAGCGTAACGACCAAATCAGAAGCTCTCTGATGTATAGCTCTAATATTCAACACATTAACATCATCTACACTACCCTCGCTTACAACATAAATTTCAGAAGCAATCTTAGGTGTTCCTGACTGGGATATATTAATACTCAATGGTCCGGATGATGTTATAGCACATGCTTTGGCTTCTGTATTGAATGCAAATACCTCTGACCATTCGCCATCCTTACATAGATTGTAAGATTTTACGCGCCAGTAATATATTGTGGCAGCCTTTAGGAAAGTACTGGAATTAAAGAAAGTATCTTGCCTCTCAGTTTCAAATATTATATCATCGGGCTTAAATGCCGGCGATGTAGCTACCTGCAATAAATAACCTAATGCATCCTGTTTAGTTTCCCACCTATATTTTTGTGTAGGTCCTACACCATTTGCACCATTAACCGGATTAGCTAACGCAATATTATTCAAATCCGTAGTTGTGACAAAGACTCGTACGATTCTTTCTATCGTATCTACACCTGGCACAAAGGTCTTAACGAGGATCTCATAAACGCCGCTTTTTGTAATGTTATTCAAATCGAGATACATCCAATTAGATTCGCCAGGTAAAACTCTGGTATTTGCAAACGAAGCCAAAACTTCTGTCGGTGCTACAGCTTCAAAGTGAATAGAATCCTTAAGTCCTAAAAAGCCAATAGTACTGATTTCAAAATCAGGGTTTTCAGGAAGACAGAGTCTGCGTATAGGGTCTTTTATATCCATAAAAAATGTAGGTTCTGTCGGGGCATCAATGCGAGAAAGTCCCTTCCCAACAGTAAAAAAGATATTATCCGATGCTTTTACTACAACGCGTACTCTTGTTGACTCGATATTTGGCACGATTACTGACTCAAAGCCATCATTAGGCACTTGAATAGCAGCTGGAATCATATTAGGACCGTCAAAATCTAAATCACTATCAATCGAAAAGAAGATATCTACATATTTACAATTGACGGGTGCAATATCTGTATTGCTAACATCCCAGATGACATCCAATTTATCACCTACTTTTAGCTTCAAAGACTCATTGGGGTATATAATCTGAAATGGACCACTATTAGCAGCTACTTTAAATTTCACTTCATCCCATGCAGCTGCCGATCCCATAGGATGGTTATCACGTGCTAAAAATCGAAAAGTCATATCTCGACCATATGTAGGTAATAATTCTTGAACATTAGTAAACTCACCAGTCAAAATACGATTAACATTCGGGAAAAATCTTGTCGGAGACTTTACTGGTTTTAACGACCTGAATATAGGAACATTGCCCACAGGCATACCTAGTGGTGCTGAGCCCATTGCATCCATTTCGTCCCAGTTATATCTAAGTTCGTCGCCATTAGGATCTACAGCCTTACCGGTCAGATAAAAAGGAGTAACCTTAGGGATATAAAATCCCTCCGGATAATTTAAATAAACTTCAGGTCTCAGATTTCCAAAATCAACTTTTTGAGCACAACTATAGGCCTCAGCTCCATCTCTTGCTGTAAAAAAATAAATTTGTCCTACTGTACCTGCATGATAATAGTCATCCCGTACTGTCGTCAAATTACTCGTTCCACAAGCACCCGGATATGCCATTATCGTAGATCCACTGCCAGGCTCATACCCACTTCCTGATGGTGTTTGACCTTCCTGACCTGGACAATGATTAAAAGTATGAGGCGCTGACATCTGGTGGCCTACCTCATGTACAAAGACAAGCACTATGCCATTGGATATAGAAGTACTATTATGACAGGTTACACCTGCACCTTTTCCTTGAGAACACAATGTCCCTGCTGCCACACCACCTACATCATAACAGAGAGAAAACATGTGCCCGATATCATAATTATTAAAACCTATCCTCTGATTTAATACTGCTGTATTTTGCCCAACCAAGGACAACCCTTCTCTTGAATTATTGTATGGATCGAGATTACCATCTAGGTTAATACAATTTTCATTAGATCCAATCAGTACCAAACGAGCCGAAATTTCGGTTTCAAAATAAACGTTAGCACGATCTACAAAAGCGACCATTTCTGCCAGTGCTTTTTCCTTTGTACCTCTCAATACTCCCCATTCACCTGTACACCCAAGTGCAAGCCTATAAATACGCAACGGCACTAATTCTTCCTGTGGATTACGTGACATAATCGACGCATCCTCTCTTTGTTCAAACAAAGCTTCATCAGCACCACATATAACATCATTAGCTAAAACAGGATCATCATAATCTTCTGTGTTATATGCCATGAATATATCTTGCTTTTCTGTACTGTACTGATCAATATAAATCATATTATCATAAGACCGAATCGAGGCATAATAATTATCTGGTGTTATGGTCATGCGCATCGTTACAGATCGATCATTCTTCTTATATCCCTTATAGCTTTTGACATCAGCATACTTACCTTCCAGTTCCGATTCCATCACTGGCGAATACCAAACCACAAATTCGCTCATTTTGCCTTCATTGTCAGGAAGCATCAGCGTAAAAGAAGTATTTTTTAACACTTCTATGGTCTCTACAGGTGCCGTCTCTAAATAGGATTGCATACGCTGTTTATCCAAAACAAAAGTTTTAAAATGTCGTGGGGTAATCTGTCGGGAGTTTACGCTCCTTAGTTGTATCTGACCAGCTTCTAAAGGAGTCCAAAATTGCTGTCCGGAGACAAAAACAAAAGTTGTACTTATTATAAACAGAGTAATGAGTATTCTTAGCATTATTTATTCATTTTACTACCTATATCAAAATGTAAAGATACCAATTTTGTTCATGTTAAAAAGATATTGTACTCAATAATTAAAATTAAGTAATCTATACGACAATTGTCTAGTATAAAAAACCATAAGCGAAGATAAATATTAATACAATATTCATATTATAAATAATTATAATATATTTGCACAAATTTTAACATATATATCGTGATCGATTCGCATAGACATAAAGGGTTAAGGACAAAACTTATCAAGGAACTCGAACAAAAAGGTATTAAAGATCAAAGGATTCTAAATGCTTTTAGAGACATACCACGACATTTTTTCTTAGATGTGGCTTTTGCTGACTGGGCCTACAAGGATGTGGCCTTTCCCATTGATGCCGATCAAACCATATCTCAGCCTTATACTGTTGCCTTTCAAACGGCATTGCTGGATGTTGCCCATGGTGATAAAGTGCTGGAAATAGGTACAGGATCCGGCTTTCAGGCATGTGTGCTTTCCTATCTAGGCTGTAAAGTTTATACAATCGAAAGGCAAAAAACTCTATTTGAAAAAACTGAAAAGCTACTTAAAAACTTAGGTTTTGGCAAAATCCGTACCCTTTTTGGTGATGGATATGAAGGCGCACCACGATTTGCTCCATTTGACAAAATCATCGTTACTGCTGGTGCTTCTGAGCTGCCAAAAAAACTATTTGACCAGCTTAAGGTAGGTGGATTTATGATCATCCCTTATGGCAATGGCGATGTACAAAAAATGTTACGCATTACTAAACAAGAGGATAATAAAGCTAAAAAAGAAGATTTTGGCGATTTTAGATTTGTTCCCTTTTTAAAAGGCGTTAGTCTTTAACAGATATACCATTCAGATACACTATAAATATTTTTACATTTTTTCGATATATAAATTTACAATAATAGCTATTAAAAAATAATATTTTGCTAATTTTGAAAAAATATTATTAATCCTTCTAAACTACAAACCAATAGGATAACAAAAACATGTAATACTCCGTTTTGATTTTAGCTTTCAAATAGAAAGTTATTTATAATCATTCATCAATAAAAAATAGAAATCAAATGTTAAAAACCATTTTCAATTTTGCTATCGTACTCCTTTTAGGATCTCTGGCTATCTCTTCATGCAATAATAAAGCTATCTCAGAAAACAATAATACTATGGCTGATGAGCACTCTGCACAAAAAGCTTTAGATTGGGCAGGTAAGTATTTTGGTGTATTTCCTTGCGCTGATTGCGAAGGTATAGAGACAGAACTGACATTAAACAACGATCAGACTTACATACGCACTTCAAGATATTTGGGTGAGGATGATATGACCACTGATACTATCAAAGGTAAATTTAGCTGGGAAGGCAATAACATCAAATTAGATGGCATTAAGCCTTTAGAAGGTTCGCCTTATTATAAAGTCGAAGAGAATAGAATCAAATTTTTAGATATCGACGCTAATGAGGTCACAGGAGAACTCGCTCCATTCTATATCATGCAAAAAACCGGTAATCCTCAGGTAGAGGGAAAAAGATGGAAATTAGTCGAGCTAAATGGACAGCCAGTTAAGGGTACTGCAGATACTCATTTCTTGATACTCGATCCTAAGACAGGAAGAGCACAAGCTAAAGCCAACTGCAATACGATCCTGATGGGTTATAGAATAACAAACGAATTAGCTATCCATTTTGAGCAGGGAATTTCTACACTGATGGCTTGTCCGGACAATACAGAAGACGAATATGTAAAAGTACTTAATACGGTTGACAATTTATCTACAGATGGAAAGCGTCTTACTTTAAATAAGGCAAGGATGGCACCATTAGCCGTTTTTGAGCTTGCAGAATAAAGTATTAAAGCCTCATATAAAAAAATGGTCAGATGCATTTAGTATCTGGCCATTTTTATTTTGTACCTATCAATCTAAAATCATACGAGAAACTTTAACCAGTTCAAAATTGTTTTTAATAAAGCATTTTTAAAAAGCCAAATTAATATCTTTATTATGGCTATTGCAATTTTTATAAATTTATAATCAAAGTTATAAAATCAATTCATTAAATTTACATTATATAATAAAATTCAATAAATTAAATATTAAACAAATTTGTAACTTATAAAATTATCATGGCAAAAAGAATACTTATTATCTTCGGATTTTTTACTTTTATGGTCGCTTGTATGACGACATCAAAAGAACTTACAGCAATAGAAAAAAACGAATATTTAACCCTTGGTGATAGCCTTTCTACCTATGTGCAACAAAAGTTACTTAAGAACCTAACACACGCTATCGAGAAGTATGGAACATCTGGTGCTGTTACTTTTTGTAGCGAGCAAGCAATTCCGATTACCGAACAAGGCGGTGCAGAACATAACGTTGTTGTTCATAGGCTCACGGATAAAAATCGCAATCCTGACAATATATTAAGTAGCGAAACCGACAAAAAAGCTTGGCAAGCTATCAACCAAATGATGCCGGACAAAGAGCTAAATCCTAAACATTGGGTCGGGAAAGAAGGCGACGCTGTATTTTATTATAAGGCAATTCCTATCGGCATGCCTACCTGTCTTAAATGTCATGGAAATAAGGATACCGACATCGACCCTGAAACTTTTGAGACAATCGCCATGACTTATCCGAAGGATAAAGCTACTGGATATGAAATGGGTCAGTTACGCGGTGTTTGGAAAATTAAACTAAAATAAATTACATGAAAAAATTAATTAACAAGCATAGCTATAAAATACTGGGTGTCGGCGTGGGTGCAATCACCGGATTCCTATACTGGAAATTTATCGGTTGTGCCTCTGGAACATGTCCTATCACATCCAATCCCGTCATCAGTACGGTATATGGTGCCGTTTTGGGTGGCTTGCTACTTTCTACTTTTGAGAAGGACGAAAAAAAGTCTGTAACACGAAAAAAGAATAGGATTTAAACATTATGTCATCTATTTTTAAAAAATAGCTACATTTGTGCTCGTATTTAGATTTAATTTAAATAATGTCAAACCATTAGCGTAAGTAGTGTGTTGTAAAATACGTATAATATAGCAATCCATATTTTAAAACCATCACTGCTCAGATATATGCATTCAAACCATAAAAATCAATATTCGTATGGATCGAATCTGATTTTACCTGAGTAGTTGTAAAAAAATCAAAACATGAAGTTATCTATTGATATGAAGTCTGGTGATGTAGCTTCGGATCAAAAAAAAGATATTATCGTAGGTATAGACTTGGGCACGACTAACAGCCTCATTGCATACATAGAAAATGGGGAACCTAAAACAATCGAAGCTTCGCATGGTCATAATGCTTTAACACCATCGATTATTTATTTTGATCAAGATGATCAGATTATCGTAGGTGATGAAGCAAAAAATCACCTTACCACTGATCCGGATCGCACTATATTTTCGGTCAAACGCCTCATGGGAAAATCGTATGATGATGTCGCACAGCTAAAAACCAGTATTGGCTATGAAATCATAGATACCGAACAGCAAGAACTTGTTAAAATAAAGGTAGGCAACACCTTTTATAATCCCATAAATCTATCAGCAGAGATCTTAAAGGCATTGAAAGCTGACGCCGAAGCACACCTTAATACCCCAATATCCAAGGCAGTAATCACTGTGCCGGCTTACTTTAATGACGCCCAAAGGCAAGCTACCAGAGACGCTGGAAAATTAGCAGGTCTGGACGTATTGCGTATCGTCAATGAGCCTACGGCTGCAAGTCTAGCTTATGGTATAGGTCTCGACAGAGTACACAATTCAAACATAGCGGTTTACGACCTCGGTGGTGGTACCTTTGACATTTCCATCTTACATCTTGAAGACGGTATCTTTGATGTATTATCGACAAATGGTGATACCATGCTCGGAGGTGACGACTTTGACAGAGCAATCATAGCACATTGGATGCTACAGCACCAGGTTACAGCAGATAATTTGCTACACGATGCAGAATTAAATCAGAGAATCAGAATCGCTGCCGAAGAAGCAAAAATCAAAGTAAGTAACGGCCATACTTTTAGCCAACTTCTTCTTGATTTTGATTTACAATTAGACAATACAACCTTCGAGCTTTTAATACAGCCACTAGTTGATAAAACTATAGAATGCTGTAAACAAGCTATAAAGGATTCGGGCTTGACGATTGAAGAAATAGAAAAGGTCATCCTTGTAGGAGGTTCTACACGTATTCCACTTATCAGCAAAAGATTAGAAGAAGTATTTGGAAAAGTACCGGACAATTCGCTGCATCCTGACGAAGTTGTAGCACTCGGAGCTGCTGTCCAGGCTGATATTCTTGCAGGCAATAGAAAAGATATACTCTTATTAGATGTAACACCTTTATCTTTAGGTATCGAAACTGTAGGAGGACTTATGGATACTATAATACCCCGTAACTCAAAAGTACCCCATCGAGCTGGAAGGCAATATACCACATCTATTGATGGTCAAAAAAACCTGCGCATCACAGTTTATCAGGGCGAGCGAGATTTAGTAGAGCACAATAGGAAACTAGGAGAATTTACACTAAAAGGTATTCCCCCTATGGCTGCTGGCTTACCCAAAATAGAAATACATTTTATCTTAGATGCTGATGGTATTCTTACAGTCAAAGCAAAAGAATTGAGATCAGGAGTCAGCACTTCTGTAGAAATTAGGTCAACTTATGGAATCAGTGAGGAGGAAATGGCGCTGATGTTGATAGACTCTATCAAAAATGCCGAAACGGATATGCACCAGCGTGCATTGCTCGAAGCTGTAAATGAGGCGAACAATATCATACATTCAGCCGAAAAATTTATCACACAGAATCAAAATAATTTTACGGTGGAAGAGCTAAAGCAGGTGGCAATACTTACATCGGTGCTCAAAGAAAAGGTTGAAGAAAAAAACAAAAATGCGATAGAGGCTGCTATGAAAACATTGAATGATTACTCTGCGCCACTGGCACACCGTGCTTTAGATATAAATATAGGCAAAGCTTTAAAAGAAGTGTCCGTCAATGATAATAATTTATCACAACTGACCGACTAAATCTTACAAAACGTCCGTAGAGCTTATCCCGTCAAGACGGGAACATAATTTTATTAACCGTCGGTTACAACCGACGGTTAATAATCAGCAAGTTAACTGTCGCCCGTTAGGGCGATACTGCGTCTATAATATATCCTAATGATACCCGAAGCGACCTGAATTCAAAATCACCAAAAATATGATCTTGTACTTTGAGCCCCGCAAAGACATGGGGGCTTATTTTGTAATCAAAGCTTAATGCCAAATTTCCAACATAGTACAATGGGAATAGTGATGTATGATGAAAACCTCCAAGAAGAAGGCTGTTGGGTGTAAGTGAATAGTGAGAAGTCTTTACTGAATAAAGTCCAAAACCTCCTGTAAGGCATACATTAAACTTAGGTCTGTTGACGATGTGATAGCTTATCTGAGGGATGATGCTGAACTGATTTCTCGTATAGTCATAATAGCCTTCGGTATTTCCGATATTGATAGTCCCATCATCTGTAATATAGATTGCAAATCGGTTTGATTGTCGATAATCGTAATCAAATGTAAAACCGAGTTCACAACCCCATGAGAATCTTTTAGAAAAATGATTATTATATTCCAATGTAGCACCAAATCCCTGAGACCATGTAAAAGTTTCAAAGAAACCAGGTTGACCCTTGACGGGACCTATGGACAATTTAAACTGTTGGTCGCTAAATGTAGGCTTATCTTGAGCGGACACTAAATTAATAAAACCGAAGAAAAAGAGGACGAGAAAATACTTGATGGTCATAATATTTTTATGATTTATGCCTTTAGAATAGGATAGTAAAACGTGTGGTATTCCACTACTGTTTTACTATCCCCTTTGTTAATTAGCTTTATGAATTAATTGCACTGCGTTTCGTGAACCCAGAAGAAGAAGTCTCCATGAGGCTTATTGTCGTATTCAAATTTTTTACAATATCCGACTTCTGTACCTGTCATTTTATCACCATTGATAGGATTAATGTGATCGTCTCCGTCCTTAATTGGAAATTTAATTGTTGATTCTGCTAAATCTAATATTCCACCAATTTTGAATTTTCCGGATAATGAAATCTCTGCTATGTCACCAAAATCTCTTTCTACCCAGCCAAATTGAGTAAAATTTTGTTCTTTGCCAAAATTATTTTCATCCGGTGTCGGTGGTCCCGGCCATACACTCCTTACATCTACCACTATGCGACCGCTGTTATTTACTACGTTATTGTATCTTCTCTCATATACCATACCAGCTCCATTACCCTGATTTTTGCTGCCATTGAGATAGTTGATATATAAGGACAATTCTGCCTCACCCCTATGCCATGGCTCCCATTGGCTCATATTTACCATTTTTACAGCATAAGTCCTTTCGTTTCCTTCACAGCAATCCCTGTCACATGGTAAGCCACATCCGCTTCTTACTTCTGTAGTTCCATCAAGCGATTTATCGACGAAAGTCGTTACTAAAATATAGTTATTCGTTTCTCCCACTTTATAATTTATAATGTCCGTACCTGTATAATCGTACACATCTTCTACAGTGTAGCCACAATCATTCCATATAATGTGAGGTGCAGTTTTTGAGCATGCAGTGACTGTTTCGGAAGATTTGATTACCCATACAAATTCATTTGGCTCCTGAGTGTTAGTAATTATTGGAATACCATTGATGTAATAAGTCAACTGTGTCGCATCTTCTTCAGCATCCAAATATACTTTTGGCATAAGAATATTAATCTGGCTTGGTACGATGTCGTTCATATAAAATGCTGAAGGGCTATGCAACATTATCGACAATAGTGGATCATTTGACTTGACATAGGTGATACATTCCTCGATTCCCGGTAATTTTGTATCAACTAATATTTGTTCTAAAGACCACTCTCCCCAGTAAAATGTATTCCAGTTAAGGTTTATTAAAAATTCCTTATCACCTACTATTCTTGTTAATTGATTATAGTAACACTTATTGATAAATGCAGTTTGAAAACCAGTGCCATTTTTTGCTAATGCTAATGACAGTGCTTTTGCAATTATCAACCTGTTTTGTTCTAATGCTACTGAATCCGCATTACAAAAACTTAATGGTACTACTGGTGTTAAAATCGGAGATGGACTGGCAATAGAATTAGAATCTTCTTGGATATGGCATGAAAAATGATATGCCGTCAAAAAGAATGCAATCAACACAATATAAATATTTTTTGAAGTAACCATAACAATTATTTTATTTTAAACATTAAAAAATAATCTTATATCAAATCTCATGCCAATCTACTAAAGCGATATTTTCTTATTATTGCCGAATATTATCCCAACTTTTACGGCAAATTATTTTCTACAATAAAATAGTACTTTATTGCTGCTTCAATGCCTGTAAAACGATGATTCATTATCCATTTTTCACTCATATACTGGAATTTTGTACTATCTACTATCTATGTACTTAACAAAAAATATAAACATATCATTTTCAGATTATATTTTCATTTATATAAAGAATTTTGAAGATTTGTAGAGTAAGTTACACTATTTCAGATGTATTCTCTTTAGGGCTTTAGCTTATATAAAATACATTAATCTGTAAATAAGTAATGTCAGAGAATACACCAAGACGAGTATTTTCTGACATTTTAACTTAGACCGAAATAGTAAAACGAAAAAATGGGGGGATTTCATTTTATACTCCGATAAATAAATCGTGCTCTTCCTCCTGAGGAAGGACGATTAGCTTTCTGGATTTGGTAAATAAACCTACCAAAAAACTTTTGGCTTTCAATAAAAATGTGTTCATGGGTTTAAAATAATTTGTATATAATATATACGCAAATATACAGCAAAAAGTTATCCAATTTGCTGATAATGAATTGTTAATCATTAAAATTCAGGGTAAACACCCATATTTTTCAATGAAAAACCCCATAAACCTGGTCCTTATCTTGTATATTTTTGAATTTGTTCGCCTTCTTCATCATAAACGTCCTTCCAAAATTTATTAGATTTGACATTTACTTTACCACTGATTGGGATTAATTTTTTTTTATTCTTATTATTATTTTCGTGATCTTCGTGCAAGCTGGTCTTATTTACCTTCTTGGGTTTATCATGTTTCATAACAAAAAAAACTAAGTCTTTTAGATTAATTAAATAATTGGGTTTTGTTTAATTTTATATAAAAAGTAATGCAAATATGATAAGGTATTTATATATGACAAAATTTTTTTTATTAAAAATTATAATAAATTTTAAAATTTTCGTCTTAACCAAGCATATCTCATTGATAATCAATAAATAAAATAATTATTAAAAACACAATTATCTCTAAAAAACGTTGCATGCCTATCAAGCAAAATAGTTAAAATGCCTTTGTATAGTTTTGTAATTTAAACATTCCACACAATAAAAAAAGGTTCGCAGCAAATAAACTACGAACCTTAAACTATTTTAAAATTTATTTATATCAAATTTTAATCAAAAACGACTTTTTTGCTAATTACACCTTTCTCAAACTGTAATTTAATGATATAAATACCGTTTTGTAAATTACCTCTCTTGAGTGTATATTGGCTAGCATTGATATCATTTACATTCATCACTACTCTACCAGAGATATCATGGATAGCAATAGACTTAATAGGTGAATCCTGAGCAACGCTCAAATTTAATTGATAGCTGGCAGGGTTAGGTGACATTTGCAGGTTAACCTGAGTCTCGGTTAAGTCTTTAGTACCGGTAGTAAAACAATTTAATCCTAAAGCAAGGCATGCTCTCGGTGCAAAATATCCCACTATTGTGTCTATATATATTTTAGCTGACTTAGCATTTGTATTACATGTAGATGGTGGATTATTACCTGCCGCCCATTCCCAAGGTGCTGAGGAGTCGTCTGGTGTATTATTAAACTCATAATATCCTAAGTGTCCACTCTTATTATATTTCCCATAAGGATCAAACCCATTAGGAATAGTTTTAAATAAATCATCATTACCCAATCTGTCCACACGGCGTGCCAGATCACGTGAGCCTGTAACTTCGACTACCGGCTGAGGTCCAGTAGCTGTAGGAACATTCAATACATCCGTATCTACAGGAGCTAATGGATCAGAAGCCACATGGAAAGAAATCAACGGAATTTCACCTTTATTTAGCCATGATGAATCACCTAATGCACCACCAGTGTTAACACATAAAGCAAATTTAGCTTTATATCCTACGTGATTAGGCACACATAATGTATCACCTATTGGAATTTGTGAAAGTGAATTATAAACAGCATCCACAGTCGTTACTGGCCCATCAGCATTGATATTACCATTGTAATGCTCTATAACCATCGGTGTATTAGCTGGTACTATCGGTGGTGTCAACATAAATTTGGTCGGATTATCTGTCGCAAATATTTCAGGATACGACTTTAGATATGCAGAAGCCAGTGATAAATATCCACCTGTTCCCTGACCCCACAATACGATTTTATTTGGATCGATTCCATGTGGGTTCCCAAATTCAGCAACTGAACGCTCAAAATACCTGCCATAAGTATTCATATCCTGAACGCCTCTGTATGCAGCGTTAATCAGAAAATATCTTCTGATTAATTCAACCGGGTGCAATGGATTCCAACCTAATCGATAATCTAAAACAGCAACTACATATCCCATTTTTGCTAGTCTTGTAGCTATCTCTACATTACTTGAATCCCTTAATGTACCACTACAAGATCCATTTTGCGGATATGGAAAAAAGTTTCCAGTGTGGATAAAAATAATCAAAGGTCTGCTTTTTTCGGTATCACCTTTAGGATAATACATATCTCCGACCAAAGGTTGAGGTACCATATGTGCTTGACCCTGCGTACTTAAAAACTTTAGTATCGTGTAGTTAACACCAAAAACATTTTTAAGGGATGCAGGAACTACTTCCACTTCAGGAAATACCTGATCGATGTATCTTCTGTTTTGTGCCTCCATTGAAGTAGTGAAAGCCAACACGAACATCAGAAATAAAATTTTTGTAAAAATGCGCATATTATAAAAATTTTTAAAATGAAAAAAAATAAATCAAATTTTTTGTTTAAAATCATATGTAACCGAAAAATAAGCCATCCTTCCTATCCGAGGACCTCCATAGGTCTGAAACTGCTTATTATTTAATGCATTTGATGCACCCAATTTGAATACGAGATTCTGATCAACTAAAGTATAATTCACCTGTGCATCTACCAAATCATAAGTCGGTATATAACCCGTAAATTGTGGTGATCCCTCAAAAGTAAATCCTTCTATCCATTTATAATTTACATTAAACCCAAGCGTATTGCGACTGCTAAAAAGTGGTATATCCCGACCTGAGATGCCAATATTATATTTATGTTTTGGAGTGTTGAAGGCTGGAACGATCTTATCCTCAACTTGTGTAACCAGCTCATTATAACTATAATTACCATTAATAGCATAATATTTTTCAAAAAAGTAATTAAGACCTACAGCAAAGCCTCTGGACGTAACAATCTCCTGTGAATTAGCTGCGACCCGATAAATTTTTGCTTTTACAAGATTCCTGCTGATAAAAGGATCTAATCCCGGTACTCTTACTGTGTCATAAGGAATATCCAACCCTATCTGGTAGCCGATAAAATCTCTGTACCTGTTGAAATATGCACTTGCATCGACATACAATTGCTCAAACAATGTGGTACGGTAACCCAACTCAAATGTTTGCACTTTCTCCGGGCGAATAGCTGGAATATCAACGCTGACAAAAGGAATACTACTATTTTCAATACTTGCTTTAAATGAATCGAACGGTATCAAACCCTTAAAACCATTGATATTTCCCAACAATCTTGCCGGGCCCACTCTAAGATCAAGATACTGATCCGTCAATGTAGGGTTTCTGATTGCAGATGAAAAAGAAGCCCTCAAATAATTGTTTTCTGTAGGCTTCCACACTACGGAGCCTGCTGGCGAAAATAAGAAATTGAAATTCTGATTTTTATCTAATCTGGAGGCCACCGAAACTATAAAATCACCAAATTGCTTACTTGCACCACCATAAACACCAAATTCCTTATTAGTGATACGTGCAATACTGTCAACAAAAATAGTGCCCTCCGAATTAGGTCTGTAAATCCTTCCATTCGCGCCTAATACGAGTTCTTTAAAAAAATCGGTAGTAAATTTATATTCACCATGCATGTGAAACAAGGCGGATTTATCAAAAAAACGGGTTCCATTTTCTCTACTATTATTTTTACGACTGACGATCTCATTAAACAGAGAATCAAACCTTGCAGTACCAGGTTCAAAATAATCTAAAGTTTTATTATTTTTATTAGCCTGATTAGCGTATGCTTCTGCCTTATTGTGCCATTCTACTAGTTGGTCTCGGTGATCTTGCTGCCACTTAATCTGAGCTTCCTGCGAATCAGTAGGATAACCCATCGCCTGCATATCTTTAAACACATGACCAAGGGCATTTCTTTTCCACCATTGTTCATAAGCATTCCGCCAGTTATCATTGGTCGCTGCAGCTTCGAGCATTTTTTGCGCTGTAAAATATGGATCAAATGATTTTCCTGCGTCTTCATGTGTTACAAAAGCCCGTATAAAATATTTATCCCTTTTTTTAAATTCTATCTTGTGTTGATAAAACTGTATGCCTCTCAGGCTAAATCTGTTATCACCTTGATAGACAGTCGTGCCATAACCAAAATTGGAAGCTATCACTAATTCTGGAGATTCAAAATCCTTTGATGGATTTGTCCTTATATGTACAGCCGCACCTGCTTTAATATTTTTAGTATTATAATCTACCAGTTCCTTCTCTTTATAACCATTGCGGTAAAAGGTATTCAGTCCTGCACTTTGGTCATACAAAGAAGCTGAGTATTTAGCAAAAAATTCGTCCCCATATATATTGACACCGTTATATCTACCCGGATTGTCTTTTGGATTAGCAAAAACGAGGTTTCCCTCTGAATCCGTAATTGGATCATAATTATCAGCTACCCAGTCATTAGCCTTGAGGAATGAAAAATTTAGCTTATAGGCTACGACAGGCAAACTATTTTTATTTTTAAAGGCATCTGCAAATCTAAAAGCTGTTTCCAAAAGGTTGCGCTCCCCTACTTTAACACTAGCAGCCAATCCTTGGTTAAAAAATGGATTTTTGGTCTCCATAGCTATGACACCATTAAAAGCATTAGGGCCATAAAACGCCGAGCTTGCACCTACGACTAAATCTACTTTTTGAATATCTAGTTCTGAAGCTCCTAAGAAATTACCTAATGAAAAATTTAGGCCTGGAGACTGATTGTCAACACCATCTATCGTCTGCAATGAACGCACCGGACTGGTACTGTTAAATCCTCTGGTATTGATAACAGTAAATCCAAGACTGGCCGTCGTCAAATCCACACCTTTTAAAGAACCAAGGCCATTATAAAAATCCGTTGAGGCCGTTTGCTTGATGGCTATCGCGTCGATAGATTCGACAGTAAGCGGTGCTGCTTTTTGTTTTTCGGATATGCGCTGACCTTTGATTTCTATACCTAAATCTATTATCTGTGCTGCTTCACTTAGCTTAATAACGATCTTTTGGTTTTGGGTGCTCACTGCATAGATTAGGTTTTCGTATCCTATATAGCTCACTTCCAAATCTACTGGCAGCTTAGTAACCTTCAATTCAAATTCACCATCAAAGTCTGTAACTGTTGCCTTTTCCCTTTCAACTTTTACGATTACATTTGCTCCTATCAGGGATTCACCTGTAATAGCATCCAGCACTTTACCTTTAATATGGATTTGTCCATGTAAGTTAGACAAAAATCCAAATATCAGCATTGAAATTGTTAAAACGAATTGCTTTAATACTTTCATCCAATGTTGTTTTTTTTTGATTATTTAAACTGTTAACGAGTTGCAAAACAGATGCAATGTATGACTATTTTTTGATTTGCAAGTTATTTGCGTCTTTTTTAAAAACATAAAACAAATTTATATAATTTACTAAAATGTAGCCAATATAAAAAACAACAATATCATATATGGCAAGTAAGCAAATATAGCGCATCAAAAAAAATATTTAAAATACAATTTAACAATCCACAAAATTATATTTTATTTAATTTTTTTTAAAAAATACCTTAAAATTTTATACCTAGATGCCATCGCCTTAGTCATATTAACCTTTTCAAAAATAGCTTCCAGTTACATCCACATTCAAACAGGCAATAATAGTTATAAATCATTTTTTTTAAAACTAACAAGTACTAAGTATTAACTAATTCAAATTAACAAATAAGCCAATCCAAAATACTCGACAAAACAAAAAAAGTTAACTGAAGACATGCTTCATACAGCGATATAAAACATTATGTATTAAATAAATATATAATTTGATTAACTCAAAACCATAAATAAACCGACCTTCCAATTGCTATTGACTTGGGAGGCGGAGTAAATCTTCATAAGACTAGTACATTATGCATTTAATGTCAATAAAATTACCTATCTTTGCGCAATATCGTAACCAATCCAATTTATATGAACTTACCAGAAGCACCTTCGTTAGAAGTCACAACAACGACCGACAGAGACACTAATGCTTTTAAAAAGGACGTACTCAATGACTTATGGGTTTCTATCGTCAGTAGAGAAGCCAGTTTAATAGCAAGAAAAGAAGTTTTGAACGGAAAAGCTAAATTTGGCATTTTTGGTGATGGTAAGGAAGTAGCTCAAGTCGCTATGGCTAGGGCTTTTAAAAAAGGAGACTGGCGTTCAGGATATTATCGTGATCAGACATTTATGCTGGCTCGAGGTTTAAGTACCATAGAAGATTTTTTTGCACAATTATACGCAGATACTAAAAACGATCCTTTCTCAGGTGGTCGCCAGATGAATAACCACTTTGCTACACCGATGATAGACGCCGAAGGCGAATGGCTCAATCAGGCAGCTAACTATAACGTATCCTCTGATATATCGCCTACAGCAGGACAGATGGCTCGTAGCCTCGGGCTGGCAATGGCTTCTAAAAAGTATCGTAAATTAGACATTCCCGGCAAGGAACATTTTACAGATAATGGCAATGAAATATCCTTTGTCACCATCGGAGATGCTTCGACCTCAGAAGGTATATTTTGGGAGACGATCAATGCTGCCTCAGTCATGAAGGTGCCTCTCTTAGTGTCCGTATGGGATGACGGTTATGGCATCAGCGTTCCGATTGAGATGCAGACCAATAAGGCATCCATATCCAAATCTCTGGAAGGTTTCCTCCAAGATAAAGATGGCAATGGCATCCTCATCTACACTGTAAAAGGCTGGGATTATCCTGCATTGTGCGCCGTCTATGAAAAAGCCACTCAAAAAGTACGAGAACAACATATACCTTGTCTTATCCATGTGCAAGAGACAACACAACCACAGGGGCACTCGACAAGTGGTTCGCATGAGCGTTATAAATTACCCGAAAGATTGCAATGGGAAAAAGACAATGATTGTATCAAAAAAATGGGCGAATGGATAGTTAAATCCAATATAGCTACTCAAGAAGAAGTCGATGCCGTCCATACTAATGCGGTAAATTTTACTCGTAAGGGAAAAGATAATGCTTGGAACATCTATCGCCAGGAAATAAATGGCTATCTAATGCAGCTCAAAGATATATATCAAAATATATCTGACAATACAAAAACAGAAGCCATCCATCAGCTCGAAAAGCAGCTTACGACCACACCTAATATTAGTTTTGCAGAAATCGTCAGCAATGCACGCAAATTGGATATCCAGCTTAGTAGGCTCAATGCTGCCGGAAGTAATGACCTTAAAGCGTTTATCAAATCATCACTTAATATCGGCACAGAAAAATATAGTACTCGACTGTATAGCGATAATAAATATGCAGCTAATAATGTGAGTGGTACCCCGGTAAAATATGGTTTAGAGCCTGAGATGGTTCCTGGATATCAGGTACTCAATCATTATTTTGATGCTTTGCTCGAGGCAAAACCCAATGTCATCGCCTTTGGTGAGGATGTAGGTCAGATTGGCGATGTCAATCAGGGGTTTGCTGGCTTACAGCAAAAATATGGCACTGAAAGGGTCTTCGACACCGGCATCCGCGAATGGACTATCATGGGACAGGCTATCGGCGGTGCCATGAGAGGATTAAGACCTATAGCTGAGATTCAATATCTGGACTATCTTGCCTATGCGTTTTCTGCCTTATCAGATGACCTGGCTACGCTCCGATACAGAAGTAATGGCATCCAACGTGCACCGGCTATCATACGTACACGTGGACATCGACTCGAAGGTATCTGGCATGCCGGCTCACCGATGGGTATGCTCTTGGGATCGATGCAAGGTATCTACATCTGCGTACCGCGCAATATGACTCAGTCTGTAGGATTTTACAATACACTGATGCAATCCGATGATCCAGGTATCGTCATAGAGTGCCTCAATGGGTATCGACTACGTGAGAAGCTTCCGCAAAATCTTCTGGAATTTTCACTACCGCTCGGTGTACCCGAAATCTTACAGGAAGGAAGTGACATCACCCTCGTCACCTACGGATCATGTGTACGTGATGCTCAAAAAGGGTTAGAACTATTACAAGGCTTTGATATATCTGTCGAGTTGATTGATGTACAGACCTTACTCCCTTTTGATAAAAATGGTATTATCCTCGAGTCTATCAAAAAGACTAATCGCATCATCTTCATGGATGAAGATATACCAGGCGGCGCAACGGCCTTTATGATGCGCGAAGTACTAGAAAAATGGAATGGCTATCAATACTTAGATTCCAAACCCGTAACGATTACTGCTGCAGCACACAGACCACCATTTGGCTCAGATGGTGACTATTTTGCGAAGCCTAATGCAGAAGATGTATTTGATGCGGTCATGTCAGTGATGAAAGAAGTAAATCCACATAAATATCCGTAAACCTATAAATATCAGAATCCACAAGATCAATAAAAACTAATAGGTTATTAATAAAAAGACCTGAAAGGCTTGAACAAGAACGATTTTAAGGGCTTCTTGTCCATCATCGCTATCAGTAAAAAGCCTGAAAGGCTTAAATACCTTAACATTGGGCATCGCCCGATGTCTATAAGCAATGCCATTATCAAAGCCTGAAAGGCTTAAATACCCTAACATTGGGCACCGCCCATTGCCTGAAAGCAATGCCATAATCTCAGCCTGAAAGGCTTAAATACCTTAACATTGGGCACAGCCCGATGTCTATAAGCAATGCCATTATCAAACGGAAGTTTTTTTCATTTTTAACGTAATATACTGATTGTCAGTATATTTAGATAT
>CAZCTQ010000039.1:0-25986 GCA_964501555.1 uncultured Aureispira sp. | reverse complement strand
ATTTCTTAACGGCAAATTTGCTAAGGCCGGTTTGCATAATTGATGAGATTTAGATCTTTCATCAGATTTTAGCTTATATTTTTATTTTTTTACTCATAATTCATTCATTTACAACCGAATAAGCTCCCTTTCCATTTTAAGGGAAAGGGTTGGGGATAGGGTAAAAAACGACAAGATCCATTTCTATTCCTTAGCCATTCCTACCAGATTTTAGGTAAAATTCGAGTTTGGTGGTGCATTAATGAAGTCAGGAGCACTCTTTTCTAAGTAGTTTAGGAAAGAGTGCTTTTTTTACCTACCTAGGTATCAATTTTTAATCCCAAAATAGAACTATATTTTCTAAATTGGAATGGATTTTTTTAGTTACTTTTTATATCTTAGTAACTTCGTTGATTTTTTCTATATCTTCTTCTATACAACGTAGTTGTTTTTTACAGAAATCTGATAGTTCTACTGCTCTTTTTAATTTTTTGCTTAGATCATCCAGTCCTGTGTCTTCTGATTGAAGGTTAGTAAGTATTTGGTTGAGTTCTTGATAAGCACTGTCGTAGGTCATTTTTTTGCTCATGTTATCGTGTGTTATTTAAGTATTATTTATTTATCGTTATATGGCCGTCATAAAATTCGATTGTCGTATCAACCTTTTGTGAATATACATTTTTAGAAGAGATGACTTGATCATTTTGTCTGACAATGGCATAACCTTTCTTTAGGACATTGGTCGGGTTCATGAGGTTTATTTGTTGATCATGGAAAGCTAACCTATCTTTCTGTCTCTTAATATATATTGCAGAAGATGAAAAACATTGTTGTAAGGTTTGTTCTAAATGTAGTAGATGCTTGTTTACTATTTCACGTGGAAGAAGAGCTAAGACCTGAATCGTTTTATTTAAAAGAATTTCTTCTTGTTTCACGATGCGTTGACTGATTTGTTGTATAGTTTGTGTTAGCCATAATATTCGTTCTTCAAAATTTTCATTATGTCGGATTATATAATCTGCTACTGCTGTAGGCGTTTTGAGGCTGATTTGTGCTACAGTATCTGCTACAGTTTGGTCTATTTCATGGCCGATACCTGTAATAACCGGGTAGGTACTTTTAGCAATGGCTACGCCGATATTAAAATTGTCAAACCAAGATAAGTCCAGTTTGGATCCTCCTCCTCGAATAATTATAATTACATCAAAATGTGTTTTGGATTCTTCGATATTTTTTAAGGCGTTGACTACTTCTCGCTCCGTATTCATGCCTTGCATAGCTGCGCTAAATAGTTCCACGTGAAACTGATATGCGTAGGTGTTATTGAATAAATGTTTAGTGAAATCAATAAAACCAGCTGCATTTTCCGAAGAAATAACAGCAATTTTTTGAATGACCGTAGGAAGGGGCAATTGTTTGTTTTTATCAATCCAACCTTCATTATTAAGTTTTTGTAGGATTTTTTGACGGTTTAATTCCATCTGACCTATTGTAAAAGCCGGATCTATATCCTCAATATTAAGTTTTAGCCCGTATCGTTCACTAAATTCTACTTGGACTTTGAGCAAAACATGGATACCCTCTTTTAAAATAGAAGGAAGCAGTTCTCCCAATTTGTTTTTTAGAAACAAATAGGATTTATACCAGATTGTTGCCGGGATTTGAGCAGTGATTTCACCTGAACTTTCGTCATGATACACTAAGTCTAAATAGACATTACCTCGGACTTCCTTGACCTGAGATATTTCACAATTTACCCAGATAGGCTCTGTAAAATTGAGAGATATCACCCGTCGAATGTATTCATTAAGTTCGTATAGAGAGTAGGACTGACGCATTTTATAAAGAGAATTTGACTACCAAGTTTTAATTTGATAAGGATAACGAATGGTATATTCTTTTGAAATGAGATCCGTCATTATCTGGCGAAGTTCTTCGATATTTTCTTTAGATACTGCTGAAATCATTACATTAGGACAATTATACAAGTTAATAAATTTATCTCTTATATTCTGGATTATGTCAAATCTTGTTTGGTTATCTAAGTAATCATCAAAATGGTTTTCCTTATATATATCAATTTTATTAAAAACCATTAAGGTAGTTTTTTGCCCTGCACCGAGTTCGTTGAGTGTATTTTGTACTGTCTGGATCTGATCTTCATACTGTGGATGAGCAAGGTCAATAACATGTACAAGGATATCACTTTCTCTTACTTCATCTAAAGTTGATTTAAAACTTTCGATAAGGTGGTGTGGCAATTTACGGATAAAGCCCACAGTATCGGATAACAAAAACGGCATTGTATCCCATACCACTTTTCTAACGGTGGTATCTAGAGTAGCAAACAGTTTATTTTCTGCAAAAACCTCAGACTTACTCAAGAGATTCATCAGCGTGGATTTGCCCACATTGGTATATCCGACTAAGGCAACTCGTATGAGTTCCCCACGATTTTTACGCTGAGTTTGGGATTGTTGCTCTATCTTTTCTAATCGCTTCTTAAGGATGGATATTTTATCCCTAATGATACGGCGGTCTGTTTCTATTTCTTGTTCCCCGGGACCTCGCATACCGATACCACCACGTTGGCGCTCTAAGTGAGTCCACAATCCTCGTAATCGAGGTAGTAAATACTGCATCTGCGCAAGTTCGACTTGAGTTTTTGCCTGTGCCGTCTGGGCTCTTTCAGCAAAAATATCCAGGATCAAAGTACTTCGATCTACAATCTTAATTTTTAAGTATTCCTCTAAAAAGCTATTTTGTTTTCCTGTAAGATCATCGTCAAATATAGCCAGTGATATTTCCTCATTACGCTCTATAAAGTCCTTGATTTCATCTAATTTACCCGATCCGACAAAAGTTTTTACATGAGGATGAGGAAGCTTTTGAATGAAAACCTTTTTAGTTACCGCACCGGCTGTTGTAGCAAGAAACTCTAGCTCATCGAGATGTTCCATGACTTCTACTTCGTTGTCCTCCTGAGAGATAATACCTATGAGGATACAATGTTCTACTGTTTTTTGAATTCCTTTTTTTTCTTCTCTTCCTACTTTCCAAGCGTCAGACATACATAAATTATTAATTATTGTACAAAGATATGGAATATAAAGGAATTGAGTGATGTTGAATAATTTAGGGTTTACGACCAGCATTACGGTTTTCATGACACTACACAGATGATAGGAATTGTTAAAGTGATTTATATAGTTGATTTTTAATTGGTTTTATTAAGTCTATACCTGAGTCAACTTATCTAATACCTAAAAAGTACTATTTTAATATTTTGTAAATTTTTTAAAAAAATGTTAACACCCTAATAGAATAAGGATTATCTTTGTACTGATATTTATATTTTTTGTTAATCGACAATACAGTACATATAGACCTAAGAGTAGGATATCCCGTGCCGATGAATATTGTAGAGAAGAGATAGTGGATGTAAGGAAGTGAAAAGGAGTAAAGAAAAAGAAAGGTAGCGTTTACTTTTACCTTGTACTGAAGGAAAAAATGGCTGTTTTGTCACTAAATTTAAGTGTTATGTTAAGTAATAATGTTTTAGTCGTCCGTCGTCCGTCGTCCGTCGCTTTGCGACCCTAAATTTTTTAATTTTTATCTGGATACTACTATCTCCGGATGTAGGATGGGGACAATGTAGTATGAATCTGATTAAAAATCCTAAATATGGCATGGAAGCCTTAGAGTTGCTCAATGAGGCTTGTACAGAGCATACGGAGGAGCGTAGTAGTAGCAAAGAATCCGCTAAAGCCAGAGTTTACCCTAACCCTACCAACGGTACGTTATATATACAGCATACCGGGATAGGAGCAGACCACATCATCATCACGGATATACTGGGACAGATCCGGTATGAGGCAGATATAGACATGCATACAGTCGAGACAACGATAGAGCTTAGCAACCTACCGGCAGGCGTATATCAATATCAACTATTATACCGCAAGGGTATCAAGGATAGTGGAAAATTCATCAGAATAGACTAAGTATAGATAAAATAATATATGGGATGGCAAAAGTACTTTTGCCATCCCTATAATAAAATAAAAGGAAATGAAACAAGTAATTAATATAAGGATGGTTACCATAGTATTTATATCGGTATTATGGTATGGAATAGGCAAAGCGCAGAAACAAGATTATATCTGGCTTTATGGTGGGGATTATTACGATGTCGTCCTACCTGATCGTGCAGCGGATACGACATGGGGATCAAGTAATATCGATTTTAATTATGATCCTCCAAAAATATACTACGACCCCAATCGATTTCTGGATTTTAACGACTGTAATAGTAGCGTATGTGACGCAGAGGGTAAGATGCTTGCCTATAGTAATGGGATGGTGATCTATAATCAGTACGACCGGCCGATAGCAGATACGATCAACTATGGCCCGCAATGGGAAAACTTTAAATTAACGTGGAATGGAGTGATTATACCCGGGGGGATGGGAGGTATTCAAATGGCATTGATGCTGCCGCATCCCGCTGATAAAGACAAGTACTATGCAATATATGAAGATACGGATATGTCCAATCTATATTATAACAATTATAAGCTAAGCTATGCGTTGATAGATGTGGGACAAGATAATAAGGAAGGGACGTTGATAGCGAAGGATGTGACGATATTGGAGGATTCTTTGTCTGGAAATATTACAGCAGTGCGACATGGGAATGGCCGTGACTGGTGGCTGATAGCGCCGAGGCGCAATGGTATAGAGGCGAATGTATTCCTGTCAGACCCCAAGGGCATCCACTTCCATACGAGATATCATACAGGTATGGTAAATACGCTGTCAAGAGGTGGAGGAGGGCAAATATATGCGTCACCGGATGGGAACTGGGTGTCCTGGTTTGCAGGTAGTGAATTTACAAAGGATGGTGCAAGATTGTTGTTGAGCAGATTTGACAGGTGTACCGGGCAGTTGTATGACAGTTCGATGAAAGTAGTGGATTTTTCGCAAGGATTAGGCATGGGAGTGAGTTTTTCACCCAATAGCCGTTACCTGTATATGTGTAACCGGAAGTATATCTACCAGTACAACCTAAATCATGCAGAGCCGTTAAAATCGGAAAGTCTGGTAGCAACCTATGACGGCTACGAGTATATATTTCCTGATATTCCAAATGGTTGGGGCTGGCCAGTTAACTTCTGTTATTTAGGCTTGGCACCGGATGGAAGGATCTATGTATCGTCCAGCGTAACCAGTACGCGAATGATGAGTGCGATCGAGTACCCGGATGAGCGGGGCAGTGCGTGTGCGGTGCGGCAGCATTCTGTGGTGTTGCCAACAAAGGTTTTCCGGGGCATTCCTAACTTCCCACCATACCGGATGGGGCCGGAAGACGGGTCATCCTGTGATACGCTGGGCATAGATAATCATCCGGTGGCTAAGTTCCGCTACGAGGCGGACAGTACGGACTATCTGCGGCTGCGGTTTACAGACGTGAGTTACTACAGGCCGGAGGTATGGAGTTGGGACTTTGGTGATGGCAGCCCTAAGGTAGCGATGCAGCATCCATATCACATCTTCCCGGGTAAGGGCACCTACCGTGTCTGCCTGACCGTCAGCAATGAAAACAGCAGCAACACAGTATGCAGAGCTATCACGCTGGGTACAAGCGGTGTTGATGATGCAGGAACATCCGCTGCGGAGGTGACGCTATACCCTAATCCTGTAAGGGACTACCTATTAGTGACGCTGGGCGAGTACATACCGGCATCGGGTCAGATAGCGATCGTGGACATGCAGGGCAGGACAGTAGCCACACAGCGGATCTACTACGGACAAAACACGATAGACCTGCGTCACCTGCCAGCAGGGATATACGCCTGGATATTAAGGGATGGCGAGGTGGTAGTGAAAGAAGGTAAGGTGGTGAGGAAGTAGAGAATGACCAAGGGTGTATAAAATAAAAAAGGCACTGAATGCTACTTCAAGTGCCTTTTTTATATCCGTTTATTACAAAAAGAAGCTGGTATTATTATATGATAGTCACACCATTTTAAAATTTAACCATCATTTTCATTTCCTTGCCATTTCTAACAATAATAACAGGCAATTCATCACCTGCATTAAAATGAGAAAGGCATTCCATATAGGAATAAACTTCTTTAATTTTACAATCGCCGATTTGCTTAAGGATGTCTCCTGCTTGGATTCCTGCTTTAGATGCTGGTCGATCATCAACAATGCCATCTATTTGCAGGCCATTTTCACTCTCTGCATAACTCGGCATGATACCCAGTGTTACCTTGTATTTTGGTACAGCCTTACCCTGCTGTATTTTTGTTTTTGTAAAAGGGATTGTCTTTTCGTTTTCTAATGCTTTTGTAATGTTAAAGACATATTGAGTAATGAGTCTAACTCCTTCATAATTGATTTTATCTTCGTCGTCACTTGGTTTGTGATAGTCCTGATGTGTACCTGTAAACATGAATAATACCGGAATATCCTTTAGGTAAAAGGAAGTATGATCAGAAGGGCCTACACCACTGCTGTCTATGGCAATATTGATACCAGCCGGTTTATACTGTTCGATTATTTTTCCAAATAATGGTGATGATCCTACACCACCTACTGTCAGATCCTTATCTTTATTAAGCCTGCCCACCATGTCGAGATTGATCATAGCAATAGGATTAGGGTATTGGTCCTTTACGTGTTCGGCAAAGTCTTTAGAACCCACAAGTCCATCTTCTTCGCCGGAGAAGAAGGCAAAAATATAATTTACATTTTCTTTTGTTGCATTTGTAGCATACATACGCGCCAATTCAAGCACACTAGCTGTTCCGGATGCATTATCATCAGCTCCGTTATGGATTTGTCCATCAGAGTTCATCAACGTAGAGCTATGGTGCTCATTGAGTCCGAGATGATCGTAATGGGCTCCTATGATGATTGTTTTGTCAGCGCTATTATCTAAGTATCCTATGACATTTTTACCTATGATATGCTCTTTTGCACTGTTTTCGTCATGTGGGTTTACTCTGTAATTGTATTCAAATGGCTGAATAGATGCTTTCAGTCCTAAATCCACAAGGTTTTCATAGAGATAAATGGCTGCTTTTGTTTCACCTTTACTACCCGTAAGTCTCCCCATTAATTCATCAGAAGCCAGATAAGAAATTGTCTTCTTTAGATTCTTTTGTTGGATTAGTTCGGCTTCGTCTGTATCAACCCAATCGGCAATAAATACGTTAGTTTCATGCGGTACATCGCCTTGTCTATTACTTGAAAATGCAAGTTTTTTTCCATCTGGTGAAAACATTGGAAAAGCATTAAATTCGCTTTCGTATGTGATTTGTCTCAGGTTACTTCCATCGAGGTCAATAGAGTAAATCTGAAAATCATAGCCCCTTGTAGAGTGATGATTAGAAGAGAAAAGAATTTTTTTATCTGAAGGGTGGAAATACGGTGACCAGTTAGCCTTGCCGAGATGCGTTACTTGACGCAGGTCACTACCATCAATATTCATGGTATATATTTCCATATTGGTAGGTGCTACTAAATTTTGTGCGAGTAATTCTTTATATTCCTTAATTTCTTCCGAGGTTTTTGGTCTTGATGATCGGAATACGAGTTTTTTGGAATCATGAGAGAAGAAAGCTCCACCATCATAACCAAGACCATTAGTCAACTGGATGAGGTTTTTACCATTTGCATCCATTCTCCACAGTTCGAGATCTCCACTTCTAGTCGATGTAAAAACGATATATTTTCCGTCAGGTGACAATACCGCTTCTGCATCATAGCCTGGCGTATTGGTCAACTGTTTGACTATTTTTCCTTTTAAGTCTGCTACAAAGATATCAAATTCAGGGTAAATAGGCCATAGATATTTACCGTCTTTACGTGGCTCAGGTTTGGGTGGACACGCCTTATTAGCTTGGTGTGTAGAAGCGTATAGAATGTGTTTGCCATCAGGCATAAAAAACGAACAAGTCGTGCGTCCCTGACCTGTTGATATCAATTTAAGGTCGGCGGTTTTGTACTTACTTTTGTTAAGCTCAAGTAAATAAATTTGATCACAATGTGCTCCTATTTTTGGATTGGTAACCTGCATGGTTAACATCTTGCTATCTGGTGAAAAATAGGCTTCAGCATTATCACCACCATAGGTTAGTTTTGTAATGTTTTTTAAATTGGTCTCTTGAGCAAAAGACCAGCTACTGATACCCATTAGTATCAAGAGAAATAAATTTTTAATTGACCTCATAAGTTAATATTTTATTATTCGCGCAAAGATATTACAAAAAAATTGTTCGTTATGTATCAATAACTACATACAGTTTTCACACTTTTGTAAAATTATTGTTTTAGTACATAGTTTGTCATGCATTTACATAAGATCTTTTGATTCTTCCTGAAATCCGAGTAAGAATCTCATAAGGGATCGTCTGACAAGCATCAGCTAAATCTTCTATCGGCTTATCCTTACCAAATATAATCACTTCATCACCTATTTGGATGTTATCATCATTGCCTAGATCTATAATAGTGAGATCCATACAAACATTTCCGATTATCAGGTATTCACGTCCACGGATACGCACACTATATTTGCCATTGCCGGCAAGGCGCATCAGACCATCAGCATACCCTATATTGATAATAGCTATTTTGCCATCGTGTGTCAACATTCCTTTGCGATTATATCCTATGGTCTCTGATGCATTGAGGTGTTTTAGTTGTACAACGGAGGCTTTTAGTGTATGCACTTTTTCGAGTTTATCTGTAAATATATTTGTACCATCGATACCATAAAGACCAAGACCAAGGCGAACAAAATCGAAGTGATATTCAGGAAAACGGATAATTCCTGACGAGTTGAGGATGTGTTTTGCCGGTTTATAACCTAGGTTGCTTGTAATATAATCATAGTAAGTTATCAGTGTTTTTGCCTGATTGTGCGTATATTCATCGTCATGCGGATCTTCACTGCTACTTAGGTGACTAAAAATAGTCTGAACGACAATTTGATCACTATGCTTGACCAGCAAATCACATAGATGTGGTAGATCTGCTTCAACAAAACCCAATCTATGCATTCCGGTATCCATTTTGAGATGGATTTTAAAATGAGAAATTGGTGTGTGAAGATAAGAAAGCAATTCCTGTAGCTGCTGTAGGTCATAAATCTCTGGCTCCAGATTGTATTTGACCATATCCGGAATACCATTTTTGTCAGGATTGAGGATAATAATCGGAACTTTAATACCGGTTTTACGCAATTGTACACCTTCATCTACAAAGGCAACAGCAAGATAAGAAACCTTTTTAAATTCCAAAAATTTAGCCAGTTCTTCGCTCCCACTACCATAGGCTGAGGCTTTTATGACTGCAATAATTTGAGTATGTTCTGTCAAATGATTAGAAAACACCCGGAGATTGTGTTCGATAGCTTGCAAATCAGTTTCCAGCGTTGCCGTATGTGCTTTGTCAGATAAAGCATGTGTTATCCGCTCTAATTCAAATTTCCTAGCACCTTTAATCAGTATGGCTTTATCTTTCAAGATATAATTGGGTAGTTCTTCTAGGAAGATCTCTGTATTAGCTACAGGATGGAAAACAATCATTTTATCTAATAGGTATTCAAGGCCTCTGATTTGTGCACCGATAGCAAAAACTTCCTTTATCTTATGATTATTAATCTGATCCGCTAGATTTTGATTAAGCTCCTCAGTCGTCATACCCATTTGCATAAATTCCGATAAAATAACGACTTTATCTCTCATTCCGGCCTGCTGATCTAGAAAATCCATCGCTATTTTGAAGGATTGTAAGTCAGCATTGTAGGTATCATTCACTAAGATATTATTGTACAATCCAAATTTTAATTCAAGGCGCATAGGAATATTTTGGATGCGATAAAGTCCCTGCTGGATGGCCGGTTGGTCCATACCGAGGGTCAACATCACCGCGATACAATGCAGGGCATTTTGTACAGATGCCTTATCGGCAAATGGTACGACGTATTGATACGTATGATTTTGATACTTGATTGTCAAATAGGTTTGTACCTGTGATAAGGTCGAAGATACTATTTGAAAAAGGGTGCTTTGTGGGCTTTTACCCCATGAGAGCAACGATTTTTGAGCGTACATTTGCTGTAAAGCAGTATCAACGATAGCATCATCAGCATTATAAATGATGGTCGGACAATGCTTGAATAAAATGAGTTTTTCTTCTAATTTTTCCTGTAAAGACCTAAATCCTTCTGCATGTGCATCACCCAAAGTGGTAAAAAGACCGAGATCTGGTCTGATCATGGCTTCCAGAGCTGCCATTTCATTTCGGGTCGATATTCCGGCCTCAAAGATGCCTAATCGGTCATCATCCTGGATCTGCCATAGTGACAAAGCTACACCCGTCTGCGAATTATAGCTTTTAGGATTTTTTACCACTCGTCGGTCAGTAATCATCTGGTAAAGCCATTCTTTTACGGTAGTCTTACCATTAGACCCTGTGATGGCAAGCGTGGTCAAATTCCTAAATCGTGATTTATGCCAGGCAGCTACCGATTGCAGGGCTTTAAGGGTATTAGGAACTCGAAAACAATTTACATCTTCAGGCAAATCTATCGGCTCATCCTCGACTACGATGTTTTTTACACCTTGATCTACTGCATCACGTATGAAATTATGACCATCGTGCATGCTGCCCCTAAGCGCAAAAAATAGGGTTTCTTTCGGATGTATGAGCTTCCGCGTATCCATAGCAAGATAGGTAATTCTACTTTTCGGGCTATTTAACTCCTTGTTTTCGGAAAGTAATACTTGTGCTATTTGTTGTGCTATGCAGGACAATTTGAATTAATTTTTATATGATTACAAATCAAAACCTATATCCTTGCGATAATATTTCTTGGCAAACTGGATTTTATCAGCATTAGCAAGGGTTATTTTTAGGCCTTCTCTAAAGTCTCTGTGCAATGTCGTAATAGCCAATACCCGACCACCTGATGTGACGATATTACCATCTGCTATGGCTGTTCCGGCGTGAAAAACGAGGCTTTCATTCACGAGATCAAGCCCGGTTATTATTTTACCTTTTTCGAAATCTTCCGGATAGCCACCCGAAACCATCATCACTGTCACGGCCGAATGTGTGGATATGGTAAGTGTATGATCTGCAAGTTTATTGTCTATAGCTGCCTTTAAAAGTTGAACAAGGTCGCTTTCTATCCGTGGTATGACAACTTCGGTTTCTGGGTCTCCCATCCTACAATTGTATTCAATAACGTATGGTTCGCCGCTTACATTGATTAGACCAAAAAATACAAAACCTGTATAGTCCATTTTTTCTGCATGAATACCATCTATAGTAGGTTTAACAATCTTGTCGATGACCTTTTGCCACAATATTTCATCTACAAAAGGTACTGGTGAAACAGCACCCATGCCTCCTGTATTGAGTCCGGTATCTCCTTCGCCTATTCTTTTATAGTCTTTAGCTTCAGGTAGTAGGAGGTAGTCCTTACCATCCATCAAGGCAAATACAGAAAATTCTATACCACTCAAGAAGGCCTCAATGACAACTTTTTCCGATGCTTTGCCAAATTTGCCAGTCAACATCTCTTCTAAGCTAGCAACAGCCTCTTTTAAGTCATCAATAATCAGGACTCCTTTGCCGGCTGCTAATCCGTCGGCTTTTAGTACGTATGGTTTTTGCATACTTTGCAAAAAATCAATTCCTTCCTGTAAGTTGTCCGTAGTAACTTCGATATATGCAGCTGTAGGAATCTGATACTTTTCCATAAAATGCTTAGCAAAAGCCTTACTTCCTTCTAATTGAGCAGCATAAGCTGATGGTCCTATTACGCCAATATGTCTTGTATCTTCTTGCCTAAAGTAATCGGTCAAACCATCCACTAAAGGTAATTCCGGACCTATTACAATCATCGAAACATCCTTATCTAAACAAAATAACTTTAATGCTTCAAAATCTGTAGTTTTAATATCCACATTTATACCCACTTGGGCTGTGCCCGGATTGCCGGTAGCAATATAAAGATGGTTACAAAGGTGACTTTGGGACATTTTCCATGCCAGAGCGTGCTCTCTACCACCACTTCCTATTAGCAAAATATTCATAAAATTGTTTTAGAACCACAAAATTAAGCTTTCACAAACAAAATATACGGTAATTGTGGGAGGGAAATAAAATTGATGGTTGGAGATTGGTTGGAGATTGATGGAGATTGGTTGGTGTTTGGTTGGTGTGATTTGTTGGTGTTTGGTTGTTTTGTTTTGTTGGTTTGTTTTTTTGTTTTTTTTTTTTTTTTTTTTTTTTTTTTTTTTGTTTGTTTTTTTTTTGTTTTTTTTTGTTTTTTTTTTTTTTTTTTTGTTTTGTTGGTTAGATTGGTTGGTTAGATTGGTTGGAGATTGGTGGGTTAGATTGGTTGGATTAGATTGGTTGGAGATTGGTTGGATTAGATTGGTTGGTTAGATTGGTTGGAGATTGGTTGGATTAGATTGGTTGGAGATTGGTTGGAGATTGGTGGGAGATTGGTTGGGGAATGATTTTGGAATCTTATGCTGATAGCTCTTGGTCGATATGTGATTTGTTTATTTGATTGTTATTTGCTGTAATAGTCTGTTTGATACATATTTTTAAATTTATTTTTTAAAACGAGTGTAAGGAAAGATGCTAAAACAAAAGGAAATGTTAGTTGTATAAGTTCATAATAATTCATCAGCAGACTAATACTGAGTGATAACAATACTGATACTAAAACCCATATACCATCTTTGATTTCTTTTCCGGCAAACACTAATGTACATAGCACAGCATTATAGCCATATAATCCTAAATATATATCAGTATTGGGGATAGAAAATTTAAATGCAATAAAAGAAGACAAACTTGCACATAGGAGCGCATATACGGCTGAACCCGGTGCATTTATAAAGACTGCTATAAAAAATATTATCCCCGATATCAAACTGCCTTGAAAGATTACTTGCCCATAGCTTTTAAAGGCATAATTTAGGTAATTGCTTCCCCTTATATTAGATATTACTGGATCTATCATTATATCATGCATATAGTTATTGGCTATAAATACTATTAACCACGTAATTAAAACAAATGGTAGCGTAAATGCAGATATCTTCTTTTTGATAAAAAAATGCTGTAATATAGTTGCCAATGCCGATCCTATAACAATAAACACCCACGTCCATAACACTGGTTTTAAAAATAATATTAGTGCAGCACCTACCAACGCAGCACTAAATCCGTAAAGACCTTTGTCTATTTCTGATCTGTTATATTTTAACAAAAAAGCAATTGCTGTTCCACATGCTGTAGCTACAATTGTAGCAAAACCCATCATAATCGAGCCATAAAAAATGCCCGCGAGAAATAGAAAACCAGTAAGTCGATTTTCCTGAAGCATTATTTGCCCAAGCCCCTTTAGCAATATGGATACAAAGGAAATAGACAAACTAACGAATACATTTATAGAATTGATTTTTTGTCTCATTGTTTTGATGCTAATATCTTTTATTGAGTTTTATCTTTAATTAAACCTTTGTGATATAATGTCATGACTTTATTTTTGGCTATTAAAATGTGCCATAACCTTTTTTACTTGTGCTTTTACGACCTTGAGAATGCTAGGCAAATAAACGAAAATGCACAATGTAAAGTTCTCAATAAAATCCTCATCCGGAAATAAATCCATGATGCTCCTCGACGTCCAATATCATTATCCTGTATGATAAGTATCAATCCCTTTAAGGAAAGTATATCTTAATTTTGCATTAAAAGGAAATTACATATTCGGATATGTTTTTATATTTTATTGTTTTTGATAATTAAAATTATTATTTTATGAGTAAAGATGTTGTTGTAATTACAGGTGGTGCAGGAGGTATTGGGTCAGTATGTGGATATAAATTAGATGGATATAAATTGGTTATAGCCGATTTTAATAAGGAAGCCTTAGATAGTGCTGTACAAAAAATGCTTTCTGCAGGAATAGACGCAGTAGGTTTTGAAAGTGATATAACGGATCAAAACTCCGTAAATGCCTTAGTAACATTTACAAAAGAACTAGGGACATTCAAAGGTCTGATTCATACAGCTGGTGTGAGCGGCACTGTCAAAGATGCTAAAAGGGTATTTACTATCGACCTTGTAGCTACAGATATGCTTATCAATGCTTTTTATGAAATCGCTGAAGCTAAATCTGTTGTTGTCTTATTTGCGTCGATGATGGGTCACGTAGTTCCACCCAATAGTGAGTACGATAAAGCACTTATAAATCCACAGAGCGAAGACGCATGGACTACAATCGAACCATTTATTCAGGGAAATTCTGACTTTATGTATAACTTTGCCAAACGTGGTGTGATTTTGTTAGCGAAGCAAAATGCGATGCGTTATGGTAAGAAAGGGGCGCGAATCGTATCTGTTTCTCCGGGTGTTATCATGACACCGATGGCACAAAAAGCACTCGAGGAACATCCAGAGATTATGAAACAGACACTCGATATGACACCAGCTGGTCGGTATGGTCAACCTGAAGATATAGCTGAAACAGTCAAATTTTTATTAAGTGATGCTGCAAGTTTTATAACAGGTACAGATATCATTATCGATGGTGGTGTGCTGACTCAGATGCTGAAGTAATAAGATAATGCTTCTATATTAAAAAAGCACCTTTATCTTTATAATGACTGATAAAGGTGCTTTTGATATTTGTATTACTGAGCCGGTATATTTTTTAATATTTCTAAGGTATATTTCCAGAATTTATGCACTGATGATATGCTTACTCTTTCATCAGGAGAGTGTGCGCCTTTGATTGTAGGGCCGTAAGATATCATATCCATGCTTGGATAGTTTTTTCCCAAAATACCACATTCAAGACCAGCATGACAAGCAACCACCTCAGGTTTTTCATTGTGCATTTTCTCGTATAGGTCAGTCAAAACCCCAAGGATAGGTGAATGTACATTAGGTGTCCATCCGGGATATTCGCCGCTAAAAACCACGTCAAAGGCCGCTAACTCAAAAGCAGCTCTCAGGCTCTGAGCTACATCTAATTTGGAAGATTCAACAGAAGAACGTGTAAGGCAAAGGACTTTAGCTTGCCCATTTTTGATTTCTACACGTGCGACATTATTAGAAGCTTCTACCAAGTCAGCTATATCTGGACTCATACGGAATACCCCATTATGTGCCGCATAAATCGCATTTAATAAGGTGCGCTGATCCTGGACTACTGCGACTTCTGATGATGGCACAATCTCAGTAATATCTATCTCAAGATTTTTTTCAATCGACTGATATTCTGCATGGATTGAAGCGGCAAGTTGCTGTATTCTTTTTATTAATATCTCCATATTTTCAGATAGAATAACAATATCAGCATTGCTTTCACGAGGGATTGCATTGCGCAGGCTACCTCCTTCAATGGATACGATTCGCATACCCAAATCTTCATGGCCATAGAGCAGCCTATTCATCATTTTATTAGCATTGCCACGACCGAGATGAATATCTATACCTGAATGACCGCCCTGAAGACCTTTAACAGATATCCGCAAGCCTTTATATTTTGATGTGTCTATCGTTTCGACATGATAGCTTTTTGTAGCGGTTATATCCATACCACCCGCGCAACCTATATCAATTTCGTCATCCTCCTCTGTATCGAGATTAAGTAGAATCTGTCCGTTTAGCACACCACCTTGAAGACCTAGAGCACCAGTCATACCGGTTTCTTCATCTATCGTAAACAAAGCTTCAATGGCTGGATGATCGATATCAGAAGAGCTCAAAATAGCCATTATTGTAGCAACACCGATACCATTATCTGCCCCTAAAGTAGTGCCCTTAGCTCTTACCAGATCCCCGTCAATATACATATCTATACCTTGGGTATCAAAGTCAAAATGGGTGTCATTATTTTTTTGATGTACCATATCAAGATGAGATTGCAAAATAATAGGCTTCCGATTTTCCATACCGGTTGTTGCCGGCTTCCGTATAATGACATTGCCTATATCATCTTTAAAAGTTTCTAATCCAAGGCTATTACCGAAATCCAACATGTGCTGAATGATGCGTTCTTCTTTTTTGGATGCGCGAGGAATGGCATTGATCTCTGCAAAGTAATTCCAAAGACTCCTAGGCTCCAATTGTTGTATTGATAAAGACATATTGTTTGTTTTTAAGAATTTAAGTACAAATAAACACAGTTTTTGACGATTGCACAAAGAATAAATCCCATTTTAATCGGTATTTATAAAAATCTTAAAATAAAAAATTATACCTTTATCCCAAATTGTAAACACTACGGAATGTTTCACGATATTCAAACACAATTTTTAGAGGCTAAAATCAAAGGTCAAAAGAAGTTTGCAGTACTTATTGACCCAGATAAAATACGTCTTGAAAAGGTTCATAAAGTGTTGGATACCTCTATAGAATCGGGAGTAGATTATTTTTTTATTGGCGGAAGCTTGATTGTCAATCCTATGCTGGATCAGGTGATTCATGTTATTCGACAGAAGTGCAATATTCCTGTAATATTATTTCCTGGCAATCCCTATCAAATTACAGATAAAGCAGATGCTATCCTATTTTTGTCGCTAATATCAGGAAGAAATCCAGATTTTCTCATCGGTAATCACGTTATCTCAGCACCTATACTTAAAAATAGCGGACTTGAGATAATGCCGACGGGATATATGCTGATAGACGGTGGACATCCTACTAGTGTGCAATATATGAGCAATACAATGCCTATACCGGCAAATAAAGAAGAAATTGCATTATGTACTGCCATAGCTGGAGAAATGCTCGGTATGAAACAGGTATTTATGGATGCAGGTAGTGGCGCTGAAAATGCTGTTTCTGTATCCATGCTCCAGACAGTAAGCAAAAATATCAACATTCCCCTAATTACTGGAGGTGGTATCAATACACCTCAAAAGGCAGCAGATCGCGCAGCTTCTGGTGCAGACGTTATTGTAGTGGGCAATGCACTAGAAAAAGAGCCTTGCCTCATCAGAGAACTTTCAGTGGCCATCCACGAGCAATCTGAATTAATCAAAGCTAATATGCTATAATGATCGGAATCGTAACCAAATCTACAGGTAGCTGGTATAATGTACAATTGGATGATGGAAAGGTGATTCTATGCAGAATTATCGGAAAGTTTAAACAAGATGACCTCAAACTCACTAATCCAATTGCCGTAGGTGACATGGTTGAAATCGAATTAGAGAAAACAGAAGCCTTTAAAGGTATAATCAAAAAGATTTTACCTCGTAAAAACTACGTTGTCAGGCAATCCCCGCGCAAAAAACACCAACTGCACTTTTTAGCAAGTAATGTGGACCAAGTGCTGATCATCGTGACCATGCGGGAACCCAATCTAAAAATAGGATTTATAGACCGGTTTTTAGTGATGACAGAACCGTATTCTATTCCGGCCATTATCGTATTTAATAAATGCGATATTTATATAGAAGAAGATAATGACTTACTCACAACGTTAAAGCACATATATGAAGACATCGGGTATCTTGTCCTGTCCACTTCAGCACTGGATGGTACAGGAATAGACACTTTAAAAAAATTGCTTAAAGATAAAAAGACTTTAGTGTCTGGCCAGTCTGGTGTTGGTAAATCGACGCTAATAAATGCAATAGAACCAGGGTTAGGCCTACGTACTGAAGGTATATCCGAGCATTCCGGCAAGGGACAGCATACAACTACTTTTGCTGAGATGTTTGATCTTTCGTTTGGCGGGCACATTATTGATACTCCAGGAATCAAATCACTGGCTTTTACCCATCTGGAAGTCATGGATATAGCCCATAATTTTAAAGAGTTTTTTGTCGTCTCTGATCAGTGCAAATATGCTAATTGTACACATAGAAACGAACCAAACTGCGCTGTGAAGGATGCCGTAGAAGCGGGAAATATAAGCTTTATTCGTTATCAAAATTATCTGTCACTCGTAGAAGAAGTAGAGGATCAAAACTATTGGGAACGCCATAAAGACGTGTAAATTCCAGCTTCAATATCAATATTTTTGATCATTAGGTTTTCCATTTTATTTTTTAATAATAATTATCCTGATAATATTTTAGTCAACAATTACATATATTATTAAATACTGTAATATATTTGCAGCTATAAAATAAAAATCTATTATGAATAGTGAGGCTTTTAGAGTACAAGGAGATACCCGATTATCAGGAATGATCCAGCCGCAAGGTGCTAAAAATGAGGCATTACAAATTGTAAGTGCTGTTTTATTGACAGATAAAAAGGTAACAGTCAGGAATATTCCTGATATTCTGGATATACAAAAGCAAATAGAATTGCTTATAGGACTGGGTGTAAAAGTAGAAAGGCTCAATAATAGCGACTATACTTTTCAAGCTGATGATATAGACATGGATCATTTGTATTCTGAGGCATATCTTGAAAATGCTAAAAGAATACGTGGTTCGGTTATGCTAATCGGACCTTTATTGGCGAGATTTAAAAAGGCCTTGCTTCCTAAGCCTGGTGGTGACAAGATCGGTCGTCGCCGCCTAGATACGCATTTTCTCGGGTTTGAAAAATTGGGTGCTCAGTTTCAATATAATGATGAAAATGATCAGTTTTTTATAGTCGGCGAAAAGCTTAAAGGGGCCTACATCCTAATGGATGAAATATCAGTCACCGGTACAGCCAATGTCGTCATGGCAGCGGTACTGGCAGAAGGCATCACACAAATCTACAATGCTGCCTGTGAGCCGTACATCCAGCAGCTCTGCAAGATGCTTAATAATATGGGAGCGCGCATCTCAGGTGTGGGTTCCAATTTGCTGACAATCCACGGTGTAGAGAGTCTTGGCGGTACAGAACATACCGTACTGCCGGATATGATTGAGATAGGTAGTTTTATAGGCCTTGCAGCTATGACACAGTCCGATCTGACCATTACAAATGTATCTGTACCTAATCTCGGCATTATCCCTTCTACCTTTGAAAAATTAGGGATTCAATTAGATATACAAGGTGATAATATCCATGTTCCAGCTCAGGAAATTTACGAAATTCAGAGTTTTATTGATGGTTCTATTATGACGATATATGATGCACCATGGCCAGGGTTTACGCCGGACTTGTTGAGTATAATATTGGTAGTAGCTACGCAGGCACGTGGAAGTATTTTGATTCATCAGAAAATGTTTGAAAGTCGTTTGTTTTTTGTCGATAAATTGATAGAGATGGGTGCAAAGATTATCCTTTGTGATCCTCATAGAGCTACTGTCATTGGCCTAGAACGCAAGTATCAGCTACGCGGTATCAGGATGAGTTCGCCGGATATTCGAGCCGGTGTTTCATTGTTGATAGCTGCCCTTTCTGCTAAAGGATCCAGTATCATTTCTAATATTCATCAGATAGATAGAGGCTATCAAAATATTGATGGTCGTTTAAATGCATTAGGCGCACAGATAGAAAGAATAACGGAATAGTCTCCTTTATTTGGCCAGTCAATTTAAAAACTAAAGAAACGGAAGGAATCGTCCTGTTTGCTTTCTGTATGCTTCATAATCGGGATAGTGTTCTATGAGTTTAGTCTCTTCATAGCTTGATTTATAATAAAAGAAGATGATCATGATCAGGGCGATTATGAGTTTATATACATTGGTAAAAATACCGCTCAATCCTAAAAACACTAGGATTACTGCCGTATAAATGGGATGTCTCATGTATTTGTATAAACCATCTGTCTTTAGTGTTGCATCCGTTTTAGGTGTAGGAAAAATAGTCAGGCTCTCGGCTAATCGAAGTAGTGCTAAAACACCAATGATACCACCGGCAAAAAACAAAATATAACCAGCTATTTTCAATAAAGGAAGGTCGGATATATTTTCTGTAAGAGGAATAAAAAATATCAAAAAAAGCACGAGCTGCGTGATGACAAAGAGATAATCTTTATTTTTCATGATGACAAACTATTTTTGTAATTTACAGCAGACCTTCATCTGCAAAGCTGTAGTAATTCATATCGCCGATAATGATGTGATCAAGTACTCTAATATCTAGTAAATGTGCCGCTTCTTGTATGCGTTTAGTCAGTTTGAGATCTTCATTACTGGGCTTGAGATTACCTGAAGGGTGGTTATGACATAGGATGATCGCACTGGCCAAATGCTCTAATGCAGGAAGTAAAACCTTTTTAATGTCAACAACTACTGCTGCAATACCGCCAGTACCAATATGCCTTTTATCAATGATTTTATTGGCATGATTGCACAGTAGGATATAAAACTCTTCGTGCGGCAAGTCGGCCATAAAAGTGTATAAGTAATTATAGGCATCTTTACTGGAAGTGATTACCACTTTTTCTTTAGGATCTGTATTTTGCCTTCTGCGTCCCAATTCTAGTGCAGCGGCAATCTGGATAGCCTTGGCCTCGCCAATACCTTTATATTTTTTGATATATTCCTTGGGTTCTACTTTCCCGAGTTCGTTGAGATTATTACTGTAATCACTTAAAATGCGCTTTGCGAGATCAACAGCAGACATACCCTTAATGCCTGACCCGATCAGTATAGCGAGTAACTCAGAATCAGAAAGGCTTTTACGTCCTTTAAGCATCATTTTCTCCCGCGGCCTATCATCATTTGCCCAGGATTTTATAGGTTGATTAGCGAGCATAATCCGTCGTTTTAGAGCTTAGCTGTATGAAAAGGCTTTCATTTTATAATTATAAATCTAAACCATATCATTTTCAAAGATAGTACGCTTTCTTTTGAAAATGATATTACCTAGAGTCTTTAATAAAATAGGAATTAAACCAAGCTCAATGCATGATCCAAGTCCTGGATGAGATCATCTACATCTTCAATACCTACACTCAGACGAATCAAAGAATCCGTCAGACCGACTTTAAGTCTTTCCTCTTTAGGGATAGAAGCGTGCGTCATACTAGCAGGATGGCCTATCAGCGATTCGACACCACCGAGCGATTCTGCCAGAGAAAAGTAGTGTGTATTACTCAATACTTTTCTTGCACTTGCTTCATTATTAGCTACTAAATCAAAAGAAACCATGCCGCCAAACATTTTCATCTGTTTTTTAGCAGTTTCGTGTCCCGGATGTTCCGGAAAGCCAGGATAATATACCTTGGACACTTTAGGGTGGTTTTTAAGAAATAGTGCTATCTTTTCGGCATTTTGACAAGCACGTTCTACCCGGATATGTAGGGTTTTAATGCCGCGCAAAATAAGAAAGCAGTCTTGTGGACCAGGAACAGCTCCCACAGCATTTTGCAGGAATCGTATTTGGCTTGCTATCTCAGCATCTTTAGTCACCACGACACCATGGATGACATCCGAGTGGCCACCTAAGTACTTAGTTGCTGAGTGTACAACGATATCTGCACCCAGATCCAGTGGGTTTTGCAGATAGGGCGATGCAAATGTATTATCTACCGTAACAAGTATATTTTTGCCTTTAACAGCATTACATACCTCCTGGATATCGATGATATTCAACATAGGATTAGTGGGCGTTTCTACCCAGATCATACGTGTTTTATCGGTAATCCTGCTTGTAAGTTCGTCGATATTACTGATACTAGCAAAATGAAATTGGATACCGTATTTAGCAAAGACGCGCATCATAATCCTATACGATCCACCATATAAATCGTCCGTAGCAATGACCTCATCACCTGGATTGAGTAACTTTAGAATACTGTCCATAGCAGCGAGGCCACTACCAAAACTGATAGCGTCGATACCGTTTTCAAGTGCTGCGATGTTTTGTTCAAGTGCATGGCGCGTAGGGTTTTGCGTTCTTGCATATTCATAACCTTTATGATCACCCGGCGCCGCTTGTACGTACGTAGATGTCTGAAAAATCGGGGTCATGATGGCTCCGGTAGATGGATCCGGTTCTATGCCGGCATGGATTACTTTAGTTCCAAATTTCATTAGGCTGGATGCTTATTACTATTTTAATTTTTGAATTTTCTTATTATTTCCCATATAGGGATCGTCAGTATGTTGAATTTATAATTTTACAAATGGAGGTGAACAAACATGAGCCTCCATCATTTTTTTGCCAAACTGCACCATGATAGAAGTGCCCTCTACCGCCATTGTTACCGGCACATATCCCATTCCTATCGGCTGGTCTAATGACGGTGATTGCGTACCAGATGTAACAACGCCTATTTCGTTTTCCTGAGCGTCAAATATCAGGTACCCATGTCTAGGTACGCGCCTTTCCTGCATGGTAAATCCTACTAATTTCTTCTTAAGCCCAGCCTCTTTTTGTGCCGTCAACCAGTTTTTACCGATAAATTCTGATGGCTTTTTAAGTTTAGTAATCCAACCCAAACCTGCTTCCAATGGTGAAGTTGTGTCATCAATGTCATTGCCATAAAGACAGAAACCCATCTCTAATCTCAGGGTATCACGTGCGCCTAATCCGCAAGGTTTGATATCTGCATCTTTACCGGCTTCCATCACAGCATGCCAGAGTTTTTCTGTTTGCTCCGCTGCTACATATATCTCAAAACCGCCGCTACCCGTATATCCGGTAGTAGAAATAATTGCATCATCTATACCGGCGATAGAGCCTATTTTAAAGGTATAATATTTACATTCTGATAAATTAATATCGGTAAGTTTTTGAAGAATCTCAGTAGCTTTAGGGCCCTGAACAGCCAATAACCCAATGTCATCAGAAATATCCGTCATCTGAGCATCAAAATTATTGTGTGCCTCCATCCAGTTCCAATCCTTTTCTTTATTACCGGCATTGACTACAAGCATAAATACAGGTGAACCATTTTCGTCGGGCATTCTGTAAAGTAAAAAATCATCTACGATACCACTATCAGAGTTTGGATAACAAGTGTATTGAATATCACCTACATTGAGTTTAGAAGCGTCGTTGCTACTTACATACTGTACAAATTCCAAGGCCTCCTTACCTTTTACAATAAATTCGCCCATGTGCGAAACGTCAAAAACGCCAACTTTTTTACGTACAATTAGATGCTCGTCAGTGATAGACGAATACTGAATGGGCATATTATAACCGGCAAAATCAGCCATTTTTGCTCCTAAAGCTATATGAATCTCCGTTAATGGTGTGTTTTTCATTTTAATAAATATTGATTTTAAAATTACTGGCCAAAGATACTAAATTTTACATATCCATTGTCTGAAATGAAATACAATATTCTTTAATAGAAGTTTTATTAAACATCACAATTTATTGAAAACTGCCAAATTGACATTAAAAATCATTGAAAACTGCCATATTGACACACTGATACAATTGATATTAGGTCAAAAAGTCCAAAATTTTAAGTTGGAATACAAATTGCGATTAAAGGTACAGAAGAATTTAATAATTAATTAAAATAATAAAAATTAATATCATGAGACACGGAGTTATGAGACCTAACCAAAGATTACACCCTAATTTTAACCGCTTTTTTATGGACAACTTTTTCACACCAAATGTGGATGATAGACAGGCTATAAATGAGAGAAAGGCTACCGCATTTGCTAATATCGCAAAGATGGAAGATGGCTTTTTGATAGAAATGGCAGTTCCTGGCTTTTCTAAGGAAGAAATAAAAATATCACTTGATGAAGACCGGCTCACAATCAGCGGTAATAAAACTGTTGAAGAGCGAGAATTTGTCAAAAGAGAATTTAGTTTTAATGATTTTGAAAGAGCATTTTCACTACCAAAAACAGTAGATATGAATAATATTGAAGCCACGGTTGTAAATGGTATTTTAAGTATTAAGCTTAATAAATTAGCTGAAAAGCCGCAATTACATATAGAAGTAAAATAATATATTAAATTAATTAAAATCTGATATTATGAATATAGTACGAGTAAATCCATTTTTTCAAGGTAAATCATTGTCCAATGTACTGGACGAAGTTTTTAACAAAAGTTTTGCTGATTTTGTAGGTAATGATGGAACTGTTACCATTCCTTCGGTCAATATCACAGAAGACGACGCTCATTTGATTCTTGAAGTTGCGGCTCCGGGTATGGATAAAAAAGATTTTAATATTTCCATCGATAAAGATCAGCTCCATATTTCTGCAGAGAAAGAAAGCTCAAGTGAAAAACAAGAAGAAGGTAAATGGGCAAGAAAAGAATTTAACTATGCTTCTTTCAAGCGTTCATTTTACTTAGGAGAAGATATCCTTGTGGATAAAATAGACGCAAGCTACGAGAACGGAATTCTTAAATTGGTCTTACCTAAAAAGGAAGAGGCTAAAGCAAAAGTTCCTAAAACGATCAAAATTAATTAAGTTGCTACGGAATACGAATATAGACGGTAAAAGTGCGTTTAACAATAGTGTTGATCGCACTTTTTTTATAGATTAGATTCAAATAATAAGAGCAATCAGCTGGATTCAAAATAAAAATCATCCAAACTTAAATAGATTGCATTTTCGGAGTGTTGCTGATAGCGTTGCAGTAGGAGGGTTGTTTTTTCTGCGTCTCTGGCTCCTTTGATTAGGATTAGTTGTTGATTCCAATCAATTTCATGAAAAAGATTGCGTTTAAATTTCATTTGAACACTATGTTTTCGATGATGAGCTATTTGTAACAGCCGATTTTACATGACTATATTTTTTTAATGACAAACCCTTATCTCTTTTGCTTTGAAAATTATATTCCTTCACTTTCTTGAAAATCATTATCCCCATATTTTTTACAATAACAATACTGCTCCCAGACACATTCAGTAGTATCGCCGGGACAAAAGTCGAGATGCATCGTTCCGAAATTCATAGGAGTAAGTTTTTCATCTAATACAAATTTCAAAAGAAAATCATATTTAGCGTTAATCGGCATATTTTTCTGCCAATCTATTTGGGTATTCCAAGAGGCAAGCATTTGGTCATAAGCTATTAAAACGCTTTCCATCTCTTCATCTGTCAACTGATTAGAAGGAGGAAAGTTTTCCTTGTTCAGTCCTGTAAATTGTGAGATGGGTCGTTCGCTTTCGCCACTAACAAATCGCTCTACTTCTTCCATTTTCTTTTCAAAAGTAGTTGGTTTTGAATAGCCTAACCTATCATTTTTACTTCTTTCGGCATTTTTGATATCTTCTAAAAGATGTTTGATGTATGGATGCATAATTTTTATATTTTAAATTCTAATTTATCATTCCTCATTCCTCACTCCTCAGCCCTCACTCCTCAGTCCTCAGCCCTCACTCCTGATATATATAAATCAAAGATGAGGGATGAATGTTGAGGGATGAATGTTGAATTTTGAGGATTGGACTATTTTGACTTTCGATTATATCTGATGGTGTTGACAATTTTTACAATTTCTTCTGCTTCCAAGTACAAAGGTTTTAATCTTTCTTCATTCATGATTTCGGATTCTGTCAGTATTTCTATCCAGAAAAGTGTTTCATCAGCTTCTTCCAGAACTATAGAAATTTTACTAAAAAATTCTGCATCAGATCTTGCTCTACATACAGCTGTATAATTTGGAGCTGTCGAAGTAGCAGAACGAAGGAGTTGATTACCAATTATTCTTGCGTCATCCGTTTTAGGTAAATTCTGAAATAGTTTAATTATCCTAATTGCAAATTGTTTCGTCCTTAGCTTAAAGGCTTCAATATGTTCAATTTTATTCATGATTAAAATTTAATTACTTTATAAAAGGTTTTAACGTTTCATTCTTCACTCCTCAGCCCTCATTCCTCAGCCCTCACTCCTCATTCCTCACTCCTCATTCCTCACTCCTCAGCCCTATTCTCATTCCAATATGGTGCGATTAAGAGTATTCAAGTAGGTTGTAATTATCGGCGGGAATTTCTGTTTCAATTCCAATATGGTGCGATTAAGAGAAAAGAGGGGTAAAGGTTGCAACAGACTTTTTTTAGTTTCAATTCCAATATGGTGCGATTAAGAGGAGAGTTAATCTACATGAAAGAATAATTAGAAGAAA
>CAZCTQ010000038.1:7867-27643 GCA_964501555.1 uncultured Aureispira sp. | reverse complement strand
ATCCCCAATCCTTTGGCGGAGCCAGACCGCTTTTTAAAAACGCAATTATCTATAAATTAGGTAATTGCGTTTTTTATTTCCGGTAAACCCTCATAATATAGCCCACATTTCTTGCTTTTCCTTTTTTTACACGCTTATCTACTATGCACTTCGTTTATATTATCTTCTCTCCTTCGGCTAATATTTACTATAAAGGTTATTCTTTAGATCCTTTTCGTAGGTTGCAGCAACATATCAATAAAGAAAGTCAGTTTACTTCTAAATATACGGATTGGACTTTAGTTCACCTCGAAGTCTTTAACTCTAAATCGGATGCCCTCAAAAGAGAAAAAATTCTCAAAAAATATGCCCACTTCCAAATCGAAAACCTTATCCAATCACCTAAAAATGTTCTATCTCATTTCCTTTAGAATATATGCCTGTCATCCCAATCCTTTGGCGGAGCCAGACCGCTTTTTAAAAACGCAATTATCTATAAATTAGGTAATTGCGTTTTTTATTTTCAGTAAATCCTCATCATTTAGCACACATTTTTATTTAAGAGATTGTTTTATATATTGCTTTCATATTTTTTTTCTTTGATTTTATCTAATAGTTCCATTTCTGCGAATGGTAATATTTGATTTGACAAGATGCAAAGTTCAATAATATGACATAAATGAGGGTTGTTTCTTTTATTTTTAGCACTTCTAAAGCAATTGAATTAATACTAAATAACATGAGCTCTGCGTAAAACTTCCAAAATTACAGGCATAGTTGTTAAGAATCAGACTCTTTAAATTTGAAAAAGTGAGCTATCTATGGCTCTGAAGGTAAGAAATGATAAGTGGCTATAGATGCAAAAACATTGATGATAAATCCACGACACATTTTATGACCTTGCATTTTCTTATATCGAACGCACGTTAGTTACGATTATTTCTTTTGGTTTTTGAAATCCATATATACTTTTATCTCAAGCCCAATAAAGATTGCAAATAGTAAAATCAGAACTATCCAGGGTAAATCCATAATCTCAATGTAATGATTTACAATTCTTCCTACCACAACAAAGGCAAAAACTGACAAAAATATTGTAACCCAATCTCTTGGCTGTTCTAATATTTTTTTAAATGAAATTACACCCAAATACATATAAAATACATTCAATATCATAAAGCAATCAAAATCGGATATGTGTGTCATAATTTTATTATTTTATTCACTAACCCAACCAGTTTACAATTTTATCTCCTGCTTAAGTAATTGAGCCATCTAATGCGTCTCTATCTAAACTCTTAATGAAGTTTTCGATTGGCACACTACCATTATTAGCTAAATCCCATGACCCTTCAAAAAAAGTACCTCTATCATCTCGTAAGGCAAAATTAAAACAAGGCGGGCATATTCTATTAGACTCAATCGATGACCAAAAACAAAAAGAATTATTATATATCCTACTCATCATATTACGATTATTTCAGTAATTATTATAGAAAAACCATAGAAGTTCTGATGCTGCCCCCCTATGTTTTTTTAATATGGAAATATTGTTTGAATTTTATCAAAAATCTACCTTCTTATTTTTATATTCATAATATATTCGCCATGTTATAGCAACATAAATAGAAAAAAAAGCTATTTTTAATACCCATGGCAAGGACATTGACTTGATAAGACCATTCTGTAAACTGCTGGCGATAGCACCAGCAAATGCTATAAGAAAAATAGATACCCAGTCCTTTTGTTTACGGGATAGTGCTCTAAAAAGCAAAACCCAAAAATACATATGAATAACTGTAATTATCATCAAATAATCAAAATCGGATATGTGTATCATAATTTTATTATTTTATTTACTAACCCAACCAGTTTGAAATTTTACCTCCTGCATAAAGAAATGGATCATCTAATGCGTCTCTATCTAAACTCTTATTGAAATTCAATATCATACTATTGCTATATTTTAATACAACCTTTACCCACCATTTTTTTGGAAATAAAATCCTGCTTTTATAATAAAACAACTTTTACATGGTTGGCCTGTAGCAAAGATAAGATAGGCAAAATTTAATTTCAAAATTATTTTGAAAAAATTAAAATATTTTTTTTACCAAATGGTAAGCGAGATATCTTTTAGATTTAAAATCAACCCTTTACCTATCCACATCCCTAAACAACCAATTACTGGAGAGTAATCCATATACCATCACAGTTATAGAACTCAATGGCATCAAAATGGCTGCTACGATAGGTGAAAGTTCGCCTCGTACCGCAAAAAACAAGCCTACGACATTATACAGGAATGCAAGGATGAAAGCACCTTTGATGAGGCTTCTTGCTTGGTGCAGTTTTGTCAGATAAATTAGTAACCGATCAAAGACCGTAGCACTTAGGATGGCATCACACGCAGGTGTGAAGTTATTAGATTCCTCAGAGATGACGATACCTACGTCACTTTGCTTTAGTGCACCGGCATCATTGAGACCGTCACCGATCATCATCACATGGTGGCCTTCCTCCTGACGGGATTTGATATAATGGAGTTTGTCGAGGGGAGATTGATTAAACTCCATGCGACTATTGACGGGAAAAAAGCCTTTGAGGCGTGCTTCTTCACTGTTATTATCACCGGATAAAATCGTAATAGCATACCGCTTACCAAGTGTAGCAACTAAGGTTTCTACGCCTGTACGCAAGTGATGTTCGATGTGATACCACGTCACTAACTTACCATCAATTTCTATTAGGACGCTCCGTCTTTCCTGCTCAAAAGCAAGGTCTAAAAAGGCTGATGAACCTATTTTAATAGTATGACCGTCAATCTGCGTGATCGTGCCTTTGCCGGTGATTTCCTCAAAGTGCTGTACTGTCGAAGCATAACCGCCATCCAACTGATTAAAAATAGCCTTACTCAAGGGGTGATTAGACTGGAAAGTGGCAGATTTTATCAAATATTGTTCTTGGGTATCAAGTGCCTTGCCGGAATTAGTAGCAGTGATATTTTTATGGTCTGTAATCGTACCCGTTTTATCAAATATGATTTCATCAATACCTTGAATACGATCTATGACCTGAACATTTTTAAGATAAAAATGATTTCGACCCAATATACGCATGATATTACCGTAACTAAATGGAATTGCTAATGCTAACGCACACGGACATGCTACGATAAGAACTGCAGTAAAGGCATTAAATGCTAAACTTTTGTCATACATGAGCCAATAAATTAGTGTCAGCACAGCAATACTCATAATGGTTAACGTAAAATAACGACCGATTTTATCTATCAGTGTTTGCGTCTGTTCTTCTTTATCGATTTTAAAGGCATCATCGTCCCATAGCTTTGTCAAATAGGACTGATCGATCTTCTTCAGAGCCTGTACCTGTATATTAGCGCCTATATTTTTTCCACCTGCAAAGAGTTTATCTCCTTTTTTCTTACGGATGAGATCTGATTCGCCGGTAACAAAGCTATAATCAATCGATGCTTCCTGACTCATCATGACTGCGTCCGCAGGGATGATTTCTTCATTTTTAATCATCAATAGATCGCCTGCTTCGATTTTGTCAAGTGTTTTGGTTATCCATTCATCACCTTGGCGCACCACAGCTGATATTGGAAAATACGACTTATAATTCCTGTCAAAGGTGATCGAATAAAATGTATAATTTTGAAACCATTTACCTACGAGTAGAAAAAAAACAAAACCAGCGAGGCTATCCAAATATCCCTCACCTGTGGCTGTTACAATTTCATAAATACTTCTAAAAAACAGCGTCAGCATTCCTACAGCTATCGGTATATCTATGTTGATTTGCCTCATCCTGACTGTCCACCAAGCAGACCGGAGATAACTAAATCCACTATACAAAAGTACAGGAATGGCCAACAGAATATTTAAGTATCCCAAATAAAACTTAACCGAGGCCTTCTCAAAACCTAAATATTCTGGAAAGCTTAGCATCATGATATTGCCAAAAGCAAAACCAGCCAGCCCTAATTTATAAAAAAGGCTCCTATCTTGCCCTGTCTTGGGCTTATCAACCAATTTTTGCATATTTAACTCTGGCGGATAACCTATGGCAGCCAGTTGTTCTACTACCCTTCTCAGTGAAACGATCTCAGGGTTGTAACTAATTGTAGCTGTTTTTGCTAAAAAATTGACTCTGGAATGGATGACACCTGGCACTAATTTACCGAGATTTTCTAATAGCCACAAACACGAAGCACAATGTATTTGCGGTAGTGAAAAACTGATTTTGGCAAGTTGTTTTTCGTTAAATTCCAACAAGCTACTTACTACATCTTCATCATCTAAGAATGCATAGTTATTTTTCCTTGCCCATTTTTGACTCACGCCCGGCGTATCCTGAAAAGTATAATAATCACCTAATCCATTGTCATTTAATACGGTATAGATTACTTGGCAACCATTACAACAAAAATCCTTGTCATCATATAACGGATGCTCTGTAGGACATTCATCGCCACAGTGAGCACAAGAAACAGAAGTCTTGGAATTTGATGTAACCAATTCAAACATGATGTATCATTTAGAAAAAAGGCATTCTGACTATAATTATTGTCAAAATGCCTTACGATTTATTTTTATAAAAATTAAAAGTTATAAATCAAATTTAATGCCTTGAGCTAATGGCAACTGTGTGCTGTAATTAATGGTATTAGTCTGTCTGCGCATATATGCTTTCCATGCATCCGATCCTGATTCACGACCACCGCCAGTTTCCTTTTCACCGCCAAAAGCACCTCCGATTTCAGCACCACTTGTGCCGATATTAACATTGGCAATACCGCAATCAGAACCTGCACATGACAAGAAACGCTCAGCTTCACGCAAATTATTGGTCATAATCGCTGAAGACAGACCTTGTGGTACGTCATTTTGGATAGCAATGGCATTTTCCACGCTACCGCTGTACTGTAACAAATATAAGATAGGTGCAAAGGTCTCGTGCTGTACGATAGCCATACTATTTTCTGCCTCGACTATACATGGCTTGACATAACAACCTGTTTCATATCCTTCTCCGGATAAAACGCCTCCTTCTACTAAGATTTTTGCGCCCTGTTCTTCTGCAGCTTTCAAAGCATTGAGATAGCTATCTACGGCCAGTTTGTCGATAAGTGGTCCCACGTGCATATTGACATCCAATGGATTGCCTATTCTCAACTGACCATATGCCTTAACCAATTTTGTTTTTACCTCATCATATATATCTTTGTGCACGATTAATCTTCTCGTGGTAGTACACCTCTGACCAGCGGTACCGACTGCTCCAAACAGAGCACCTGTAAGCACTAAATTCAAATCGGCTGAAGGAGTAACGATAATGGCATTATTGCCACCCAACTCCAGCAAACTTTTACCAAGCCGTTCAGCTACTGTCGCACCGACAATTTTACCCATACGAGTGCTTCCTGTGGCAGAAATTAAAGCAACACGGCTGTCTTTAGTCATCCATTCTCCCACTTCGTAGTTACCTGTGATAATAGCACTTACACCTTCTGGCACGTTATTATCTTCCAGTACTTTATGTAATATATTCTGGCACGCAATTGCACATAAAGGTACCTTTTCGCTGGCTTTCCACACACATACGTCACCACATACGAGCGCGATCATAGAGTTCCATGACCATACGGCTACAGGAAAGTTAAACGCAGAGATGATTCCTACGATACCCAACGGATGCCATTGTTCATACATACGGTGGTGTGGACGTTCAGAATGCATAGTAAGTCCATACAACTGGCGAGATAAACCTACTGCAAAATCACATATATCGATCATTTCTTGGACTTCGCCATATCCTTCCTGAAGGGATTTACCCATCTCATATGAAACTAACTTTCCGAGGGCGTCCTTGTGCTTTCTCAATTCATCACCATACTGACGGACGATCTCACCGCGCTTAGGTGCCGGCACTTCTCGCCACTGTACAAAAGCTTTCTGTGCCTGAATTATGACCTGCTCATAATGATCCTTTGTAGTCTGACTGACGCTCCCTATTAATTTCCCATCCACAGGAGAGAATGAATCAATAAAATTGTTAGAGGCAAGTGCCTTTTGTCCTGTCCAAGTGCCTTCGTTTTTCTGATGAAGGTTAAGTTCTTTCAAAAATGATGTATCCATCTATTTTTATTATTTGATTTATTAATATTTTGATTGCGTTACTCTATGAAAATGCAAAATTACACATAATTATACATAAAACAAGGGATCTATGATATGTCTTTCGTCACATCTCAGTAAAAAGGATCATGCCAAAATAATGCTAAATCCGCTATTTATCCATCAATTTCTCTACAATAGAGACAATTTCACGCTCCATTACTTTGGCCTTGTCGAGCATCTCATTGACCTGATTTTTAGCATTATCGACATATTCCTTATCTTCAAAACCTACACAATTAATCTTAACGTTGAGTCCGGCGCCTTCTACAGCTGTTCGTACACAAATCGCACCTACTCCAGCATCAGATACAGAATTTGGATTGCCATGCGTAGCCATCTCTTTGATGAGATCCATAGATGATAATGCCGTTTTCATAACCTCCATCGGAATTTCGATAGCGCCTTTAGTAGCTAGATTTAAAGCAGCTTTACGCTGTGCCTTTTCCTCATCGGTGAATTTAGGCATACGTATTGCTTCTATGATTTTATTATAAGCTTGCGTATCTGCATCGACGAGTTGCATCAACTTGTCTTTAATTACCTGGCCTTTTTCGGCTAGATCAGAGAAGTATTTAATCTTATCATCCCAGCCTTTTTTATGTGAACTCAGATTAGCGACCATCGTGCCGAGGGCTACTCCGAGGACACCGACATAGGCAGATGCACTACCACCACCCGGCACAGGACCTTCGGAAGCTGTAGCATCCGCAAATTCTATTAATGTCTTATGTGCCAATGGTCGAGCTGCTTTATTTTCCATCAGGTATTCGATCACCTTTTTATCAGGATCAAAGGCAGATAATTCATCCAATCCTAAAGTGCGAACCGCTATATGGATTAATTCTCTTTCGGATACACCTTTAGAACGTCTTTGTTTCTCTAAAAAATACTTTCCGGCATCCACTAGTACTGATTTAGGTACCAGCCCTACTAACTCTGACCCTGTAACACGCATGCCTCTGGCGGTTGCACTTTTACAACATTCGTCAAATGCAATGTGCAGCGGTGTATCGTTGATATTGGTGAGATTCATAGATATCTGTGCGACACCATACTCTTCTATATACCAGCCGATAGCTTTTACTGACTTGCATGCACCAGGAATACGGATAGGTTGCCCAGCATCATCCAATACAGGTTTTCCTTTTTCATTGGTTTTGACACGACCCACTTCTCTGACATCGAATGCGATCGAATTTGCTCTTCGCTCTGAGGTTGTATTTAGATTGACATTATAAGCGATTAAAAAATCTCTTGCACCAATTGCCGTTACACCAGCATGTGTATTCATCACAGCGGATCCATAATCGGGCTTCCATTTTGGGTCTTTGATTTTAGTCGAAAAACCTTCATATTCGCCGGCACGAATACTTGCAAGATTTTTTCTTTCAGGTTGTGTAGCTGCTGACTCATACATATAAATAGGAATATTCAGTTCTTCGCCTACTCTTTTTCCTAATTTATGTGCATATGCTGCCGTCTGTTCCATCGTAATACCGGCAATCGGTATCAATGGACAAACGTCGGTTGCGCCCATACGTGGATGTTCGCCTTTATGCTTTGACATATCTATGAGTTCGCCCGCCTTTTTAATAGCTCTGTATGCCGCTTCTATAACGACGTCGGGATGTCCTACAAAGGTAACTACGGTACGATTAGTAGCTTTTCCCGGATCGACATCGAGGAGTCTTACACCTTCTACGGCTTCAATTTCGTCAGTGATTTGCTTAATGATTTTCATATCCCGACCTTCACTAAAATTCGGAACACATTCTATTATTGGTTCATGCATGATGTTTGATTTGAAATTTGTATTTTTAAACAGTTTTGTCTGAAATAAGTTGACACAAATACGGCCATTTAACAAGTATATTTAGTAAATGCTATAAATAGAGTATTTAGTACATTTTTATATTGTAAAAAAGGAAGGAAATTCAAACGACAAATGTAAAAAAAATCATTTTAAGCAGCACACTGGCCATGAGCAAAGCCAAATAGCAATAAACAAATTTAGGTTTTTAAATTTATACTACAATATCCCGGATCTATACTTTCAAATCCTAAAAATTAGCATTTTAGGGCTTAATTGATCATGCCAGAAGTGCTGTTTTATAATAACCCAATTTAAAACCTTATGTACCTACTTCTTCAATATCTTCTTTAATTTTTTAGCATTACCATCTATTTCGTGTGATATCTTCAGATCAAGTAATTGGGCTATTAAAGGATAAACGTGGATATTATCGAAAGGACAGATATGCTTTTTTGTTTTAAATGCCGGTCCCCAAGCTATAAATGTCGCTTTCATTTCTGGTACTACGTGTGCATCAAAACCATGGTTACCTATCGGTGGATTGGGTCGGTCGGCACTTACTAATAGCTTTGATCCATCTGGTACCAAGATGATATCGCCGATCCTACGTGTTGTATCTTCACGTGTGCTGTAATGCCGCTTTTTAGGGAAGTTCTCTGCCAGATATACTTTGTAATCCTTAGGCTTTGCAGCGATTAATTGAGTATATAGTGGTAAGATATCAGCCTTGTTTTTTGCGGTAATACGAGCTATCGTTCTGCTGTTGACAACGGTATATTTATTTCTATCCACATCCGGAAAAGGTATATAATCCGATTTATTAACGCCTATCATTCCGTGATCCGAAACAAAAACAAAATTAATCGGCAGGTTTAATGGCTCCACAGCATCGACGAGTTTCTGGATAGCATTATCTATATAATGTACCGAGGCTTCCGTTTCGGGCGCATCAGGGCCAAATTTATGTCCTGCATGATCCACTTCCGGAAAATATAGTGTAATAAGATGTGGCCTTACACTTTCATCCATTTCGAGCCAATTGCGGATGATGCGTACTCTATCATCATCTGTAAATTTTTCATGATACCGATACCAGTATGAAGGTCTTGTGCCACCAGCATCACTTTCTGATCCTACCCAAAACAAACATGCAGATACAACGCCCTGCTGCTCTGCCAGTCCCCAAATAGGAAGACCTTTGTACCAGCTGCCATCAATCACTGACCCTGATCCTAAGGCATATAAATCATCCCGTTTTGGATCATAAAATACATTGTCCACAATGCCATGCCGAGCGGGATACATACCCGTAGCGAGTGTGTAGTGATTAGGAAATGTAATAGATGGATATGATGGATACATTCCTTTTTTAGCCCAAACTCCCTCATCAGCAAATTTTTGAAGATGCGTAGTGTTGTATTTTTTTAAATAATCATATCTAAATCCATCAACTGAGATATAAATCACATAGGGCTTTTGATAGGTCGCTGGTGCATTAACGCGATATGGCTCTAAAACCTGTGATGTATCAATAGGCGCCTTCTTTTGCGCATTTATCGTAATGGCCAGAAGCAAACTCAAAAAGAAAAAAAACTTTTTCATAACTCATCATCATTGTATAAGATACCGAAGCATTTATCTGAAAATATAGCTTTCAGTATCATCCTTTAATAAAATAGATTACAAAGATATGAAAAACATTGTCAAATTACAATACTCCAGATCAAAGAATGATACCACTTTTTATAGCTACCATATTTATCCTTGATTTTTAATATAAGGTCAGCCTCATTAGATTTCTTGCCTTTTACAGGTTTTTTCTGGCTAAATTTATCATCACATTGTGTCTTAACCTCTGTGGCAAACCACGTGGTGTACAAACGCGGGATGACTAAGCCAAGGATAGTGCCCGGCAATCCACTAAAACTCTCAGGACCCGTCGAGCAATGAATGTCGTCTGTATAAAAGGCTATAACATAGAGTGAATCATTGATAATCGTCGTAGCTCGGCGACACTCAAAACCGGCTATTTCGCGAAACTCTTTGGTAAGTTTCCAATCAAACTTCTTAAGACTGTCCTCAAGAATAAAATCCGAATCATAAAACTCCTTGAAAGAGGTCATTTGGTTCTGTTTAAGGTCCTTATATACCGTATTTTTTGATGCTACATCATTGGTTCCCCAACTTTTGAAATCGTCTTTACTTATCTTTTTATCAAAATAAAATAGGCTGGCATCGGGATTAAATTGCATTACAAACTGGTCAATGACAGCGACAGGCGCACTTTTTATATAGGTTTCCATCCACGAACTCGAGTTATCTTCATCTTGGGATTCGGTAAGTTTCTTTTTCATACTTATTTTTCGCTCATATTTGATCGTACCACAAGTAATGATTTGCTTGTTTTGAGCATGACTGTCTATCGCAAACACCCATATTAGGAACACGATCAGCTTAAATCTCATTTTACTATTTTTCATTTTTTCAAGTTTAAACTTTGCTCTTAATATTGTAAATCAATGTCAACATACCATACCTGCGAAGAGTATCATAAGTACTTTCGTTAGTATTGAAAGTACCTACATAACGCCTATAACCCTTATTTTGATCCAGTATATCTTTGACGGCTAATTGCAACACAAATTCTTTATTTTTGCCCACTGTCCATTCTGCATAAGCATTCCATATCGTCTGAGAAAACTTATCTGCAAAAGCACTTTGAGCTCCCTGATAATCCCACCTGATGTCACTTTTTAGCTCAATGTTTTTCATAATTTTATAGGTGAGGCGCGATCTAATTTTATGGCTCAAATATTTACCTGCTGTCCCTACATTTCCGCCTTTAGTATTATTAAAGGAAATGTCATAATCTATATCGGCATTTAGGTTTTCATCGATTTCAACATTAAGTCCAAAGGTAGGATTAATGGAATTGTTCAATACCTTGACCAATTCTCCATTGACAAATGAAACATTCCTATACATATTTCCGCCTAAACCGATACTCCCGCTAAGAATCTTTGTAATGTGAAAATATGATCCTGCATACAAATAACCGCTATATTGACCATTGACATTCTCATAAGTAGAAATAGACCTTTTAGACTCGTCAATGGTAGTATTTACAACTATGTCATTATAAGTATTGCTAAAATCTGCCCAGCTATATATGCTATAATCCTGTAAGGCCTTCCACATATTAAAATTAAGTCTAAAATCCTGAGTATAGGATTGAATCAGATCTGGATTGCCTTTGATGAGCTCGAGCGGGTTAGAATTGTCCCTAACAGGCTGAATCTGCTCTAAGGTTGGTTGCTTTGTAGAACCTCTATATGAAAAATTTAGTCTGGTATTCCTATTAAATTTATACATTGCTTGAGCATTAGGCAACCAACGGACTGCATGATTATCGATGACTGTATTTTCAATCAAATTTTTTCTGATAGAATTAGTATTATCCACATTGGCACCCAATTTAAAGTTAAATATTTCCTCTGTATAGGCAAATAAAAGCCCACCTCCATGTGTACCAACTGTATAATCAAAATTATTACTCAACGTATCAATGTATCTTGTATATCCATGTGTCAATTCGTCGTATTCATTGGTCAGTTTCGTGAGTTTACTTGTAGAATTTGAATAATAATAATTTCCCTGAACTGATGTTTTTTCTGATAAAGGCTCTGTAAATGATGTTAGGAAGTTGTAATTATTGTTGTTTCCAGAGGTATTTTGAAGTTGATCTAAAACTTCAAAGCGATTGAGAGCGTAGTAATTATTGTTACTTTTTAATCCTGTATTGCCATTTTTGTCCGATAGAGAAAATTTTCCAATTACTGTAAAAAGGCGCCTCTTTTTTGAAAACTTCCTAAGTAAAGATAGCTCGCTTTTGAATGCATTTTGTGTTGCCTGATTATTCAGATTTCTATCTATTGCCGTTATCGTCGTACTATCCAATGCATTTCTTGTAGAATGAATAGATTTAAAATTATCAAGGTTATTTTTACTAGCTGATGCTTTAAATGTAATATTTGTCAAAGAGTCTATGTCACTCTCAATATTAATCTTTCCCGAATGCGTGTTTTTATTATTTTGTTGAAATTCCTTTTCATACGAAGTATAACTGTCACTCTGGAGGTAATTGGTAGCATTCTGTGTACTGTTTTTATCTAAACTCAGATCGGAATAACCGTAATTAGCATTGATTTTTACTTTATCCTTAGCTAATTTTGTTGAAAATGAAGCTCCGCCAGCTATGGATCTAGGTTTACCTTGACCATTATATCTACCATCCCAGCTAAATTCGTCATCAGAAGTAAAAAGCATTATACCATCATCAAGTAAAATCCTGCTCGAACTACCTAAATATCTGTCTCTTTCATCAAAATCTAATCCTGTTGTTCCTGTATTACTCGTAATTCCATATAGGGACAATTTGCTCTTTCCTTGGTATCCTTGCAACATCAACGACTCATCATAATAAAGCGGAGAGCTACCTATTCCGGCCTTAGCCTTACCAAAATAACCTTGTTTATACTCGTCCTTGAGTTGCAGATTGATGGCTTTAAATTTTTCGCCGTCAGAGATACCTGTCAGTTCTTCCATCTTAGATGTTTTGTCAAAGACCTGCACCTTATCCACTGCCTTGGCCTGGATATTTTGAGTGGCGATCGTAGGGTCTGATCCAAAAAACTCCTCGCCATCGACATAAACTTTCTGGACTTTCTCGCCGAAGGCAGTAATCTCTCCCTTGGCATTGACTTGAAGGCCTGATAATTTCCTAAGCAAATCTTCTACTGTGGCATTTTGACCTATCTTAAAACTATCGACTTTAAACTCTATCGTATCACCTTTATATTTAATCTTACTAGCATCTACAATAGTAATCTCTTTTAAAAATTCGTCGTTTTTAAATAGAAGCACTGTATCTACATTGACCATTTGACCTTCATTCACTACGATTTCTGTAGCATATCCAAGGTAGTCAGGATAAGAAAAAAAAACATCGTAGCGACCAGCTTTCATATTGCTGAATAAAAATGATCCGTCAGCGGAACTTCTCGTATATCCAACCAAAAGCGAATCCTTAGTATCCATTATTGTTATAGTACTTTTTTCAAGCATATAACCATTCAGGTTATCTTTAATGTATCCTTTTATACCTGCGTTTTGGGCATTAACACCGGTAAAAACCAGCGTAAATAGGATACTGATGAGTAATTTATTCCATATAACCATAAGGTATTGTATTTTTGTATTTAAGGATTGCAAAAGAAACTTGCCGACAAAGATAATCAATGCAATGATGCAATAGATATAAAATTTATAATTTTTGAAAAAAATACTGAGAAGTAACTACTGGATTTCTTGTAGAATATTGGTGGTTTAAAGACAATTATATAACTTTACATTCAAAGAAGAAATTATTTTTTCGCAACAAAAATTAATTAAACCCAATGTATTATCCCTCTATTGACTCCGGAAAATGGAGGTAGGTATAATATTTTGATAAATTATTGTCCGAGTAAAATGTAAATAATCACCGTAAGCTATAAATCTTATAAAATTAATTAAAAATATTTTTGTAAAATTAAATTACAAACAATTGATATACTGCATTTTATGAAATTATGAATATATTATCACAAAAATTATTTATTTTTTTATACTATTATAAGCAACGAAATCAAAACATAAGGTATCTAATATACAAGAGAGACACCAAGTCTCAAAGATTGATATTCTTTTCAAATAAATTGAAAAAATCTTTAGCGAAGAAAAAGAGCCCACTGAAAGCAGCGGGCTTTTTTTAATTATACCAAGACCATAATCCTGTGAGGAATTCCATCCTCTATATATGGCTCACCGATATCTGTAAATCCCAATGATTCATAAAATGCCTTCAGATAAGTTTGTGCTCCTATTTTGATCGAACTATCAGGGTATAGTTCTTTTGTTTTGGCGATAGCTGTTTTCATAAGTGATATACCATAACCCATTTTTCTAAAGTCCTGATGACAGATTACTCTACCTATAGATGCATACGCTGGATAAGATAATCCCGGCGGTAGTATGCGCGCATAGCAGACCAGTATATTATCTTTATGCGCTCCTATGACGTGAATACTTTCTAAATCTTTGCCGTCAGCGTCCAGATACGGACATGTCTGCTCTACTACAAAAATCTCTTGTCTCAATTTTAAAATATTGTATAATTGAGTCAGGTTCAATCTATCGAAAGGTAAAAAAGAAAAATTGAGATCACTTGTCATCTTATTTTTTCTTATCATTTAAAAATTTATCTACTACAAAATAAGCTTTACTTCCTATTCGCGTTCTGGAATCACTCAACACTTCACTAAAAGCATAACATTGCAAATCAGAGGTATAAAATATGTGATCGTGAGGCATCATGGATATAATAGGATAAATAATCCTACGACTATTATTGAGGTTTAATGTATTTTTTAGATGGACTATGTTCTGAGACCAATAGGTTTGATTAAATTGGCCAATGATAATCATCCTGCGATTACTCTTAGCAACCAAATTTGCTAATTCGCTATAGGATTGGTCAATTCTGTTCTGTTTTTGATCTATATTGTTACCTGGAATGTAAGCTGATAATATAGAAATCGTATCTTCATGCACTAGAACAGATATTTTTAACACCGGATAACTACCCACCATGAGGGTATCTACTGACAACAGAGGCATTTTGCAGTATATCGACGTTCCGTTAGGCTGTAACTGAATAAGTTTTGCATGATTAGCAAAATCCCTTTGTATAATTGTATCGAGCAAATAATTGCGGTCTGGATCACACTGCTGAAACACTAAAACATTAATAGTCGTATCTTTTAAAATTTTCCTCACTGACATCATATCATCCATATCAGCAAGATTAACCTCTACAAGATTAATAGATTCATCGGCATTTTTTACAGGCATATGAAGGACTTCAATCGTCGTCGATTTTTGATACAAAGCTAAAATTGCAGCACATAAAAAATTTAAAAATAAAATCCTTCGATTACTTAAAATAAAGCCTGTCAAACCGACCATAATAAAAGCAAAAAGCATAATATTTACAAATTTGCCACAGCTTTCATCACCTACAATATCCGGCATAAAAAATATAAAGCACGTAGCCAAAACCAATAGCAGCGTTATAACATATAGGATAGGTTCAGATATAGACCTTTTCGACATAAGAGTTATCTTTTCTGAGCAGCTACTACTACTTTTCTACTGGTTTTTACACTACCGTCTGGATGAAACACCCTTGCATAAACGATATACATCCCTGTTTTAACTAAAGCTCTCTGAGCGTCAAGCCCATCCCATTTGATTGTTGATTCAGGGCTTAATAAAAGATTATTTGCTAAATCGACAACCGAAAAACCTTCGCTGTCAAATATACGGACTGTAGCCAAATAACCACTTTTTTCTAAAGTAAAATGGATCAATACAATATCATCTACTCCGTCTCCGTCTGGTGTAAATGTCTTATTACCCAATTCCATAAAATCAGGATTTTCTAAAGACAACTCTGGAATAGCATTAGAATTTTTATATCCAGGCGTGGCATAATGACTATCTGCTGATGCTGAATGCCAGTTATTGGGATCGTTAGTAAGTCCGTCAAAACGGATACGTTCCAGTGAAATACCCTTAGAATTGTTAAGTAGCTTAAAATGCATATTCTGGGTATAATTAAATGAATCTAACACAATAAGCTTTCCTAATTTCATATACTGTAGAGTGATATTAGCAGAGGCAACATTGAGTGCCGGTATCGTCGCTTCAATAAAGGATGCTGTATCCGGTGTCTGGTAGGTCTTCTTTAAAAAATCTACATTCTTTGTAACAGCCACATAAGACTTTGGCTTGAGCACAAAGTTGGTTCGGATGAGTTTTGATTCATTTCGGTCTTTATTAACTATAAACAGACTATCCATCTTGATGAGCTTATCGGATTTATTATAAATCTCTACAAAGTCTTCTCCACCTGTATAAGGATCTGTAAGGACTTCATTGATGATAAGGTCACCGTAATCAGGTGTATCAATAAAGAAAAATTGAATCTGATGTGCACGACTGTTATTGCTGATATCCTTGACACCATCTATGATCAACGTATAAACAATATTACTTTTTATAGTCCCTTCGGCAAATCTCAGAGTAGCTTCAAGTGGATTTTTTATATCGTAGATGACTACCAATGGATTCCGCAAACCATTATCAACATGATAATTTAATGTATTAAGGATAGAATTGATCTCTGGACGCTCCGAGAATACAATCTTCACATCTCTATTATTCAAAGCGGTGGCTGTAGTTACCCTTGGAGGGATAGTATCTCTTTCTACTGTTTTTATGTAAATATCATCATAGAAAAACTTGTCGGAGCGCGTAGCAGTATATTTACAATAAATGCCAAAATACATAGAATCCGGAAGTACCAAAGTAGGGTCATAAAAATCAAGATCTGTCTCCAGATTTTGCTGACCTGTATAATCCGTTGACATCACACCAGCACCATTCCTATAAAGCTTGATCCGAAAACGCGACTGAGCAGGTTCAAGGGCGATTGCCCCATTCGTTCCTGCACCTAATAGAGATGACACTCCATTGACTAATTTATACAGTTGTATAGCATCATTATTTCCATTCTCACCTAATTTTAGATAATAACCATTAGCGCCGACTTCCTGCGGCTTATCTATAAAAAGATAAATCTTGCCATAATTATCATTAGAAGGCGAAAACTGCATTTTAAAGAAAGCGTCAAACTGGATACTGTCAGCCGGCACCTTGTATTTAGTAAATATCTTGGATTCGCCGGCACCTGATGCTGCTAGTTGCAATTGACCAGCAGTATTGATTTTAAAATTATTAATATCACCGAGCCACTTGACGTGATTAATATCACCATTGTTAAAATCGAGGCTTAACTGTCCTATTCCAAAATTATATACCATAACAAATGACAATACAATGAAATATCTCATAGATAAAACAGGTAACAAATGATGAAAAAGGCTATCTTTGTGCTTCATTTACTTACAGTATAACGTTATTGTATAATGACATTCAAATCTCTTATATATCCGTTCTGTGGAATTTATTAGAGATCTTTACAAAAGCAAATATAATACAAGACTTGATATTGGTGCATAAAATGTACCATTGTTTTTAAATTATTCATCAATTTGAATAATTCCAGCATATATTTTAACGTTAATATCATTATTTATATGATTGTAAATTGAGAAGTAGATTATAAATTAAATTAAAATTTTAAATGAAAATAGCAGTAGTAGGCGTTACGGGATTAGTAGGAAGAGTTATAAATGAAGTAATAGAAGAACTAAAGTTTTCTTTTACAGAATATATACCTGTAGCATCTGAGCGATCTGTTGGTAAAAAAATTGTAGTTAGAGGCGTAGAATACACAGTCGTGAGTATAGAAGATGCTATCCGTATGAAACCCGATATTGCTATTTTTTCGGCAGGTGGAAATACTTCTCTCGAATGGGCGCCTAAATTTGCAGAAGTAGGGACTGTAGTAATTGATAATTCCAGTGCATGGCGTATGGATCCATCAAAAAAGCTAATCGTACCAGAGATTAATGCCCAGTCACTGACCAAGGAAGATAAAATCATAGCCAATCCCAACTGTTCAACCATACAAATGGTCATGGCATTAGCTCCATTATCTCGTGCCTATGGTATCAAAAGATTAGTAATATCCACGTATCAGTCATTTACAGGTACAGGCGCCAAAGCCGTAAACCAATATAATATAGAGAAGTCTGGCGCTACAGCCTCAGAACAGGAAAGAGCATATCATTATCCGATTTTTGAAAATGCTATACCACAGTGCGACGTATTCTTAGACAACGACTACACTAAGGAGGAAATGAAATTAGTCAATGAAACCAAAAAAATTTTAAATGACGAAAACATCGGAATTACTGCTACTGCGGTAAGAATCCCTGTCGATGGTGGACACTCAGAGTCTGTTAATATTGAACTTGGCAAGCCATTTGATATTAAAGATATAAAAAAGATATTGAGCGAAACACCAGGTATTACAGTATTGGATGATCCGGAAACTTTTAAATATCCAATGCCGTTATATAGTAAACATAAAAATGATGTATTTGTGGGCAGAATTAGAAGAGATGAATCACAACAAAACACACTCAACATGTGGATAGTAGCTGATAATCTTCGTAAAGGAGCCGCAACAAATACTATACAGATAGCACAGTATTTGGTTGATAACCATTTAATTAATTGATTCACTTACTTACAAATAGTTTATTTAGTTTATTTAATTACATCGTATTATGAGACGCAAAATTGTACTTTGGGGTTCCAATGAAAAAGATGAAAAATTATTAATCGCACTGGAATTACTAGAAAAGGAAAATGTAGTAAATATCTTCACTTTTCCTGAAAATGTTGCCACTGAGGAATTTTATAAAGCCATGTCCGAAAAGTGGAGAGATGATGAAGAGGTAGAATTTCCTTCTACATTTAACAAAATCGAAAGAAAACTCTCGATATCTGACAGTATCTTGCCAGATGATATCCGAGTTGAAAGACCCGATCTTATTACAAGAGCACAAGCAGAATGGCAGTTTGTCGTACTTTCATCAAAACTATATGAAATGTACAAAGGGGAACTGGAAGAAATTAAAGAAAAAGTAGATGGACTCACCGAGTATCAAAATGATAAATGGACAGAACTCAAAGAGTTTTGGGACAAAGTACAAGGACAGCTAAATGATAAAAATTTATTCAGAGAACATGGAGCTGCACTTAAAGAAAAAACAAATCTTTTGTTTGATAAGCTAAAAGGCCTCAGAAAGGAATTAGACAATCAATTTGAATCTCAATCTAAAGGTTTTGCAGAGTCTTTTAAAACTGAAATTAAAGAGATTGAAGAAAAACTGGAAAAAGGCCTAGGGTTAAATCCATTGTTTGAAGACCTGAAAAAACTTCAAGCTAAAATACGTGAATTCAAATTTACAAAAGACGATAGAGAAGACTTATGGAGTAAAATCGATGCTACCTTTAAGAAACTTAAAGAGCAGAGAGGATCTCAAGGAGGTGCTGCTAATAATAACAACTTAGCAAGACTCGAGTCCAGATTAACTGGTCTTCATGGTGCAATTCAGAAAATGGAACGCTCTATTAATTTTGATAAAAGAGATTTAGATGATCAAGTCAAAAGAGAAGCTGACTCAGGTGGCCAGTTGGAAGTACAACTTCGCCAAGCTAAAATCAGAATGATCGAGGAACGTCTAAAGTCCAAAGAAGAGAAACTATCTGATATGTACGTTACTCAAAAGGAAATCGAGACCCGTATCGAGAAAGAAAAAAAGAGAATGGTCAAAGTCGAGAAGCATGAAAAACTCGAAGAAGCTAAAGAAGTAGTCAAACAAAAAATTGCTTCTGACATAGCCGAGCAGTCTAAGGAAATGGATAAAATCGCAGACAAATTAGAAAAAGCAGCTACTGATCTGCAAAAGCCTAAGAAGGAAGCATCTTTCTTCGAAAAAATCACTGAATCTGTCGAACAGCTAGTCGAAGATGTTGTCGATACAGCTAAAGCCGTTGCTGAGGTTGTAGGAGAAAAATTGGATGACGTAAAGGACAAAGTTGAAGATCTTGCTGATCAAGCTAAAGACAAAACTGCTGACCTTAAAGATGCAGCCAAAGACAAATTTGGAGATCTTGCTGACAAAGCTGATGATTTAAAAGATG
>CAZCTQ010000038.1:0-7767 GCA_964501555.1 uncultured Aureispira sp. | reverse complement strand
AAAGACAAATTTGGAGATCTTGCTGACAAAGCTGATGATTTAAAAGATGCAGCTAAAGACAAATTTGGAGATCTTGCTGACAAAGCTGATGACTTAAAAGATGCAGCCAAAGACAAATTTGAAGATCTTGCTGACAAAGCCGATGATTTAAAAGATAAGATTAAAGATAAATTTGAAGACCTCACTGATCAGGCTAAAGATAAATTTAATGATCTTGTATCGGGATTAGGCAAGGATACTGATGACAACCAGAAGGATGCTTAAAATAAGGTAACTATCCTTATCAATCCTAATATAAACAAAAAGCCATTTACTAAACAAGTTAAAAAGTAAATGGCTTTTTACATTTATGGACTCGAGACAATTAACCATTTTAGAGGAAATGTGTTGTATCTAAAGTATAGCAAATAAAAAACGGCGCTGAATACAATCCAGACGCCGCATAACCCCAAAAAACCAATAAGAAACAACGCTAGGTTGTTTCCACTTATGGTGCAGATAACACCCTAAGTTGATATTAAGACATATAAATTAATTTAAAGTCACCATTTTAAGAAAAAAAATCTTTGAAAATCAAATCTTCTTTCTTTTGTAGCAATTGTGGGGCATCATCACCGAAATGGATTGGTAAATGCCCTTCTTGTGGTGAATGGAATACTTACCACGAAGAGATTATCGAAAAAAAGCCGACATCAATGGAAAAAGATAATGTCTGGCGAAAACCAACAAAAGAAAAACCTACACCTAAAATTATTAATGAGGTTGCACCACTTCCAACCTTGCGATTAGATACGGAGGATGGCGAACTAAACAGAGTTCTTGGTGGCGGTCTTGTAGCCGGGTCAATCATTTTGGTAGGAGGTCAGCCAGGTATCGGTAAGTCCACACTGCTACTCCAGCTTGCCCTCAGGCTTAAAAAGAAAGTCCTATATGTATCGGGCGAGGAAAGCGAAGAACAGATAAAAATGAGAGCTGATAGAATAGGGCTTTCAAATCCGTCATGCTACGTTTATACAGAGGTCAATGTATCTCAAATCCTGAAAGAAGCCAATGAATTGGGGCCGGATTTCTTGATAATCGACTCTGTCCAGACCTTGGTAAGTCCTTATATTGATTCAGCTCCTGGTAGTGTTTCGCAGATCAGAGAATGTACTGCTGAGCTACAGCGTTTTGCCAAAGAAACCAATATACCCGTATTTATCATAGGACATATTACAAAAGAGGGTGGTATCGCAGGACCTAAACTGTTAGAGCACATTGTAGATGTCGTTTTACAATTTGAAGGTGACCAGCACTATGCATATAGGATCCTGCGTACTTTAAAAAATAGATTTGGAAGTACAGATGAAATAGGTATATATGCAATGGACATCCGTGGTCTCCAGGAAATACCCAATCCTTCAGAACTCTTAGTATCACCGGATGATCACCAGTTAAGTGGAAGCGCTGTGGCAGCATCCCTTGAAGGTCTCCGCCCCTTACTTATAGAGTCTCAGGCATTAGTCAGCCCAGCTGTTTACGGGACACCACAGAGATCAGTTACGGGCTTTGACCTGCGACGACTAGCAATGTTGCTCGCCGTTCTTGAAAAGAGGTGCGGCCTTTATTTTGGTAATCAGGATGTATTTTTAAATATAGCCGGTGGTATCAAGGTATCCGATCCATCTATAGACTTGGCTGTCGTTACAGCTTTGATTTCGTCTCTCCAGGACATCCATGTAAGCAAAAAAATATGCTTTGCCGGTGAGGTAGGTCTTGCTGGTGAGATAAGACCTGTCAGCCGCATCGATCAACGTATCCAAGAAGCCGCTAGATTGGGTTTTGAATCCATTTATATCGCTAAGCATAAAGCGGATAAAACAAGCTATAAAAAATATAATATAGAAGTGCGTACACTATCAAAAGTCGATGATTTACTTAAAGAGATTTTTGCATGATTTTATACTTTTAGCTTTAGCAAAAAACAGTTTTTATGATTTCACAAAAAGACTTTAACACAGATAAAATTCAAATTTCAAATAAAGCCATTGTCATTTTTGATGATGAATGTGTGATGTGCTCTTGGTTAGCAAACTGGCTAGCAAAACGTGATAAATCTTCGATATTTATATTTACCAATCAGCGCACCGCAATCCGACTTGGCTTAATCAAGGAATCAATAGATACCATCATACTTATAAAAGACAGTGTCAGCACCATTAAAAGCGAAGCCATCATAAATATTTTAGGCACTTTGGGTAGCTATTGGCAAATAGTATCACGCGTATTGACATTAATACCTTTAAGATTCCTCAATTTTGGATACGATTTCATTGCTAAGACAAGATACATGATTTTTAGAAGGAATGCTATTTGTACAACCAATAACGAAGTATTAAAAACAAAAATACTAATGTAATCTGTGTACCTAATTGCCTTCGCCAGGGTTAGTAATAATATAACAATCTTCGCATTTACCTTTTTGAATTCCTATTAAACCTTGTGATTGAAGAGACTCTAAAATACTCTTTAACGGTTTTTCCAGATTTAGTTTTACCTTTAACGCCTTATCATATTTAAAATGCCTGTCGATCTTAACTGACATTTTATGTTGTTTGCCCAAATATTGTTTTATCACAGATTCCAATTTATAGGTAGAAAGCGGCTCTTTAGCTTCCTTCTCTACTTGTGCAGATTCTTTTAGTTGATGTATTGGCATTTTTTCTAAAACTGCTACACTGCCTTTATCAACAAATAAATTATTATCAATAAATTGTCCATGAGTGTATTGAAATACGTCATTAGGTTTCAATACTACATAATTTTTAATATCCTTAATCGAAGATACTTTTACCGAACCTTCTATATTTTTGATATATACGACACCATCTACCTTTCTTAAATTAAACTTTGTGCCCAAAACCTGAACTTCAACACTGTCATATCTTACTATAAATGGCAATATACTTTTTCTAACATCAAATGTAGCTTCGCCTTCTAACTTTACAAATCTGACATTTTGATTTTCGAAGTTTATAGGATAATTAATATATGAATTTTTAGCAAGTTCTATTGTCGTTCCATCTATCAGATGAATAATTTCGCCTTCATTGCCAGCCTGATATTGAATTCTATTATCTTTATCAGGTCGCAAAGTAAACACAAACGCAAGCACTAATATCAAAACTGCAGCTATAGCTCTAAGGAAGATGACTATTGATACAGTCTTTGATTTAGAATGGGTCATTTCTGGTATTGTATCCTCAGGTGTTGCAATTTTTACCTTATCCATAAAAATACGCCACTCCTGGTCCACATCCAATTTGTGGAATTCATTTATCTGGCCGCTTTTCTTTACTATGGAATCGAACTTATCCAAAATTTTGCTAACTTTCTATTCTTTGACGTTAAATAATACTTATTATCACAATTTTTAATTAAAAATATCGGGATGATTTTTAAGATCCTCCTTTAGATGCTTCAACACTACTCCTACATTATAATCCACCATTCGCTTTGAAATCTTAAGATAATCCGCTATCTCATCGTAAGATAAACCTTCAAATTTATTTAAGATGAATATCTCACGTGATTTTTCTTTGACAGATTTTAACGATTTTTCTACTGCACTTCTTACGATATGAGTATCAAACTCCTCCATCGTCGATTCTATTAGTTTTTCGGAAACTGAGTCTTCGAGTGTCACTGTAGGCTTTGATTTTTGCATTCGAATGTGATCCAGCATTGTATTTTTAGCCATCTGATACAGATATGATTTAATTGAAGTCTGAATCTCGATATGATCCTTATTATTCCACAATTTGAGGAAGGTACTTTGTACAATATCTCTACTCACCTCAAGGTCATAGAGGTAACTATTGATAAAATTTACAAGTGATTCAAAATACTCTTTAAATAGCATTTCGAAATCCTGCGGTGTACTAAATGGATTTTGGCTCAAGGAGTTACAAAATTAAGCTGTAAAATTAGCAATAATTTTACTTACATAAAGCAAAAATCATTATTTTTAATCTAAACTGACTCGATTACCTCCTTGTATATAATCATCTAATCGCATCAGAGGAATCGATACATAGAAATCAGTGCCCTTTCCTACCTTGGTTTCAAAATAAATCCTACCATTAAATGATTCAATCATATTAGCAGAAATAGCAAGACCAAGACCTGTTCCCGAACTTTTAGTTGTAAAATTAGGTGCAAATACTTTATCTTTCATTTGATCAGGAATACCCGTTCCATTATCAGAAATTCGTATAATAGCATCATTTTCTTGCCGTTTTAGTTCTATTTCAACTTTTCCTCTTCTATCGTCAGGAATGGCCTGAATAGCATTTTTCAAGAGATTATTGAGGATCCGTACCAAGTGATTTTTATCAGCAAAAATATACAAATCGTCAATAGGCTCGATCATATTAATATCCATGTCATCACGCTTTCTAAATAAATCATGGATAGTTTCGACGATTTCATTGAGAGATATCTTTTCATTACTAGCTTGCGGCATTGCTGCAAAATTAGAAAACTCATTAGCGATTTGTGACAGATTATCTATTTGTTCAATGAGTGAAGAAGAAATACGTTTTATCATTTCATGAGCACGCTCCGGGCTTTCATTAGTAGTCCTTTCTAAGTATTGAATGTTTAACTTCATGGGAGTGAGTGGATTTTTAATCTCATGAGCTACTTGTTTTGCCATTTCCCGCCAGGCTATATCCCGCTCTGTTTTAGCCAATAAATCAGCACTATTCTCTAACTCCTGTGTCAAATTATTATACTCGTCTATCAATGTACCTATTTCATCATTGGATTTCCATTCCAGTAATTCATTTGTCTTCCCTAATTTAAATCGCTTTAATTTTTCTGATAGCCTAGTAAGTGGCTGTGTTATTGAATTAGCTATCGTAATGGCTATCGCTCCTGCAATTAAAAATAAAAATATATAAGCATTTAATATAGTGCTCAAAAAATCTAAAATTTTATCTGCCGAATGATCATGAGTATGATATTCAATACCCAGATATGAAAAAGCGCGATTATCATTTAAAAACAACGGTATATATTCATGGTCTGCCGTACTTTTGTAAGATGATAATTCATTATTCGTTCTAAAACCATTGTTTTTCCAAAAATAATAAGGAATCCTATGATTAGCATCACTATGAGCAGTTGAAGCCATCAGTCTACCTTCAGCATCGTATAGGCTTAAATCTTTATCATGGATATAGGATAATTCATTAAGTTTACTACTAAGATAAACTGCAGCAAATTCATCATCAGCCAAATTTTGAACACTTGATCGTATATTGTGAATAATGGTAACTGTCTCTTCCTTATTTTTTGTAATTTGATTAACCTCAATCAAATTTTTAAAATAAATTGCTGTTATGCTACCAATAATCAAAAATGTTACGACAATTAAAATAATTATAGCTAATTGGATTTTTGTCTTTAAGGAGGATCTGGATCCAAATTTTAAATTAATATTTGCAGGTAAAAATCCATATCTAGTATTAAATAGTGTTAAAATAAAAATAATAATACCACTCCAAGTAAAGATAAATGAAAACAAGGATATTGGCTTTATCAATCCTGATATTCTCTTCCATGAAACGATTTTATATTGTTGGGAAGGTATCGATACCACTAAAGAATAACCTTCCATAATTGTATCTTTCATAACCCCAGCAATTTTATTTATATCTGGACTATTTTGAAAATTTTCTTTTTTCTCGATTAATTCACCATTGCTAAAAACTGCATAACCAAAATTTTGGGGACTATGTTTTTCCTTATTAATAGCTGAGACCTTTTGTACGATAATAAATAAATACCAAGAGGCATTGACTGGAAATGGTCTAATGACTTCAAGCCTTGTGATATATTTATCTTCAAAAGGATTATGATAGACCTGTCTGCTGACTTTATGTGCATTGGTATAGCTTTCATTAAGTTTATAGAAATCAGCAAAATAGTTGCTAAAAACCGTCGCACCTGTATTTTTGTCAAAAAGTTCTATATCAATCCGTACCGAATCAGAAATTAAGGGTGAGACTTGATTAAACATAAACTGAAACAAATCTTTTTTATCCAGTCGGGCACTATTATCTAATGAAGCAATATTATTATACACATTTTTAGATAACAATGAATCCTGTATGTCTAGCATAGTTTTAATAATAGCATCATCTGGTTTGGAATAATATGCTGTTAAAAATGTAGTTCGTTCAGCGACATCCTTTTTCAGTCCAAAATAAAATAAAACAATAGCTAAAAACCCAGAAAACATAACCATCCACCACAATAAATATGTAATTTTCTTTTCCTGATTTTCAACATACGCATCTAATATTAGAGTATATGCAGCTATAAATATAAAAAATTTCCAAACCGGTACATGAAGTGGAAATACCAACAAAGTTATTAGAAATCCAATACCCCATCCTATTGTACTAAATATAGCCTTTTGGTTAAGTTTTAGATTACCCTCATTGAGCCATTCATACAAAACCTGAGTGCTTTGAAATATTAATAGCATGGATACAATAAACCCTGTTATCAGTATAAAGCTAATACCATCAAATTTGAGCATAGACTCAATCTCAAGATTTACATCAGGTCTAATAACGTAACCTTCAATCCCATATACTAAGAAGGCAAAAGCCAACCAAGTATATACTCCACTCAGAATAGCAACCCAATGAAACTTATGCTTAAAATACCTCTTAATATTATTGATGGTATCAGGCAAAAAATATACAAAAATCACAATTGCGACGAGTCCAATTATATAATGGCCAAAACCAGCAATAAAAGTAAAATTCTTGAGGTTATTATGATAATTAGTCGAGCCTTCAAGGAGTTTGACAAACGGAGGAAAATAATGTAAGCTATATCCAAACCCTATCAACAATACTAATGCAATAACAGAAATGAGGACAGGCTTTTTGGTATTAATCTTATCACGGATTGTCAAAGTACAGAAAAAAATACCTAGCAAAACTGATATCACAAATAAAATCCAAGCAAGTATCCTGACCGACGGATATGCTTCTGCCTGTATTATTTTATAGCCAATCGAATGACCTAAAAATTTAAAAGTCTCAACACCCTTTTCTAATGAAAGTACAATATCCCTCTGAGTGTCTATTGAATTATAAGCCAATATGTCCAGTGATATTTTAGCCAATAACGAACCTTCACTAATTGTATATAGAAGGATAATATCACTAGTAGAAGATGTGGATGCTCCAGCAGCCTGATTCCAGTAAATGATAGAATCATTCCGGAATATTTCGACGCTAAAAGGTATCTCATCTAGCGTAGCCAATATCATATTATCCTGATCAGATGCTAGATATCTCTGGATCGTCGATGTACTTTGTTTATAGTAATGATTCATGACTAAAGCAATGCGATCTGAGGCAGTTGTTGTATTTATTTTGATTTTGCTAATCACAAAACCTATCACAGACAACACTGCTAAGACAATTGCTAATCTTTTAGACCATTTGTACATCTACCGCTTAAGTATAAATCAAGGCGTAAAGGTAAATATAAAATTGACAATTGAGACTATATACATTAAATAATATCGTCATATATTTGCAATAGATAATTTCGAACAACATGTCTTAGATATTATTCAATTAAAAAAGCCCGAAGTCAACTTCTTGACTTCGGGCTACAATTAACTTTAAAAACTCAATACTAACTACTCAACGATGATCATCTTCTTAGTAGCTGTGAAATCACCGCTCTCTAATGTGT
>CAZCTQ010000037.1:0-31701 GCA_964501555.1 uncultured Aureispira sp. | reverse complement strand
TATATCTAAATTCACAATCTCTACATATATCTATTTTATCTTTGTTCGTTTTCCAGAAATGATTATTTATATAATTAAAGTATTTTTCTATTTCATAAGTACTTGAATCAATACTAAATTTGATGTCCATATCTGAGTCATGTATTTTGATTCTACCTAAATTATTAATAAAGATTTTTCTATAATAATAAGTATTTGAATGTATTGACACATTAACTACATCTTTTTCTAATAGTAGAATAGGCTCATAATATTGCGAATCTTCACTTAAATCTGACTGGTATGTTATTTCAATAAAATTTGTGTATGTATTATAATCCGTATTATCGTTTAATGTTCTGTTTTCTATCAGTAGACTTACAGAAGTAAACTCATACAGGAACAGCATATTATCTATGCTACTAATGATGTCAGCTTGTAAGTCATATAATTTTAAAAGAATATGAGAGCATCCGAATTGTTGAAGAAACTCAAAAATATCTTTGAGTTTTTTCAAATTTTCAAAATCAATGCAGCAATAATCTATGAAATAAGGTCTATACTTATTATTAGTAATGTTTTTAAAATTATTGTAGGTAGGTTCTGGAATTTCTAATAGTAATTCATTAGAAATAAACATATCAATCCATTTATCTTTCTCACTGCTTAAATTTAAAGCATCCCTATCTTTTCCATCTATTTCAGCAATAAATTCCCCTATATCAGTTGGGGCAAAATAATATTTATTTCGAGTTAAATCATATATACAGGTTCGGCTATATCCTTTAACTATTAGTGCATCTTTAGTGAATAATAGTAAATTCATCATTTTATTTTACTTAATAAAAATGGGATTGGTGGCAGCAAAACTTCTATATGCTCAACCATATATTTGTTATTCTTTACAATTTGCCTATATTTTCTTTGTAATATCTTAGAATCATTCACATCTAATATTGTTGAATATTGAAGATATATTGGATAACTATTGGTTCTTTTATTTTTCTCAATTACATACATCTTTATCTCTATTATATAAATATTCAGCAAATATAAACTCTAAATTGTAATTACAAGGATTAGATACCTGAGCAAATTGACCTATTGGATTTATTTCTAGAAAATGATAGCAACCTGTTTTATCAACTAAAATATCTAAAGAACAAGACCCGAAACCAAAATATAAAATCAAATCTAATAATTTTTCTTCATAGACTCTATCCATTTGAAATGGTATCACCCTATTTGGTTTTTCATGATTATAATTTCTAAAATCGTATTTTGTTGCCTCATCCTTTTGTGAGAATATAGCACTTGAATAAAATGTCTTATTAATATAAAACACCCTTAATTCAAAACTTTTTTCAATATTCTTTTGGACAAGTGTTGGGAAAAAAGTATCGCTCATATCAGCAATAATAATATCAGTTACTGGCATAGTTAATGCAGGTCTAAAAGATTCGTTTAAACTTATAAATACTCCTTGTGTAATATTTTTTGTAATAATATCTTTATTATGTAAATTATAAAAATCAACCAAGTCTTTTTTTTTAGTTACAATTCGGCTATCCGGGAAATTAATACCTAATTCCTTTGCTTTTGAAAGTACTGATAATTTGTTTAGTCGTATTTCATCAGGATGATTAATGTTTTTACTTTTTAAGTAGTCTAATATAAACCTTGTGATAAAATCAGCCTCTGATAGTAGATGTTTTTTAAATTCTATATTTATTTTCGATTCAAAAACGTCCACTATATCATATTCTGGTACAAAATGACTTCGCCTGTACCAAAAAACATTGACATCAGATAAACAAACTTCCCTACTATCTATACTTATGAGAATTTCAATTCTGTCAGAATTTAATTCAATATCTATCAGCTTTACTTTAGAATTACTGCTAAACCTTAAATAATCTGCACTAAAAAAATCTAACCATTCTATAATCTGACCTGATGTTCTGTCTTCTTCACTTGTTAAAATCAGAATCATAATTAATTTCTTTGTTTCTGCATTGTGAACAAGGGACACCACTAAGTGTACCATACGTTTGTGATCCAGAATTCTGACGATTTTCAAACATATCAAGCATTTTGAAAAAGTCAAGATCAATTTTACCGTCGAGATAGGCTTTTTCAGCATAATTTATATATAAAGCTTTGACCATTTCTAAATTCTCTGGATTTTTTAAAATATGCCATAATAAAAAGCTAAGTCTTTCAGAAACAAATATGCCATGGTCAATACTATTAATGAATGTGCCTTCTTTTTTGCATAACTTTTCGATGATACCTAATGTTTCTAAGTCCGCATTTGATATAACTTCCTTGTTATATTCCATGCGGGACAGACTGTCTTTTATTCTTGAACTTGCATTGGTAAGAAGTTTGTCTTTAAAGGCACATTCACTAATTTTCTCTGCAACATAGAGCCTACTAACATTACTTTTGAGATAGACAGGTAATAATGAATCACGTACCTCACTAAATCTATCATATAGTTTTTTTGAAACAAGCAAGCTGTAATAGTTGCTTAACTCGGAATCCAGATGAGCAATAGGCTCAATTACATTAAATCCATAATCTCTTATTAAAGGAACAATTAACTCAAATGCAAAATCAATATCATCATTCTGTAGGGCAACGTAGCTTATGGTCTCAATATAAGTGGGAAAAAACTTAGTATCATTGTGCTCTTTTGTGTATTTTTGGTAAGCTGATTTTGCGCCTTGATAATCGGATTCTAAATTTTTGTAAATATGACTATAATAAAAGTTATAAGTATCATTTTGACCCTTTGAGTTTAGAGCGACAGCTAACATTAATGATGCTGTTAAGCATATAGATTTTAATGAATTTATCATTTACAAAAGATTTTAAAAATATATTATTAGTTCAAATAGCAAAAATAAAGGCCATTTATCATAATGACCTTTATAAAAATCATTCACAACCATCTTCATTTGGACTAGTGTCATATACAGAATCGTTTACAGCACCAGACAATGAATCAGTACAATCTGCTTCATAATTAGGCGGCCTATTTCCTGTACATTCAGTATCACCCGTTTGGGTTGATCCTAGATTACCACCTTGAATTAAATCTAGGCGAGTAATAATTTGATTTTTCTCAAAACCAATTTCAAATAATCCTTTTTTGACAGATTTCATAATTGTTAAAATTATAGAGTGAACATCCCTCTCTTTTTAAATGCCTCCCCACACTCGTGGCTCAGCCGAGTTCGGGTATCCCGTCTGCCTTTGGTCTGAAGTATTGCCGGCCACAAATACCCCAAGCGTAGCAGAAGACGCTCTATACTCTCTGTGATCACCAGTAAAATATACAAAAAGAAAAAGCGTGAACTTATACCTTTAACTCGTAACCGAGGTCCTACCACGAACCCATATCACAAAGCAAAAGGAAAGCCCACGCTTATTCCGCAGGCGTTTCCACTTATGCTTCCCTGTGATATTTGAAATGTGGTAGATTTCGGTTACAGGAAAATCTTAAAGCGAAACGCTATATATCTTACACTTATTTTATCTTTCTATATCCTTATTAATTATTTAGCGGTAAAGCTAAGGAATGTTTTGTATATCGTGTACTTTTTTTTAATTTATTTTTTAAAAAAGTTGTTAAAATTAATAAAAATGTAGCGAATTAAGGGATTTCTTCAGAAAAATAAATTGTTTTTTTGCTGTTATCAGACAGTTTTCAACCATTCTTATTTTTAGTCAGATTATTTAGCTCTTGAATGAATCGTCAGACGATCTTTTTATTTATAATATCCATGTCTTCTCCACAATGATATATATATTCAGGGGAAATATCATAATTCCATACATCGCCGCTTGCACTTACAATGGTTTCCGGCCAGCATATTTCACCTAAGCCACCTATTTGAGCCAACTGAATATAGTCTGGATCTTTTAGCTTTTCGATACCATTCAAATGATTGTGCTTAGTAATCATGGGCATCAGCCAGACCCTTTTTAGGTCATTATTTGATAATTGAAAACAATATCACTCTTTGTCCATTTCAATAGCGCTTAATAACCCATAGTGGTCAGAAAAATTATCCTTAATGATGTCAAACGTCGCAACCTGCATCGAATTATCTACAAAGATATAATCAATTCGTAGCAAGGGAATGCGTCCGGCATAAGTTGTCCCGATACCCATACCTCGTTCCCTAAAAGCATCCTTACCATATTTAGATAACACATTGTAGGTATAAGACTGCGGAGGATCGTTTAAATCTCCTGCTAAAATCACCTTATATGGACTTTTCTGTATGTGAGTCGCTATCTTTTCTATCTGGCGTGTACGCTGTAAATGTCGGTTTTTATATTTTCTTAGCATTCCCTTGATATCATACCAAGCTTGCTTTTGGTTTAACTCGGGTTGTATCGTAAATTTATCAGCATCTCTACTGATTTGATTGGATTGAAGGTGGAAGCTATATACCCTGACTATTTCTTTATTAATCCGGATATCAGCCCAAAGACAGGAATTGGTTATCGTACCAAAATCTATCTCTCCCTTATCTACTATAGGAAACTCAGATAGAATAATAGCCCCTTTATCATTTTTATAGTGCATCTGATGTTTTGGAAAAGCATTTTTAAGAATATCTCTAGCATAGTCGCCTACCTCCTGGATACAAAAGATATCCACATTCTTATATTTCTCTAAAAATTCTACAAAATTACCTTTCTTAATTTTTCGTTGATCTGCGTTTTTATCATAGCCATATAAGGCATTACTAATATTATAAGTCATTAAGGAAATGGCATTATCACTATGTTCTATTTTCTGGCTATTAAACCCTATAAATCCTTTAACCTGACTCCATCCAAGAAGTACGCAAATCAATGAGACCAGAGCATATTTAGGAACTTTGAGTATCCAAAAAATGATAAACAGAAAATTAATAATTAAAATAATAGGATAAAAAAGGCCAAAAAAGGCGATCGTCCATGTCAATGAAGGATCCACTTTAGGTGCGAGATAGGCTAATAATAATGCTGCCGCAAACCCAAGGTTAATCATTAGTATTAATCTATCTATAAACTTCAATTTTTACTTTTTACTGGCTAAATATAAAACCTCCTTCTCCTCATCTGTCAAGCTATCATATCCCTGAGCTTTTATCTTTTCTAAGATTTGATCCACGCGCCCTGCAAAATGATCTTTATCTTGTACAGGTTTTTTACGAATCAATTTCTCAGACTTATGCGAAACTTTTAATGGACTCGTACCTTTTGAAAACATAGTATTCGATTTTGATCGGACCGATTTTTTTTTATAAAACCATGATGATAAATCTGTACCATTTTGCAATAAATAGACAAATAAAAATCCAAACAGAGCACCACCAAGATGAGCAATATGTCCACCAGTATTGGTTGATCCTGCCGTGCCTATAATATCAAAAAACAAGATAGCTAATCCGATATATTTGATTTTAACAGGGCCTAATAAAATCAAATTCATAATATAATCCGGCGCTGTCATTACTGCCATAAAAACAATAGCTAAAGTAGCAGCAGACGCACCAAGGGCCATACTTCCATATACCGGTGCCCACAAATAAGACAACATATAAAACATAGCTCCGACCAATCCACCCATGATATACACAGGCAGTATTCTTTTATCACCCAAAAGATCGCCAGCAATACTTCCAAACCAATATAAAATCAACATATTCATAGCCATATGCCAAAAGCCTGCATGTAAAAACATATGTGTGATTATCGTCCATGGCCTGTGTAAAAATGTTATAAAATCTCCCGGTAATGCCAGATATGGTAGAATATATGAAGCATAGATTTCCGGTAAAAACGCTCCTAAAATCGCAGTAACCACATAGACACTAACATTGATGATAATAATCTTAGTCAGCATACTGCCGTAATCAAAAGCTGCTTGTATTTCTCTAAAGATAGACTTAAACATAAGTCAATTTATTTTTTTATTGAAGATTGTCCATCTTCCAAAACCTAACCATTAAAAATCCCAAAATCGCTCCGCCTATGTGTGCAAAATGACCTATTCCCTGCTGCGTACCCGAAAATCCATAATATAAGCCTAAGCCTATTAAACCTAAAGCCATATATTTAGCTTTTATAGGGATAGGTGGAAACAATAACATCAGTTTTACATTGGGAAACATGGTTGCAAAAGCTGCTAAAACTCCGTATGTTGCACCAGAGGCACCTACCATCATTCCACCGGAAAACACCATCTGAGCAATGGATGCAAATAATCCACAACTCAAATACAAGATAAAAAACCGCTTTGGTCCAAGGCTTGATTCTACCCATGGTCCCAGAAAATACAAACCCATCATATTAAACAATAAGTGCATTTCGCTTCCATGCATAAACATGTGCGTAATAATCTGTATCGGCTCAAATTTATATATTATACCATTGACATTGTACTCTTGCCCGGGAGAAACCAACGTAAAAAAACGATCTATACCCGGTATAGGTATAAGGTACTTTACCGCAAAATATACGATAACATTAATGATAATTATATTTTTAACGACCTCGGTGATTCTTAACATCTACTATAAAATAATTATGAGTTAAAACGTTTAAACAATTCATCATGTTCTATAACAATATAGCATTTTTTGCCATTTGGGCTGTTTTGAGGGATCTTACAATCAAACAATTGTTCTGTTAAAGACACCATTTCTTCCTTTTCCAACCTTCTACCTCGCTTAATACTCGAAGATACAGCCATAGACCGTGACAAACTCTCCTCAATGCCTATCCCCATTTCTCTGCCTTCTGTATAGTCGTGAATAATTTTATTTAATAATTCTTCTAAGTCAGTATTAGTACCAAGTCCCACCGGTGTGCCGTGGATGATAAAAGAATTATGGCCAAAGTCCTCCATTTCAAATCCCAACCCATTGATACTTTCTAAGATCTCCTTTGCGATGATGCTTCTATCAGGATTTAACTCTATTGTGCGGGGAAACAACTCTTTTTGAATGGCTGGCTTTCCACTTTGAAAGATCTCAATATATTTTTCGTAAAGGATACGCTCATGTGCAGACTGAATATCTATAAGCATCAAACCGTCTTTTGCTGGTAAGACGATGTATTGATTATTAAGTTGCAATACCGAATTGTTATTATACTCCTGTGTTTTTAACTCTACTTCTGAAATTCCAAAGGCTTCAATTTCTAAATTAGACGCTTTTATCTTGTCAGAAAGATCCACATGCTGCAATCCTTTATATAATTCCTCCCAATCATCCACCGATTTTTTTTCGGGCTTATGACCCACAGAACCACTAAACAAACCACTAGGTGATGATTCTGATTTAGGGCTTTGTCTATCGAAAGTTTGCCCTGGACTTCCCGAGTATTTATTGACAAAATTAGTATCTATATTAAAATCCAATGATGCCCCTACACGGTATTGCCCTAAGCTATGACGCAGGCTCACCCTTAGATAATTATATATCAACCGTTCATCCTCAAATTTTATTTCTGTCTTAGTAGGGTGTACATTGATATCAATATTAGCAGGATCTATCTCTAAAAACAAAAAATAGGTAGGATACATTTCCTTCGTTATCAAATCTTCGTAGGCAGATCGCACCGCGTGATTGAGATAACTACTCTTAATAAAACGATTATTGACAAAAATAAACTGATCTCCGGCAGTTTTACGTGCTGCGTCCGGTTTTCCGGCAAATCCGGTGATATTGACTACCTCCGTTTCTTCATTTACAGGTACCAGTTTATCTATAATATTTTTTCCAAAGATCCCTACTATACGTTGTTTAAGATTGCCTTTTGGCAAATGATAAACTTCATTGCCATTGTGGTCCAACGAGAAAAAAATATCAGGATTTGCAAGGCTTACCCGATGAAATTCATCCAGAATATGCTTCATCTCTACTGGGTCGGACTTTAAAAATTTACGTCGTGCCGGTACGTTATAAAACAGGTTTTTTACAGTAATCGTAGTGCCTGGCATAGCCTGTACTGTCTCAGATTTGGTGATTTTACTACCTTCGTTGATATACCGGTGTCCGACTTCCTCTGTCCATGGTCGCGTTATCAATTCGACGTGGGCAATTGCAGCTATGGATGCCAAAGCTTCACCTCTAAAACCCATCGTCCTGATAGAAAATAAATCATTGGCCGAAGCAATTTTAGAAGTTGCATGCCGCTCAAAAGACATTCGCGCATCTGTTTCGGACATGCCTTTGCCATTATCGATAACTTGGACCATCGTCTTTCCGGCATCTTTTACGATCAATTTGATTTGAGTACTTCCCGCATCAATAGCATTCTCCATCAGTTCTTTTACTACCGAAGCCGGACGCTGGATCACCTCACCTGCGGCTATCTGATTTGCTATGCTATCCGGCAATAATCTTATAATATCGGCCATGTATGTATTTCTTATTAAATATTGAAATGGATTTAATTCTAAATCCATCTGTCAACATCAGCATTTATCAGGCTATACTTAAACCAAACTTACCTTATCATTGTTTAAGCATCAATATTGGCATACCGGGCATTTTCTTCAATAAATTGCCTTCTTGGTGGCACTTCGTCACCCATGAGCATACTAAAGACTCTGTCCGCTTCGACACCATCATCTATAGTTACTTGCATAAGTATTCTGTGACTTGGATCCATGGTGGTTTCCCAAAGTTGCTCTGCATTCATCTCTCCCAAACCCTTATATCGCTGAGTTTTGATACTGTTGTCATCTTCTTTTCCATCTGCATATTTTGCAATAGCAGCCTTACGTTCTTCGTCATTCCAGCAATATACAAAGTTTTTACCTTTGCGCACTTGATACAATGGCGGTGAGGCTAGATAAATATACCCTTGCTCTACAAGTGGTCGCATATATCTAAAGAAAAATGTCAAAATCAAAGTTGCGATATGGCTACCATCTACATCGGCGTCCGTCATGATGACCACTTTATGGTATCTAAGCTTGTCGATATTTAATATCTTATCACCATCCTTTTCTTCTATGCTTACGCCAAGTGCTGTAAACAGGTTTTTAATTTCTTCATTCTCGTATATCTTGTATTCCATGGCTTTTTCTACATTCAAAATCTTACCTCTTAGTGGTAGAATAGCCTGGAAATTACGATCACGTCCCTGCTTAGCTGTACCACCCGCCGAATCTCCCTCGACTAAGAATATCTCAGATTCAGCAGGGTCTTTTGAGGAGCAATCGGACAGCTTTCCCGGTAGCCCTGTGCCGGTAAGTACATTTTTGCGCTGTACCATCTCCCGAGCTTTACGCGCAGCATGACGGGCTGTAGCGGCCAAGATTACTTTGTCAATAATCCGTTTGGCCATGACAGGATTTTCCTCTAAATATGCCTTGAGCGTATCCCCCACACATCGGGACACGATTCCTGTGACCTCAGAGTTGCCCAACTCGCTCTTGGTCTGCCCTTTAAATTGTGGTTCAGGTACTTTTACAGAAACAATAGCTGTCAATCCTTCCTTAAAGTCTTCGCCGGATATTTCAAATTTTACTTTTGCAAACAATCCATTGTCATCACCATACTGCTTAAACAATCGTGTGATAGCTCTTCTAAAACCTGCAACGTGGGTTCCTCCTTCCTTTGTAGAAATATTATTAACGTAGGAAAAAATATTTTCTTGATAACCCGTATTGTACTGCATCGCTACTTCTACTTCGACATTTTCTTCCTTACCCACTACATAGATAGGTTCTTCGATCAAAGGTTGTCGCGTTTCATCCAGATATTTAACAAACTCCTTGAGTCCGCCTTCCGAGTGAAATTGAGTTGATTTATAAGTACCATCTTCATTAGTTTCCCTTTCATCTGTCAATGAGAGGTAAAGTCCTTTGTTCAGATAAGCTAATTCCCTCATTCTGGATGCCAGAACCTGATAACTAAAAACAGTCGTTTCAAATATAGAAGCATCCGGTAAAAATGTCATTTGAGTACCTCTCTTATCAGAATTTCCGACGACATCTACACTGCTTGTCGGGATACCCTTACTATATTCCTGCTGATAGTGTTTCCCATCTCTGAATACCTCAGCTTTAACATAGTCTGACAATGCATTCACACAAGAAACGCCCACACCATGCAAACCACCTGAAACCTTATAGGTATTTTTATCAAATTTACCACCGGCATGTAATACGGTCATTACTACCTCCAGTGCTGATTTTTGCAATTTTTCGTGCATACCTGTAGGGATGCCACGGCCATTATCTGTAACAGTGATAGAGTTATCTTTATGAATTATTGTATCAATTTGCGTACAATATCCGGCAAGATGCTCATCTATAGAGTTGTCTATAACCTCCCATACTAAGTGGTGTAAGCCTTTTACATCAGTACTTCCGATATACATGGCGGGTCTTTTTCTGACCGCTTCCAGTCCTTCCAATGCCTGAATATTATCGGCACCGTATTCATTTTGGTTTAAATTTTTATTATCGTCCATATTAGAATTCGGGCTAAAAACCCTTATGATTTAACAAGTGTGCAAAGATACAAAATCTTTACATAATATCAAAAAAATGAACAGGATATACTTTACTAATGGAGATTTAATCACTATCAAAAAAAACATAGTGATTATGCTTGCTCCATCTGCTTATCACCGCTTTACCATCAAATACTATAGTCTTATAGGCGGGTGGGTTTATCGGGTGGTTATTTTTCTAAACAAAATAACCATTTTAAATTATGAAGATAAAAAAACCTGTAAGTATTTATTTAATACAGACATCCGGATTCTCTGTTATTTCCTGACTTGTTTTGTAAGTGCTCGGGTACGCTCAATTTCAATTAAAAAATATTGATTTTTTATTTGCACTTTGGCTTCACGATTCTATATCCCATTCCCAAAGCCCAAAACCTGCCTGTACCGTCAGAATAATTGATTGCCTCTGGCTGTCGTATGCCATTATAGGCATACTGTACCTTTAATTCCTGAACCGTTTTATAACCCCATACCTGCCGGATATCTAAAAACAACTCTAACCTACCCCAAAAAGCATAACCCAATTTCAATCCTAAAACCGGTACGATTTGAGTATTTGCAAAGCCTTCTACTCCGACTGACGCTAATTGTTCGAAACCAATTGGTATTAAATCATCTGGTATTGTCCCTATGATATCATCGTATATAATTTCAGACTTTTGCAAACCTATACTTAAATTAGGATGTAAAATAAATTTTGATTTTCCAAGTGGATTCCACCCAAGTCCTATATCATATCTGGTGATATTTGTGCCTCTCCAACCATAGGCATACCCCTCAAGCCCATCTATTACAAATTTAAATTCAGTACTTACTGGATATATTGAATAGCTGGCAGAAATGATAAAATCTCCTTTTAAGTAATGGCTATAACTAAATTGATGAAAATAATCGTCATTGACCCTTATTCCTTTCCCTCTTACATCTGGATGTAGCTTAACCCGCTCTATATCATCCATATAGGTAACACCAAATCCTGCTGATACCATCTGCCCGGTCAAAGGACATAAGGTGAAGTAAAATATCAAAAAACAGAATATCGCTCTCATATCAGTCTAATACTAATCTGGGCACATCCACCCAAAGCCAAAAAACGTCCCACCTGTTTTTAATCTTGCTTTGTATGATATGTACATTTTTATTTACGCTTTGGCTTTACGATTCTATATCCCAATCCCAAAGCCCAAAACCTGCCTGTACCGTCAGAATAATTGATTGCCTCTGGCTGTCGTATGCCATTATAGGCATACTGTACCTTTAATTCCTGAACCGTTTTATAACCCCATACCTGCCGGATATCTAAAAACAACTCTAACCTACCCCAAAAAGCATAACCCAATTTCAATCCTAAAACCGGTACGATTTGAGTATTTGCAAAGCCTTCTACTCCGACTGACGCTAATTGTTCGAAACCAATTGGTATTAAATCATCTGGTATTGTCCCTATGATATCATCGTATATAATTTCAGACTTTTGCAAACCTATACTTAAATTAGGATGTAAAATAAATTTTGATTTTCCAAGTGGATTCCACCCAAGTCCTATATCATATCTGGTGATATTTGTGCCTCTCCAACCATAGGCATACCCCTCAAGCCCATCTATTACAAATTTAAATTCAGTACTTACTGGATATATTGAATAGCTGGCAGAAATGATAAAATCTCCTTTTAAGTAATGGCTATAACTAAATTGATGAAAATAATCGTCATTGACCCTTATTCCTTTCCCTCTTACATCTGGATGTAGCTTAACCCGCTCTATATCATCCATATAGGTAACACCAAATCCTGCTGATACCATCTGCCCGGACAAAGGACATAAGGTGAAGTAAAATATCAAAAAACAGAATATCGATCTCATATCAGTCTAACACTAATCTGGGTACATCCACGCCAAAGCCAAAAAATGTCCCACCTGTCTTTAATCTTGCTCTGTGTCTCATGTACATATTAATAATTTATTTACCCATTGGCTTTACGATTCTATATCCCAATCCCAAAGCCCAAAACCTGCCTGTACCGTCAGAGTAATTTATGGCTTGTGGCTGTTGAATCCCCTTGTATGTGTAATCCATCCTCAACTCCTGTATCAACTTGTGGCCAAAAACCTGTTGTATGTCCATAAATAATTCTAATCTGCCCCAAAAAGCATAGCCAAATTTCAATCCTATCACAGGTACAATCTGCGTATTAGAATATACATGTTCTTCTATATCCTTGATAAGTTCAAAGTTATCAGGTTTTATACCATCTGATATATCATTACATATACACCCATAACCATTAGGAGTGGATTTTTGAATGCCAAATCCTGTGTATGGAATTAATAAAAACTTACTTTTTGGAAAGATGTTGTAAAGCATACTTACATCAAACCTCTTAACTGTTGTTCCGTTCCAGCCAAAACTACCACCTTCATTCTCTTTATAAAAACGAAAAAATGTAGTAATTGGGTATTTAGAGTAACTTCCCGATAGCCTAAAATTAGTATTTATAAAATGTTCATAATTAATTTTATAAAAATAGTCATCATTAGCAATCCTTTGACCGATAATATCCGGATGCATCTTGGATTTAGCTTTATGGGCATAATAAGTAGGGCCAAATTCAACAGTTACAGTCTGCCCCTTTACGGGACAGACTGTAACTATCATTATTTGTAATATAAGAATAGCTTTCAACTTCATATCAGTCTAATACTAATCTGGGCACATCCACCCAAAGCCAAAAAACGTCCCACCTGTTTTTAATCTTGCTTTGTATGATATGTACATTTTTATTTACGCTTTGGCTTTACGATTCTATATCCCAATCCCAAAGCCCAAAACCTGCCTGTACCGTCAGAATAATTGATTGCCTCTGGCTGTCGTATGCCATTATAGGCATACTGTACCTTTAATTCCTGAACCGTTTTATAACCCCATACCTGCCGGATATCTAAAAACAACTCTAACCTACCCCAAAAAGCATAACCCAATTTCAATCCTAAAACCGGTACGATTTGAGTATTTGCAAAGCCTTCTACTCCGACTGACGCTAATTGTTCGAAACCAATTGGTATTAAATCATCTGGTATTGTCCCTATGATATCATCGTATATAATTTCAGACTTTTGCAAACCTATACTTAAATTAGGATGTAAAATAAATTTTGATTTTCCAAGTGGATTCCACCCAAGTCCTATATCATATCTGGTGATATTTGTGCCTCTCCAACCATAGGCATACCCCTCAAGCCCATCTATTACAAATTTAAATTCAGTACTTACTGGATATATTGAATAGCTGGCAGAAATGATAAAATCTCCTTTTAAGTAATGGCTATAACTAAATTGATGAAAATAATCGTCATTGACCCTTATTCCTTTCCCTCTTACATCTGGATGTAGCTTAACCCGCTCTATATCATCCATATAGGTAACACCAAATCCTGCTGATACCATCTGCCCGGACAAAGGACATAAGGTGAAGTAAAATATCAAAAAACAGAATATCGATCTCATATCAGTCTAACACTAATCTGGGTACATCCACGCCAAAGCCAAAAAATGTCCCACCTGTCTTTAATCTTGCTTTGTGTCCCGAGGAAAGCTTACCTGCCTCTCTGAAGATATTGCCTTGTTGAGGTAGCTTTAGTGTTACTGACCCGTTAGATTGATTCTTTTGCAGACACTCTGTAGTAAGTGGTATGGTTACGACATCACACTGCTGGACAAGCGTATCAGATGTTTCTCTTTTTATATTCCCTATTATATCCACACATACTCCAGTGGTACTGTGTAAGTAATTCAACGGAAACACGATACCAAGAAAATTTTTGCTGTAAAGCTTGCTGCTACATCCTATTTCGCCCGCTTTGACCCATATCAATGCGTCAATCCTTACCCATTTCCCACTGCCACCGGCATTAGGGTTTTTGTAAATATTTAGTTTTTCTTTTTTTTCACCACAGTAATCATACCAAAAACTAAACTTACATAGCGGCGTGCCGTCTTCTTTCAGTATGGTGATACGAACCATACCACTGGTTGTGATTTTTTTAGTGACCGTTTTTCCATACAATACGGAACCATCGACAAAAGTCCATTTGTATTGCGAAAATATATAGTTTACGGTAAGCCTGACTACACCATTGTCTAATGTCACCACAGTCAGAAATTTAAGGTGGTCGCAAGCTGAGGTATCATTTAGTACTACAAATTCAGGATTTGTAAACACTTTTTCTGACAAGGGGTGACCATTTGTATCCAGATGATATAACTCGCCCCACTTTTCAGTAACCCGATTTGTTACATAAATGTTTGGCGCAGGGTTGATGTCTATAAACTGCATGGTTTTTATACTGTCATACAGATTCCAGTCATTGTTAAGAACAATGACAACACCACCGTTGTTAAAAAATCTAAATATTCTTGTCCCGATATGCACAGCATAATCAGTATTCAGGGCACTTTTTAAGAAAGGGTCTGATATAATTGTAAATATTGTATCATTACCACTATTCAGCGCATTATTGATTACGGTTTCTTCTGCCTTTCTGGCAGATGTAAATCCGGTTATTTGTTGCTCTATTCTTAGTGCTACAGGATAGTCAGTGAGATTGGGCAAAAATTCCTGAGTCAGGTCAACTCCTAATTGGGTGTAAGCTGCTATGACTTGATTCGTGTCATTTTCTAATCCTTCAAGATTCTCAATATAGCCTTCAAAATCTGCATAGGTATTAAAATGCAACATTCCATTAATCACGGTTGATGCGGCTGATAATGAATTCCGGCTTTCGGTGGTAAAGTGGCTATTTTGATCACTTTTAGTGTCATCCTTAGCGCAGGAATAAATAAAAACTACAGCTAATAAGAGTACAAGTGTGCCCAAAATAGATTTTGACTTACTCATAAATAATAAATTTTATGTACTAAAAAGTTAAAGAAAATTATACGATGTTATCCTCTTTTTAATTCCTCGCACTGTCAACAAGCGTTACTGACCCTGAATATTCTATTTCTTTTCCATCTATAAACAGGGCTTTTGCATAATATACATATACGCCCGGGTTGAGCTTTCTGCCTAAGAAGGTTCCGTCCCAGCCATCCGTGCCAGCCGGATCAGGAACATAATTTTCTTTTATAAAAACCTGATTGCCCCATCTGTCATAAATGGCAAAAGCTACGATTCTCTCCACGCCGATACCTGTTACAGCCTGAAAATAATCATTATATCCATCATTATTTGGTGTAAAAGCATTGGCAAAATATACATTCCTGACTTCTCTAACGCGTATTGTAATATCATCACTACCAGTACATCCATTATTATCCGTTACTGTCAGCACATAAGTCGTAGTCACTGGTGGAGTCATTTCTACATTTGTACAGTCACTATTCAGACATGATATATAATCATTAGGTGTCCAGACTACATTCTTTATCCCCGCTGTAGTATTGATAAATGGCAGGATTTGTGGTGTAGGAAGACCTAATTGTATATCTTTGTCGTCTCCTAATTCTACCTTTAAGGGGTTAGGTTGATTAATCACAATAGTTGTATCTATCGAGCAACCGGTCGAATCTATTAAGCTAATAAAATATTGTCCTGCATATACTATTGCACAGCTATCGATCGGGTATCTCTTTCCATTATTTATCTGGAAAGTATAAGCATTGCCAGTACCACCAGTTATTGACTCAACTGAGATACAGGTACTTCCACCATAGCAAGTAGGTTGGACAGGAGTACGGAGTTTTCCGCGGAGTGGAACTGGCGCAGTCAAGGTGTGACAAAATGTAGCAGAACAACCCTGATTATCCGTAACTGTGGCGCAATAAGTGCCTGGTTTAAGATTGATGGCCGCACTTCCTTCTGTTTCGACGCCACTTTGCCATTGTATTTTTTTAACGCCTGTATTTCCGCCTTTTGTACCTAAGACCAGTCTTCCTTTGTCAGTATTATTGCAATCTAAGGTTGCTGATTTTACATTATCCAAAAACACTTCCAACAAATCAGGTTGTGATAAAGTTAATGTCGAGGTTTGTTCACAATTATTATTGTCACTTATTGTCACTGTATAGCTTCCAGCTCCTATTCCATTGAGTAATGGACTTTGACCGCCATTATTCCACTTATATTTATAGCCTATACCCGTTCCTCCAACGGCTTCAATAGAAATAGAGCCGTTAGTATCACCAAAGCAACTTGGATTGACTATTACAGTCTTACTATTATCAATTTCGAGTTTAGGATTGGTGTCTATGATAAATCGTACTGTGTCAGAAGTACAACCCGCGAGCTTAGCAATAACCCATCCCGGCCCGGCTATAAGATCAGTTGCAAATTGACCAACAGCACCAGAACTCCAGGTATAAGTATAATTAGTGGGACCATTCAAGATGGCTGCTTGTCCGTCATTATTGCCAAAACATCTTACTTTTCGTAAATCAGGTGTGCCAAATTCGAGTTTTGCTGGTTGTGTCAAATCAATTTCTTGTGTATTTTCGCAACCGGACTGACTTCTTACTTTCAAAATATAAGTGCCCGCTTTAGATGTTAAGACATTGCTGCTACCAATAATTTGACCACTGGCTTTATCTGTCCATTCAAACGTATATCCTGACACACTGCCATTAACTGATGCAGTAATGGTACCAGACTCCCCAAAACATACCGGATTACTGATATTCGTAACAATCGTCAATTCCGGAGCATCATTAATAGTAAACGGGCGATTTCCACTGCTACATTTATTCTCATCTATCACCTCTACAAAATAATTTCCAGGAGGTAAGTTGCTAATCGAAGTAGTACCTTTAGAGATTTCCTTGCCTGAAGCATCTTTCCAGATTACTTGAAACATCGGGATCTGACCCGTATTAGAAATTATATCTACGGTAGCACTACCATCAGTTTTACCCTGACAAGAGACACTTTTGCTTTGTACCGTAATGCTTAGCGTTCCGTAGTCATTAATTAAGAAACTTTTTGTTGTGCTACAATTATTAGCATCAGTCACTGTTACTACAAAGGTTCCTCCTTTTATTATCTCATCTATGTGGCTTACATTACCATTACTTGTGCTCCAACTATATATAAAACTGCCCGTTCCTCCAGTAGGATTGAGTGTTATTGATCCCTTGTCATTACAATTAGGTTGAATTACGACATCGTTTAAGCTTATAGGATCAGGATCTTTAACATCAAATGTGATGGACTGACTACATCCTTCTGAATTTCTGGCCGAAATGGTATAGCTTCCTCCTTCAAGATCCGTTGCGATAAAGGAACCACCTAAGTTACCTGTATTTATCATTTTAGGATCCGGATTATAGTTGTATTTCCCATCAGGTATGGGACGTATCATTACCGAACCATCTTTGAGTCCATGACAAGATACGTCTTTTAACGCTAAAAAATTGAATTCAAAAGGTTTTTTTACTGGCATTACCAATTCCCTTTCTACACGGCAGCCCAGAGAATCTAAAACAACAACCTTTACTTGACCTCCACCTATTTTTCCGGCATTCGCTGGACTTATAAATTTTACCGGATTGCCTGTATTGTTGATTACATATTGATACCCACCATTTAAAAAAGGCTTGCCACCTTGCACGTTGAAGATATTAACAACACCAGTCTTTACTTCCTGACAGCCCGTTGAATCAACTACTGCAATATCAAACTTAATCGTATCTGCTTTAAGTGTGTAATTTCTTATAACTTCACACCCATTAAAGTCTGTCACTGTAAGCGTATAATTCCCAGGCAATAAATCTTTATTAATATCGGTATTACTCACATAGTTAGACCATTCATACTTATATGGACCTAAGCCACCCTTTGCAACAATTTCTATCTGGCCATTTCTTTTGTTAAAACAAGTAGGATCTTTAAGTGTCTCAGCAATTTCAATAGGCAAATTGCTACTGACCACAAATGTTTTAGTTGCATTGCGGCCCAAAGCATCTGTAACCATTAAGGTATAATTATCCATAGGTAGATTAGGAATTTGTTTTCTTTCACCATCTTTAGTCAAAGTACCGGTATATCCTCCAGGATTAATAGTATATGTATATGGGGCCATCCCACCGGCAGCATAGAAGCTAACACTTCCACCTAACCCAGCATTATTGACATCTGCATCACAACGATTGACAAAGGCCTGAAAAATTTTTGATAAAATTTCTACAGTACCTATTTCTGAATTGACATGATTTACACATTCTCTGTGCCCACTATCATCTTCTGTACATATCTCTACGTCGAGCGCTAAACTATTGATATATACTGGCGAGATATTGCCTGGATCACCTATAAGTTCAAAACAAATCGTGAATAACAGCGCACCATCCGGCATAGTTATAGATGGGCTGTGGTCCCACACAAACTTGAGATATCCATTATCTTTTGTAGTCAGGTTAAAATTACTGTTATCTATATTAGGTGCTAAATCAGATTTAGAAAAATCAATAGGCGTTATTGGTTTAACCAAAGTACCATTGTACGAGATATTAAACTGCATCGAACTAATATCAACAAAATCTTGTACACGTACATCTACACATATCGTGTCACCTTTGAAACCTTTTCCACTACCTATATTAAATTTTAATGTAGGCTGGCTAAAACCTTCAAAACCTATTAAAACAATAATTAATATCTTAAAAAAAGTACTTTTCTCAAAAATCATATCTCGAAAATGTTATGGTTTTTCCTTATCTCAAAAATCACGCAAAGGTAATCATAAACAAACACATTAGACTGAAAACTTATTGTGCTTTCCGAAAAATGATTTGTTAACTATCTTTGATTTAAAAATCAAATACAAAAGTTTTGGAGGGATGAAAACTGTAAATCTGACGCAAAAGTACGCATATTTAGGCAAATTTCTTTACAAATCTCAATGAATTTTTTAGTCAAATTTTAAAAATCAAAAAAGGCAGTCGCTTAAACTACACAACTGCCTTTTTTATACAATATATAAAAACCCTCTTCTAACTTAATGCGATTTTGGATCTATGTAAATCGGACTATTTATCACCTTAAAACTTAAATCCAATGGTCAGATTAGCTCGAGTCTTGTGTGTGTCAATATTAGCCAGCGGGTTTAGTGAGACATCATTGACTACATACGGATTATACCCTTCGCTGTACTGCGATAGTCTCACACCTAGATCCATAAAGAAATTATCGTCTCGATATCCTAGTCCAAAAGAAACCTTGTTGTTGTAAAAATCATCGGCATTGTAAGGCGTTCTTTCTATACCATATCCGACTCTTAATCTAAGGCTATGATATGCAAATTCGCCGCCTAATCTCACATTTACAGCACTTCCAAGTTTATTGACAATATCCCTGTTGACTTCTCTATCGTGTGCTATTTCTCCAGGATTACTATTATAGACTTTACCTTTATAACTTGCACTGGTATAATCTACATATTCGATATCTCCATTTAAAAATCCTTTGATCTCACCAAATCTCAAAATAGTACCTAAGCTACCTATAGCTCTCCAAGGTGTCGTAATATTATATCCAAAGGACCCATCCGGAGAATCGTATTTATTATTAAAACTTCCCCTTGCGTCTGTAAAAGCATATTCAATGCTATTACTATAGTCGTCATTCAGGCTATACCATGTAGGAGAGTGAAAGCTTCCGCCCAATCTGATCGTTTGATTAATTTTATACACAAAGCCTGCTTTAAAATTGAACCCTACACCAGATGTAGTCAGCCGCTCAGTAAAAGACAGTCGGTCAAAATATTCAATCTCGTCTGCCGGGCTATCTTGCTCTTTATACGTTTTTAATTCTTCAAATCTTGCAAATGGAATATTAAGGCTCAAGCCTACATTTAATTTATGTTTTAACTCACCCGCCCATCCTAATGCAAGTTCATCTATTCCGCCACGTTGATAGATATCCTGTGTTCTGCTAACTATCTGCTTGGGATTAGTAAAATCAGTATGGTATGTATTGCTGTTTTCATTTTTGAGGATTGCTCCAACGTTATAAGCCGGATATGCCACAAAATCATCGAGCTCATCGACAGTCAGATTTTGTGCCTGCTCGGCAAAATATGTAGTAATTGATCCGGGAATATTACCACTGACAATTGCACTTCTATTCAAATCGGCAGTTCTGGAATATCCTAAAGCAAAATTGGAACTAGTTAGTTTGGAGCCAGGATTAGATGCAAAAACGAAACCTATATTATCTAAACCCAATTTACTGGATTTATCTGTTGTAGATCCTTGCGGATTTTGCACAAACCATGATTTGGAAGTACTATTGCGCAGTGATGGAGTTAACATAAACTCGGAGACTCTATAATCAGCAATACCGGCCGGATTGATATTTATTACCGAAAAATCACCGCCCATAGAACCAAACGAACTTCCTGCTCCCAGCGTTCTAGCTGTGCCTACATATTCAATACTAGACCAGCGCACTACATCTGTAATATTTTGTGCCTTCGTCAGTACAACTGTCAAAATAAAAACAGTTACTAATAAATATCTTCTCATGTTTAATTTAAATTAATACGGTTTAACTCCAAGATAAAAACCAACGGATTTATAATAACAAAGGCTGATAAAATAGGTTATCATCAGCCTTTGTTATTTTATTTTACATTGCATTATTATTTATCTGCTGCCTCTCTGGCTACCTCTTCCTGAAGAAGAAGACCCACTACCAAATGAACCGCCTGAAGAAGGTCTTGACATATTCATATTACTTCCGCTTTCGAAACCAGAGCTCCTAGATGGTGCAGACTCTCTAGTAGGCATAGGATTAGAAGGTCGTGATCTGTACGAATCTTCCATAGATCGGCTTGGTTCATTTTTTCTCTGCTCATTTACTCTTTCTCTCTGTGTACTTGATGGCTGACTCGGTGGATTAACTCTTATATTATTATCAGGGCGAACATTTCCAGATGGCTGCTCAATGGTGCGTCCATTATCTCTACTTGGATTGATAGTGCCATTGTTGCGGGTACTTGGGTCTGTGTTTGGATTAATTCTTACCTTGTCTGTACTGCTATTTCTGTCAGAATTAAAAATTCTTTCCCTTTGATTATTATTTGGATTGTCTGTGCGAAGCGTCTCGGTTTGTCTCACGTCGGCAGGATTTTTGACTCGTATTGAGCTGCTGCTTTGATCAGTATTATCTTGTCTGAGACCATCGCCTGCACCCATTGTATTGCGACCATTATTATTATCCGAACTTACACCGGGTTTTCTATGCGAAGCTTCTCTACCATTTACAGAAGAGGAAACTGCACCACTCTTGCGGCTGCCATAGATTGTATTCTTAGTGTTTCCTGTATTATTACCCGGATTATTGTAGTTATTCCATCCATTATAATATCCATTTCCATGATAAACATCGCCATAATAATAATTATTGACAATATTACCACCATAGTAACCATTCCAGCCCCACGGTGAATAAGAAGAATGAAAACCCCATGGACTATACCAATTATTCCAACTACTATAATAGCTATTCCAACCCCACGGACGATTCCAGCTATTCCAGCCCCAGCTATTGCCGATGTAGATATTTATACTACTGCCGTAAGATGGATAGTAGTAATTATCAAAATATCTGCTGTTATAGTAATTATTGCCATAATAGTTATCATTATACCACCAATCATCAAAACTATTATAGTAATAGTCATTGGCTACAGAAGATCTGGAAAATCTGTTTATTCTGTCTGTATATGAATATTCGTCATAGTTTCCATACTCCTGATCGTCGTAACTACTATCAGAAGTATTGTAATTTGGATTGTTGAATGACTTAGTATCAGCATCATTCGTTTTTGTATATGCTATAGCATCTGACTTATAGTCATAATATAAATCATCAAACTGTGCACTCAGTCTAAAACTGAAAGCCATAATGAAAATTAAAATCGCTGTTTTAAAATACATGCTTCTCATGATTTAATATTTAATTGTATTTTGAAGGTAATATTGTCTCAATAATATGAAAATAGACTGCAATTTATTACTTTTGTGCCACATTTTCGTTAAAAACAACTTAAAGTTTAAAAATTCTATCTTTAAAGTCGAATTAAACCTTTTTAATTCAATCTTTTGGATACATTATTGACGATAAAAATCATTGTAAAGTTTTAAATCTTAGGTTATTAATTTAATTTTAACATATCAAAATAAATCACTTATTATTAAGTAAATATGGCAAAGGAAATCACAGGACGGGAAGAAAATTATTCTCAATGGTATAACGACATCGTAAAAAAAGCGGGGCTTGCCGAAAACTCAGCGGTAAGAGGTTGTATGGTCATTAAACCATACGGATATGCCATCTGGGAAAAAATGCGCGATCAATTAGATAAAATGTTTAAGGAAACAGGTCACGTTAATGCTTACTTCCCACTATTTGTACCTAAAAGTTTATTTGAAGCAGAAGAAAAAAATGCAGAAGGTTTCGCAAAAGAATGTGCCGTAGTAACGCATTACAGGCTTAAAAATGATCCTGACAATGCCGGAAAGCTCATGGTGGATCCTGAAGCTAAATTAGAGGAAGAATTAGTCGTAAGGCCTACCAGTGAAGCCATCATCTGGAATACCTACCGAGACTGGATACAGTCTTACAGAGACCTCCCGATACTGATCAATCAATGGGCCAATGTCGTAAGATGGGAAATGCGTACTCGCCCATTTTTGCGCACAGCAGAATTTTTATGGCAGGAAGGTCACACCGCACACGCTTCTAAAGAGGAAGCTATCCGGGAAGCCCGGCAGATGCACGATGTATATGCCACATTTGCCGAGGACTTCATGGCTATGCCGGTTATCAAAGGATTCAAATCAGAGTCTGAGCGATTTGCTGGAGCGGATGACACCTTTACTATCGAAGCTTTGATGCAGGATGGCAAGGCGCTTCAGGCAGGGACTTCGCACTTCTTAGGCCAAAATTTTGCAAAAGCCTTTAATGTTACTTTTAGCAATGATAAAAACGAAAATGAATACGTTTGGGCTACTTCATGGGGAGTTTCTACAAGGCTTATCGGCGGATTGATTATGACGCACTCGGATGACGAGGGCTTAGTACTTCCACCTAATTTGGCACCGATCCAAGTCGTTATCGTTCCGATACCAAAACCAGATCCTGAATTGCTCGAAAAAGCAAATGAAATCGGCGATGCCTTAAAAGCATTGGGTATTAGTGTTAAAATCGATAATGATGAAACCAAAAGACCGGGATTCAAATTTGCCGAATACGAAATGAAAGGCATTCCGGTAAGGCTCGGATTAGGTAAAAGGGATTTGGAAAATAATACAATAGAAGTAGCCAGAAGAGATACCAAAGAAAAAATGTCTATCGGGCTTGATCTCGTTGTTCCTTATGTAGAACAATTACTCGCAGATATACAAATGAATCTGTTTAACAGAGCTAAAGCATTCAGAGACGAACATATTACACGCGTAGAAAACTTTGACCAGTTTAAAGACGTTATAGAAAATAAAGGTGGGTTTGTACTGGCACATTGGGATGGTACGCCGGAGACCGAAGAAAAGATAAAAGAAGAAACCAAAGCTACCATCAGGTGCATTCCTTTAGATAGTCCGGAGGAAAACGGTGTGTGCGTTTATTCCGGTAAACCATCCAATAAAAGGGTTATCTTTGCAAAAGCATATTAATTTAAAATTTTAATTAAACTTAAAAAACAGACACGATATGTCATTCGAAATCACAGGAATATTACATAAAAAATACGATACAGAAAGTAAAACAGAGACTTTCCAGACACGTGAATTTGTCATCAGAACAGAAGAGCAATACCCGCAGTTTGTCAAATTTCAGTTGACACAGGACAGATGCTCCGCTATCGAACCATACAATGTTGATGAAAAAATTAAAGTCCACTTTGACTTACGCGGTAGAGAATGGCAGGACAAATACTTTACAAACCTCAATGCATGGAGAGTAGAAAAGGCCACAGGAGATGCTATGGATAATGCTGGTACTATTCCACCACCACCGATGCCGCCGATAAGTGACGATCCGTTTGGCTCAGAAAATAAAGATGCTAATTCAGGCGGGGCAAGCTTTGAAGATGATTTGCCATTCTAAACAGTGAGATATTAAAATTTAGCATATCAGCTTTCAGTAAAAAAAAATGCGTGAGGATAAGGATAATTTCTTCACGCATTTTTTACTATAATACATATGCTTTTTTTGTACTGATTTCATCAATGAGTCACCCAAATTGAATATTGCTAAAAAATAGGGTTGAATGGCTGATGAATAGAAATGGATTTTGTAGGTTTTTTTACCTATCCCCAGCCTATACATGTTACCTTTTTATAAAGATTGGACTGATTTGAATGACTTAGGAATAGAAATGGATTTTGCCGTTTTTGACCCTATCCCCAAACTATACCTGCTACCTTTTTATAAAGATTGGGCTGATTTGAAGGACTTAGGAATAGAAATTAATTTTGTCGTTTTTGACCCTATCCCAAACCCTTTCCCTTAAAATGGAAAGGGAGCTTATTTTGTTGTAAATGAATGAATTAGGAGTAATTTAAATAAAAAAGATAAGATGAAAAGTTAAGAATTAAAACGCCTCGGCCCCAACTAGTTGGCGGAAAAACTAATCCGCCACCTTTGGTGGGGACACAGCCACTAACAACTAATCGAGGGAAAGACCGAGGATGGGTTTAAAAATGCTAAAAGCAAGAACTACTCCTAAAAGTGTCGCATCGATGATGTGAAATTCACCTTATCTAATTTTTATTTATTATTACGCCCCTTCAGGGCTCGATGGTGTGTTTCATCTTTTTGCATAGGGCGATGCCCCATGCAATTATATTTCGCCCCTTCAGGGCTCGATGATGTGTTTCTTGTTTTTGCATAGGGCGATGCCCAATGCAGTGATATTATGCCCTTTCAGGGCTTGTTCGTATATATCTTGTCCTAAAATAGTTTACAGTATTATCTAAGGGCTGGTTTGTATATGTAATTTGATTTTATGACAAGACATTACCATGATATGTACACCCTGAAAGGGTGAAAGATATCAACATAGCACAACGTGCTATGTCCCTCAATACATGAAAAACCTAGCCCTGAAAGGGCGTAAGAGATAAAACTTCCAACTTCCTAATCCCACACATCTCACATCACTAAAAATCTTAGATTCATCAAATAAATGCAATTTTTACTTTTTTTAATTTAATAATCCACTACTGATATAGACCAATAAATATAACGGCATCCGCTGACTACTTATTATTTCCAAAAAGTATTGCCCTGCTAAAAGCCCCCATTCGTCGATAAAAATCATCTGTTTGTATAGAATACTATCTAAAAGATGGTACTATGTATTGCATGGTATTATAAAATCATTTATCTTTGTGCCATCAAACATGAACATCATGGAAATAAAATTAGAAAATACAAAAGCACAAATGCGGAAAGGAGTACTCGAACTGTGCGTCCTGTCCATTATCGCTGATGGTGAAGCCTACCCATCAGATATTATCAACAAGCTAAAAGGATCAGAACTCATCATCGTTGAAGGTACCTTATATCCGCTGTTAAACAGGCTCAAGGATGCTGGCCTGTTAGAGTACAACTGGCAGGAATCCAAACAAGGTCCGCCACGCAAATACTATAAGATTACCAATTTGGGCAGTATCTTTTTAGACAATCTTTTTGAGACCTGGCAAGAACTAAATCAATCTGTAAATCAGTTATATAATCTTAAAACCAATCATAAAAATGAACAAGACATTTAATATCAACTTAGGAGGTTATCCTTTTGCTATCAATGACGATGCTTATACATACATTCAGAATTACCTAGATGCGATTCAAAACCACTTCAGCAATTCAAAGGGTTGTGATGAAATCGTCAATGACATAGAAGTCCGTATGGCAGAGCTTTTTCAGGAGCACCTTAAAGGTAGGCTTATCATCAGCATGAAAGAGGTGGACGAAGTCATTGCTATCATGGGCAAACCGGAAGACTTTGGCGCAGAGCCATTACAAGAACAACATACGTTTAGCGGTACTGCATCTCAAAACAAATCTACGATTGGTACCGCTAAAAAACTTTTTAGAAATCCAGACGACAAGAAAGTAGCAGGCGTGTGTTCGGGGATAGCAGCATATTTTGGAATCGATGACTCTATCTGGATAAGGCTATTGTTTATACTAATGCTCTTTACTGTAGGTTCGGGAGCTCTTGCTTACTTTATTTTGTGGGCTTTAGTCCCGGAAGCCAAAACATCAAGTGATAAATTAGCCATGCGAGGAGAGCCGACTACCGTATCTAACATCGCTAAAATAGTAGAAAATGAACTTACTGATTTAGGTGATAAAATCAATCAGTGGAGTAAAGATTTTACTTCCAAAAAAGGATAATAAAAGGAAAATTGCATTCTAGATGGTTTTTGCAGGGAAGGTATGAAAATCATACCTCCTGCGAAGCCATAATATCTGCCTCAACTAATGATTGTATTAGTTTTTGAGATGTTGCATTACTGCGCAGGACGATACCGGCAGCACCACTTTCTTCAATAGCAATAGCTATACATTCCTGGGAGAAATTAAGGTCTAAAAAAACTGGATACTGATTGGCAAGTTGTGCAACTTGTTGTTTTTCTGTTTCTGTTAGATCTGTATATTTCTTTTCACTGCGAAGCACAGGATATACAACATTTGAAAAGTCGCAATCTTCAATATTTTCAAGGATAAAATCTTTAAATACCGGTTTTTCAAAGGGTTCACTATATGTAGCAAAGGCTCCCAAATGGATGGAATCCACCTGATTACCACTACTAATAGTAAAATCGATTTCAACTTTGGACTGCCAGCCGTCAAACTCATACACGATTTGTGGGTTTTCTACGTGATTTACGATTTCTTGTATTTTAGCGGGAGAGCAATACATCATACTCGTACCATTACAACAAAAGCCCAAATAATCGACGCCCATGGAATCAAAGAAGATAGCTTCCTCTATAGTATTGACTTTACTAATTTTAATTTTGATTTTTGACATTATTACCGGTAATTTAGCGCAAATTTATAAAGTCAAATGTCGATAGAAAAATCTAAATCGTTAAATATTCGTCAAGAAGATCACTACTTTCAGCGTGTATATGATGTAACATGCCTGATACCACGTGGCAGAGTGACTACTTACGGTGCTATTGCGGACTTCCTCGGTCTTGGATCAGCAAGGATGGTCGGCTGGGCGTTGAATCACAGCCACGCTGAGATAACTAACATTCCGGCACACCGCGTCGTCAACAGAAAAGGTGAATTATCAGGAAGACATCATTTCAATCCACCCGAACGAATGGCGCAACTTTTACTTTCTGAAAAAATACTCGTCATAGACGATAAAATTGCAGACTTTGAAAAATATTTTTGGCATCCAAGGGAGATTGAACAAATTTAATGTATTTTTACCCTCAATTTAATACTGAATATCATCATGAAACACATATTTATCACTTTTATCATGTTGGCATCCTTGACTATACCGGCTTTAGCACAGAGTCCGGTAGGTATCTGGAAAAACCTGGATGATACAGACGGTCGTGAAAAATCACATATCGAGATTACTGAACATAATGGGAAGTTAACCGGAAAAGTTATAAAGTTGCTACCTGCCGCTACTATCACTAAATGTGATGCTTGTAAAGGTGCCAATAAAGGAAAAAATATAGAAGGCATGACCATCTTGTGGGACCTTACTAAAAATGGCAATACCTGGGAAAAGGGCCAGATTCTCGACCCAAAGAATGGCAAAATTTACAGCTGTAAAGCCGAACTTGATGGTAAGGATGTACTTAAAGTACGAGGATTTCTTGGTATCTCCCTTCTCGGAAGAACTCAAACATGGTACCGCATTAAATAAATTTGGTCATCCATACAATAATAATCAGGATTATACTGTTTTAATCGTGATATTACCGTTTTTATATTATCTTTAAAACCATTGTATGGCTCAACTTTACACTAAAAGCAATATAGTACGATTTATTTATCAGGAACTGGATCTATTTTCCAAACTTGAGATGGAATTTGCAATGGATGAAGACAGTACCCTGATGGAATATTATGACTATCTTAAAAAAGGATATGATACCCTTCCAAATATCACTTTTAGCCCTAAAAAACCATTGATTAACAGTATCTTAGAATATAGCAGAAAATAGTTTATTAGTAACATAAACTTGAATTTTAACAATATATTTAGATTGTTGGATTCAACTTATTAATGCAATATGTTCATAGCCATTAACTGAACTGTATTGATATACTATTTTTTTCCAACTATATATTTTTTCTAAATGGCGCATCATCATCCTTGTTTTCATCCGTTAGGAATAAAATTCCGTTTTTAATTTAAGCTATATTTGTATCTACGGTGTTGACATTTATATTGTTAAATGTACTTTACCTCTCGTTCATAGCTACTTAGTTTACCTCTTTATCAAATGAAAAACTTAGATACTGGTTTACCAATTTATTAACCCAAATACCACTGAATTGCTTTTTTCATTGGTGCTATCTAGGCTTTTGACTGAGAATATATAGTGTAAACAAAGGAATCGAGTTGTCAAAATAATAATTGCTTTTGAAATCAGTATTTTGCGTATTTTTATACATTATATTTAACGTTAAAGACTATTGCTTTAAAAGGAAAGAAATATTTAAATGTGGATTTTTTTAATTGTCTTTGTATATTAAATTTTTCCTTTCAAAAAATCCTGCCTTAAATTTTCATCTAATTTTTCAATCGCATAACGAAGGCTTGTTCTCGGCATTGTTTGGTAATGAGTTTTAAGAAAATTTAATAATTCGTTTTCGTCTTTTTTGCCCATTTCACGAAGTAACCAACCATTGGCTTTGTGCATTAAATCGTGTGTGTGATACAGGTTTTTCAAAGCAAGCTCTTTGGTTAAATTAAATTGCCCTTTTTTTATATAGTGCATCGTACCTACAATAGCTATTCGTTTTTCCCACATACTTCCAGAAGCGGAAAGTTTTCTCAGGATTTCTTCTTTATTATTCTCAAAGCAATATCTCCCTAAAATTTTGTAGCACGACAAGTCCACCAAATCCCAATTGTTGATGTATTGCGTATTCTTAAGATAAAAATCAATGATCGGTTTTTGCTCTTTTTTATCTTTAATCTTTTCAAATTTCTGAATTAATATCAGCAATGCCACTAAACGCATTTCATGAAATTCCGATTGTATAATTTCTTGCAAATCTTCAAAACTCAATTTTGGAGCAAAATGCTTGGCAACAATCCTGCTGTCGGGGACTACAACACCCAGAAATTGATCACCTTCGGCGTATTCCCCTTTTCCGGTTTTGAAAAACCGAGGTAGAAATTCTGCTTTTTCGGGCGAAGATAAGTCGGTTAATGCTTCTAATATTTCGTTGTATAAGGTCATAGGTTTATTCTGATATTTGTAAAATTTCAAAACATTATTGATGGCTTTTTATTAATTAAATTTCATTTCTCAAAACAAATTACCCGTTTGTTTCCGTATAATTTTTGAAATTATTCAGTATCGCCTGCCAACCTTGTTGCTGCATTTCTATTGGGTTTTGTGTTTCGGCATCAAAGCAAACAGTTACTTTGGTCGCTCCGTTTTCCTCCTGAAATAATACCGTAGCTTGTCGTCCACCAAACTCATAAGTGAAACTATTTCCTTCATTTATTTCGGTATAAATGGCTTCAAAGTCAAAGCCAAAACTGGCATCTTTGGCTTCCATTCTTGCCTTGTAAGTACCGCCCACTTTCATATCATTTTTGGCAATTGGACAATGCCAACTTGGGTCTGCAAAATTCCATTTCGTGATGTGTTTCGGTTGTGTGTAGTAGTCCCACACTTTGTTTTTGTCTGCTTGTACATCGGCAGCTACTGTAATTTTTGTTTGCTCCATTTATATTTTTTTTAGATAATACAATTGATTTTTAAATAAGCATACTATTTTTTAAAGCGTATAAAAATAGTGGCATCTTTAGAGGAATTATTAGGCAAAGTGCTGTCAGAAAAATAATTAACCGCATTGCATTGATAGATTAATTTTTTTCCAACAATTTCTATCTCACAATAGGGTGCATGATGATCTTTGTTTTCTACCGGTAAAATTGGTTTTCCGTTTTTAATATAGGCTTTGTAGGCATCTACACTACTATTATTATTCTTGTTCCATGAGCCTTCCCAATCGTTGATGGTTACATAATTCACCTCTTTATCAAAAGTAAAACTTAAATATCGTTGTGTTTGTTTATTAACCCAAATACCACTGTATTGTTTTTTCATTTGTGCTATCTCTGCTTTTGACTGGGAAAGGACAGTTCCACTAAAAAAGATGAAGGTAGCAACCAATAAAATTTGTTTAGGAAATAACGATATTGTGTAGCTCTTAATCATTGCATTTAACATTAAAAACAGGTGACTGGACTATGCTATATATTTTATCTGTGAGAACGGTAGGACTGATTTTTTGGTATTCGTAAATCTTGCTTTTATTATTGTAATCGCTGTCTTCCAATGGTTCGGCTGTGGAATCGAAATAATAAAAAGCGCCATTTTTTTCTATTTTTTTATAGCTCCCAGCATGTATATTTATCCCATGTTCTTCAAAATAATTATAGGCGGGATTGCAATAATATTGATCAGCAAATGGATATGCTCTGTTATACATTTCAATTATTTGGGTTGCGTCCTCCTTTATTTTTGCGCTGTTCAATTTTTCTAAAATTTCCCCATTGTAAAGTAATTGGGATTTATTTTCACTGCTTAATTCAAGATTGAGATGAAAACCACTTGTTTCTTGTCGCGTATAAACCACTATAAAATCATTATATCCTTGATTATTATTAAAGAGATAGAGCGTTTTTTCGCCTTTTTCAGAAAAATAAAAGTAATTATTTTGAACCTTATTTTTGTAGATATATGGAGGACTCCAGCAATTGGCATCTTCATTAATTACGGGTTTCATAGAAGTGATGGAAAGGTTATTTGCCTCCATATTTACCAATGCATTGGCAGAAATAAAATTTCCAAACATAATTTTATTGCCCTGTATTAAAGTTTCACTTTTTCTACCATATAACGGAAGTTTTTTTATGAAAAGCCGAATAATTCTATTGTAATGATTTGTATATCAC
>CAZCTQ010000036.1:0-34449 GCA_964501555.1 uncultured Aureispira sp. | reverse complement strand
AATCATAACACTTAAACTGACACTCCGGCAAAGTTGATGCATTTTGTACCACCTGCGCCGTGCCTGCCTGCGATGTGATCGTGATCGTATATGGATCTGGATAGGTTGATATAAAATCAAACTCCCAATAGGTCGTATATACATAATAATATGTCACACCCGCTGTTAATGTAGTCGTAATCAATGGATCCAAAGTACCCGATCCATCGTCACCTTGGGCAACTACATTTGTACATGGATTTGCTGGGTCAAAATTATTTGCATAAATATATGCATATGTATCCATATATTGATCAACAGCGGCAAAAGTATAGCTACCTGTTGCTGACACCTGGAACTTAAATACATCATAATATTGTGGAGTAAAAGACGCTCCACATCTGTTAAATAATGGATCTGTAACTTCTAATACTCCTGCAAACTGAGTAACAGGAGTGATTATATCCTTATCTTCACATTTACACACTGCTAATGGTGCTAACTTGTCTTCTACCTTGAAACTTCCCCAACATCTATTGCCTGTCTCAGGATCGATAATCTCATACATATGCTCACCCAACGGTATGTTAAGCGGTGTATTTTGAGCGATTGTATATTTATTTGCTTCAAATCCAAATGGCCATACCTTAATGATATAATCAGTATAACACTTGTATGGTCCACCTTCTAAAAACATATCTGCATTTAAGCTTACTTGACAATTAGCATCAGCCGATACATACAAGTAATCATTACAAACTAATGTTTTTGATGGATTAGGGTATTTCTGAACTACGATATCAAAGCAGCAAGAGTCAACAGCTTTAGTTCCGTTCATTAATCTGAAACAGTTTGTTGTCTTTCCTACAGGAAATTCAGTACCTGAAGGCAATCCCTTAGTCTGAACGATTGTATAACCACCAGAAGATAAAGTTGTACCATAAAGTATCTGATATATACTTCTTCCAGTATATCCACCATTCCATGTGCCATAATCCTCAGGATTATCCGTTGCAGAACAAGAAATATATGATTTAGCTGTCTGTCCAGTATAAGTATATCCAACACGGAAATCAGTATTACCTGCTGTAGAACTCTGCTCAACTACAAAGTTAGTATTAGCCGGCATAGAAACTGGCGCTGCAAAATCATAATGGAAAGTAGAAAAGTCAGACGGGATATTGAAGAATGGAGATTCATAGATTTTTACCATCTTAGTTCTATCCAAAAACTGACCGCCCATCGCACCAGTATATGTATAAATCGTTACTCTCTGTTGTCCTTGATAAGATGATGCAACATCTATACCTGTAAGGCTAACAGGCTGAGTATAACCAGTATAAGCTCTCAAATGCCATCCAGTAGTCTGTGGTGTTGTAGATCCACATCTCAAACCACCATCAACCTGTGTAGGATATGAAGACAACTGTGACGTAATAACAGGTCTTCCAGGTACTGGCTTAGGACAATTACCTACAGTCGTAACTATATAATTTACATTTGCATTACATGTACCTGGAGCTAAAGTAATAGTCTGATTATTACTACATACAAGTAAACATTCTACACCACCACCAGAAGGAGGTTCCTGTTCTTTTAATACTCTGAAGGTATAGTCTTCCGCTTCACCATATCCTGCAGAACCTAAATTACCACAAGGTATAGGTGTACTTGACAACCAGTTACTCACGGTTCTCATCCTATAATCACCAGCTGGCGTATTAGCAGGTATATTTACAGTTGCAACAAAATTACCTGAAACATAAGAGGTTGTTCTACCGATTGTTTCAGTTCCTGGTTCAAAACAATTGTTCTTATTCCAGTCAATCCACACTCCGAATCCATTTGTTGATCCAGATGGTGATGGAGTTACTGTAATAGTTACAGGTGTTCCTTCATACTGAGACACAAACTTAGTTGCTGTGTAATCAGTATATTGACCAGAAGTCGTAGGGTTTGTAAAATTAGCTACACCACCTGTAGAAACTACATTAGTAATACCATAAGTAGTATTAGTAGAAGTAACAGCACAAGGTGAAGTCAATGGAGGACAATTAGCACATGCCACTGATGTAACTCTACAATTTGATTGGATACCACAACCAGAGTTTGTGTTTATATGCACATACAAACTACCTGCAGCTGTACACGTAGCTGTAACAGGAGCTGTTCCTTCACCGATTACTGCACCAGTAGGAGTACCTTGTCTGATTGTTAAATAATCTGTAGCTATACTAGAATTAAAAGTATAACTACTTCCTGATACAGCGCCAGTAACTGTCGCATATTCGCCTGCATAATTACAAGTCGTAAGTGTAACCTCAGCACAAGCACTAATCGGTGCTGCACCAGAACCATAAGAAGTAGTATTTGTACATGCTAATGGTGCCATCGCTGCATCGGCACTATCATTAGTATTTTCAGAAACAACTATCTTCGATGTTTCTTCATTGGATGCAGGAGAGTATAAACGTAAAGCCGCAATACTGACTACGCTAAATGCCAGTAAAATCGTCAAAACCTTTATAGTACTCGCATACGTTGATTTCGTATCTTTGTTTAACATACTAATTAAATTTTTGAGTTTTGGTTAAAAATAGTTTAGATTATCTTTGAAGCAGTTTATTATAAAATGCTTCCACCTCTTGATACACATCCCATTGACCACGAGACTTATATGTGATTTCGTACATTGACTTTGCTTTAGCTATACCATCTGCAACAGATGTTGCACCTTTCAGCTCATTTAATAAAGTCTGTCCAAATTCCACTTTAAGGTTTTTAACCTGTGCATTTCTATCCAAAGATATTTTGGAAACAATTTCATTAGAGCTATTCACTATAGCCGATGAACTAGACTGTGAGCTATTATCTTTGATTATGGTTTTTACAACTCTTATTGCATCATTCTTACCTATATAAGATTGAGCGCTAAGTGAAAAACCAAAAACCATCAATAAAATCACAATCAGTGAAGAAAAATAATTACATTTTTTCATGAGATTGAGTTTTGGTAATAAAAAAAATTGAATTAATTAATTATATTTAAGGAGCAAAGGTATTACATATTTAAAAGGAGATAAAATATTTTGAACATTTTTTATTATATTTATTATTATTATTTATAAATAATTGATTATATATACTTTATAAATATAAAATATTATAAATTATACATTCCTTTAATTCAAATATAAAATTTTAGATATGTAATTGAGTCCTCATCCAGTTTAATGTGTTTGATTTATATAGATATTTTATCGAATTTACTCAATATAGCAATTAAAATAAGCAATTTTAAAAAACAATCGAGGACTTGAATAATTGATGATAATTTTAAAATATATACTACCCAGTTATAATCTTCCCGGCACATTCTCCAAACCCTATACCTATCTCACCCTTCTGAGCGTGTCCATTAAGTATAATAGAGTCACCATCTAAAATAAATTTGCGTTCGGTGCTGTCCGGCATTTGAATAGGTCTAGTTCCTTTCCAAGAAAGTTCAAGCATGGAGCCGAAAGAATCGGGTGTCGGGCCGCTAATCGTGCCTGATGCCATCAAATCCCCTATTCTTACATTACATCCATTGACAGTATGATGTGCCAATTGCTGACACATATTCCAGTACATATATTTAAAATTGGATTTAGATATAGTTTTTCCTTGACCATGAGCATTAACAAGGTCAACTCTTAGCTCAATATCATAACTTTTTTTTCCTTCATATCTAAGATAAGGCAATACTTCTGTTTCCTGATCTGGACCATCAACTCTGAAGGGCTCAAGTGCCTCTAAGGTTACTACCCATGGAGAAACCGTAGATCCAAAATTTTTTCCTAAAAAAGGCCCTAAAGGTACATATTCCCATCTCTGTAGATCTCTGGCAGACCAGTCATTAAATAACATCAGCCCAAAAATATAATCCTCAGCTTTATCTATAGGTATTACATCTCCCATTTGGGTGTCTTTACCTATAACAAATGCCATTTCCAATTCAAAATCTAATTGATTTGTAGGGCTAAAAATAGGTTTATCCGCACCAATAGGCATAATCTGTCCATGAGGCCTTTTAATATCTGTACCTGACACCACTATTGAAGATGCTCTTCCATGGTAACCAACTGGCAAATGTAACCAATTTGGAAGTAGTGCATTTTCAGGGTCTCTAAACATAATACCTACATTAGTAGCATGCTCTTTACTGCTGTAAAAATCAGTATAATCTCCTATTGACAATGGTAATATCATATCTACTTTCCCAGCTTCAATAAAAATATCGCTACCCTCAAAATATGCTCTTTCAAGTATTCCTCCTTCAAGCAGCATTTCCTGAATTCTCAATCTTACCGGTACTGTTACTGCTTTTCCTAAACGAATGAAATCATTTAATGTATTTGTGCTAAAAACACCTTCCGGCAAATTAAACCCATCGAAAACACCCATTTTTTGGCAAAGATTCAGATTGATCACCGTATCACCTAATCTGGTACATACTCTAGTCTGATTATCCTTTTTAAATACGCCGAATGGTATATTGTAAATCGTAAAATCGCTGTCTTTTGATATTTTAATAAAACTTTTCATGATAATCTTAAATTTTCTGTCTGTGTAATCGCACTAAAAAAGCTTTAATGATAACCATTTATCAATTAACGATTATTTTTTTTGTACACAGCAAACGATTTTGAGAGAATATATTAACGAAATATATACCTGGATTCAACTTATGGATATCAATAGAATCGCCAGCAATTTTCGCTGATAGAACAGAGTTTCCATGAATGTCACTTATTTCTATTACATTAGAAGGTAGTAATCCCTTTATGTAAAGTATTTTAGAAGATGGATTGGGGTAAACCAAAATATCATATATCTGAGTTTGATTTGTAGCAACAGGATTATGCCAAATTTCATTCTTTTTATCGCCCCATATATATTCGACCAATTCTGGCATATCAATAAAAGGATTTCGGTTTCTTTGCCACTTCTGAACAACATTGTTTCTGTTCATCTCATAATCATCAGATGGATCAGCACGATGCCATGTAAGCAATGTAGCAAGATCACCAAATTTACCTGGTTCGCTTTCAGGATATCCTTCCACAACCTGTAAACCATTATACCTTACAGCCATGTAAAATATACTTCTGGCGACATCACCCCTAAAACTTCCAGCCGTATTGGCAGGGCCTGTATATTGTCCATAAAACTGATTGCCTCTTTTTGAATTCTCTGGGCCATCTACTGCTCTGATATGATGTCCATCTGAATTGCCATGTCTTAATGAATCTGCATTGGTATGCCAATATACATCTATACCATCAAAAGCATTATCACCTTCAATACTGTAAAATACTCCACGTGATCTTGGCCAAACGTGCTCTCTGTTCCAAGCACCGATGTTTTCGGAAGTCAATTGAAAATCAATCTTAGAGCGTCCCTGCTCAGTATATACCAGCCAGACCTGATTTGAATTTTTAGGGTTCTGATCGGCCTCTTTTAAAATATCTATTATATCATTATATGTTTGTGCCCTAACAATAGATTCATCAGCTATTATATCTTGTAAAGTTTTCTTAAGTGTCTCGCCTCTTAATCCATCTAATCTATCATAATAACCTGATGGTTGTGTACTCAAAACGCGTCCATAGGTCGGCTCTAATGGAGTACCAAAATTAGAAACTTTAAAATCATTATCTACTACCCTTATTTTAATATTATTATTGAGCAAAAGGTATTCACCTGGTAGAGGATCAAGCACAAATAGCATCTCTTCATCACCCTCATCTTCCTGATCATCCACTAATATGATAGAGGTAGTCACTGATGTTGTACCTTTAAGGATTGATAATCTTGTAGTGGCAATATAATCGCTGGCATTAAAATTGCCATAATTTAGTGAGTAGGTTAAAACTAAATCATCCTCAACAGGCTTTTCTGTTTCAAATTTAACGACTATCGTATCACCCTCATTATAAGTACTATTTTGAAATACCACATGAAGGCCAATCAAGTCAATACCTGTACCATCATTATTGCGCCTAGGCGTAGGTAAGGCTACAAAATATCCACCATTATTATCACGCTGAATGGAATTTGTATTATTAGATTTACCTTCATTTATTTGTTTGATATTAGGATTAAATGTGCGAAAAACATCTAACATAGCAGTTGCATCCGGATCATTAGTGCCATATACAAGGACATCCACAAGAGTATTATCCACAAATGCAGCCGTTCCTATCGGAAAATCGACCTCTGACCTCTTATAAATAGCAACCCCATCAGCGCCATTTTGAATGGTATTATCAGGAATAACAATATTAGGAAATGGCTGTACAGCAGCATTCCCAATAACAAACAGTCCATTAATATCCGTTATATATCCCTGCATTGCTACCGTGTAGTAACTTGCATTTCCAGCCTTATCAGCTCCATTAAAAAATACTACCACATAGTCATCTAATGCAAAATATGGTTTTGCAGATTTTAATTCTATAAACTCATGATCATCTAATCCGGGTGTATCACTATCTAACTCATTAATCCACAATGCTTGCTGACTATATCCATTAGAAGCAATAAAAACAAAAATCAAAATCCTTAACCAGCGAAACATCATTGACAATTAATTTAAACTGCAAAAATACAAAATAAAAGAAAGTTGGCTTGAATTAATTTTATCTAGCACACATTAATAATTGTTCTTGCTCTATTGATCATCTCTAATTGATAAAAAATAAAAAACTAATAGTTATGTCCTGTCAAAACTTTAAGTTTTAGAGTTTCATCTAAGCGAAATATACATACTAAATCAGTTCATTCCCTTATCGGATAATTTAATATTTACTTTAAAAATAAGGTATCAACCGTACATAGATTCAGAAGAATTATTTAGTTTTGAGCTCAATAAAAAACAACGTCAGATTTTATGAAAATATCCATATGGTGTATCGGCAAGACAGACGAAAAATATTTAGACGAAGGTATAAATAAATACCTTAAAAGGCTGGTACATTATACTAAAGTAGATTTTGAAGTTTTTAAGGACGTGAAGCCAGGCAATACCGCGGAGGAGACGCTAAAGCGTGAAGCCGAGCTCATACTTTCCCGTCTAAAACTTGATGATTATCTTATTCTTTTAGATGAACGAGGAGACATGTATAGTTCAGTGCAGTTTTCAGGGTTTATTGAAAAGATGCAGCTGCAGGGAATTAAACACGCTGTATTTTTGATAGGTGGTGCGTTTGGTCATCATGAATACATCAGAAACCGTGCTCAAGGACTCATTTCTCTTTCTAAAATGACTTATTCGCATCAGATGGTACGGTTGTTTTTTGTCGAGCAACTTTATAGAGCCTTTTCTATCCTTCGTAATGAAAAATATCACAACGAATAATACATGGCTAAGTAAGTTTTTTATTTGCATCCGCATTTATAAAATAGTGTGTTGCTGCTACAGTGCACAAGTATGGTGCTACAAACACTCCTATTAAAGGAATAAGGAAAAGAAATGTAAAAATCCCACCTAAAGCTATCGCTGCCCATTTATGCTGATACACTAAAGCGAGCGATTCCTTATAGGTATAATGGCGCTCAAGATAGTAGTCCATAATTCCAAAACCTGCAAAATATGCCTGAACCATAAAAAGTAAAACCAAGGCAATCATATTGAGTCCCGGTATCAGCCCACTGACTAACAGCACAATAGAAAGCACCAATTCCTTGGTCATATTACGCATATTGATACGTACAGTCCTTGCTGTAGAGGCCGCAAAGCTAAATCCAATCATTCCGCTGCTGGTAGCTAATCTTTTTTCTAATTTTTCAGAAACTACACTCAACATTGGACCTGAAACAATCAGTAATATATACTTCAAAGCTATCCAACAAATCCATGCCAAAGCCACACCACTCAACATACTGAAAAAGAAAGTTTGTTTAGCCCAATCCCACGGAACCCAAGTCACTACCTGGCCACCAAACCATGAAGAAAAACTCCATATCACCCAAACCATTATAGACACTAGAGCTAAAGCTATTAATCCAGTATAAAGTATATATTTAGTAGCAGAACCGCGCAGTGTGCCCAAAGCTTCAAGAAAATCTTTGATCATTACGGCTATCTGTCCCATTGTATCTAAATATTAAGATGTAACATTTCAAAATTTTAGTATTTATTAAAGTCTATTTGCTTCTGAAAGCTACTTTGCCACCTACAATTGTGTAAAGAACATGAGTTTTTAAAATATCATCTTCATCGCAATTAATCAAATCATTAGAAAGTATGACAATATCTGCTAATTTACCGGGGCGTATAGAACCTTTTATTCTATCTTCAAATGCAGCATAAGCGTTGCCCAATGTATATGCGTAAATCGCTTCCTGCCTTGTCATTACCTGTTCTGGGAAAAATGTTTTACCACCGGGCTCACGTTTTCGAGTAACTGATGCGTAAAAATTTTGGATAGGATCTTCATCTTCAATGGGAGTATCCGTACCATTAGTCACTACCGCACCATTATCTATCAGGCTTCTCCAAGCATAGGCACCTTCTCTGGCACGTTGCACACCCAACCTCTCTACAACAAATGGGGCATCCGAGGTACAATGAATTCCTTGCATAGAAGCGATCACCTTTAAATCGCCAAATCGTTTGATATCTAAAGGATTGAGATGTTGAGCATGTTCGACCCTCCATCTCCAATCTTTTTTTTCTGGATGCTGCTTCATGACCTCCTCATAGATATCTAACACTGTCCTATTGCCCTTATCACCGATAGCATGAACACAAAACTGTAAGTCATTTTTAACAGCTAAATCAGCAATTCTCTTCAAATCTGATATTTCTGTAACATTCTGACCTCTAAAACCAGGTTTATCTTGATATGGTTCTATTAACCAGGCTCCATATGAGCCTAGAGCACCATCAATAAATCCTTTAATAGCATTACAAGTATAAAAATGATTACCTACATTGATGCGTTTGTATCGGGAAGCATGTTTTTCTAATTCATCAACTGGATGTAACATCATTGCCCATATACGTACTCTCAATTTTTTATCTTTAGCCAGTTGCTCATATTTATCCAGCTCGTCAAATTTACTTCCTGCATCTTCAAAGCTGGTAATTCCCTTCTTTAGGCAATCTTCCTCTGCAAGCCTGATAGCTTCAAACCAAACAGAATCTACTAGATGCTTGTCCATAGCAGCCTGATAGTCATCATACTTACGAGTGATAAGATTCATAGCATTTTCTTCAAAAACGCCTATTGCATTTCCGCTTTTATCCCTCACAATTTCACCACCGACAGGATTTGGGGTTTCTTTTGTGATACCTGCTTCCTGCATTGCTTTTGCATTGGCAAATAATGCATGACCAGAAGCATGGTATAGTACTACAGGATTATCCTCTGATATAGCACTCAGCGTATTATGAAACGGATATTTATAAATATTGGATCTTGGAATGCTATCCCATTTTTCTTGATGCCAACCTCTACCGATAATCCAGTCCCCTTTTCGGGTCAATTTAACTTTATCAGCTACATCACTTACTATTGATTCCCAACTTTTAGATTTTAAAAAATTAAGATTTATCAGACTATACCCTAAACCGGCAAAATGTCCATGACCTTCTATAAAACCAGGCATCACAAAATTGCCACCGGCATCAATTACTTCCGTTTTTGCATCAACATAATTTTCCAAATCTTCCCAAGTTCCGATCTTCCAAATTTTGTCATCTTTAACTGCAATGGTATTACCGGAATATGTAGTATCAACAGCATAGATATTGGCATTTTTTATAATCATGGTTGCATATTCCTTTGATTTACATCCAAGGATCGTCGCAACTAACAAAACAAAAAGAGAAACCTGAATTCTTAACAACATAATTAAAATTTTGGAATAATCCACGAAGATATAACATGTAACAATATTACAAATAGATAGATAATAAGTTTTTGATATTTGCAATACAAATAGTCTTAAACAAGAGAAGCACCGTATGGGGGCGGTGCTTCTCTGACTCTATTATATATTCTTAACTATATAAAAAAACATGTACACTTTAGGAAAGAAATCAATTTATCTTCCCATTGCAACTTTACAGTAAGGATCTATCAACTTCCTAATCATTCGATGTTAACAAACGAATATTATTTTGTTGATTTAGTAGCTGACTTTTTAGCAGCCGGCTTAGCAGCAGCAACTACTTTTACTGTTTTTTCGGTTGCAGAAGTCCCAACTTTAGTATTTTTAGTTGATGATACTTTTGCAGAAGCAGGGGTTTTGGTTTCAGCGGCTACTTTAACATTTTTAGCAGGAGTAGCTTTTTTAGCCTGAGGTGCTACAACATCTAACGTTATTTGGCAATTTTGCGTACCTGCATATAAAGATGGCACTAGAAAATCTGCATTTTGCTCATTTTCCCACTTACTACCGTTTATTAAATATCTGAATTCATAAGAATTACCAGCATTTAATTCGACAGAAACTGCAAAACCCTCCTTACTTTTCTTTAATTTTGGTGCTTTATTAGAATCCCAGTTGTTAAAATCACCCAATACTTGAACAACTTCAACACCTTCGTTGGCAGGATAAGTAAAAGTTACTTTATAATTTCCTTTAGCTTCTTGAAATTTTTTTAGAATGCTCATAAAATACTATTTATCAAATTTTAAATTTATAATTCCTAATATTGATATAAGACTGAAAATCTTATAATTATGCCACAAAATTACATAATAATTGACAATCTGGATTTAATCCAGCCTATGATTAACAATCATTAACACAAATGAACGCCAATTTAACAGAATTTTATTTGTCTAAAAGCATTATTTTAAAGCATTGACAAATTTTTCTATGGCAACACTATAGTATTTGTGCTCTAACTCCAGCACAGCTTTAGCTATATCTATCGATGTCATATCGGGATACAAAGGTGTCGTAGCTTGAAAAATAATTTTGCCCTCATCAAATCGTTCATTAACCAGATGGACCGTCATGCCCGAAACTATTTCCATATTGTCTTTTACAGCCTGATGTACATGCATACCGTACATACCTTGACCACCATATTTAGGCAAAAGCGACGGATGAATATTCAAAATTTTATCCTGATAAGCATCAACAAGCCATTTAGGAATTAACTTTAGATAGCCTGCTAATATCACAAAATCTATCTGGTATTGATGCAACAAGTCTAGTAAATAGGATGAATCATTCCTTTGACTTTTATTTAAAACCATTGCAGGAATTTCATAATCGTCTGCTACTGATAATACGCCAGCTTTAGGATTATCAGTCAGAACAAGTACTACCTGGATAGAAGGATGGGACTTAAAATAGGTGCAAATCGCCCTTGCATTACTTCCACCACCTGATGCAAATATAGCAAATTTTTTCATTGATCTTAATAAGTAGCGTTTAGTTTAAAACATCATAATCGCGCTTCCTCGAAATGTCGATGCCGCCCATGATTGTTTTTACTTTTTCCTTCTGACCCTTATCTGCTACTTTAAATATTTCTATAATTTCATCCTTTTTAGTATCGCTAAATACCAGTGTCAAGTAGCCATTAGGGAAATCCAAATTACCTTGACCAATAGAAGTAAGTGCACTCAATATAACTGCGCGGCTTTTATCTGGCTCGTTGTACATTTTATCCAAGCCCTGCCGGTGATACTCATAGAATGCCTGTCTAAATTGTCTAAATTGAGGACTGAGTGCATTTTCAACCATCCAATACCTGTTTTTCTTAGAAGAGTGATCTGTTTTCCATCCTTCATCATTAGTTAAACCTGAAGGCAATGATTGGACTACATCACTTGCTAATTTAAAATATTTATCTCCACTATTTACTTTAAACGAATCATAATCCACGCCAATAATCATGTATGCATAAAAACTCAGGATCGACGACAAATTATCATAAAATGTATTACTCGTTTTTTGAAGAACACTCATCTCATTAAATGGGAATACAATATTATTATCCTTGATATTTAGTAAGGGAGTGACATAAGTAGTAAAATATACAGGTCTTTCAGTTTGAATGGAGAGCTCTGCTTTATAAACTCTGTCTGCTGATTCTTCGGTGATTATCAGTAAGATATTGCCTTTAATTTTTTCATAATCTTTAAATCGATCTTCACCCCATTGGGTAGTATTGACAAATTCTTCTATTTTTTTAGACAGATTAATCATAAATTGAGGATCAGCCTTGACTAAGTTAAGAGAAGGTGTTTTATCTACGGTCACCCTAAAATTAAGTTCCTGAGCATCAAGCGTATGGCTTGACACCAGCAACAAACAAAGCACTACCCAAAGTATCGAATTTATCTTCATTTTATAAAATTTACTAAATAATCCAAAATATCACCGGCTACTGCTTCCTTACTTTTTAGGCCATAATGTACAATATTGCCAGTACTGTCCAGGATTGAAACCTTATTAGTGTCATGCATAAATCCGGCGCCTATATCCTGAAGAGAATTTAAAACGATAAAATCTAGATTTTTCTTGTGCAATTTCTGCTTAGCATGATTAATTTCGTCATTAGTCTCAAGAGCAAAACCCACCAAAATCTGATTATTGCCCTTTTTCTCACCCAAACTTGCTGCAATATCAATTGTTTTGACTAAATCTATGGTAATATGCTGATCATTCTTTTTGATTTTATTGGGAGCTATAGTCGCCGGTTTATAATCTGCAACTGCAGCTGCCAAGATAGCTATATCACAATTATCAAAATGATCATTAGCGGCCTCATACATTTCCTGAGCTGATGTCACCTTAAATAGCTGTATTCGATCGTGGTTTACTTCTAATTTTGTTGGTCCAGAAATTAATATTACATCAGCACCAAGAGATGCGGCTAATTTAGCAATAGCAAACCCCATTTTACCACTGCTATAATTACCTATAAATCGTACAGGATCAATAGCTTCATAGGTAGGTCCTGCCGTTATGAGTATTTTCTGCCCTTTAAAGACTTGATACTGCATAAAATGTTGATGTACAAATTCTAATATTTCCTCTGGTTCGGCCATCCTGCCATCTCCTACAAGGCCGCTGGCTAAAAATCCATGACCTACGGGTACAATCATATTGCCATAAGATTGCAACAATTGAATATTGCTTTGGGTCGATGGATGTTTCCACATATCGAGGTCCATTGCCGGACATATCATCACAGGACATTTAGCTGATAAATAGGTAGCCATCAGCATATTATCACATAATCCATGAGCCATTTTTGAAATAGTATTGGCCGTAGCTGGTGCTATTAATACCAAATCAGCCCACAAACCCAAATCGACATGATTATTCCAAATTGCACCTTCTTCCCAATCATTTGAGACAGAATGACCTGACAATGTGCTTAAGGTCAAAGGAGTGATAAAAGATTCAGAAGCTTTGGTCATAACGACCTTTACCTTGCATCCTGCCTTTATAAGTAATCTACACAAAAAGACTGACTTGTAAGCAGCTATACTACCTGAAATAGCTAGGACAATTTTTTTATCTTCAAGCAAGATAATTGATTTTATTAAACTTCAGAAGGTTCTTCTGCCTGTTCTTTATAGTCATATTCAAGATTATCTCTCAGAAATTCTTCAAGAGCTATAATAGATGGATTGGGCAATCTTTCGTAAAACTTACTAATTTCGATTTGTTCCTTATTTTCGAGAACTTCCTCTATCGTGTCAGAACTACTGGCAAATTCGTCCAGTTTATTATGCAATTCATTTTTGAGATCTACGGCAATCTCCTCTGCTCTCTTATTTATAACAGCAATAGATTCGTAAATACTTTTAGTTTTAGCAGCGATACTTTTAATATTTCTAGCTTTAACATTAGGGTCAAGTCCCTGCACTTTTGATTTAATATCTGTTATTGATGTCATATTTTTAATTTTTTAAGGGCGGTCAATGTTTGTTTTTCAATAGATCTTGCCTCCTTCGCCAATTTGGATGCAGGATGTCGTTTTATAAACGCATTAAAATTATCAAGTGTTTCATTATATCTTTCTTCCTGCTTTTCATAAACACTGTTGGAAGCAAGAATAAATGAAGACTTTAATATCAAAAATCTAATTTCTTCAATATTGTCGGATTCAGGAAAATCTTTTAGTGTATTTTGAAAAGAAGTCATAGCTGCCTGATACTGACCGATTCTAAAATATAGAGCACCCTGTTCAAAGGATTTCTTTTCAAGTTTTTTCCTCATTTCATCAATGAGTCTGTTGGCCATTTCTGCCCGCTCTGTCCCAGGATATAAATTGATAAATTGTTCCATACCTTCGATAGCTTTAGTAGTATAGGACTGATCAAGCTTATAATTAGGTGACATCATATAGTTGGAATAAGCTGCCATATATTCGGCTTCTTGCTTATTAGGGCTATTTGCAAAGGTGCCTGCAAAATTTTTAAAATAAGTCGCTGCTAAAATATAATCGCTCTGATAATAATGAGCATAAGCATAATTAAAAAACAGATCTTCTGCTTCCTGACGACCTCTGTAGTACTGAATCACACCATCATACAATGCGATCGCCTTGTCATATTCCTTATTTTTAAAATATCTATTAGCGGCAATATACATCTTTTCCGGCTGGTTGCTCGACCGAATCGTTTCAAACTCTGATCTACATCCGATCAAAAAAGACACCAATAAAAGTACTAAAACTGGATAAATCTTCATAAGCCCGCAAAATTATATATATTTTTATAATTATCTATCTAAAATTTCTAAAATTAACTTTTGAATAGGGATTTTTTTTATAAACAACTCCCAAAAGTAAAAAACAAGATTTTTTATACTTAAATTGTTAAATAATAAATAAATGTATAACTTTCCTACCTCAGATAACGTATTTAGCTATATCTTTACATCATATTATATTCACTAAATTATTTTGTTATTAAATCTTATTTGAAATGAAGCAATTACTTTTTTTATTTTCATTCGTGCTTTTAGCATCTTTTTCTGTTAATGCTCAGTGTAGCTCTAGTGCAGCAGCTGGTAAATCTTGCTGTATGTCTAAAAAGACTTCTTCTGCCGACGCAAATGCAAAGGCAAATGACATGGCATCTTTGACAAGTATGGAGGCTGAAGCTGAAGCAGCTATGGCAGCATCTAATGGCAATATCATCAAAAAAACTTGTGAAATGTCAGGTACTACCAAGTACTATGGTAAGGTTAAAAACACTGGTACAGGCGAAGATAGCTGGAATGAAGTAAAATATGACAGCAGTAAGAAAGCATTTACAGAAGTTGCATCTGCCTACATGGAAAAGGACGATGCGGGCAACAAGGTTGAAACTAAATCTTGCGCTGGTGAAAAATCCGGCGAGATGAAATCTTGTTCTGGAAGCAAAGCAGCTACTAAATCATGCTGCAGCAGCAAAAAATAATTGAAACGTCGTTTTAGCGTTTCCATTGAAAAAAAAATGGCCATTCCACATTCAGTGGGATGGCTTTTTTTTATTGTTAACCTTTGTTATTTAAACTAATACTCATTATTTTTTTAAATGGTCCAAAGGTTTAGTAGAAAAAATAGTAAATATCAAGGCAGAAAACGCAAACATAGCCTTAGCTATAGTGAGGCTTTCTAACACAGAGATTTGCTATTTTTTTATAAGGATTGGGCTAATTTGAATGTATAATGAGTATTAAGGTATAGGATGATATAACCCGATTATAGATTGATATATATATATATTAATATCATTTTATTATTATTATGGAATAGAAATTAGAAAGCCAAAATTTAGGATATGATAAGTTTTTCAACATTATGATAACTATAGTTTTTAAAAAAACTAATTATTTCAATAGCAGTATAATGAAGTACTATCTATCTCGCAATTCAACAGGTGGAATATGGACTGTTAACTACACCCATATTGTGTTAAACTCTTGTTAATCGTTTGTTTATCAGCATCATTTCTATTGTCAGTAACATTTATAGGATGTAATTTTGCAATCGTTTTTATTCAATTTTTTTAAACAATTAAAAAAAATTTTTGGTACAATGAAGAAGTTTAATTTATTAGCTCTTTTAGCTTTAGTTACAGTTTTAGCAATTTCATCATGCAAAGAAAAAGCTGCTGATGCTGCTAATGCCCCTACAACCGAAGTTACACCATCTGCGACTTTACAGAATGGTGAAAATGCACAAAATGGTCAGAATCCTCAGATAGTTACAAGCCCTGAAGCTGCTGCTACAACACCAGTTCCTACAGGACCATCAACAACTATCAAATTTGCTGAAGACACTTATGACTGGGGAACAGTAATGGATGGTGACAAGGTAACTCACGTGTATAAATTTACTAATACAGGAAATGAGCCATTAGTTATCAGTAATGCAAAAGGAAGCTGCGGATGTACAGTTCCTGAATGGCCAAAAGATGCTATTGCTCCAGGAAAATCTGGTGAAATCAAAGTAATATTCAACTCACAGGGTAAAGGTGCTAAAGGTGGTAAAGAGGACTCTAAAAGAGTTACTATCACAGCTAATACTGATCCAGTTGATTCTTACTTGACAATCAAAGGAAAAATTGACAAAAAAGACTAATTTTAGTCATTGTAGTTAATATCATAAATAAGAAGGCTTCTCATGTATTTTGGGAAGCCTTTTTTATTTTAAACCAATCTAATACTAAGGCAGATGTAGTTAGTATAACAATCCCAACTGATAACGGACAATCTTTAGGGATTTAAGAAAGACAACAAAGATGACACGGCTCTAGCTCTGTGACTTATCTTGCTTTTAATACTTGGATCCAATACTGCAAATGTGTCCTGAAATCCTTCTGGAATAAATACAGGATCATATCCAAAACCTCCAGCGCCTAAACGTTCTTTAGCAATCTTACCTTTTACTATTCCTTCAAAAAAGTGGCTTCCAATTCCATCAAAATAACAAATTATAGTTCTAAACTGCGCACTTCTATTCTCGATATCCTTGAGCTCTAATAAAAGTTTATCAATATTATCATCAGCATTTTTTTGATCACCAGCATAGCGCGCGGTATGTACTCCAGGATGATTATTCAGAGCGTTGACTTCAAGTCCAGTGTCTTCTGACAATGAGGTTAAACCCGTTTTATCATACAGGTATTTAGCTTTAATCCATGCATTTTCCTCGAGCGTATCGCCATCTTCAGGGATCTCTTCTAAAATACCTATATCTTTTAATCCTTTAATATCAAATGATGGCAATATCAATTTCAATTCTGAAAGCTTATGTTCATTTGACGTTGCAAATAATAAAGTCCGCTCCATCATTTACTTATTTAAAAACATCTTTTGAAAAAGTGTCCATAGTAATTGCTTTTTTGAAGCATCACCAGATATAATTGTTAAGGTATCAGCAGTTATCACACGTTTGCCTTCCATAGACAAAATCTGATACGGCTTGTACTGGATATGCATACCCACATCTACCGGATTAACTCCAAATAGGATTAGATCCTTCCATGATGGCACTAAATTAGAAAGCGAAATAGATATTTTAGAATCTACCTCAAGCAAACTGACATCTTCTGCGAGGTCATAATGGATAGCTTTCATCATTTTACTCAATAGTTCAGATTCTACTGCACCATAATTATCCTGACAAACCACAATGACTAGTTGTTTCAAACAATTGCCAGAAAGTATAAATCTACCTGATAGCTTTACTTCAGGAATAATAAAAACTTGGTCTTTTATAGGAGTCATTACATATAATATTTCTAAAGAATCACTACAATCAAAATAAAATTTTAATCGAATAAAATATTTTTTGTAAAATTAAAAATTTACAAATAAATTAATTACTTTTGTAGGCGAAAATAGTAGATTTTTTAAAAACCATCTGCTAAAGCCTAATATTTTTTAGAAAGAATGAGGTAGATTTTCATTTAACTGGATATAGCACCATTAACAAATAGCAAATTTAGTTAGACGATATCGTGCTAAAAAACATACTTTTTTGATCTAAAGAACCAATTATTAACACAAAACCCAATCTGGATGAATTACAAATTTAAAATCACAAAGGTAGCACAATCAGGTGTTGCAAATTTGGACTTTAACAACATTCCTTTCGGAAAGATATTTTCGGATCATATGTTTGTTGCCGATTATATTGATGGTCAATGGACTAATTTAGAAATTAAACCAGTTGAGCCCATTGCTACGCATCCTGGAAACATGGCTTGGCATTATGGTCAAGCAATTTTTGAAGGAATGAAGGCGACGAGAGACAATGCTGGAAATGCACTAATGTTTAGACCTGAAATGCACGCAGTGCGATTTAATAAATCAGCCGTCCGCATGGCAATGCCTGAGATACCTAATGATTTATTTATACAAGCAGTACACAATCTTGTCGATATGGAAAAAGCGTGGATTCCAGAAAAGGCTGGCTCAGCTTTATATATCAGGCCTTTTATGTATGCCACTGATGCAACAATAGGAGTTAAGGCTTCCGAAACCTATAAATTTATCATTTTTACTAATCCTGTAGGACCTTACTATAGCAATCCTGTAAAATTACTAGCACAAGATACCTATGTCAGGGCCGTGGTAGGTGGTGTAGGTGAAGCTAAAACAGCTGGAAATTATGCTGCATCTCTCCTTCCTGCAACCATGGCAAAGAAAGAAGGTTATGACCAAGTCATGTGGTTAGATGCCATACATAAAAAATATATTCAGGAAATAGGTACGATGAATATCTTCTTTGTAATCAACGATGAGATACTTACACCTAATTTGGACGGTGCTATCTTAGCTGGTATTACCAGAGATACTTTAATCCATCTTTTTAAAGCACATGGATATAAGGTGACTGAACGCCCTATCAGTATTGACGAACTGATAGAAGGTGGGAAAAACGGAAGCCTTACAGAAGCTTTTGGTTCGGGTACAGCGGCTGTTATTGCGCCTGCATCGCACATCAAACACAATGATGATGTTGTAGAATTAGATGTCACAACCCGCAAATATAGCCAATGGGCATTTGATATGATCAACGGAATCCGCAACAGGACAGTCGAAGATAAATTTAACTGGATAGTTCCGGCTATTCCTTATAAAGAGTAGAAATTGGAAATTGCCCTTTTTTGAAAATAAAAAAGCTCCTGATTTTATTATTAAATCGGGAGCTTTTTGTTTTTTAGACCTACTCTAATTAACAAAACTTGTCAAAGGCTTCTATCAAATTATGAGCAATAGTCTGAGCAGAGTTGCCTTCTATGTGCCTTCGCTCTAACATATGCACTAAGTTGCCGTCCTTAAACAACGCTATACTTGGTGATGATGGCGGATAAGGCAATAAATATTCTCTTGCTTTCTCGGTGGCCTCTTTATCCACACCTGCAAAAACGGTTATTAATTTATCGGGTTTTTTGCCATTGGCAACAGCTAATTTAGCTCCCGGCCTAGCATGAGCAGCCGCACATCCACATACAGAGTTAACTACCAATAAAACCGTACCTTCCTTATTTTCAAGTACATCAGAAACTTCACCTGCATTTGTTAAACCATCAAAACCAAAGTCTGTCAAATCTTTCGCTAATGGTATTGTAAATTCTACTGGATACATTTTATAATCAATCGTTTAAGTAAAAAAATAATCATTTAAAATTTAACATCATTTTGTTTAAAAAGTTGTCGTAGGGAGGATGAGTTTTGAGATTACAGATACAAAGCCATGCTTTCCTGGACCTGTCGCGCACTTGCTCTAACCTTTTCCTGAAAATCAGGCCCGTCACCTGCATAGATAATGTTTCGCGATGAGTTTATAAGCATTCCGGTCTGCGCATTTTTACCTCTCATCATCACTTCCTGTAAATCACCACCCTGAGCACCAATACCCGGTATGAGAAAAAAATGCTCAGGCACTAATTTCCTTACATTTTCTATCATTTCATTTCTGGTAGCACCTACTACAAACATCAGATTATCTGGGCTACCCCACTTTTGAACAGTCTTAATGACCCGCTCATAAACCATCTCCCCGCTACCTAACCTCAATTGCTGAAAATCGCTGCTGCCCGGATTGGAGGTAAGCCCTAATACAATGACCCATTTCCCTTCAAAATCCATGAAGGGTGCAACTGAGTCCTCGCCCATATACGGAGCAACCGTAACTGCATCAAAATTAAGGTATTCAAAAAATGTTTTAGCATACATTTTACTGGTATTTTGGATATCGCCACGTTTAGCATCCGCTATCGTAAAAATACCGTCCGGAATATAATCCAGCGTTTTTTCTAAAGCTATCCAACCGGGAACACCCAAAGATTCGTAAAATGCTATATTCGGTTTATAGGCTACACATAAATCGTGTGTAGCATCTATCACGGCTTTATTAAATTCAAAAATAGGATCCTTTGCCTTTTTAAATAGTGCTGGAATCTTTTGAATATCAGTATCTAAGCCAATACACAAACAACTCTTCTTGTTTTGAATCTGTGCGTGTAACTCGCGTCTTGTCATGGTTGATGATAATATCCGTTTACGGCTTCTACACCTTTAATTTCAGGCAGTTTGGCTCGGATGGACTGCTCTACCCCTGCTCTCATCGTCATTGCCGACATCGAACAAAAAGCACAATTGCCAATCCATTTGACCAATACTGTCATATCATCTGTCAGATCTACCAACTCTATATCACCACCATCACCCTTAAGGTGTGGCCTGATCTCATCCAGAGCCTGATTAATCCGATCAATCAATTCCATTTTACTATTTGCTTCTATCATACGACAAAGATACACATTTTTTGTACAATCCTTTTAGAAAAAGTAGGAAATTCATCTTCCTACCTGAATTATCAATACCAGTCTCAATTCTTGATTTCAACAATTTTAGTAGGCGCTTTTTCAGCATTTCTTTTATTTACGCTTATTGCTGTGTTTTGTGCTAGTGCTTTAAAATTTTGGAAAATCAGGTTCTCTACATTCGTGGCTACCGGAGTACCATTATCTCCAGCTTCTCTTACACTTTGGACTAATGGAATCTGTCCCAGCAATGGTGCTTCTGCATAGTCTGCCAGTTGCTTTCCTCCTCCTTTACCAAAAATATAATACTTATTATCTGGCAACTCTGATGGAGTAAACCAGCTCATATTCTCTACCACTCCCAAAATGGGAACGTTGACATTTGGCAATAAGAACATATTCAGGGCTTTAATGGCATCAATGACTGCTACTTCCTGAGGTGTAGTCACCATGATCGCACCAGTAACAGGAACAGTCTGTACAAGCGTCAACTGAATATCACCTGTACCCGGTGGCAAATCTATCACTAAAAAGTCAAGGTCAGGCCACATACAATCACTTATAAACTGCTTAATCAATCCTGCAAGGCGTGGTCCTCTTAGTACTACTGCCTGTTCTGGCTCGATGATAAATCCTATAGACATGACTTCTACACCATGAGCTTTGAGCGGAATCAACTTATGCTTACCATAGAGTAATTCGACTTTCGGTCTTTGTCCTACGAGTCCCATCATCGTAGGAATAGAAGGGCCGTATAAGTCCGCATCTATCAGTCCCACTTTATACCCTTCATTTGCCAAAGCAATAGCTAAATTTACAGAGACAGTTGACTTACCTACACCACCCTTTCCGGAGCCTACAGCTATGATATTTTTTACTTGAGGCAGCACACCTTCATCATCGGGGTGGGTAGTACTATTGATTTTCAAATGAATATCTACATTTGCATTGGGATAAATAGAAGCAATTTGCTCCATACAAGCAAAATTTAATGAAGATTTGATATCCTGTTCATTCGAAGCTAGTACGATAGAAAAAGATATATCATTGCCATTAATTTTAAAATCCTCGACCATGCGTGCGCTGATGATGTCTCTTCCTGTTTTAGGATCTTTTACATTTCTCAGTGCAGCTACGACCATATTATTATCGACCATAATTCACGATTTATTTATCTTAAATTAAAATTGAACATATATATCAATATAAAGTTTAAATACTTGTTAATTGTTCAAAGATAACGAAAATTTTACCAAATTAGCTTAATTTTGTGCCAATAGACAGAAAGAGGCGTTTTGAACCCATGAATATATATAAAGATATCAATCAGCTTCCCCCTTTTAAAAAAGCTGTAATAACAATAGGTTCTTTTGATGGTATCCATGCCGGACACCGGAAAATACTGCAACGAGTACAATCTCTTGCGGAAGAAATCAATGGCGAAAGTGTAGTCATTACATTTTACCCACATCCACGCACCGTACTTGATCCAGCATCCAATACTATCAATGTAATAACTACACTTGATGAAAAATTGGCTTTACTCAAAAAAATGGGCATTCAAAATGTCGTTGTTGTTCCCTTTACTTTTGAGTTTTCACAGCAATTGCCACGTGAATATATAGAAAAATTTATAGTAGGTAATTTTAACCCTGCTTATATAGTCATAGGATATGATCATCGTTTTGGATTACATAGAAATGGAGACATAACATTGCTCAAAGAATATGAATCAGAATGCAATTTTAAGGTAGTAGAAATACCAAGGCAAGATATTGATGACATTGCTATAAGCAGCACGAGAATAAGAAAAGCTATTTTGTCCGGTGAAATGCAAGAAGCCGAGGAATATCTGGGGTATCCATATTTACTGACAGGGAAGGTCATCCATGGCGATAAAATGGGCACTAAAATCGGTTACCCTACTGCTAATCTTCAGATTGAAGACAAAGCTAAGCTCATCCCTAAGGAAGGGATCTATGCTGTACAGATAGAAATTGATGACGTTCCTTTTGACGGAATGATGTATATAGGTAAGCGACCTACCGTATCCGACCAGACAAATGATAATATCGAAATCAATGTTTTTGACTTCAATCAGATTATCTACAATCGCGATATTAAGGTTCACACCATTCAATTTATCAGAGAAGATCAAAAATTTGACGGTGTTGAAGCACTGAAAAAGCAGATTCAACAAGACGAAGAAGATGCTAAAGAAATCCTGAGCACTTATAAAAAAAAATTTCCTGATCAAGCAGATCTAACCATAGCCATACTTAACTATAATGGTGTAGAGCTTTTAGAAGCTTATCTACCTATGATGAGCTATAGCTCTTCCAAATACAATGTGGATATTGTGGTCATAGACAACCATTCTGACGACATGTCAGTAGATTTTGTCAAGGAATGGTATCCGGAAATCAAGGTTATAGAGCTAACGAAAAATTATGGATTTGCCGAAGGGTATAACAAAGGATTAAAAGACATAAAAACAGAATATGTTGCTATCATAAACTCAGATGTCTTAGTTACTGGCAACTGGCTTGATCCATTGCTCGATGCGCTGACTAATGATAAAACGATTGCGGCTGTACAGCCTACCATTAAATCACTCGAAGACAAATCCAGTTTTGAATACGCTGGTGCAGCTGGTGGTTTTATCGATGTACTAGGATATCCATTTTGCCGTGGGAGGATATTTACCACTATAGAAAAAGACACTAATCAATATCAGAAACCTGTAGAAGTTTTTTGGGCAAGTGGTGCTGCTATGGTTACGCGTACTAAGCTGTTTAAAGATATCGGTGGTTTTGATGGAGCATTTTTTGCCCATCAGGAAGAAATAGATCTATGCTGGAAAATGAAAACCGCCGGTTATAGCATCCAGTGTATCCCATCAAGCGTGGTCTTTCACGAAGGTGGCGGCACACTGGACTACAACAATCCAAGGAAAGATTTTCTAAACTTCAGAAACAATCTATACCTACTGACAAAGAATGTAAATATTACATCACTGCTTTGGTTAGTTCCGGCAAGATTAGTACTCGATGGTATAGCAGGTATAAAGTTTTTGATAGGTGGAAAACCAAAATCTACTTTAGCTATCATCCGGGCACATATGTCATTCTATATCCACCTACCTTTAGTATTGGAAAGGCGCAACAAGGAATATCAATGGATAAAAAATGTGAAAATCGATAAACCTAATTATACCGGCAAGTATTATAATTCCATCGTATATAAGTACTACGTCGAGGGCAAAAAGAAATTTAGCCAATTAAAATTTTAATCTTTTGAAGCATCTAAATCTTGACATTCTTTTTGAAGACGATTATCTGATAGCGGTCAATAAACCTGCTGGTGTGTTGAGTATCCAGGACAGGTTTAACCCTGATCTACCCAATTTAATATCGATTTTAAAGCCTAAATTTCCCGAGATTATACCAGCACACCGTATTGACAAATTTACAAGTGGTATCAACCTCTTTGCAAAAAATGCCGATTCACATAAATGGATGTCAGAGCTTTTTATGTCTAGAGAAGTAGAAAAGTATTACACGGCAATTGTGGACGGCAATCCCTATCCTGACTCCGGAAGAATCGACGTGCCTATTGCTGAATCTACTGTAACCCGAGGTAAAATGCTGGTTCACAAAAGAGGAAAAGCTTCCGTAACCGATTATAAAATTATCAAATCGTATGGACGTTTTGCCCTACTTCATGTACGGATATTGACAGGTAGAATGCACCAAGTAAGAGTTCATCTCCAGTATTTGGGACATCCCCTAATCGTCGATCCACTTTATGGCAGCCGAGAAGCCTTTTATCTTTCTGAGATTAAGCAAAAGAAATTTAATCTGGCTAAATTTGAAGACGAAAGACCCATTCTAACACGTCAACCACTACATGCTCACAAGTTGTGCTTCAAGCATCAGATAACAGGAAATCGAATAGAAATCGATTGTCCGCTTCCTAAGGATATGACTGCAACACTAAATCAAATGGATAAGTGGCTAAAATAGTCGTCATCTCTACACCCAATTTTGACTACCGATAATTTAATTTAAAATTAATTAGACAAACATTTGGATAATTCAAAAAATCCTCTTATCTTTGCAGTCCGTTACAAAAACGAGAGTATAGATTCCACATTTTTGTAATGTCATTGGCGCGGGATGGAGCAGTTGGTAGCTCGTCGGGCTCATAACCCGAAGGTCACAGGTTCGAGTCCTGTTCCCGCTACTCGGTAGGAGACTTTTATCATAAAAGTCTCCTTTTTTTATATATCAAAGTCAGTAAAATCTCAATTTCCAAATGTTTTGCTTTATGGGTTAGATCCCAAAACAGCATAGATGTAAACTACGAAATATAACAAATTTTAGATTAATACAAAAAATAGCACTTCATCTACAGTTTTTACTAACTGATAATCAATCATTTTTAAAAAAATCTTAAATAGTGTCCTTAAAATTCACTGAACTTCCTTATCTTCGCTAAAATTTTTAAAAAATGATACTATCGGATAAGGAAATCCTTAAATCGATCGAAGAAGGAAAAATCATTATTGAGCCTTTCAGGCAAGATTGTCTCGGTACTAACAGTTATGATGTCCATCTGGGTAAGCATCTGGCTGTCTATACAGAACGTGAGCTGGATGCTCGCAAGCACAATACAATCCGACATTTTGAAATACCTAAAGAAGGTTTTGTCATGATGCCTGGGATACTTTATCTCGGTGTCACTGAAGAATACACAGAAACGCATCATACTGTACCATTTTTAGAAGGTAAGTCCAGTATCGGACGTTTAGGCATTGATATTCATGCTACAGCCGGAAAAGGTGATGTTGGATTTTGCAATACATGGACACTCGAGCTATCATGTGTACAGCCTGTACGCATATACGCAGGGATGCCAATAGGCCAGCTCATCTACTTTAAAGTTGACGGCAATATCAAACATTACTACAATAGTAAGCCCGGTGCTAAATACAACGAAAGAACCATTAAGCCTGTCGAGAGTATGATGTGGAAGAATACATTTTAAAAAAAATAATGATATCTCAGTAACTTCAGTCTATCCGGGGAAAGCTACAATATATTGATCCTCTTTTTCTCGCATTACGGCTACTTCATCATCAGATACGTCATTATAACCTATCAGATGCAGAAGACCATGTACCATTACGCGCTGTAATTCCTTATCTAAACTAACGTCATATTCACGAGCATTGTCAGCCACTCGATCAATACTAATATAAATATCGCTCTGGATGAAGTCGCCTTCTTTATATGGAAAGGTGATTATATCAGTGTAGTAATCGTGATTAAGGTATTTAATATTAATATCTTTAAGATACTCATCAGAACAAAAAATGTAATTTATATAATCAATCTTCTTTTGCTCAGACTGGGCGACAGTGATAAGCCAAGTACTATATTTTTTTTTATCTTTAAATGGCATTTTAATACCCTCGACCGTGTAAAACTGAAAAGTTGGCATTAAAAAAATTAGATAGGCTGTTTATGTAAATGGAAAAACATCTCGACACAACGACCATTATCGCAAAAAGTAATTTTGTCAGCGAGCGCTTTCATGATATATACACCTCTTCCTCCACAGGTTTCAATATTTTGTGTACATGTAGGATCAGGTACTTTTACAGGATTAAATCCGCTACCTTCGTCTTCTACTCTAAACGAGATCCCTTCGGTAACTTCTCTAGCAGATATATGTACTTGTTTTGATTCATCATTTTGATTACCGTGTATGATAGCATTATTAACAGCTTCAGTGAGGCTAATCAGTATATCTGCATATTTATTTTCATTGAAGCGCAGTTCAAAATCTAATGACTGTAAGTAAGATTCTACTTCACGTATATTTTTGGGATTGGATGTAATTGACAACATGCGGTATTTCATTTTAAGAATAACACTGATTTTATATGTTTACCAAATACTATGCCGACATCATTAAAAAAGGTTACTGACTTTTTAATGATCTATAATAATCATCTACTAGCGATTTATAATACGGTCTCAACACCGGTGAAACGGTTTTATACATATCAATCTCTGCCTGGCGTTTTTTCAAATATTCTTGAATAGACGGCGGCAATTCTTTCCTTTTATCCTCAGCCGTTTTAGACTGTCTTTGCTCGTCCTGATCGCGCTGCATCTCTGCTTTTTGTGCCTCTAACAATCGGGTTTCAATATCTTTCATACGTTTAAGCATCTCATTGTTCATTCGCTTATTGACCAGTTCGGTCTCGATTCTATCCATGTTATTAATGATCTCTTCGAGTGCTTTCGAACCTTTACCCTGCTCCTTTTTATCTTTTTGCAATTCTTCAAGTGCTTTACGCAATGCGGCCTGTTGTGCAGCTGCCTGAGCATAATCCTTAGCGGAAAGGCCTTCACCATTCTTTTGGTCTTTACCGCTTTTTCCATCTTTGCCTTCACCCGGCTTCTCGCCCTTTTCCTTTTTGCCTTGCATTTCTTTCATTTTTTCTGAAAGTTGCTGCTGACCTTCTGTGATTTTATCCATAGGGGATTGACTTTTAGAAGGTTTGCCCTTACCTTTACCACCGGGCTTATCACAAGATCCACTACCCGGCATACCTGCATTTTGCATGGCTTTATCGAGAGATTCATTCATCATCAATGCGAGGTCATTAAGGTTTTTCATGGTACGCCGCTGCTTTTCTTGTCCTGTGCCTATCTGTCGTTCTTCCATGAATTTCATACTTTCTTTAAGGTTTCCCTTAATCTCTGTTACCTTATCCATTACAAAGGATTGTATATCCGGGTTGCGATTTGATAAGGCCACGAGTGTATCTTCTATCACTTTAAAGTCATTTTGAATTTTAAACTGCCTTCGAATTAATGCCGGATAGACCGCACTGTTAACAATGCCTGAATTAACTTCTTGAAATAAATTTTCCTGATCAAAGGAAGCTTTTACGAGATTTTCAAGCAACTGGCGAATGGTCTTGACATCCTCTGTAGCTTGCTCTTTTGCACTACCCTCCATACTGGACTCCATATTTTTAGCTTGGTCCTTCATCTTCTTGGCTGCCTTTTTCTGAGACTTAGCAGCTTTTTTATTGTCATCTTGCTTAAGCTGCTCCTTGCTTTTTTGCATATCCTCTTTGGCATCTTCCATCTGCTCTTGGTTTTTCTCACCCATATCCTTAGGCGGCGAAAGCTTTTTATTCTCTTTTTCCATTTCTTGCTGCTTCTTCATAAGTTCGTCCATTTTTTTGTTGAGCTCTTCTTGTTGCTTCAACAATTCTTCTTTGGACAACTCATTTTTATCTGTTTTATCAGCCAGTTTTTCCTGTTCATCAGCTAATTTATTCAAATCCTTAATCTGGGTCTGAATATTTTTTTCCATTTCGAGTTGCTTGTACAATTCGAGGAGGCGATTCATTTCCTTTTGCTTGGATTCGTTATTGTTTTCAAACTGATCCAGCATTTGCACAGCATCTTCTTTATCCAGTTCTTGTAACAATTCTTGGATTTTATCCATGAGTTCTTTTGTTTCAGGATCAGCCGCTTTATCAAATAAATCCTTCAACTTTTCTTGCTGCTCTTTCAACTCATCTGACATATTATTAAGCTCTTCCTGATGCTTAATATTTTCTTCGAGTTTCTGTTTAGCCTTGTCAATCTGATCCTGAAGTTTTTTCTGTTCTTCAAGGATTTTCTCCATTTCCTTTTTATCCTGCCAGTTCAACTGCTTGCTTTGCAATAATTTTTCGCGAAGTTTGCGCATATTTTCCTGGAGTTTTTCCATTTTACTTAGTGCATCCTTGAGCTCATCCTTGATAGCTTGGTCATTCATCATATCCTGCTTGCGCAATTCTTCGAGTGTTGCTTTCTCGTAGGTCATGATATTGGTTTTGGAGGCCTTACTACCATTTACACCATCATTATCTTTCACTTCAAAATAAAAAGTCAGCTTATCACCAGGCTCTGCATTGATCTTTTTCAAATCAAAAACATGACTAAACTGAATTTCTCGACCTTCATCCTTACTCATTTTCAACACCTGCAACGGCATTTCTTTACCATTTTTCTTAGTGACAGTATAGTTAAAAGTTAAAGAATTAATTCCATAATCATCGGATGCTCTACCTACAAAGTATATCAGACTATTGTCAAGGCTATCCACTATTTTTTCGGCAGTGATACCTGGATATTGATCTTTTATCACATTAATCGAATACACCATGCTGTCTTCCTTGGCCACATATTTATTGGAAAGGAAGAGTTTGTACATGATGTCATTCATCGCTTTATAATGGTAGCCAAAGCTATTTTTACTCTTTTGCTCTGCAGCATGTGCATCTACCGCATCGCCAAAGACAAACTGGATATTATCCGTATTTAATGCATCAAAAGACCAAATTAATTTAGTACCTTCCGGCACCACTACATCGCCGACATTCCGGATAACTTCATCCTTTCTACCCACATAAGCAGGATATTGCAGGCTCAGGCTAAACTCGGCCAGATTAGGCTTAGCTAATACCTTTAATGTATAAGGTATGGATGTTACCGTGCCTGAATTAAGTGTAAATTCCTGATCTTTTTGTACGTTTTTAAAAGTATAACTAAACGTAGCATTGTCTATCTTAGTCATCGGGTACTGGAACTGATCTAACGTGACAAATACATCAAAGGGCAATACAGAACCTTCAACATTAACTGTTAATTCATAATCTTTATATTGCACTACTTCCAGCGTCTGATTATTCAGCATAAAGGAAAATGGGGCAGCCTTGACAAATTTCTGATCATTATGGATAATCCGGTTAGTCCCTTCGGTAATAATACGTGGTGCTGCAAATAAAATCACTAATAATAATAACAAAGGTGGAAGTGCATACTTAAGGTATTCTCTATTTTTATTTAGATCAATAGCAGCTTGAAACGGTACGAGTTTAATGGCATTCGTCTTTTGGTCAATAGAGGCATTCAACAATATCGAATCTTCCAAAGCCGACAGCTTTTTAAGTTGAAGGATATTTAACAATTTATCCTTCACATCACTAAAATGATTACCGATAATAACAGCTGCATCTTCATGTGAGATCGTACTACCTAACTTAAAATAACGCACCAGTGGATCGACAATCCAATATCCCAATCCAGCCAAAGATGCCATTACAAAGCTATAAAAGAAAAATTTACGAATACCAGTACCAAAGTACAAATAATACTCACTTACGTTAAATATTAGGAACAAAGCCAACACAGCACCGATCGTATAAAGGCCACCTCGAATTAGCCTATTGACATAGTACTTACGTATAAAAGTATCTAATTTTTGTATTAAAACCTGATAATTATTATTTACATTATGACTCATAAATCGCCTCTAAAGTATTACTTCGTTCAAACAAAATCCTGTAAAAAAACAGCAATCCAGAGTATAGAACATTTTTTATATACAATTCGTTCAATTCTAACCGTCTAAAGATAGATAATATTTGATATGGCTATGCGTATTAGGTATCAACGTAGGCATAAAAAAATCACAACAATTTTAATTTTCAGGATATTTATTTAAGCTATAGCTCAATATTACTATCACACTTTCTATTTTAGAGGAAACGAATAAACCTAAATCATTTATAAAGTATTCAAATATTTCGTAATATTACGCCCAAATTTTATATTTAATTTATATGAAGCTCAATTTTAAAGTATTACAGCCCTATTTAATACCAGTCATTATCATCATTTTGGCTAATATTATTTATTTTTTGCCACAGTTTGAAGGCAAAGTAGTCAGACAGGGTGATACCATCCAGTACCAAGGTATGTCTAAAGAAACTGCGGATTACCGTGAAAAAACAGGTGAAGAAGCCTTGTGGACAAATTCTATGTTTGGAGGGATGCCTACGTACCAGATATCGGCACGTGCTAAAAACAACCTCCTGCAATATGTCGAAAAAGCGGGACAACTTTTTATACCACGACCCGCAGGATATTTTATCTTTGGAATGTTGGGATTCTATCTGTTATTACTTTTACTTAGAGTTAATCCATGGCTGAGCCTGCTCGGTGCCTTGTTATTTGGGTTCTCTACCAATAATTTTATATTATTTGAAGCCGGGCACAATTCGAAAGTGATGGCCATCATGACAAGTGCTCCTGTTATCGCTGGGGTCTTGCTAGTGTTGAGAGAGAAGTATTTAGTGGGTGCTGCCGTATTTGGGGTAGCCCTAGGACTCAACATCGCAGCTAATCACCCACAAATGACGTATTACTTGGCGCTTTGTTTAGCTATTTTAGTACTTATCCATTTGATTAATGCAATCAAAGAAAATAAAATTGCTTCATTTGCAAAAGGGATGGGGATTATGGCTTTAGTAGCCGTGTTAGCTATAGGTGCATCTGCTTCTAAGCTTTGGACGACTTATGAATACACCAAATTTACTATGCGTGGCGGACAGATTATTCAGGACGACCCTCAATCAACTACACATGCTAACAAAAAGGGCGGCCTAGAGTGGGATTATGCCATGCAATGGAGCAATGGTATGGGCGATATTTTAGCTGGATTTATACCTAAAGTAGTAGGTGGTGGTTCTGGCGAATGGTTAGATGGAAAATCTTCATTAGGTAAGGCTGTCGGACAAAGACAACCATTCCAGTTTGGCACTTATTTTGGATCCTTACCCTTTACAAGTGGTCCTGTATATTATGGTGTGATTGCTTTTTTGCTGTTTGTATTGGGCTTATTTATCGTCAAAGGCGAAGTCAAATGGTGGATTCTATCCGTCGTGTTGCTCACTTCACTGATATCATTAGGTAAAAACTTTGAGATATTCAATAAATTGCTCTTTGACTATCTCCCAGTCTTCAATAAATTTAGAGCACCGAGTTCGATACTGAGTATTACGGCTATTTTCATCCCACTGCTCGGTGCTATCGGCTTATCGCAAGTAATAAAAGACAAGGATAAAACCAAATATCTAAAACCATTAATGATAACTACGGGTATCCTTGGAGGCATTGCGCTCATTATGTGGATAGCAGGCCCATCCTTCTTTAATCTGGCTACATCCAGTGACGAACAGTATCCTGCAGATTTAAAAAATGCAATCTTGGATCAGAGAGCTTCCATGATTACCTCATCAGCGCTCAGAAGTTTGTTTTTTATACTGATAGCAGCAGGTATCATCTATGCATATCTCAAAGAAAAACTGACGAGTGTAGTTATGATTGCTGCGCTAACAGTATTTGGAGTCATTGACCTCTTTCAGGTAGGCAAAGGCTATTTAGATAAGAAGGATTTTGTCAGTAAAAGTACTTATAAAACAGAATTCCAGCCACGAGAAGTGGATATTCAGATTTTGCAGGATAAAGACCCTAATTTTAGAGTTTTAGATGCGACTATCAATACCTTTAACTCCGCATCTTCATCCTATTTTCATAAAACTATAGGTGGCTATAGTGCCGTCAAAATGCAGCGCTATCAGGATTTGATAGACCATCAGATCACAAAAAATAATATGGCCGTGTTTAATATGCTTAATACCAAGTACTTTATAGGTAAAGGTCCTGATGATAAGCCTTCTGTACAACGCAATCCAGCGGCTTTAGGCAATGCTTGGTTTATTAATGAATTTGTGATCGTCAATGATGCCAAAACAGAGATGGATTCTCTCACACATTTTGACCCTGCCGGCGAAGCTATCGTCAATCAGGAGTACAAGGATTATATCCAAGGTTTACAACTTTCAAAAAATGGTACAATTGCTTTAAAGAGCTATTCTCCAAATAAAATAGAATATGACAGTGATGCTACAAGTGATCAATTTGTTGTATTTTCAGAGATTTATTACGGCCCCAATATGGGATGGCAGGCATATTTAGACGGTAAACCAGTAGAGCATATCCGAGTAGATTACTTGCTTAGAGGTATGAAAGTGCCTTCTGGCAAACATACCATTACCTTTGAGTTTAAGCCACAATCCTACTATGCAGGTGAGCAAATCAGTCTTATTAGTTCGGCATTGCTATTGGCATTTCTGGCATTTGTAATTTTCAAAAGTATCAGGAAAGAAGATAAGCCAGCCATAGCTTAAAGTAATATTATATGCGTAAAAGGGTTCTGATCATTACATATTACTGGCCACCAGCTGGTGGTAGCGGCGTACAACGCTGGGTAAAATTTGCCAAATACCTACGTGATTTTGGTTGGGAACCTGTGATATTTACCGCAGAAAATGGTGATTATCCTATTATCGATAAGCAAATAGGCGAGGATTTACCTAAAAACATTGAAGTAATCAAGTCACCCATTACAGAACCATACGAATGGTATAAAAAATTTACAGGAAAGAAAAAAAATGAAAAAATAGACGCTAATTTTCTGTCTCAGGGAAAAAAAATGGGCTTAAAAGATAAAATAGCTGTTTGGATTCGAGGCAATCTATTTATTCCCGATGCAAAATCACTATGGATACGTCCTGCTTCTAAGCACCTTATCTCCTATCTTCAAGAGCATCCAATCGATGCGATGATAAGCACCGGCCCGCCACACAGTTGCCACATGATTGCACTGCGTGTACATGAGGCTCATCCGATACCTTGGATAGTAGATTATAGAGATCCATGGACACAGATAGATTATTTTGACGATTTACACCTCACCAGATGGGCAGAAAATAGGCATAAAACGCTTGAAAAACGTGTTTTAGACACTTGTGATGCCATCGTAGCGGTAGGTAAAACAATGGCAAAAGACCTTAACCCAATAACTAATACAAAAAAAATTGTCATTACGAATGGGTTTGACGATGCAGACCGAAACAATCATAGCGAAACCTTAGATAAGATCTTTTCGATCGTACATATAGGAACAATGAATGATTCAAGAAACCCAGAAGGTCTATGGCAGGCTATCTCAGAGCTTAAAGCCACCCGTCATCCATTAGTAAACATCTTAAAGGTTAAGCTTGTAGGTAAACCGGAAGCAGTCATACTTAATAGCGTCAAAAAACACAATTTGGAAGATCAGGTTGACTTAGTCGGATATGTCAGTCATAAAGAAGCTATTAGCTATCAAAATAGAGCTAGAGTCCTCTTGCTGATGATTAATAAAACAAGTAATAATCTGTCCATCCTTCCAGGTAAAATATTTGAATATCTTGCTTCTGATAGGCCTATTCTTACTATTGGTCCTGAAAATGGTGATGCCGCCGACATCCTGCTTAGTAGTGGACATAATACTGTATATGATTATAATAACATCCAAGGGATCAAACAATTTTTAGAACAGCAATACGATCATTTTATCCAAAACCCCTCAGGTCAAGATATGATTTCTTCACAAATAGATCGATATTCTCGAAAAAATCTAACTAAAAATATGACAATGCTACTTGATGAGTTAGTGCAAGAAAAAAGTAAATAATTAGCAAGTATGACAATGGGTACTGACGAATGTCAAGGAATTCTGACAAGTAAACCATTTTACGAACAATGACAATTCCGGATTAAGAAAGCTAAAACAATAAGATAGCTATTGGGATTTGATCAATCTGAGCGCCTGGCAAAAAAATACAATGATAGGATTTCAATGTGTTTATCCATCTTTAATTTTATACCCATTATATTTTTAAATGGTCCAAAGATTTAGTAGAAAAAATAGT
>CAZCTQ010000035.1:0-35159 GCA_964501555.1 uncultured Aureispira sp. | reverse complement strand
ATTTAAGTGTTATGTTAAGTAATAATGTTTTAGTCGTCCGTCGTCCGTCGTCCGTTGTCCGTTGTCCGTTGTCCGTTGTCCGTTGTCCGTTGTCCGTTGTCCGTCGCTTTGCGACCCTAAATTTTTTAACTTTTATCTGGATACTACTATCTCCGGATGTAGGATGGGGACAATGTAGTATGAATCTGATTAAAAACCCTAAATATGGCATGGAAGCCTTAGCGCTGCTCAATGAGGCCTGTACACCAGAGGTAGCAGCGCGCAGCAGCAAAGAACCCGCTAAAGTGAAGGTCTATCCAAATCCTACGGGCGGTACGTTATATATACAGCATACCGGGATAGCAGCAGACCACATCCTCATCACGGATATACTGGGACAGATCCGGTATGAGGCAGATATAGACATGCATACAGTCGAGACAACGATAGAGCTTAGCAACCTACCGGCAGGCGTATATCAATATCAACTATTATACCGCAAGGGTATCAAGGATAGTGGAAAATTCATCAGAATAGACTAAGTATAGATAAAATAATATATGGGATGGCAAAAGTACTTTTGCCATCCCTATAATAAAATAAAAGGAAATGAAACAAGTAATTAATATAAGGATGATTACCATAGTATTTATATCGGTATTATGGTATGGAATAGGCAAAGGGCAGAAGCAAGATTATATATGGCTCTATGGGGATGCCCCTTACGATATCGTCCTGCCGGAAAGAGCAGCAGATACGACGCTGGGCGCAAGCAATATCGATTTTAATTATGATCCTCCAAAAATATACTACGACCCCAATCGATTTCTGGATTTTAACGACTGTAATAGTAGCGTATGTGACGCAGAGGGTAAGATGCTTGCCTATAGTAATGGGATGGTGATCTATAACCAGTACGACCGACCTATAGCAGATACGATCAACTATGGTCCGGATTGGGAATATTTTAAATTAGAGTGGAATGGGGTGATTATTCCTAGCGGGATAGGTGGTATTCAGGTTGCGCTAATCTTGCCACACCCCACTATAGCAGACAGATACTATATATTTTACACGACCTTTGACAGATCCAATACATTTTATAATAATTATCAGATATTAAATGCCCTGTTTGATGTAGGTAATCAAAATAAGGAAGGGACGTTGATAGCGAAGGATATAAAGATACTGGAAGATTCATTGTCAGGAAGTATCACGGCAGTGCGACATGGCAATGGCCGTGACTGGTGGCTGATAGCGCCTCGGCGCAATGGTATAGAGGCGAATGTATTTCTGTCAGACCCAAAGGGCATCCACTTCCATACGAGATATCATACTGGTATGCCAAATACGCTGCCGGAAGGTGGCATCGGACAGGTATATGTGTCGCCGGATGGCAACTGGGTGTCCTGGTTTGCAGGTGGGGAAATGATTAAAAGTGGTGCAAGACTGTTATTAAGCAGATTTGACAGGTGTACAGGTCAGTTGTATGACAGCTCGATGAAGGTAGTGGATTTGTCGCATGGTTTTAGTATGGGTGTGAGCTTTTCACCCAATAGCCGCTACCTGTATATGTGTAACCGGCTATATATCTACCAGTACAATCTAAGTATAGCAGAGCCGTTTAAAACAGAAAGACGAGTAGCGACCTATGACGGTTATGAGTATATTTTTCCAGAGAATCCGACTGGGTGGGGCAGGCCTGTGGCTTTTTGTTACTTAGGCTTAGCACCGGACGGACGGATCTATGTATCACCCGGGTCAGCTAGTACGCGTATGATGAGTGTGATCGAGTACCCGGATGAGCGGGGCGAGGCGTGTGAGGTGCGGCAGCATTCTGTGGTGATGCCTACGGTGATATCCCGCGGTATTCCTAACTTCCCACCGTACCGGATGGGTCCGGAAGACGGGTCAGCCTGTGATACGCTGGGCATAGATAATCATCCGGTGGCTAAGTACCGCTACGAGGCAGACAGTACGGACTATCTACGGCTGCGGTTTACAGACGTGAGCTACTACCGACCTGAGATATGGAGCTGGGATTTTGGTGACGGTAGCCCTAAGGTAGCGATGCAGCATCCATATCACACCTTCCCGGCTAAGGGCACCTACCGTGTCTGCCTTACAGTGAGCAATGAAAACAGTAGCAACACAGTATGCAGAGCTATCACGCTGGGTACAAGCGGTGTTGATGATGCAGGAACATCCGCTGCGGAGGTGACGCTATACCCTAATCCTGTAAGGGACTACCTATTAGTGACGCTGGGCGAGTACATACCGGCATCGGGTCAGATAGCGATCGTGGACATGCAGGGCAGGACAGTAGCCACACAGCGGATCTACTACGGACAAAACACGATAGACCTGCGTCACCTGCCAGCAGGGATATACGCCTGGATATTAAGGGATGGCGAGGTGGTAGTGAAAGAAGGTAAGGTGGTGAGGAAGTAGAGAGGAGAATTAAAATATTTGTTTTCTATTGGTGACGTTCACCAAAGGTTTTATATATTATTCGATTGATGGGAGGGTTGCCATATGTCTTGACTTTAGTGATATTACATACTATTTGAGTACATAGCAGGATAAAACTATTTTTTTCTGTAGCTTTGCATTCATTTTATAGTTTATTCATGACGGATATTTTGGTGTTTTTAGCTGTTGGTCTTTTTGTGGCACTGTTTTTTTTAAACTTCTATTTTCGGTCGAAGATTTTAAAAATTTACAAAGTGTTGGTTAACAATAGGGTAGAGTTTGGTGCAGCACATATCTTTAACAAGGCGAAGATGGAAGCGGAAATTTTACCACGCTATCCTAAGCTACAAGACGACATTTTGGCTTTTAGCAATCATATCAAAAAATCTGTATGGAAAGCAATCGTTATAGTCGTGACGATTGTCGTTATCGGATTTATATTGAGAAGTTTATAAAATTATTATTGTCTTGAAGATAGGATTAGCAGGTGTAGGCCATTTAGGTAAAATTCATTTGAAGTGTCTCCTCAATACGCCTTTCGAACTCATCGGTGTGTATGATCCTGAGCCGTCATCTGTACAATTTGTAAGAGAAACCCATCCGGACTTAATTATTTTTAATTCTCTGGAAGCTATGATTCAGGCTGTAGATTGTGTAGATATCGTTAGCCCTACCATATATCATTATGAAATTGCTGTACAAGCTATCCAAGCTGGAAAACACGTATTTATAGAAAAACCATTGACAGCGTTAACTTCTCAAGCGGGCGAATTAGTTCGACTTGCAAAGGAGAAAGGTGTCAAAGTACAAGTAGGTCACGTAGAGCGATACAATCCGGCAATTCTCTCATTAAAAGATGTTCATTTTAATCCTAAATTTATAGAGGCTCATCGTTTGTCGGTCTTTAATCCACGTGGTACGGACGTGTCTGTTGTTTTGGATCTGATGATTCACGATATCGACATTATCCTACATATGATTAAGGCAGAGGTGACAGAAGTACGTGCCAGTGGCGTCTCCATAGTAAGTAGGAAGCCGGATATTTGCAATGCCAGAATAGAATTTGCTAATGGTGCAGTAGCCAACCTAACCGCTTCTCGTATCAGTATGAAAAATATGAGGAAGATACGTGTTTTTCAGGAAGACGCCTATATCAGCCTTGATTTTTTAAATAAAGAGGCTCAGATTATCAAGATTGATGATGTGGCGGACGATTATGATGGAATGACGATTCAGACTAAAGATGGTGAAAAAAGGCTCTGGATTGACAATCCGGATATTATGAAGAATAATGCTATTGAAGACGAACTTGCTGACTTTTATGAAGCTGTGGTACATAATACTCCAGTAAAAGTAACAATAGACGATGGCTTTAGAGCGTTAGAACTGGCGCATATTATCGAAGATAAAATCAATCAATAGTGAGTAGAATAAAATATATAGTATTCGGAGTATTATTTTTTGCAGTCCACTGGTCATGTGGTCTTACTGATCGAGATATGCCTGTCCCTTATTATTTAGATTTGAAGGACGTACAGGTATTTGAACCTGGATCAAATACACTTGGTAGCCAAAAGATAACCGATATATGGGTGTTTGCCGATGGCCAAATCCAAGGAGTATTTCCATTGCCGGCTAAGGTACCTTTGAAATGGGAAGATAAGGACTCTGAAATTGTGATTGTACCCGGCATCAGAAAAGATGGTATGAATGATACACCAGTATTGTATCCTTTTTTTAAATCAATAGAAGTAAAACTCAAACCAGAACCATTAAAGATATATACAATTCCACTGATATTTAGATATCTGGACGACTGCAAATTTTCAGTAAATGAAGGCTTTGAAGAAGGTAATATCTTTAATCATTATCTGGATCCCAACTCAGAAGCTCGTCTGACTGTTACGGATGCAATGAGCCGAACAGGTAAAAAATGTGGTGTTATTACGTTGACAAAAGCAGGTGTTTTTACTGAGATTGGTAGTGAAAATCAAGTTTATAAAGGTCAAAATCTGCGTGGTAGCAGTTATATAGAATTTGACTATAAAGGCGAAGGAGAAATAGCCGTTGGCCTTGCTAAAACATTAGGAACGATTACTACCATTGAATACTTTTTGTTTGTTCCTGCGCGATCAGATTGGAATCGCATTTATATAGATGTAACCAATAAAACCTCACCCAATAATTATGATAGTTACAGGTTACTGCTAGGCTTTACAAAAACAGGCCATAATGCTGAAAATAAGATATATATAGATAACTATAAGCATATACATTTTTGATAAAGAGCATAGCCAGCCATTGAAATATGAAAACTACCATTCCGGTTTTCTACAATTATTGGAAAGTAGCCCCATGGTGAGTATAACAAAGCTAATATGGGTATTACGTGAGTTTGACGTAAGACTGCCAAAATTTAGGCAAAGTAGCAAAGCATTAGACACTTTGAATTTTAAGTTATGAGCTATGGATGTTTTTTTTTGGACAAAAAATGATAAGCGGCTATGGATTTCAAGTATCAAATGTTGTTAGATTGTTTACTTCGTTCGAAATGGTTTCCCGCTCTTAGTTATTGTCATTTCGCCTGAGAGGGAAAACTGTATTAAAGACGGTTTAACCACGCCTTTGCCCTAACAAGGAAATGAAAACCCGTCGTATTCCTTACTTTTTTTATTTCAAGCTTACGTTATATATACACACACTTATGCATCCATATACGAGGATAAGATTTGGATATTTATAGACGAATAGTGCTTGATTGTTTAATCTGCATAAAAAAGACGTGCGTAATGGGTAGATATTTTAAGATATAGCAGCCACTCTATATATTTTTATTACACTATATTAAATTTAATATATAGATAGATTATTATCGATTTTATATATAAATGATTAATTATCATTATTAAATAAATTAAATTTTGGTATTATATAAATTATATATAATTTTGTGTAATATTTAATTGATATGATCTATTTATGGAGACGCTCAAAAATGAGTAAAATCCTTGTTTTGTAATCAAATCCTTTACACTGTGTAATAAAATTGATTATACGAATTAACAAATTATAAAAAAATTACATATATTTTTCTAAAAAATGCATTTTTTTGGGAAAAAGTGGGAAAAAGTGGGAATTAGTACTACCTTTGTGTTATCAACCAACTGAAAGTGTGAAAACATATCAATTTCTCGGTGAGTATGACTGTAAGCTTGATGCTAAAGGTCGGCTTAAAATGCCTAGTGCATTGCTTAAGCAGATTAGCGGCGACGAAAATCTCAAATTTGTCATCAACCGGGGCTTTGAAAAACACTTGATGTTGTACCCCATAGACGTATGGGAAATGAAGACAAAGGAAATCAATCAATTGAACATTTACATTGCTCAGCAAAGGCAGGCAATCAGGTATTTTTATCGTGGAGCGACAGAATTGGAAATAGATACATCTGAGCGTATCAATCTTCCGGACTCGCTGATGGAATATGCAGGTATAGATAAAGACGTAGTACTCTATGCATATCAAAATCAGATAGAGATCTGGGCTAAAGACAAATACGAAGAGATGCTCGCTAATGAGCCGGATGATTTTACACAATTAGCAGAGATGAATTTTAATATAGATAAACCTGAATAATGACTGTAACATGAATGATTATCATGTATCTGTTCTTTTGGACGAAAGTATAAACAATCTCAAAATCCGACCGAAAGGTATTTATGTTGACGTGACATTTGGTGCAGGTGGGCACTCTCGATCGATATTGGACAAGTTAGACGCTATCGGGCGTTTATATGCATTCGATCAGGATACTGATGCTCTGGACAATGCGCCAGCTGATGACCGTTTTACTTTGATCAATTCTAATTTTAGATATTTACGTAAGTATTTGAGATTGGAAGGAGTGACAGAAGTGGATGGTATTTTAGCTGATCTTGGTGTGTCATCACATCAGTTGGATGTCCCTGATAGGGGATTTTCCTACAGATTTGATGTGCCTCTGGATATGCGCATGAATGGAGACTCAGAGTTTACAGCTTTTGATGTATTGAATACGTATGAAGAGGAGCAACTTACGATGTTGCTGAGTAAGTATGGTGAGGTGCGCAATGCCAAAACACTGGCAAAAGCGATTGTATCTCAACGAAAAATCTCGGCAATCCGTACTACCGGTGACCTTAACAGTATCCTTGATAGGAATCTGATAGGACCCAGGATGAAGTATCTCTCTCAAGTGTATCAGGCGATTCGTATTGAAGTAAATGACGAAATCGGCGCATTGCAGGATATGCTTGAGGATGGACTTAAGATCCTGAAGCTTGGTGGTAGGTTTGCAGTGATAACTTTTCATAGTATTGAAGACAGAATGGTGAAAAACTTTTTTAAAACCGGCAATGTGGAAGGTGTAGTAGTCAAAGATGATTTTGGCAATATTTACAGACCTTTTGCGCTGGTGGACAAAAAAGTCATCATGGCAGGTCAGGAAGAACAAAAAAGAAATGTTCGTGCCAGAAGTGCAAAATTAAGGATAGCTGAAAAACTTTGATTTTAACATCAGGATGCAAAAATAATTAGCAACTTTGATTGCTTTTTATTATTAAACCACAACGTACCAGGTACTACCAATGTAGATATTGTATATGATGGTAAGGATAAATTTTTAAGATAAAACAAATTCATTTTTATGGCTAATTTCCAGGATAAGAAAGCTACACTTTTTAGACTGAAATGGGTCGAGTGGATTTTTGTTAATTTGCCATTTGTGTGCTACCTTGTTTTGCTTGGTGTGATTTATATATCCAATGCCCATGCTTCTGAAAAGGCAGTTCGAAAGACTGAAGTACTGAAGCAAGAAGTAAAGGATATTAGGTGGAGAGCTCTTAATTTAAAACAAGAGGTGATGCAGGGTAGCATACAATCGCAAATTGAAGACAAAGTAAAGGATTCTGGATTAAAACCATCCACAAATCCACCGTATAAAATTGTAGCAGAGAAAATTAATAAATAATAAATAGAGCGATAATCAGAAAGTACAGATAGATCCCATGGACAGAAAACGTGAATTACTTTGGCGGGCTTATATTGTGATGTTTTGCTTTGCAATAGCATCCGTCGTGATTCTTTTTAAAGTATTCAAAGTTGGGATTATCGAAAGAGATAAATGGCGTCAAAAGGGTGAGGTCAATGTAAAATGGAAGACTGTAGATGCTGACAGAGGCAATATTTATGCCGAAGAAGGCAATTTGCTGGCTACTTCCTTACAGTTCTTTGAGGTTAGGATGGATATGAGTGTGATTAAGGAGGATGATTTCTCTAAAGGTGTTGATTCTCTTGCTTATGTTCTATCTACTTTTGATCCAATGTATATCAAACCTAAATCTAAGGATCAATGGTTAAAAGATCTGAAGGCTGCACGTAAGAAGGGCAATCGGTATTTCTTTATAGCAAAAGGTTTGGATATCGATGCCTTTACTAAATTAAAGCAGGCGCCGATATTGAGATTAGGATCTTATCGGGGTGGTTTGGTTAAAAGTAGATATGGCAAGCGTGTAAAGCCATATGGAGAGTTGGCCTCACGTACTATTGGCGTCGATAGGGAAAACGCTGATAAGGTAGGACTGGAAGGATATTTTGATAAACTCCTAAAGGGTCCGAGCGATCAGCGACTCATGAAGAGATTACCTAATAATTTTGGTGAAAAGGATGTATGGGTACCTGTTTATGATCCATCGGAAAATGAAATCAAAACTGGTGAGGATATTTATACTACACTTAATATAGATATGCAGGACATCCTACACCATGAATTGCTCAAAGCTGTCAAGAAAAATAGTGCAGAAGGCGGAGTAGCTATTCTAATGGAAGTCGGTACAGGTGCCATTAAGGCTATTTCAAATCTTACCAGAGCCGCAGACAGTTCTTATTACGAAATGTATAATTTAGGGGTGACAAGACTTAGTGAGCCTGGCTCTACAATGAAATTGGCGACCATTATTGCGGCAATGGAAGATGGAGTTACTAATTTAGATACGCTCATTGATTTGAATTATGGAGCAAAGCGCTTTGCGGATCATGTTATGTATGATTCAGAAAAACACGGAAAGAGGCTGACACCACTGTCAGAAGCGTTTGAAATATCTTCTAATGTCGGTATTGCAACAGTTGCCAATGACCTGTACAATTCAAGAGATGGTAGGTTGCAATGGGTTAAGCGGTTAAAACAATTTGGTATTAATCAGGCTACAGGTATAGATATATTGGGAGAACCCTTGCCAATCGTCAAAGATCCTGTCAAGGATAAGGATAAATGGTATAGTACTACCGTGCCGTGGATGGCACATGGGTACGAACTCATGATGACACCATTACAGATGCTTAATTTTTATAACGGCGTGGCAAATGGTGGCAAGCTGATGAAACCTTATCTCGTTGAGGAGATCAAAAAGGGAAATGAAATAGTAAAGAAGTTTGAACCTGTAGTGCTTAGAGCTCAGATCGCTAAGCCCGATAATATTAAGAAAGCTAAACAACTGCTGGAAAATGTAGTGCTTAAGGGAACAGGTAAAGGCTTATTCTCCGAATATGTAAGTATCGCAGGAAAGACGGGTACTTCTCGGGTTAATTATGCTGACAAAACTGATTATGCCCGCTATAATGCCAGTTTTTGTGGATATTTTCCTACCGAAAACCCGATGTATTCGATGATTGTAGTCGTGTATGATCCACGAGGAGGAGCATATTATGGTTCCTATGTAGCAGGACCAGTATTTAAAAATATAGCCGAGCGGGTCTATACTATGAAAACGCAGCAGGTGAGATCATTAAATGAATCAGTATATGCTGCCATTGGTGTACCGGGAAAGGCCATTGGATTTCATAGTGATTTTAATACTGTGCTCGATTATTTGAATATCAAGTATAAGGACGAGTCTAATGCACCATTTTCTGTACTTGATCCATCCGCCAATGCAATGATTTTGGAAGATAAAAAAATAAAAATATCTTTAGTTCCCGATGTTCGGGGTATGGGAATAAGAGACGCTGTATATTTAATGGAATATGCAGGACTTAGTGTAAAAGTAAATGGTGTCGGAAAAGTACGACAACAATCGGTACCACCAGGTACAGCCGCTCGTGGCAATCAGGTTATTCTTTATTTAGATTAATCAAATTTTAATGATTCAAAATGAGCAAAAAGTTATTTGACATATTGCCGGCAGGGTTTGAAGCCCGTATCAAGGGATCGACAGATATCATGATTAGTGATATTTGTATAGATTCGAGATTTGTAAAGCAAGGATCGGTATATGCTGCCTTCAAGGGAAGCATCGTGGATGGTCATCAGTTTATTGATGCAGCTATCAATCAGGGTGCTGTGTGCATCATTTGCGAATCGGTCAATGATAAAGTAGAGGGTGTTACTTATATAGAATGTAATGATGTACGCGGTTATACAGGTGTTTTGGTTCATAATTTTTATGGACAGGCAAGCTACCTTCTTAAACTCGTAGGTGTTACAGGTACAAATGGTAAAACGACCATTGCTACATTACTTTATCAATTGATGAGCAACCTTGGGTATAAGTGTGGATTGGTTTCTACAGTAGAAAATAGGATAGGCGAGGAAGTGATACCATCGACGCATACGACACCGGACGTGATTCATTTACACAAGTTGATAGCTGATATGCGGGATGCTGGGTGTGAGTATGTCTTTATGGAAGTGAGCTCTCATGCTGCTCATCAGCAGCGTATAGCTGGTCTAAAGTTTGTAGGTGCTATTTTTTCTAATTTGACCTTGGATCATTTAGATTATCACGGTACCATGCTCAATTACATTAATGCTAAAAAATCATTTTTTGATAGCTTACCATCGGAATCTTTTGCACTTGTAAATGCAGATGATAAAAATGGACTGGTCATGTTACAGAATACTAAAGCAAAGAAGCGGACGTATGCTGTTAGGTCTATGGCAGATTACAAAATAAAAATAATTGAAAATTCGGTTCATGGACTACACCTAAAGATTAATGATGTGGAAGCGCATTTTAGAATGATAGGTGCTTTTAATGCTTATAATATTGCAGCTGTCTATGGAGCGACTTGTGAATTAGGGATCGAGTCGGACGAAGTTCTCGCATTGATGAGCGGACTAAGAGGTGCTAACGGTAGATTTGACAGGGTTATATCTGCTGATGGATCTAAGATCGCTATCATTGATTATGCACACACACCGGATGCCCTTGAGAATGTCTTAGAGACAGTCAAAGAGATCCGTGCTGCAAATTCCAGAATGTTTGTAGTCATAGGATGTGGCGGTGACAGAGATAGAACAAAACGCCCACTTATGGGTAAAATAGCATGTGATCTGGGAGATGTAGCCATCCTGACAAGTGACAATCCGCGATCTGAGGATCCGGAAGCGATACTGGATGATATGGAAGCAGGTTTAGATGCAGATGAAAAGAAAAAAATGATCCGTATATCGGATAGAAAAGCAGCAATTAAAACGGCGGTTATGATGGCTCAAATTGGAGATATCATCGTCGTTGCCGGCAAAGGTCATGAAAATTATCAGGAGATAAAAGGGGAAAAGTTTCCTTTTGACGATAAACTGATTTTGCAGGAATATTTAGAGTAAATCATAACTCTGATATTTTACAAAATCAAAAAGATATAGGTTCTATTTCATTCTCAGGTTGGTTTAACAGTTGCAGTGAGCCATGTTTGAAAAAAGTTTCAAATAATCTCACTGCGCTGTTAAAATTTAGATGATCTGAAGTTTCAATTTCTAACAAAACAATTAATAACAATAAAATACATAAAATCTTATAATCTATATACAAATGTTGTACCACTTTTTCGAATATATTGATAAATACCATAAACTGCCTGGGGCGGGACTATTTCAATATATCACGTTTCGTGCTGCATTTGGTATTATTTTATCTTTAATTATATCTCTTATATTTGGTGGACGTATCATCAATAAGTTGAAAAGCCTTCAAATTGGTGAGACTGTTCGTGAATTGGGTTTGGATGGGCAGAAAGCTAAAGAAGGTACTCCGACGATGGGTGGTATCATCATTATCATGGCGATATTAATTCCCACTCTTTTATTAGCAAACCTGACTAATGTTTATATTTGGCTCATGATAGGAACTACGGTTTGGCTTGGGCTGATTGGTGGTGCTGATGATTATATCAAGGTTTTTAAGAAAAATAAAGAAGGATTAAGCGGAAAGACGAAGGTATTCGGGCAGATAGTACTTGGACTTATCGTTAGCTTGACCATGTTACTATCCAATGATGTCGTCATTCGTATGACTGCTGCCGAAGCAAAGGCTGGTGGTTATAAAATCGTGAAAGAATATCAACTGCCACTACCACGAGTCAATGATATCAGTCGTATGACAGACATGGCTTATGTCAAATCTACGCTTACGAATGTACCATTCCTTAAGAATAACAATTTTGATTATAAATATTTAGTTGGGTTTTTAGGTGATAATGTTGATTTGTGGCTATCCATTATCTTTACATTGATTGTGATATTTATAGTGACTGCAGTATCTAATGCCGCTAATCTTACAGATGGTATTGATGGACTGGCTGCCGGTACATCGGCGGTGATAGCCGCTACACTTGGTGTTTTTGCCTATGTTTCGGGTAATACCATCACAGCAGATTATCTTAATATCTTTTATATCCCAAACTCTGCTGAGCTAGTGGTGTTTTCGGCGTGTTTCTTAGGGGCTTGTATTGGATTCCTTTGGCATAATTCCTATCCGGCGCGCGTGTTTATGGGCGATACAGGTAGCTTGACTATTGGTGGTATTATTGCTGTTCTGGCTATTATACTCCGGAAAGAGTTACTTATTCCTGTATTATGTGGGATATTTGTAGCAGAAAACCTATCAGTAATCTTACAGGTAAGCTATTTTAAATATACAAAGAAAAAATATGGTGAAGGCCGCAGGATATTTAAAATGTCACCTCTTCACCACCATTTTCAAAAGTCTGGAATGCATGAAGCCAAAATTGTGACGAGATTTTGGATCATAGGTATCTTGCTGGCCATTGTTTCTATCATCACTTTAAAAATTCGATAATGATCTTAAAAGTTACAATATTAGGAGCTGGAGAAAGTGGTATAGGGGCTGCATTACTTGCTAAGATGCAGGGAATGGATGTTTTTGTTTCTGATTTTGGAGTCATTGCGGACACTTTTAAGCAGGAAATGGCTGATCACAATATTCCTTTTGAAGAAGGAGGCCATACGATGGATCGTTTGTTATCGAGTGATTTGATTATTAAAAGTCCGGGCATCTCTGATAAAGCATCGGTCATCTTACAATTGGTTGAAGCAGGTAAAAATATTATTTCTGAAATCGAATTTGGATACATGTATTACGAAGGCAATATTATTGCTGTTACTGGTTCCAATGGCAAGACGACAACATCCGGATTGATGTATCATGTGCTGAGGCAGGCAGGAGTTGATGTTGCACTCGGTGGGAATTACGGCAAGAGTTTTGCTAGGATCGTTGCCGAAGGTCAACCGGAGATGATTGTATTGGAAGTGTCTAGCTTTCAGCTTGACAATATAGATAAATTCAGACCTGATGTAGCAATTTTACTGAATATAACACCGGATCACTTAGACAGATATGATTATACGATGGCTAATTATGTTGATTCTAAGTTTAGAATTACAATGAATCAGACTCCTGAGGATTATTTTGTTTACAATGGTGATGATACGGAAATTATTAATAAATTGAAATCATATACGCTCAAAGCTCAATCAGTCGTCATTCAAAAGGAGCAATATATAAATGGTATAGCTTCTCTGGACGGTATGGGCAATTTTGAGATTAGCATAAAGGGTAAGCATAATCTGTTGAATGCAATGAGTGTCGTGGCAGCTTGTAGGATATTAGGTTTTTCAGAACGTCAGATAGCTGCTGGATTAAAAAACTTTGTAAATCTTCCGCACAGATTAGAAGTTTGTGGTTTGATACAAGGTGTAGAATTTATCAATGACAGTAAAGCAACAAATGTTGATTCCGTGTTCTATGCGCTTGATGCAATGGAAAAGCCGGTAATCTGGATTGCTGGTGGTACGGATAAGGGAAATGAATACGATGTATTGCTGCCAATTATCAAGGAAAAAGTAAATGCATTGATATGTCTCGGGGTGGATAATGAAAAATTGAAATCATTTTTCAAACCGTGGATATCTACAATAGTCGAAACAACTAAGGTGTCAGAAGCAGTGGAGATAGGACTAAGTTTTGCTGATGAGGGAGACGTAGTCCTTCTATCACCTGCGTGTGCGAGTTTCGATTTGTTTAAAAATTATATGGACAGAGGTGACCAGTTTAAAGCGGCGGTATTGGATTTAAAAGGACGGTTAACCTATAATCACAAGTAAATACGATGAGTGTACCTAAATTATATTACAATTTAAAGGGCGATAGAGCGATATGGTTGATAGTGGCATTGTTGTCATTATTCTCTTTGCTAATTGTATATAGTACGTCCGGAAGTCAGGTTTACAAGTACAATACGAGCCATGGCACAGAGTATTTTTTAGTTCGACAGTTGTTGTTTATTGCCACAGGCTTACTCATTACATATACTGCTTATAAATTGCATTATATGATATATGCCAAGCTGGCACCTATCCTGATGGTTATTGCTGTTCCGTTGCTGGTATATACTGCTTTTTTTGGAGCTGAAGTTAATGATGCGTCGCGATGGATAAAGATACCATTTTTGGATTTGTCATTTCAGACTTCTGATTTTGCTAGGATTGCTTTGATTCTGTTTGTTGCTCGTTCTCTTGCAATGAAGCAGGATTATATAAAAAGTTTTAAGGATGCTTTTGTTCCTTTGATCTTGCCGGTTGTGGGTATTTGTGCTTTGATTGCACCATCCAATATGTCAACTGCTTTGCTTTTATTTGCAACTGCATTTACGATGATATTTATAGGTAGAATATCGATGAAATACGTTTTCCTGCTATTGTTTTTGGGTGGATTGATTTTTGCTGCGATTTATATTGGAGGTCAATATTTTCCCGACCATTTCAGAACAGAAGTATGGGCTAAAAGAATACACGAATTTATGTATTCGGATGGTCAGTATCAGATTGTACAGTCTAAGATAGCTATCGCGGAGGGAGGGCTTACAGGCCTAGGACCAGGCAATAGTAATCAAAGAAATTTGTTGCCTTATGCATATGCAGATTTTATTTATGCTATCATTTGCGAAGAATATGGCTTTTTTGGTGGAGCAGTGATTTTAGCTATCTACTTATGGCTATTATTCCGTACAGTAGGCCTGGTGACGAGATGTTCAAAAACATTCGGCGCGATGTTGGCTTTAGGGCTGACTTTAAATATAGTTATTACGGCATTTGCAAATATAGCAGTTTCGGTCCAGTTAGTGCCCGCGACAGGCTTGACCTTGCCGATGATTAGTATGGGTGGTACGTCGTTTTTGTTTACTTGCCTTTCTTTTGGTATTATCCTTAGTGTGAGTAGGCATGTAGAACAGGCGTATGATGAGAAAAAACAATTAGAAAAAATGGAAGCCAATGCCGAGAGTAATCATTAGTGGAGGTGGTACTGGCGGACATGTGTTTCCGGCCATTGCGATAGCTGATGCTATTAAAGCAGCATCACCTGATACAGAGATGCTGTTTGTAGGCGCTAATGGCAAAATAGAAATGGAAAAAGTCCCGAAAGCGGGATACAAGATAGAAGGGTTAAATGTGGTAGGATTTCAACGCTCATTTTCATGGAAAAATGTACTCTTCCCTTTCAAACTTATGGGAAGTATGATCAGCGCCTTGAAAATTGTACGAGACTTTAAACCGGACGTGGCCGTAGGGGTAGGTGGATATGCAAGCGGCCCCATATTGAGAATAGCTAATTCTTTAGGGATACCGACTGTTTTACAGGAGCAAAACTCATTTGCCGGTATTACTAATAGAATCCTAGCAGCAAAAGCAGCTAAAATATGTGTTGCTTATGATGGGATGGATCGCTTTTTTTCAATGGACAAAATATTATTTACAGGTAATCCGGTACGTAAAGACATACTGGATAATAAAATACATCAGCAAGAGGCTCTTAAGACTTTAGGATTAGATCAAAATAAGAAAACACTTTTAATCTTTGGAGGAAGCCTTGGTGCCAGAACGATCAATGAGGCCGTTCTGGCCAATGCAGATGCAATCTCAAAAAGGGTTGACATCAACATTATCTGGCAGGTAGGCAAAATCTACTATGATAGCATTAAGGATTGTAGTTTATCATCTTGTAGTCATGTCAAAATACTGCCTTTCATTGATAATATGGATGTAGCCTACAGTGCTTCAAATCTTGTGGTATGCAGGGCTGGTGCTCTGACGATTTCTGAATTAGCTGTGCTAGGTAAGGCAGCGATTCTGATTCCTTCACCTAATGTGGCCGAAGACCACCAGACATTTAATGCTAAGTCTCTGGTAGATAAAAATGCGGCTATCATGGTCAAGGATACGGATGCTAAAAATTTGCTTTTTCAAGAGGCAATGGCTTTGTTGGAAGATGAAGCAAAAATTAAGGAGTTGGAGCATAATATTCTATATTTTGCCCGACCTGATGCAGCAAAAAAGATTGCAGCAGAAATTTTGAAAGTTTGTACAAATAGGGTGTCATGAAATTGGATCAGTACAGACATATTTATTTTATCGGTATCGGCGGCATCGGAATGAGCGCTATAGCAAGATATTTCCTTTCGATAGGAAAGAAGGTCTCTGGCTATGATAGAACGCGCACTGTTCTTACTCAGACGCTCGAACGTGAAGGTATGGATATCCATTATGAGGATAACGTTGCCCTGATTCCGAAGGATATAGATCTTGTGGTTTACACACCTGCAGTACCTAAAGATCACTTGGAGCTTAATTGGTTAAAAAGCCAAAATCTTCTTGTGATAAAACGAGCTGAAGCACTTGGGATTATTTCCCGTGATAAACTTTCAGTATGTGTGGCTGGTACACATGGCAAGACTACGACAAGTTCGATGGTGACGCATGTGCTTAAATCTGGTGGTTTAGATATCTCAGCTTTTTTAGGAGGTGTAACAGTAGATTATGACAGTAATTTTTTAATTGGTGAAAGCGATATCGTAGTCCTCGAAGCAGATGAATATGATAGATCGTTTTTGTGGCTTAGTCCTCAGATTGCAGCAATCACTTCTATGGATCCGGATCATCTGGATATTTACGGTGATGGTGCGTCTATGATATCTGGTTTCAAAGCATTTGCTGCTAATATCAAGGATGGTGGATGTCTGATTATTAGATACGGCTTATTGAAGCATTTTGCACAAGTAGAACTTGACGCATTGATAGATCGAGGTGTGACAATTTATCAGTATGGAGAGGATGCAGTAGGTGATGTCAGGATTCATAATTTTAGAGTTGAAGATGGTAGATACATGTTTGACTATGAGGGATTGGGCCATAAGATTGAAGCTGTTGAAATGAGTATGCCGGGTCGGCACAATGCAGAAAATGGCAGTGTTGCCATTACAGTCGGTTTACTCAAAGGGGTTAGCCATGATAAAATTAGGGAATCTTTGCGTGGTTTTAGAGGAATCCATAGGCGATTTGAAAAAATAATTGATCGGCCTGATTTTGTCTATATTGATGATTATGCACATCATCCAAGTGAGCTAAAGGCAGCTATTGATGCTGTACGTGCTATGTATGTCGGAAGGAAAATCACAGGCATTTTTCAGCCGCATCTTTATACACGAACAAGAGATTTTGCAGATGGATTTGCTGAAGAACTGGATAAATTAGATGAAATTATCCTAATGGACATCTACCCGGCGAGAGAGCTTCCGATCGAGGGAGTAACCTCAGAATTGATATTCGGAAAGATGCTAAATCCACATAAGAAACTTGCATCTAAAGCAACCTTGATGGAAGTACTTGAGGATACGGAAGTTGATGTTTTGATTACGCTGGGAGCTGGTGATATTGACACATTTGTACAAAAGATAAAGGGTTATTACGATAAATCAATTTAGAAATAAAATATTTTAAATAACGAAGTTTTTAATCAATGAGTGGGCGAAAATTAGATAAAAAGAAAGTCAGAGACACAGCGATATGGTCATTGCTGTTGGTTGCGATAGCAGCCGGGCTGTTCTTTGCCGTCCTCCGAAAGCATAACGCAAAAGTGCAGTCGCTGATCATTGATATTGCCGGACTGCAGGAGGGCGAAAATCTGATAAACGAAAAGGAGGTAAAGCAAATCCTTCAGTTGGCAGCTGGTAAGACCATCAATCAATCAAATATTAAATCATTAGATATCAGAAAATTGGAAGCCAAGCTAAATAATGATAAACGCATTCAAAAGGCTGATTTGTACTTTGATTCTAATAGCAACCTCCATGTAAAAGTAATGCAAAAAAAACCAATCATGCGGGTAATCGTTGTCTCTGGGGTTGAATATTTTATAGATGGAAATGGCGAGCGCGTTCCACACATCAGGGGTAGTATGGTTAGGACTCCGATAGTGACTGGTGTTAAAGATACTTTTTTTGATAAAATGGTTGTATCAGACAAGCCTTCAAAATTGAAAGATGTTTTTGAAGTGGTAAAATATATATCCGAAGACCCGTTTTTATCAGCTTTAATAGAGCAGGTAAATCTAGGTAGTGATGAAAATGAAAATATAGTCCTTGTGCCAAAGGTAGGAAGAGAAAAAATTATTTTTGGTGATGCATCAGATATACGATCTAAATTTGATAATCTGAAAATATTTTATAGAGATGGCATGCCCAAATTAGGGTGGAGTAGATATAAATCACTTAATTTAAGTTATACAAAACAAGTTATAGGCGAACTTGCAGATCCGGTTAATGCCCCAAAGATCAAACCGATGATACAGGATACGCTTATTGCAGAATTAAATATTAGTAACAATCAAAATATTCATCATTAAATAAATTGCGCTATGAACGACCAAAGTAAATTTAAAAATATGGCTGTTGCACTGGACATAGGTACAACCAAGGTATGCGCTATAGCTGGTCATTTCAATGAATATGGCAAGCTTGAAGTCGATGGCCTTGGCGTTGTAGGGTCAGAGGGTGTCTCACGAGGTGTTGTTTCCAATATAGATAAGACCGTTAAGGCTATAAGGGAAGCAATAGAGATCGCTGAGAAGAATGCAAAATGTAAATTTAAAGTTGTGCATGTAGGCATTGCCGGCCAGCATATAAAAAGCCTCCATCATCACGGGCTTCTTGTCAGACACGACTCTAATTCTGAGATCAATCAGACAGATATCGACAAGTTGATTAAGGATATGTATAAGCTTGTACTTCCCCCGGGCGATAAGATACTCCATGTAGTACCACAGGAATATACTGTTGATGACGAGCAAGATATCTTCGATCCGATAGGTATGTCTGGTGTAAGGTTAGAGGCCAATTTTCACATCATTACAGGTCAGATATCGGCAAGTAGAAACATCCTTAGATGTGTAGAAAAAGCAGGACTTGACGTGGCCGATGTCACACTTGAGCCGATAGCTTCTGCTACTTCTGTACTCAGTGTGGATGAGAAGGAAGCTGGTGTTGCTTTAGTAGATATAGGTGGTGGTACTACAGATATCACTATATTTAAAGATGGTATTATCAGACATACCTGTGTCATTCCTTTTGGTGGCAATGTCATTACCAGAGATATACGTGAGGGATGCACGGTGATGAATGAGCAAGCTGAAAAACTTAAGATTAAGTTTGGATCTGCCTTGGCTGACGAAATAGTGGATAACAGGATTATTACGATTCCTGGATTCAAAGGAAGAGATCATAAAGAAATATCAGAAAAGAACCTGGCGAGAATCATTCAAGCTCGTATTGAAGAGATTTTTGACTATGTGCTTTGGGAAATCCGAAGATCTGGTTATGAAGGGAAGCTACTTGCCGGTATGGTATTGACAGGAGGTGGTAGCCTTGTAAAGAATATTGACCTTTTAGCTGAATTGCATACTGGCCTTCCTACACGAGTAGGTCACCCTATTGAACACCTTGCTCATGGATATTCCAGTCAGTTGGCTAGTCCGATTTTTGCTACAGCAATAGGCTTGCTAAAACACACGATTGATAATTTAGGCGAGAAGACCAGTTATGTAGAAGAATTTAAAAAAATAAGTTCTGTGACCGAATACCCTAAAATTCAGGATGTGAAGACAACTGAGCCTGTCAAAGAGGATGTTGAAGAGTTTGAAGAAGAAGAAATTTTTAATGATAAGCCGACGACTAAAGAGCCTAAAAGGGGTATTTTTGGTAAATTGTATTCATTGACTAAAGACTTTTTTGAGACGGTTCCGGACTCCGAATTTTAATTCTATTTTTTTAATCCATGAAATTGAAAAGTAATGAAATTTGATTTACCAATAAATAATAAATCTATAATTAAGGTTATAGGCGTAGGCGGCGGTGGTGGAAACGCTGTATCACACATGTACAGACAGGGAATCACCGGTGTAGATTTTGCAATTTGTAATACAGATTCTCAAGCTATGGAAAATAGCCCTGTTTCTGTAAAAATTCCTTTGGGCACAAACCTCACAGAAGGGCGTGGAGCAGGATCATTACCTGATGTAGGTAAACAGGCTTGTATTGAGTCCATTGAGGAAATCAGAGAATGGCTTTGTGATGGTACTAAAATGTTATTCATCACTGCTGGTATGGGCGGTGGAACAGGCACAGGAGCAGCTCCTATTATTGCAAAGATAGCTAAAGAAATGGAAATCCTGACTGTGGCTATTGTTACGCTTCCTTTCAAATTTGAAGGCCTACGTAGGCAGAGACAGGCTCATGAAGGCTTAGAACAGCTTAAAAGGAATGTAGATTCGATTTTGGTCATTTCTAACGAAAAACTAAAAAGAATTCATAACAATATGGCTTTAAGCTCTGCTTTTGGTGAGGCAGATAATATCCTTACTACTGCTGCTAAAGGTATAGCCGAAATTATCACGGTAGGTGGTTATATTAACGTGGACTTCGAAGATGTTAATACGGTCATGCGTAGTAGTGGTGTAGCTATTATGGGTAGTGCCTATGCCGAAGGAGATGACAGAGCTGCTAAGGCTGTAAACCTTGCTTTGAGCTCGCCTTTATTAGAAGATAATGACATCCGTGGGGCTCAGCACATCCTCTTAAATATTACTTCAGGCACAAAAGAAGTTACTATGGAGGAGATTACCGAAATCATGGATCATATCCAGGAGGAAGCCGGTTATGGTACAGACCTGATTTGGGGTAACTGCAATGATGCTTCCCTCGGTGATAAAATAATGGTTACACTAATCGCGACTGGTTTCCATGAGGGAAGTAATAAAAGGAAGGATGTAGAGCCGGAAGTAAAAAAAGTGGCGCTTGATCAGGAAAGGAGCCGAGAAACTGTCGAAATTGGATATCCTGTGTATGACTTAGATGAGGCTTTCGGTGATAATGTAATTGATTTTGACGAAGATGATGTCAAAAAAACAAAGTCTATGCTAGGAATCGAAGAAAACCCTACCTATACTAAGCGTGGTCAAATGAGTGAAGAGCTTCGTAAAAGAATTGAAGCTGAATCAGCAAGACGCGAATATCTGAGAAGAAATAACAATAAGCCTCTGGACAATCCTAAAATTATCGCAGATATAGAAAATGTGCCGGCTTATGCACGTAGGAATGTCGTACTTGAAGATAATGAGGCGCAAAAGGGTAAACAGCGCTCTTCATCTGTTATCAATATGGATGATGATAATAACATGTTTATTTCTAACAATTCATTTTTATATGATAATGTAGATTAAACAAATGTAATATTTTAGCTACAGGTGTCGGTGATATTAAATGCCGGCTCTTGTAGCTCTTATCAAAAAGGTATCGTAAATTATTTTGTGAATATTTGATCACGAAGGTTTTTTAAGTAAAGAATTCTTTATTATAACCTGTGAAGCGGTAGAATCCTGTAAATTATACTGTGTCCAAAACTAAGGTTTTTGATGTCAGTACATTGATTTTGGATTTTCGTCTTTATTTATAAACTTAGTGAGATTGGTTTATTAATTACAGGTCCATGGCTCCCCGCCTGGACTTGTTTTTTTTATGCGATGCATAGTATTTAAACTTGATGGGGAGTGTACTCCTTATAGGTGCGTCATGTCCAACTGTTAGCCGAAGGCAAAGGTATCTGGCGTGTCAAATCGTTTTTATACAAGCTTTTAAAACTTTTTATTTTACTATCGATTCATTTTTTTGATTTTGAAAAATTGTTATAAACACTTTTTTGATATACCTATATAATAGATGCCATGGAATAACTATCTTTGCGGCGATGAAGAATATAAGAAATTTTTGTGTTATTGCCCATATTGACCATGGTAAGAGTACCTTGTCTGATAGGCTTTTGGAATTTACGAAGACAATCTCTGAGCGTGATATGCAAAGTCAAGCCTTAGATGATATGGATTTAGAGCGTGAGCGTGGTATTACGATTAAAAGCCATGCTATCCAGATGTATTATAATCATACGGATGGTCAGATTTATACCTTCAATATGATTGATACACCAGGACACGTCGATTTTTCTTATGAAGTGAGCCGCTCGATAGCCGCATGTGAAGGTGCTCTGCTCTTAGTGGATGCTACGCAGGGTATTCAGGCACAGACTATTTCTAATCTTTACCTCGCTATAGAAAATGATCTGGAAATAATCCCGGTTCTTAATAAAGTGGATATGGAGTCTGCTATGATTGATGAAGTAGCGGATCAGGTGATTGATCTTATTGGTTGCAAAAAGGAGGATATCTTGTTGACTAGTGGTAAGACTGGTATAGGTATTGAAGAGCTTATGGCTGCGATTGTAAACAGGATACCATCACCCATAGGTGATCCCAAAGCACCATTACAAGCTTTGATTTTTGACTCGATGTTCAATTCATTCAGAGGTGTCATTGCCTATTTCAGAATACTAAATGGTACATTGAAGAAAGGCGAGAAAGTTCGCTTTTTTAATACAGGAAAGGTGTACGAAGCAGATGAAATAGGCATATTACAGATGTCACAAGTCCCTAAAAATGAATTGTCCGCTGGTAATGTGGGTTACATCATTACCGGTATTAAAGAATCAAAGGAAATTAAAGTAGGCGATACTATTACAAGTCAAGAATACCCATGTGCAGAGCCTATCCATGGCTTTGAAGAGGTTAAACCAATGGTTTTTGCCGGTATCTACCCTATAGAAAATGAGTATTTTGAAGATTTAAGAGACAGTCTTGAAAAGCTCCAACTCAATGATGCCTCTCTGATATTTGAGCCAGAATCATCTGTCGCACTAGGATTTGGATTTAGATGTGGATTCTTGGGTATGTTGCATTTAGAGATTATACAAGAGCGACTGTCTCGTGAGTTTGATATGGAAGTCATCACGACAGTACCTAACGTATCCTATTATTCATATGATCACAAAGGGGTGAAAACTGTATTAAATACACCTAATGATCTCCAAGATCCCACGTTAATTCAAAAGATTGAAGAGCCTTATATCCGCTCCAATATCATTACTAAGCCTGAATATATTGGAACGATTATGACGCTTTGCATGGAAAAAAGAGGCGTTTTGATTAAACAAACCTATCTGACAACAGAAAGAGTAGAGTTGACTTTCGAAATGCCATTAGCTGAAATCGTTTTTGACTTCTATGATCGGCTTAAATCTATCTCTCGCGGGTATGCGTCTTTTGATTATCATCCTATTGATTATCGGGCTTCGGATCTTGTAAAATTGGATATTAGATTAAATAGTGAACCCGTCGATGCTTTGTCATCCTTAGTACACAGAGCAAAGGCTGAGTATATCGGCCGTAAAATGTGTGTAAAATTAAAAGATTTGCTTCCAAGACAGCAGTTTGTTATTGCTATTCAGGCCTCTATCGGAGCAAAAATTATAGCCCGTGAGACTATATCGGCGCTACGTAAGGACGTTACAGCTAAGTGTTATGGTGGTGATATTTCGCGAAAGCGCAAACTTCTTGAAAAGCAGAAGAAGGGTAAGAAGAAGATGCGCCAAATCGGAAATGTTGAAGTGCCGCAAAAGGCATTTTTACAGGTATTAAAACTGGAGGAATAACAAAATATTGATTTATGAGGATGTTTTTAGTAGTGTTTTGTAGTTTTTTATCCACCTTTACAGCAGTGGCTCAAAATGATATAGACTTGACAGAAGAGCGTAAAGGAAACGAGGTGTTGGTCTATGCACAAAATAATAGAAACGAAGCAGTAGAGCTTACTATATCAGCAGATATAAAGGGATTTACAACCAATATAACTTTCCCATACAAAGTAAAGATAAACGCTAATAGTAAAGTATTGGCATTTACCTTGATCGAAACGAAAGGTGTTGAAAATTCCTATCATTTTAATTTATCTTACAGCATACCAAAACAAATCATTGGAGAAGGTGCTGTCTCGGATAAAACCCGTTTTACGGATATTGAGTTGAATCCATCTATAGTAAATATCTTTACAAAGGATGGTTGTGGCCGCTGTGCATTTGCAGTTAAGTACCTTACGGACAATAAGATCAAATTTAATGAGCTCAATACAACAGTTCACCACCCCAATAATGCCCTGATGTTTGATAAATTGGAAGCTGCCGGATTTAAGGGTGGTTCAGTGACAATGCCCGTGATAGTCTATAAGGACAAAGTATATTACAATATGCAGGATATGGCAGCTATTTTAAAATCGTTTGATGCAAAATAATTTTAATTTAAGTTTATCAGTCACTAATCTATTAACTATATCACAGAATAATCAGAAATCAGTTAAAATGTTGCCATGAAGCAGTACCACGAGTTACTACGACATATTCTTGAAAACGGAACAGCAAAATCTGATAGGACAGGAACAGGAACGATAAGTGTCTTTGGCTATCAAATGCGTTTTGACCTGAAGGATGGTTTTCCGATGCTGACGACAAAAAAACTCCACTTAAAATCTATTATATATGAGTTGCTTTGGTTTTTAAAAGGAGATACTAATATTAAGTATCTGACAGATCACGATGTCAGGATATGGAATGAATGGGCTGATGTAAACGGTGACTTGGGACCAGTCTATGGAAAGCAATGGAGATCATGGACAGCACCCGATGGTAGGACTATCGATCAGATATCGGAAGTCGTCAATACGATAAAAAATAATCCAGATTCCAGAAGGATGATCGTCAATGCCTGGAATGTAGGCGAATTAAAAGATATGGCTTTGACACCATGCCATTGTATGTTCCAGTTTTATGTCGCAGACGGCAAATTGAGTTGTCAGTTATATCAGAGATCGGCAGATACATTTTTGGGAGTACCATTTAACATCGCTTCTTATGCTTTATTGACTATGATGATCGCGCAGATAACCGGTTTGGAAGCCGGCGAATTTATCCATACTTTTGGTGATGTACATCTGTATAATAACCATCTCGAGCAGGCAAAAGTGCAACTGGCACGTACGCCTAAATCCCTACCTAAAATGAAAATAAATCCTCAAGTAACGTCAATCTTCAATTTCGTTTTTGAAGACTTTGAGTTGATAGATTATCATCCGGATCCACATATTAAGGCTGACGTTTCTGTGTGATGTTTATTTATAGCAAAGCACTATCTTGTCTATATCTGTAGGGCTATGACGCATACAGGTACTATTTTTTTTATAAGGATTGGACTAATTAAAATGTATATTGGATATAAAATATACTACTTCACTCGTATAACCGATATGCCATCTCTCAAAGGTAGGATCATGCTCTCTATTCGTTCATCGCCTGCTATTTTTTCGTTAAAATCCTGTATGATACGTGTCTTTTTATCCGGCTGAGTATCCAGTACTTTACCGTCCCAGAGTACGTTATCTGCTAAGATGATACTTCCAGTGTGGCATTTTTCTATGACTAAATCAAAATAGGTATCATATCCATCCTTATCTGCATCTATAAAGATAAGATCAAATGATTCCTGCAAATTTGGGATAATGGTTTTAGCATCACCAGTCAGCAAATGGATTTTTTTCTTAAGTGGGGAAGCGTCAAAAAAACGCTTAGCGATAAGGGCATTTTCAGGATTATATTCGATAGTGATGAGTTTGCCATTTGAATGTAGTCCTTGTGCCAGACATATAGCCGAATAACCAGTAAAAGTGCCAATTTCTAGGATGTTTTTTGGAGCGAGCATCTTGCTGATGAGTGCGAGAAATGATCCTTGCAATGCTCCCGATAGCATGCGAGGTGATAGAGTCTCAAGATGTGTAGCACGTTCTATATCTTTTAAAATAGAGTCAGGTGTAAAACTCCATTTTTCGCAGTAGTCGTGCAACGCTTTACTATAATCGTCCATAACGAGGTTTTAAATATTTGTCTATAATCGGATATAAAAATACGGATAATACGATAATTAAAGCACCTGCATAGAACATTCCATTGAGGGACTTGTGCTCTTTAAATATGATGATGGCAAGTAGGATGCCGTAAATAGGCTCTAAATTGATAGCCAGATTTACAGTAAAAGCCGGCAGATGCTTTAAGCCTTTGAGCGTAAGTACCTGAGCTAAGGTAGTACAGAGTAGTGCAAATAATATCATCCAAAGCCATTCTTTCGCTGTTGCCGGTACAAGAATGTCCGGACTGTATCCGCTGATCGACATACATAGTAAAACGAGGCTAACTATCATCCATGATCCGGATAATTCTATAAAAGATATCGTATATGGATCGGCATCTCGAATGTAAATCTTATTAAGAACAGAAAAGATTGCTGCAAACAGCGCAGCCAATAAGCCTACAAAAATACCAAGGTAAAATCCGGCATCTATATTGTTGACAATGAGGATCATACCCGGAATCATCAAGCTGCCTATCAATACCTGTAATTTGTTGATCTTAGATTTTGTTAGAATGGGTTCTAAAAAGGCAGTAAAAAATGTAGTTGTACTCAGAGACACCAGACAGATCGATACATTGGACAATTTTAGTGAGCCATAAAAACACATCCAGTGAAGACCGATGATAAACCCGATACCTATGAATCGAAGCACTTTCTGTTTAGATATTTTGTTTAGATTTTTACCAAATTGAATAAAAAATAGCAGGCTAATAACAGTAAGTAAAACTCGCCACCACACTAAAACAATAGCTGATACCTGGATCAACTGGCCTAAGATAGCAGTAAATCCGAAGAGTATAACGGCTGTATGAACCTGAAGATAGGAGATTAATTTACGGGAAACTGCCATGCCAGCTTATTAAAAGGGCAAAAATAATATTTATACTATAATCCTTGGTTAGAATCGGGCTAAAGACTGAAAATTATTAGTAAGAATGTAAAAACGTATAAAATCTACTTTTCTATTTTGATAAACATGTTATTAAGTGTATTTTTGCGACACCAATCATAAAATTCATTATGCCAGACGTTAAATTATTTTCCGGAACACAATCTCGACATCTCGCTGAGCGAATAGCTGATTATTATGGATATCCTTTGGGTGATATCAATGTTAGCAAATTTTCTGATGGTGAGATGCAAGTCGTTATAAATGAGTCTGTCAGAGGCTGTTATACTTTTTTTATAGCTTCCACCTTTGGATCAGCGGATAATCTGATGGAGCTACTACTGATGATAGATAGTGCAAAGAGAGCTTCTTCCGGTTATATTACGGCTGTCATCCCATATTTTGGATATGCGCGACAGGATCGTAAAGATAAGGCACGCGTTCCGATTTCTGCCAAGTTAGTTGCTAATATTCTCCAGGCATCCGGTGTTAATAGGGTCATGACGATGGATTTACACGCTGAGCAAATTCAAGGATTTTTTGATATACCTGTGGATCACCTCAAGAGTGAAGCCATATTTATTCCGTACCTGGCCGAAAAAGACCTAAGCAATGTCACCTTTGCATCGCCTGATGTTGGCGGTGTGAAACGTGCCAGAAGCTACGCAAAGTATTTTGGTCGAGACCTTGTGATATGCGATAAGGAGCGACGTATAGCTAATGAGGTAGCTGGTATTACTGTGATCGGCGATGTATCTGGTAGGGACGTTATCCTGATTGATGACATTATTGATACTGCTGGGACGCTTTGTAAAGCAGCTGATGCACTCATAGAAAAAGGTGCAAAGAGTGTTAAGGCAATGTGTACACATCCTGTTTTGTCTGGTAAGGCCTATGAAAATATCAATAATTCTTCTTTAAGCGGGTTGATTGTTACTGATACTATACCGCTAAGAGAACAATCAGACAAGATTGAAGTACTTTCATGTGCTAAGTTATTTGCCCGTGCGATACGCAATACGCATGAGTTTAAATCTATAGCTGCTTTGTTTGTAGAAAAAAATTAGTATTGATTTAGTCATGATATTTTTAAATGGTTCAAAAATTTAGTAGAAAAAATAGTAAATATCAAGGCAGAAAAAGCAAACATAGCCTTAGCAATATTGTGGCTTTCTAACGCAGAGATTTGCTATTTTTTTATAAGGATTGGACTTATTTGAATGTATGATGAGTATAATTAAAAAAGGCTTGTAAACAACTGGTTACAAGCCTTTTTTAATGGTGTATTATTTACACCTTGCCGCTATTCTTCACCGGTGAATGCGGCTTTGAAATAGGCTCTATTCATATAAGCGATATTATACAATTTGATTTCTTTAGGGCACTCTGCTTCGCATGCACCGATGTTGCTACACATACCAAAGCCTTCTTTGTCCATCTGAGCGACCATGTTTTGTACTCTTTGTTCTTCTTCTACTTCGCCTTGTGGAAGTAAGCCGAGGTGACGTACTTTAGCAGATGTAAAGAGCATCGCAGAGCCGTTAGGGCAAGCAGCTACACAAGCACCACAACCGATGCATGCAGCCGATTCAAAGGATTGACTGGCACGCTCTTTTTCGATAGGAATAGCGTTGCCATCTTGTGCCTGTCCTGCATTGACTGAGACAAATCCACCTGCATGTATTACGCGGTCAAGCGCGCTTCTGTCAACAACTAAGTCTTTTACTACGGGAAATGCTCCGGCTCTAAATGGCTCAACTGTAATGGTCTCACCATCTTTAAAAAATCTCATGTGCAACTGACAAGCTGTCGTACCGGCATTAGGTCCATGAGGTTGTCCATTGATAGTAAGGCTACAAGTGCCACAGATACCTTCGCGGCAGTCGTGCTCGAAGGCTACAGGTTGCTCTCTTTTGTTGACTAAGTCTTCATTTAAAACGTCAAGCATTTCAAGGAAAGACATGTGTTCATTGGCCACGACATTGTATGTTTCGAAGTGACCTCCGGATTTATTATTTGTCTGTCTCCAGATTTTTAATTTTAAATTCAAGTCCATGATAAGGATGATTTTACTTTGATTAATGGATTATTTGTAGCTTCTGGTTTTCAGTTCTACATTTTCAAATACGAGCGGCTCCTTGCTCATCTCTGGTTCGCCACTGTTCCAGCTCCATGCCGATACATAGGTGAAATTTGCGTCATCACGCATAGCTTCACCCTCTGGGGTTGCTGATTCTTCTCTAAAGTGACCACCGCAAGATTCTTTTCTGTTAAGTGCATCCAGCATCATGACTTCACCTAATTCCATGAAGTCGCCTACACGGATGGCTTTTTCTAATTCTGGATTAAACTCTTCATTGGTACCTGGTACAAATACATTTTTATTGTATTCCGCTCTTAGCGCTCGTATCATTTCTATTCCTTCTTTCAGGCCGGCTTCATTTCTGGCCATACCGCAGTGATTCCACATGATCTTACCCAATCTTCTGTGAAAGCTCTCTACTGAGTGCTCACCTTTAACATTAAGTAGTCTGCTGATATTTTCTTTAACCTTTTGCTCAGCTTCCTTGAATTCCGGTAAATCCGGGTTTATTTTAGGAGTGCTGATTTCATTGGCTAAGAAGGTGCCTATTGTATAAGGAAGTACAAAATATCCATCAGCAAGCCCTTGCATCAAAGCCGAAGCACCTAAGCGATTAGCACCGTGATCAGAGAAGTTACATTCGCCTAGTGCAAACAAACCTGGTACATTGGTCTCTAAATTATAATCAACCCAAAGTCCGCCCATCGTGTAGTGTACTGCTGGATAGATTTTCATTGGTTCTTTATACGGATTATCACCTGTGATTTTTTCGTACATTTCAAAAAGGTTACCGTATTTGTCGGATATGACCTGTTCGCCTAATGACCTGATTTCGTCTGCTGTCGGATTGTGATTACCTCTTTTATTAGCTTCTGTGTGCCCATATCGATTGATGGCCGCTGTAAAATCTAAGAAAACGGCAAGTCCTGTCGGGCTCACACCATGCCCCTTGTCACATTCTACCTTGGCGGCTCTGGATGCAACGTCACGGGGTACGAGGTTACCGAAAGCAGGATACCTTCTTTCTAAGTAATAATCTCTATCATCTTCTTTTATATCCGTGCCTTTTAGCTTTCTTTGTTGGATAGCTTCGGCATCTTCTTTCTTTTTAGGCACCCATACTCGTCCGTCATTTCTAAGTGACTCGGACATGAGTGTAAGTTTTGATTGATATTCTCCAGATACAGGGATACAAGTAGGGTGGATTTGTGTAAAGCATGGATTTGCCATGAGTGCTCCTTTCTTAACGGATTTCCAGGCTGCCGTAACATTGCACAACATTGCATTAGTAGATAGATAAAATACGTTGCCATAACCGCCGGTTGCAAGTACTACTGCATGCGCTGCATGTCTTTCTATCTCACCGGTCAGCAGATTGCGGACGATAATACCGCGTGCTTTCCCATTGACGATCACAAGGTCGAGCATTTCGTGCCGATTATACATAGTAACCGTACCTAAGGAGATTTGTCGCGACAAAGATTGATAAGCTCCGATGAGTAATTGCTGGCCGGTCTGACCTCTTGCATAGAAAGTTCGCGATACTTGTACACCACCAAAAGATCTGTTTTCAAGCAAACCTCCGTATTCACGTGCAAAAGGTACGCCCTGAGCAACACACTGGTCGATGATATTGGCAGAAACCTCAGCTAATCTATATACATTGGCTTCACGCGAACGATAGTCTCCACCTTTAATAGTATCATAAAATAATCTGTATGTGCTGTCGCCATCGTTGGCATAGTTTTTTGCTGCATTGATACCACCTTGAGCAGCGATACTGTGCGCTCGCCTTGGGCTGTCATGGAAGGTAAAGCATTTTACTGCATATCCTAATTCTCCAAGAGAGGAAGCCGCAGATGCTCCTGCTAAGCCGGAACCAACAACGATAACTTCTAATTTTCTTTTATTATTTGGGGCTACAATAGGCATCGTGGATTTATAATTTGTCCATTTTTCTGCTAATGGCCCTGAAGGTATTTTAGAATCTAAATTCATTTTGATTTATATTTTGAATCTTCAAGATGATTTTTTCAATAAATGTTGCTTACTTAAAAAAGTAATAATAGATAGGCATTGTTGCAAACAAAAATGGCACTACAATAGAAAATACAAGGCCTAATGTTTTGATGAAAGGTGTGTATTTTCTATGATTAAGTCCCAAAGTCTGGAATGCTGACTGAAATCCATGTTTGAGGTGGAAAGCTAAGGCTAATAGACCAACCAAGTACACAATTACAATCCATAATTCCTTAAAGGAAATAGAAACACGCTCATACAAATCTTTGACCTGGCCTTCTACACCAGCATACGTAACCATATTAACGTCGCCCATCTTCATTTTTAGCCAGAAGTCACCCATGTGCATTAGTAAAAATGCAAAAATGAGCCCTCCTAGGATAGGCATGTTTTTAGATTCCCATGATATTTTAACATTGGGATTAGCTACTGCTGGTTGCTGACCTTTAGCCTTGCGATTATATCTAGCTATATAAATTCCTAGAAAAGCGTGCAACAAAATAAAAAAGTAATTGCCGTAGGCGATGATTTTAATTAAAGGATTGCTGGTCATAAACCTCGCATATACATTAAATGCCTCACCATTGTCATCCTTAAAAAGTTGTAAATTGCCTATCAGGTGTACGATAAGAAACAATATCAAAAAGAGTCCGGTAAGACTCATAATGAGTTTTCTACCGATACTTGAAGAAAGAAATTTAATTAACCAATTATCCATATTTGATTATATTTAAAGTAATCATGCAAAGCTAAGGAACAAAAATAAAAATTTAAATTTTTAATGCCTGAATGGATTAATTTAGAATCAATCTAATTATCTTAAGTACGCCAAATATTGGTAAAAAGTAAAGATTGCAGATTATTGAATGATCTAACCCGGAAGTGAAAAATGATTATTATCCTTCAAAATTAAAAGAAATAGTGAAGATTTGAGATACGACGTTTTCGAGTATTCTAGATTCATTTTGATCTCGATCATAAAGGAGGATGTTGCCTAGACCTCTTGAAAATTTGATCTCTGGTGAAAATATAAAATAGGGATAAAACATTTGCATACCGACACCTACTTCATACTGGAAGTCATGCGGTGCAACCTTAATGAGTGATTTTCTGGATTTTGAGTTGGACTGGACGTCGTAACTGTATTTTAGGCCCGCAACGACAAACATACGCTTATCTTTATATGGCTCGGATTTAAACCTGAGTTGGAATGGCATTTCAAAAAATACCGATTCGATTTTGCGTTCATATTTTGGCTTATTGCCAAATACCGGTGTGTACTCAAAGCCTCGTTGTGCAAATGAAAAGCCTGGAATAAACCTAAAATCAAAATATTCGCCGATCTTGAGATTGGCAATCATATGCATGTTGACACCTATTTCACTATTGGCTTCAGTAACTCTGATACTGTCGTTATTGATAAAAAATCCGGATTGTTGAAGTTTGTATCCCGAGCTATTAAACCCGATATTAATCCCAAAGTAGTAAGATTTTTTGTTAAAATCTCTAAAATTGTAATTGCCACGCCCAGCTAACTGTGCTTGAGACCATGTAGCCCAAAATATCAATATGGATATAACTACTATTTTTTTGCAAAATAAATGCAACATATACCAGCGCTTAAGGTCTTATAATTTGTCTGATGAAATCCTACTTTATCTAGTATGGCGATAAATTTTTCGTAATCGGGAAATGCCTGTACTGATTCATAAAGATACTGGTAAGCACGTGGATCTTTGGATCGGATTTTACCAATGATGGGCAGGATGTTTTTAAAATATATATTAAAACCCTGTTTTAAAGGAAAAACTCTGGGTTTTGAAAATTCGAGAATTGCAAGTGTACCACCAGGCTTGAGTACGCGATACATTTCGCTTAGGCCCTTTTCAAGGTTTCCAAAATTACGGACACCAAAAGCAGCAGTCACAGCATCAAAGCTATTGGTGTCAAATCTAAGGTTTTCGCTGTCGCCCACCTCTAATGAAATGACATCCTGAAGACCTTTTTTAGCGATTTTTTCCTTGCCTATATTAAGCATATTGACTGAGATATCAACACCTATTATATGTTTTGGCTTGATTACATTAGCGGCTTCAATAGCGAGATCACCAGTACCGGTAGCTATATCTAAGATGGATTCGGGCCTAGCTTCTTTTAAAAGTTTGATGGTCTTTTTACGCCATATTATATCGATACCCAAAGACAAAAACCTATTGAGCTGGTCATAATACGGTGCTATTTTATCAAACATACTAGTGACTTGTCTCTTTTTTGAAACCTGATCATTTTCGTATGGTGTTATCTCTTGCGGCGTAGGCATAAACTATTTTTATAATAAAATACTGATTATTAGTCAGATGTCTTTTTTAAAATGAGATTAATTATTTCTTTTTAATAAAATAAATGATCTGTTTCAAAATTTTGTGCAAAATAACGAATAATTATACAGATAAACGGTGATTTGGGTTGAAATAGTGTTTATGTATAAAAAAAACATCTCTTTCATCTGATGAATAGGCATTGTTTTTGCGGTTTTATTAGAAATTAGGTTGATAACCGCTTTAATACATTATTTTGGAAATGATATTTTTCCCATGCTAATTGCAGGAATATCTCTATTTCCTATAAATATATTTGGATTACCGGCGACGGCTTCATTAGCTAAGATAGCAAAGATGATAGCTTCCTTACTATCGGATGGTATATCCATTTCATCACTTGTTCCAAATGTGCTGTAAGGCAGTAATGATTTAATGGTCGACACTAAGAATGTATTATGTGCACCACCACCACTGATAATAATCTTAGTCCGTAAATTTTTGGTCAACTTTTTGATCGCTAAAGCAATGGTTTCTGCCGTATATCGTGTGAGAGTTGCCACAATATCGTTATGGCTGATATGCGATTCTAAAAACAACTGATGGACTATATCCTCTACAAATTGTAGGTTAAAAACTTCAGGACCGGTAGATTTAGGAAACGCTCCCTTAAAAAATGGATGTGCTTTGAGGAGTTTGAGCAGTTTTATATGTATTTGCCCACTTTGAGCATAGGTACCACCTTGGTCATATGGTTGATTTAGGTATTTACGCATCCACATATCGATCAGCGTATTGCCTGGACCTGTATCTGTAACATACACAGCTGTAAAATTTTGATTGCGTGGTATATATGTAAAATTTGCAATACCGCCGATATTAAGCAAGATGACATTTTGTTTTTTGAATTTGTTTAAAATGTAGTCGCCATAAACAGCAAGTGGCGCACCCTGACCGCCTGCGGCAATATGTTTTTGACGGAAGTCACTTAGGGTGATTGTGCCTGTTTCCATTGCTATTTGATCACCATCACCTATTTGTAGCGTCGCATTTGTAATATTGTTCAGCTCATTTTGATAATCTGTAACGTGCATCACAGTCTGTCCATGACTGGCAATGAGATCAAGATCCTTTCCTTTAATATCATATTTCTCCATAAAGGCCATGATCATTTTGCTATGCTCTTTTGCTATAAACCTATTTAATATGGTAAGATATTGAAAATCAACGTATGGTTTTGCAAATACCTGCCGTACAGCATTTTTAAATGAATCATCATAGCTGATGGTATCAAAATATATGAGGTTAACTTTTGATTCGAGCCCGGTACCCGTAATCTTACAATATGCAATATCCAATCCATCTAAGGACGTTCCAGACATAAGCCCTATTATATTGCGGCTTTCTTTTTGGCTGATCGCTAAAAGTTGTGAAATGTTTGGATTCATAACTTTGGAATTTATATGTAAAGTTAATGCAAAGGTAGGTTAATTTTTTGATAGAATCGTTTTTAGAATGAGTCAGTAATATATAGCTTACCACGCTTTTCAATTGTAACACTTTTGACTTTGCCATATTGAGATTTGATGGTTTGAATGCTCACTTTGATAGGTATGGATTTCAATTATACATTATAGTTTGATTGCTCACTTCCTTTGAAAGGATATCTTATTGTAGGAGTGCTTTTGTCAATTTTTTATTAGTATCTTTATTATTTAACTCCTAAGTGACCCATTTACAACTAAATGAAGCCCTTTCCATTTTAAGGGAAAGGGTTTGGGATAGGGTAAAAATCGACAAAATCCATTTCGATTTCTCAGCCATTCACATTAGCCAAATCTTTATAAAAAGATAAAACACTCAATGCAACCCTGAAAGGGTGTAATATCACTGCATTGGG
>CAZCTQ010000034.1:0-37196 GCA_964501555.1 uncultured Aureispira sp. | reverse complement strand
ATGTCCATTAGAGCACATCGTCTAAAAAAAACCATTAAAAATGTCCATTATACCAAGTTTTATCTTTTTCAGACGATCTAGGTCTCGTTTATTATCCCGCTCTTTGATAGTCTCGCGCTTGTCGAAGGCTTTTTTACCTTGTGCCAGTGCTATTTCTAATTTAGCAAATCCCCGCTCAGTAAAATATAGCCGGTAAGGAACGATAGTAAGTCCTTTTTCGGTAACACGCCTTTCCAATTTTTTAAGCTCGGATTTATGTAATAATAATCTTCTGTCACGGCGGGCAATATGGTTATAAATTGTACCGTGGTCATACTCAGCGATAAACATACTTTTAACCATGAGGCTGCTACCGTCAAAAAGGCAATAAGCATCATTCAGATTGGCCATACCTTGTCTCAAAGCCTTGACTTCGGTACCGGTCAATACCAGGCCAGCCTCATACATTTGAATAAAATGATATTCAAATTTGGCTTTTCTGTTGATGATTTCCTTTGTTACTAACTTAACTCCCATGGTTGATTTTTTCGAAAGAAAGCGCAAAGATAAAGGAATTTGGAGCGATATTGCAGAAAATGCTTAATTTTGAACCGCAATTAAAAAATTAAATGTGTATGTTGCTTCGATATGTAGCCCTTTTAGGTTGTTTAATAATACTAGTACAATCATGTGTGCCTGGTAGTAAATCCTTTGATGAAAAGGTAGAAGTATCGTTTTCTGATCCTGAGGTTCAGAATATCATCAATCTTCAGGATAAACAGGATATCCCGGCTCTTTATAAATATTTTAATCATACTAACCCAACTTATCGCTATCTGGCAGTAAATGCATTTAGTTCTATCAAAAGTAAGGAAAGTGCAGACTCTCTACTTAGGATGTTGCAGGATCCGGTCTTGCAGATACGCGCTGCTGCTGCCTACGCTCTAGGTCAATCGGGTAATGGTAAAATAGTGGACAGACTGATTTTATCATTCAGAGGTAAGGATTCATTTGATGTCAATAATATCTTTAATGCCAATGTACTGGAAGCTGTCGGAAAATTAGGCGTTATATCTGATTTGAAAAATATAGCTACTGTAAAGACGTATAGAAGTACTGATACAATGTTGTTATTAGGCCAGAGTAGAGCTATCTATAGGATGGCTTTGAGAAATATTGTCTCCGATGAAGGTACGTCACGGATGGTGGACTTACTTAATCAAAGTCAGATACCTAACGAAGTTCAGATTATTGCCGCTCATTATCTAAGCAAAGCAAAAAATATCAATCTACAACCATACACCATCCGATTATCAGATATATACAATAGAGAAAGAGAAAAAGAAATTAAACTACCTTTGGCTTTAGCTCTTGGTAATACAAAGGATTCGTTGATGTTGCCTCAGATAAAGAGAGCCCTTCGTGACGAAACCGATTTTATGATTAAAATCAATCTCATTAAAGCCTTGAATAATTTTCCATATCTGGCAGTTAAGGAAGCTGTATTGCCCGAGTTAAAAAATCAAAACATATATGTTGCAATGGAAGCAGCCAATTTGTTTTTGAAAAATGGTATAGTAGAGGATGTTCCAATGTATGCCTCTTATGACACGATCACTGTACCATGGCAGGTAAGATCAACCATGAATGGAGCTGTTTTGTCACATACTGCTCTATATTTTACTAAGTTTAAATCAGCCTTTTCTGAGCGTATATTAAAAAATATAAAAAGCGAATCATCACCTTATGCTAAAGCAGCTTATATCGCAGCTTTGAGTAAAGATCCTTTTAATTATCAATTATTGGGTAATCTGTATAAGAGCGAAAAGAATCCTATTGTTGAAACAGCTTGTATAGAAGGTATGGGAGATATCCTTAAAAATCCCCAGTTTTTCCGAGCATTTGGCAATAATTACGGTAAAGTAAAGGCAGAGATATTAGGTTATCTTGTCAGTGCCATCAATTGTGGAGATGTCGCAAAAATGGCTACCGCAGCAAATTTACTTCAGGACCCTAAGCTAGGATGGAAGGAATGGATTAAAGACCTCGACTTTATGAATACCGCATTAGCTAAACTCATATTACCACAAGATATTGAAACCTATAACTCTTTGGCTTCGTGTCTAGCCTATTTTGAAGATAAAACCTATACTCCAAAAATTCCAGATTACAACACACCGATCGATTGGACTATTGTGGGATCTGTGTCTGATTCGAGTAGTGTAGCTATTAAAACAACAAAAGGATTGATCAGAATCCAATTGCTCAAAAATGTTGCGCCAGGCTCTGTAGCTAATTTTGTCAATCTTGTCAATAAGAAATATTTTAATAATAAAAACTTCCATAGAGTAGTACCTAATTTTGTAGTTCAGACCGGATGTTCGCGAGGTGACGGATATGGCTCAGAGCCATATACTATACGGTCGGAGCTCCCTCAGATCTATTATAATAAACCAGGCTTGGTAGGTATGGCCTCAGCTGGCAATCATACAGAAAGTACACAATGGTTTATCACGATGACAGCAACACCGCATTTAGATGGTAATTATACAATTTTTGGTAAAGTTACAGAAGGAATGGATGTCGTCACGAATATTACGCAGGATGACAAAATCAATGATATTATTTTTATTAAATAGTCATTACTTGCCATTGTAGATTGTCAGGTTATTACTATGGTAGGTGGATTAGGTGTTTCCTGTTGATAGGTAAAATTTGAAAATACCTGTTGGATGAAGTCTTCCCCCCGAAATAATTTGTGATCATAGACATAGTCAACATCCATATCTCTTAACATAGAAGCTTCATCGGCATACATGGCATAAGCTGCAACTTTAAATGTTCTGTTCTTGAGCTTTTCTACTTCTTTGAGGGTATTGATATTGCTATGGATATCACTCATAGCCAGTAGTACCATTTTTACTTCTGATAGGTCTATGTTTTCCCAAAACATACTATTGCTGGTATCACCCCATATGATATTAACGCCCTCGGCTTTGTATTTATTGACTTTTTCGTGGTCATAATCAATAGCTAGCGCCTTTTCATGTAATTTTTCTGTTAAATAGTGGTAGGCTGGATTTCCGATACTTCCAAATCCCAGGATTAGGTATTCAGCATCACCGACAGTATGAGGTTCTTCATCAATATACTGTTTACCTTTATTTAACTTCATGATACTGGATCTGTATTTGTCAAATATCTCATGCGCATAATTGTTTACAGGTGAAGCAATCAGGAAGGAAAGCGACATCAGTAGTGCAAAGGCTATAATCCAATCATTGGAAATGAGACCTGCCTGATTTCCTACTACACCGGCAATCAAAGCAAATTCGCTATAATTACTCAAACTCATAGAAGATAAAAAAGCTGTTCTGGCCATCATTTTAAACCAAGATAATGTCCGAATGAAAATAGCACCTTTGACAAACATAAAAGGTATCAATAGCAAGGTTATCCATAAGGTCTTAGCTGTGATCTGTCCCGTGAGTCCTACATTGATAAAAAATGCCACCAGAAAGAAGTCCTTGTAGCTCATCATCCGTTGATAAAGTTCGTCAGCCTTTTCGTGATTGACCAGCAACATACCTGTGATTAGCGCTCCAAGATCGGGTTTTAAACCTACTAAGTAAAATGCCAACGCTCCTGTAATCAGCGTAGCAAAAAACCCAAATATAGTCAACAGCTCCCCATGGCCACAATGGCTCAGTATATAGGATAAAAAGTATCTGAGCCCGTATAAATAAAAAGGTATCAGCAAGGCAAATATACTGGGTTTTAAGTCAGAAACAAAAGTCATAAAAAGTACAGCAAAAATATCTTGAATGACTAAGATACCTATGGCTATTTTACCATGAAAAGACGAAAACTCACCACGTTCTTCAAGGATTTTTACAACAAATACCGTACTGGAAAAACTAAGTACAAATCCGATAAACATTGCTGCTTTCAAATCAATATCTGAAAACAAACTCAATCCAGCTACACTCAATAACAATAAAAAGCCACCTACTAATACTACTGTAGCTATGGTATTAACGGTGGCAGTTATAAGAATTTGCTTGGTAAATATATTTTTTATCTTAATCTTCAGACCAATCGTAAAAAGTAATAATAGCACTCCGAGATTGGCAAATGTTCCCAGCATATCGTTAAGATTGCCGTAGTCCAGCTTAAGAAAATTTAAAACGAGTCCTGTAAGCAAAAAACCAATAAGCGCAGGAAGTTTTAATCTCATAAAGATAAAACCCATCATAAAAGCAATGCCCAACCATGCTGCATCAATAAAAATAGTATCTTGAATTTTTTTTTTGATTTGTGGTAAAAATACAACAAAATCAAATTTTTTTATGAGTTACAAGCTAATTTTTTATAAAATATTGATATTTATCGACTCATTATTCATTTTTAATTGTATAATTAATCCCAAAGAAATGGGATTTAATTTGTTAATTGACCATTCAAAAATTCATAAAGCTTATAAACCGGAATGCCAAAATTAAAACTTTGTGTTCCTGGGAATGAAGCATAGTGAATAGCCACGAGATTTCCCCATTTATCTATGACAGGGCTTCCACTCGATCCAGGGAGAGTGGAAATAGTGTACATTATCCGGTTTTCACTAGGATTTTGGCTGATTTTACCATCAGTTAATTGTGATTGCAATCCATTCGAAGTGAGACCAATATCCAATCCTTTATTAAACCCGATCATAAAAACTTCATCATGAATACTTAAAGGAGTTGTCAGGTCAGATTTAATATTTGAAGTCGTAGTGATATTGGAGTTATGTTCAGCAAAATCAAAAACAGTCAAACCTAAGGTATAATCAGACTGATTAATAGTTTTTATTAGAGCCAAATCAACATAAGGGTCTTGCGATACTTTCATAATCTGACATTTTTTAATCTCATCTGGTCTGCCTGTAGCCTCATTTAAAACAATATCTAAATTATGGTTAACATATTTTGGCTCTAAATATTCAGGATCGCTATCCATTAAGTCTTTAAACTTATTTATTGTCTCTAAGTATTGAAATTTTTGACTTTCAAGACGATTGTATTTTTCTTTTAGTAAGTTATTTATAGTTCCTTTAGAGGTGTTAAATAGCAATTGGGGATTAGAAAACTCCGGGGATAATTTGGTTTGCATCGTCAGGATTATATCAGGAGGAAGGACTATAGGGATCACGTTATTTAAAGTGTCTATTTGATTTACAATATCCTGGATCGTCTTTAGCGAATCATTTATTAATGATAGATCATAATTAAAATTATCGTTTAAAAAGTATTTAAATCTATTATAATCTTTTATAAAATTATCGGGCTCTGGCATGACAACGTGTCGGTTTGTAATCAAATTTCCGTTATTAGAAATATAAAAGCCAGTTCCTGTTACATTACTTACATTGTCTTCAACCTCGTTGATTGTTTGATAAAATGGAAATTCATAACTAGGAGAATAGTAATAAGTCATTCCATTATCTGTCTCAATAGTGTAATAATATTCATTATATACCATCACTACGCTATTTTTATACTTGTCATATAAAGTAGAAGGTAGCGGTGCAGCAATTGTAGGTGGTGGTGTCGTAGAATTTGACCAAGCATAGATTATTACGCCTAAAACCGGGATGAGATACAAAATTGTTTTCATGATGATTTGCTGTTTTTATAATTAATTAAATGTCAATATAATATGTAGTTTTATAGCCATTGATTTCTAAATGACTACACCACGAGTATATAATTTACTCACAAAATATAAGTAAAGAAATGGATATGACTAGCATGTAAAGATAACCTGCTAGATTGCCATTTTTTTACCATATGGAATGGTTTCTATACTAAAAATATTTTGTAAAAAATGCTATAGGATTCGTGCCATAATTAACTCAAATTTATATAGATTAGTTCCTATCTCGTCCAATAAATTTTAAGATTCTGACTACATTTTTTTAAACGACCTGTTATTGTAATTATTGTGTTATTTATTAAAAAATCAATTTATATTTTGAGCTACATTAAACATAGAATGGTAGATTTTAACCAAGTTTATTTGAAGATGATACGCTTAAATAGGCTACCTATCCTATCTGTATTTTTAAAAATTAAACTTAGAGTTAAATTATTTTTCAAATTGTTTGTAATATCTAATAAAAGTCATTAATTTTATGCTTGAATTATAATTTGGTCTTGACAATAATAATATTTTGATATGATAAGGAGAATAAAAAAAGTTGCTGTTTTAGGCTCTGGAGTGATGGGATCGGGTATAGCCTGTCATTTAGCCAATGCAGGATTGGAAGTGATGATGCTGGATATCGTTCCACCCAATTTGGATGAAAAGCAAAAGTCTGTTCAATCCTTTAGAAATAAGATAGCGGATACAGCATTGGCCAATGCACTTAAAACAAAACCAGCGGCACTATATGAATCCAGTTTTGTTTCGAGGATTTCGACCGGTAATTTTGAGGATGATATGCATAAAATTGCGGATGTAGATTGGATTATAGAGGTTGTAGTCGAGCGATTAGATATTAAGAAGCAGGTTTTTGAAAAGGTGGACGAACTACGCAAAAAGGATACTTTAGTAACTTCTAATACTTCGGGTATTCCTATCCATTTGCTGGCAGAAGGCAGGTCAGACAATTTTAAACTAAATTTTTGTGGTACCCATTTTTTTAATCCAGCGAGGTATTTACCACTTTTAGAGATTATCCCACATAGTACGACATCTCCAGCAATCGTACAATTCTGGATGCATTACGGCGAGGTTTATCTGGGTAAAAAGACGGTTTTATGTAAGGATACTCCTGCATTTATAGCTAATAGGATAGGTTTTTACAGCGGCAATAAGATTGGTGAATTAACCGAAAAATATAATTTTACGATAGAAGAAGTGGATAAAATCACAGGTGATCCGATAGGATGGCCAAGCACAGGTAGTTATCGACTTTTAGACTTGGTAGGGATAGATACATCTGTCAAGGTAACTAAGGGCGTAATCGAAAGTTGTCCCAATGATGAATATGTAAAAATATTAAAAACTCGAGAAACACCTAAAGCAACACAATTTCTTTTAGAGAATAATTATTTAGGTAACAAAACGGGACAGGGATTCTATAAAAAGACAGAGGATCGCGATGATAAGGGTGGAAGGGTGATTTTGGCACTTGATTTAAATACACTGGAATATAAACCGACACAAAAATCCATGATTCCGGTAGTAGGCATTGCCAAAAAAATCGAAATTATGGATAAGCGTATCAAGGAAATGATCGCTTCCGATGAAAATTCCGGATATTTTGTCAGGGACTATCTGTGTGGTTTGTTTTCCTATGCGGCTAATAGGATTTTTGAAATCACAGATAATATTTATAGTATCGATGATGCTATGAAAGCCGGATATGCATGGACATACGGCCCTTTTGAATATTGGGATATGATTGGTCTTGCAGAAGGGGCAACACTTGCGCGTTCATTGGGCGAAAGCCTACCATCGTGGGTGGATAACATGATCTCCTCAGGTATTACATCTTTTTATAAATCCGAAGATGGCAAGCGCAAATACTACGACTTGATCACAAAATCATATCAGGTAATCCCGGGTACTGAATTAAACATTCACCTTGACAATTTCAGAAGTCGTACACCACTATATAAAAATTCAGAATGTACACTGCACGATATCGGTGATGGCGTCCTTTGTTTTGAATTTACATCCAAATCAAATGCTATCGGAGAAGGGATCGGAGAAGGTGCTCAGGAAGCTCTAAATCTCGCAGCACAGGGTGATTGGAAAGGTATTGTTATAGGTAATAATGCCAAAAACTTTACTGTAGGAGCCAATCTTATGAGTGTAGGTATGCTTGCTATGCAAAAAGATTTTAAAAAGTTGGAAGACATGGTCAATGGGTTTCAGCAGATCAATATGGCTATGCGCTATGCACCGATTCCTGTTGTTACAGCCACTCAGGGATATGTTTTTGGTGGAGGCTGCGAGATCTTGATGCATACCGATGCTGCGGTTTGTCATGCTGAGTCCTACATCGGTTTAGTAGAAGTAGGTGTAGGCCTCATTCCTGGTGGTGGTGGTACTAAAGAATTTGCATTGAGAGCATCAGAGTTATTTTTTGATGGTGATGTACAGATGCCGACACTCATAGACAAGTTCAGGACGATAGCTACAGCTGCTGTATCTACATCAGCGTACGAAGGATACAAATATGGATATCTTAAACATGACCGTGACACAGTCGAAATCAACCTGAGTAGGGTCCTGAGCCATGCTAAAGATAAGGTTTTGCAATTAGCAACTAATTATACAGCGCCTATTCCTAAAAAAGCAACAGTCTTAGGTCGTGCCGGTATTGCCGCTTTATATACGGCGATTAACGAATTTTTCTTAGGCAATTATATGACAGAATACGATAAAGAGATAGCAAGAAAGCTGGCTTATGTCATCTGCGGTGGTGATCTTACCGGTCAGCAGGAGGTTTCAGAGCAATATTTACTGGATATAGAGCGTGAAGCGTTTTTACAGCTATTGGGCAATCAAAAGACATTGGATCGCATTCAATATCTATTGATGAATAATAAGCCATTGAGAAATTAAAAATGATGGTAATTCTATTAGTCAATCTAAAAATTTAAAAATAATGAATGCATATATAGTAACAGGATTTAGATCAGCAGTAGGGAAAGCTAAAAAGGGAATGTTTAGACACTATAGATCCGACGATCTCGCAGTCGATGTGCTTACTTATCTGGCAGAGCAGGTACCTCAACTTGATCCTCTGGAAATAGACGATATTATCGTAGGTTGCGCTAATCCGGAAGGCGAACAAGGTCTTCAGGTAGGCCGCCTTATCGCAGCTCGTGCATTTGGCAAGACGGTACCAGGCATGACGATCAATAGGTATTGTGCTTCCGGCCTTGAGGCAATAGCCATAGCGAGTGCCAAAATTAATGCCGGCATGGGACATTGTTATATCGCTGGTGGTGCAGAATCTATGTCGCTGATACCTATGACAGGTTATAAGCTGGCTCCCAGTTATAAAGCAACCATGCAAAACGTCAACTACCACGTAAGTATGGGGCATACGGCTGAGGCGGTAGCAGAAAAATATAAGATTACTAGAGAAGAAGCAGATGCTTTTTCTGTTAGCTCTCACCAACGGGCTGCTACTGCAATTAAAGAAGGTAAGTTTAAGGCTGAAATAGCCCCCGTAAAAGTAACAGAAGTCTTTGTAGAAAATGACAAAAGAGTAGAGAAATCATTTATCGCAGATACGGATGAAGGTGTAAGAGCAGACACGACTATGGAAGCCTTGGCTCGATTAAAACCTGCATTTAAACTTGGTGGTATTGTTACAGCTGGCAACTCTTCACAGACCTCTGACGGTGCTGCCTTTACCCTAGTGATGAGTGAAGAAATGGTCAATAGGCTCGGTTTAAAACCTGTTGCACGCTTACTTGCTTGCTCGGTCGCCGGTGTAGATCCACTTTATATGGGTATCGGCCCGATAGAAGCCATACCGAGAGCATTAAAACAAGCAGGGTTAAAACTGGATGATATAAACCTGATAGAATTAAATGAAGCTTTTGCTACTCAATCACTAGCTGTAATCAGAGAGACTCATCTTAATCCCGACATCGTCAATGTTAATGGTGGCGCTATAGCATTGGGTCATCCACTCGGATGTACTGGCGCTAAATTAAGCATTCAAATCATTAATGAGTTGCGAAGGAGAAACCAAAGATATGGTATGGTGACGGCTTGTGTAGGAGGAGGCCAAGGTATCGCCGGTATCATAGAGAGATTAGATTAAGCAATCTATCATTTTAAGATTAAACCCATCTATTAGTTTTAGCAAACCAATAGATGGGTTTTGTGTTATTATAGATGATTTTTAGTTTTATACTCATTATATTTTTAAATGGTCCAAAGATTTAGTAGAAAAAATAGTAAATATCAAGGCAGAAAACGCAAATATAGCCTTAGCTATAATGAGGCTTTCTAACGCAGAGATTTGCTATTTTTTTATAAGGGTTGGGCTAATTTGAATGTATAATGGGTATTAGAATGGGTTACATTAATTCAAAATAATTCATATATAAAATATATTGGATTTAATTGTAGCAAAATCTAAAATTATACGTCTTAATTAGACAATCATAGGTATAAAATAAATTAATGAATCAAATTAATACAATCCAAGGCAACCTCTATTTTAACGATTGGGTAGCTTTAGGCAAAGAAATACAAAGATTAAACGCTTCCAGTATTTTTGTTTTGGTAGATGAAAATACAGAAAAATACTGTCTCTTTCATATCTTAGATCATATCGATCAACCTGTCAAAATTATCCGTATTAACAGCGGTGAGATAAACAAATCCTTGGATTCATGTCAGCGCGTATGGCAATTTTTATTGGATAAGGGTGCAGACAGACATTCGCTGCTTATCAATCTCGGCGGTGGTATGATTAGCGATTTGGGTGGATTTTGTGCCGGTACTTATATGAGAGGTATCCGATTTATAAATATCCCAACGACCTTATTGAGTCAAGTGGATGCTGCTATAGGTGGTAAAACAGGCATTGACTTCCAAGGTAGGAAAAACATGATAGGCTTATTTGCACATCCGGAATCCGTTTTTGTCTTTACAGCATTTTTGAAAACACTGCCAACAAATGAATTTAAAAGTGGCTATGCTGAATTACTTAAACACGGTTTAATTAGCGATAAAAGCCTGTGGGCAAAACTGATTAACAGAGATATTAATGAAATCGAAGACATAGCAACACTCGTTAATCAATCTATCAATATTAAAAAGCAAATTACCGATAGTGATCCCAAAGAAACCGGTTTGCGTAAAATACTCAATTTTGGACACACCATAGGTCATGCGATTGAAGCACACTGGTTAGAAACGAATAGCCCCCTTTTACACGGTGAAGCGATAGCTATAGGAATGGTTGCTGAGGCTTTTATTGCTTATCGTATGGATATGATAGACGAATCTGTCTTGTTTGAAATACGCCGTGCTATCCTTCGTATATATGGCCACCATCCTCGCTTCGTAAAGCCTGCCCATAATCTGCTTGCCCTCATGCGGTCTGACAAGAAAAATATCAGAAAGCAATTGAGATTTGCACTTTTAGACGATATCGGAAGTTGCAAGTATGATATTAACGTCCCTGATGTTTTTATAGAGGAAGGACTTATTTTTTACGGTACCATACTTAAACACAACGAAGTGATGAGTTATGCGACATAAGATCTTGTCTATATCTGTCCTGATAAAATCTTTTATTCCACCAAATTTAGCATTTACTTGTTGAATCAAAAGACTTATTATCGAATGAGCTGCGATTCTACTTTTCGACTTGTGAGCATTATGTCATTAGGTTTTTAATATTGTTTTTTAGTATATGTATTACCTAAATCGAATAAGACTGATGGCCAGAATAGCTAAATGATAACACCTCATCAAATCGACACACCAACTATAGTTACATTTCGCCAATCAAGGCCAAAAATGCCTCTTCATCAAGTATTTGTACAGTACCTAAATCTTTGGCCTTTTTGAGTTTAGAACCGGCTTTTTCGCCGACGACGAGGATATTGAGTTTAGAACTGACGCCGGATATATTTTGAGCGCCTGCACGAGCTGCTTTTTCCTCGGCTTCCTTACGTCCCATATGTAGGAGCGTACCCGTAAAAAGGATGGTCTTTCCGGCTAATACTCCGTCTTCAGCTGCCTTGAGTGGTTTGTCTTCATCTGTTTGTTCAAAATTGACACCATAGGATTGCATTTTGTTTAGGACGGCAAGGTTGTCTTCATCTTTAAACCAATTGATTACATTTTGTGCAACGACTGGACCAATGTCTTTGATTTCCAAAAACTGATCCATCGTCCAGGTAGTCAAATCCATGACATTACTGATTTTTTCAGCGATGAGTTTACTTGCTTTTTTGCCCAAGTGATGGATACTAAGAGCATGCAGCAATTTATAAATTGGGTTGTGCTTTGCTTTTTCTACGGCGACCTTTAAGTTTTCAGCGGACCTAACACCAAACCCTTCCAACTGGGCTATTTGATCATAATCCAAATGGTAGATGTCGCCAAAATCTCTAATCCACTTCATATCGTAAAACCGCTCTACAATCGACTTACCAAAACCATCGATCTCCATCGCATCTTTGGAAACGTGAAAAATGATCTTCTGTAAATCAACGGCACCACAGACACATTTAGGGCAACGCCATGCTGCTTCGCCTTCTTCTTGTTCTAAATATACGGCGTTATCCGTGTTGTTTATTGGACAAAGTTCCGGAAACGTTATGATTGTCTCTGAGCCTGTCCGCAATTCGGGAAAGGACTTGACAATATATGGAATTACATCACCGGCTCTTTCGACAAGGACTGTATCTCCAAGACGTATGTCTTTATTTCGTATAAAATCTTCATTGTGTAATGAAATGGATGAAACCGTTACTCCAGCAAGTGATACCGGTTCGATTTTAGCTACCGGAGTCATCGTACCAAATCTGCCCACCTGAAATTCTACCGCTTTTAGAATGCTGGTGGCTTGCTTGGCTTTAAATTTAAAGGCTATAGCCCAACGCGGGTGATGCAACGTAAAACCGCACTTTTCTTGCAGTTGTATGTCGTTTACCTTGACGACCATACCATCTATCTCATACGGATAGTCATCACGTTTGTTTTCCCAGTACTTAACAAATTGATGTACTTCCTCGATATTTTTGCATAGAGCCTTTTCCTCATCGGGTGTCTTAAATCCGATACTGCCTAAAAACTGGATGCCTGCAAAATGGGTTTTAAAGGACTCTAATACGGATTGTCCTTCCGCATCAACTGCATACCCCAATTGATATACAAATGCCTCTAAAGCTCTTTTACGGGTTTCCATTGGGTCTTTAGTTCGTAAGCCACCAGTAGCTGCATTGCGTGGATTAGCAAACAAGGGAAGTCCGTCCTGCTCTCTTTCTTTATTGATCTTATCAAAATTATCCTTTCTTATTAATGCCTCGCCTCGCAGCTCTGCCCTGTAAATACCATGTTTTGAAAAGGAGGCTTTTAAAGGAATGCTGGGCATGGTGCGGGCGTTGGGTGTCATTTCTTCGCCAGTGCTTCCATTACCTCTCGTAGCCGCTCGTATCAAAAGGTCATTTTCATAAACGAGGGCGATGCTACCACCGTCAAATTTAGGTTCTACAACATACTCTACATTGGCATCGGTCGGCAAATTACCTAGCTTTTTTACGGAAGTGTCAAAATCATTCAAATCATTTTCATTGTATGAGTTAGCGAGGGACAGCATGGGTACAAGGTGTTTGACAGGAGGAAAATTTCCCGAAAGATCACTACTTACTCGTTGTGTCGGTGAATCTTGGGTAATCAATTCTGGATGCCCTTCCTCTAAAGCTTCTAATTGTTTGTACAATATATCATACTCATGATCCGATACGACGGGACTGTCTTCCACATAATATTTATATTCGTGATAAACGAGGATTTCCTTGAGTGTATCGATATCAAATTCAGTTGCAGGTTTGTTTAAAAACTGTCGGGTGAATTCTGCAAATTGACGCTGATTTTCTGTTGTGTACATAAAAGAACATAAATTAAAAGACAAAAATAAGGATTATATCTGAATGAGGTTGACTTTTCATGGTTTGCTAAGTTTGTTAAAAAACTTTGTACATAATTGGTAAACGTTAAATAAGATAAAGGAATCGATGTTTAACTATAATATTATTCCTTTTGAATAAGGGCCTTAATTAATTTCTGATAAACTTGATGGTTGTGAATTGATTCAATTTGGATAATCCGATTTTTAGGAAATACATACCTGATTGTAGGTTTTCTATATTGATTTGAACCTGATGGGGATCTATTTGATAGGATGATATGGATACCTTATGACCTAGTATATCTGTTGCCGAGAGCGTATAAATATCATTGGACATGCTTTGATCAAAATTGATAAGCAAAAACTGATGTGCTGGATTTGGATAAATTTCAATATTCTGTAAAGGTGTTTGAGTGCTTCCAATACATGCTGTTTTGAAGCTTGCTGATACTGTTGAATTAGTGTCTTGATTTACACAAGAGTATTTTAAGTAGTAATTATATTTTGAGCATTTATCCAAATTAGTTAATGTGATAATATTATCGTTTATAGGAGCATGCTGCCCTTCCGGGTCGCTCTCTTTTCTCCAATATATGGATGTTTTTGTGGGCTTTTCACCGGGAAATGCAATGCTAAAAATGGCTGTATCTTCAGTTGATTTTATATTTATTGTGGGATTTAGGTCGCATGATCCTTCTATCCAGACGCAATAATCTTCTACTTCACCATATTCAAAATTTGATTTTTCACAGGCATTGTCAAAATTTTCGTAAGATAGTATAAGACGCATACGTGTAAAACCTGATTTTGCAGATGCTGGTATATAAATATTATCTATAAGTTCATTGCGAAAACTACTTGTGGTTTTAAAGACCAATTCATCAGGAGTCCAGATTCCATCCTGATTAAAGTCGATAAATATCTTAAAATGTTCGGCAAAAGAACTAGCTTTATATCCAGCTGTGGCTTTAAAATTATAGTAAGTATCTTTTTTAAGATTAAACACTTGTACACCTGCAAAATTTGAATATCCTTTAGCAGATTGTCCTGAATTAAATTGCTGGTTTCCAATGCTAAAGGAAGCGATCCACTCCTGATTTGAGTTGTTTATAAAATCATTGCAATAAGGTAATTCTGTGCAAGCCTCGCACTGCGTCGTTATAAACTGAGCTTCTGCAAAAGGAGATTCATTTCCATAGTTGAGGCATTGTGATTGAATACTAAAATTAAAAGCATGACATCTCGGTACGTCTTCCAGGATAAAGCGATCATTTTCGATTAAAGTATATATCGTATCCAGTAATCCGGTGGTATAATATTTAACTAAATAATGAGCATTGGTATTGGATTTTATCGAAAATGCAATTTGATCAATACCCGAAACAACATCAAAAATTACGGGCTTAGAGCAACATCCGGATGTCTTTATAAAGGTTGAATATCCATAATCCCCGGGTAATAATCCATGGTTACTACTTATTTGCACCTCATATTCTGTACAATAGAGTAGATTGGGGATAGCGTCTCCATTTTTAAAATTATTAATTACTGTCCATTGTTGATCATCAGATTTTCGGTATCTTAGGCGAATGGACGTTTCAGAACCTACGATCCATTGTATTTTAAGTTCATTATCGAGAGGTATGATGTCAATTCCTGCCGGTAATATCCTTTCGGAACAAATATTTTTCATATTACTCAGCGCTCTAAATGCATTTATTTTACCACCAGAAGTAGTAATGTTTTTTAGACTAGGAAGACTGACGACGCCATAAAGTAACATATCCCGAGCTATACGTGCAGCTCCCTCAGGATTAGCTACCACAATCGAATCAAAAATGACACATTGACTAGCATAAAGCAAGGCTATCACTCCTGTCACATGGGGCGTAGCCGCCGACGTACCGCCAAAAGTTCCATAAGCAGTACGATTAATGGTAAATATCTGTTGACCGTAGGCACCTAGATCGATCGATTTACGTCCATAACCGGCACCGGTCACTTTTTTATCGGCGTTATTAAGATTAGTCACCGTAATGAGATAAGGTGATGTACAGGTTGTCGGCAGGTCACCTTGTGCATCTACATCTGTATCTTTGTTAGTGGTAGCAGCGACACTAATAATACCGACACTTCCCAAGGAGTCATAGAGCGAACACCAAATGGGCGCCTCTTCTGCAAAAACATTGTCGATACCCCATGATGAATTGGTTGCAACGATAAATGCACCTTTTTTACCATGCGTATTATTGTATAATTTACGCATATTATACGCGTATGAATAAGAAGCAAGCGCGTTAGCTTCTGTTGCATCGCCATAATTTACAGGAAGTATTTTGACATTCCAGTTGACGCCGCTTACACCTATGGCATTGTTCCCTTTTGCACCAATGATGCCGGCTACTGGCGTACCGTGACTACCACCATTATACAGACTGTCATTATTAAATTTTACATTCCATCCTAAGTAATCATCTACATATCCATTTTGATCATCGTCTATGCCATTATCAGGTATTTCCTCATGATTAACCCACATATTGGATTTAAGATCTTCGTGCAGACCATTGACACCGTCATCGACAACACATACTACTATTGTATCACCCTTATAGTTGACACCACCGGTAGATAGATCCCAGGCTCTGTACATGTCCATATCAGCACCGGCAATACCACCATTGGAACCCGTATTTTTATACTGCCATTGGTTTGGTAGTAACGGATCATTGGGTGTGGCTCTGGACTGCAACCTCCTATTGGGAAAAGCGGAAATGATGTCGGGAATGGTATTTGACAATCTTAAAAAATCAGCTTCTGCCTCATTTTTTGTTTTAATCAGCAACAAATGTAAAGGCGTTCTCATAAGTTCAGTAATCAAAATCGAATCTGGAACTAAAGCACGGATTTTCTGGATGGTATTTTCCAAATTCTTGCTATTAGATATTTGTACAATATACTGTCCGGGTATGGTCGATGACAAAACCGGTAGTTCACTTTGTGCATTTATATGGAATGCAGCAAATAAAAAATAGCATATCGAAAAAATCCATTTTTGTATCACGATTCAAAGTTACATTATTTATTTTACTTACAAAAATAAACACTTCAAAACACTATTATCCGATAAAAAAAGAAAAAAAAGTGGGATAAATTACTGTAAATATCCCACTAAAATGTAATTTTATCCTATCACAAACTAAATTACATGGACAAAAGTACATACTTTTTAGGACAATCCGTTTTCGGACAGCTCATTTCTTTATTGGAGCCTGTCAATATTTCAAAAATAGCCAAAAAGCATAAGGCTGTTCATTATGTAAAGAAATTTACCTCTAAAGACCATTTGATAAGTAAGTTGTTTGTGTTTTTGCCAAATGTAGTTCTTTGCGTGAAGTAAGCGGTGCTATCCTGGATCTGTCTGGTAAAATAAAACATTTTAAACTTGGGCATATCTCCTATAGAAGCAGACTTTCGGAATAATGGACATTTTTAATAATTGACATGACCCTGAAAGGGTCTTATGTTTATAAAACCAGCAACAAACATATTTATACGACCCCGACGGGGTCGCATTTCGCCTCAATCTAGTAGCTATACAAAATCATGCCTTTACTCACAATATAACGAGGAGCAATAGGTAAGAATATTTATTAAAAGGTATTTTATGCGACGATAAGTACTCTTTCGGAAAATAAAAAAGTTTATCTAAGAAATGGTTACTTCTTAAAGAGTCCGACACTACCACCAACCCAGTCCTTATCGCGATTGTATTTTACTCCTATCATTTTTCCTTTAGACAGGCGCACGAGGTTATTAATAGGGAATGGCTTTTCAGCTCCCTTAGGCCAAACCATCATCAGGCGAATCTCAACTTTTACCGGCTCGTTGGGTGATTTAAGTACCGGTTCATAATGTACTTTACGCTGTAAGATATAATTAGATTTGTCATCAATCTTTTCGATATCCTCATGGGTAACATCAATGATAACTCCGGCACCGGCAAAGGAAAACAAAGGTTTTAAAACGTAATTTTCCAAATCAGCCGGTATTTCTTTAAGTTCATGCAGGAAATATGTTTTCGGCACATACTGGCTCTTCATATATGGTAAGATAAATTTACTGATTCTGTAAAACCAGTTGGGATGTCCGATCCATTCTACGTCCAAATCATCATTGAAACTAAACTGCATTTTGAGATCAGGCCGCTGCTCCAATTCATCAAAAATAACCCTGTTATATATTTTTTTGATTTCCTGATCCTGTCCGGCATCATTTTTATAATACAGCTTCCTGCCTTTCTTAAATACGGCGGTCAAACAGACTACGTTCAGCCCAATTTCATGAGCCGTAGCAGCCATATCGATATAGGTTGTTTGTTTTTCCGGTTCTATTTCCAGCAGGATCACTTCTTTAGGGTCAGCTTGACCTATAATGAGGTCACGCATCAAAATTTTGTATTCATCACGGGTTCTACCATCAAAATAGCAGGTATATTCATCAGAAATACCGTAAGTATCCTGATAAACCTTGGATACCATATACTGGAAAAAATATACAGAAGGAAAGCCCTGAACTTCTATCAGCATCGGTTTAGGATCGCCATTTTCATCCAGTGTAATTCCAAAATCCATCTGCATGAAAGTCGTATGCGCATCTTCATTAGGTACGATATGCGATTCGTCATACAAAGCACCCTGGGTGATTTCTTTAAGGTCAGGGCGCATAATTGTATTATTTATTTCAGCACAAGCTTCCAATAGTCTTTGCTTGAGCAATTCAGGAATAAAAAATGGCGATTCGGCAACTCTAAAATTAGGTTTTACACCATATACCTCCTCTAAATTATGAAGGACTTCCTGATATTTTTCTACATTAAAACGACTGTTGAAATCGTTTCTTGCTTCCTGGATCATACTAAAACTGTATTATTTTCCTGAATTTTTGCAACTGCATTTTCGATAAATTTGGGCAAAACAGTATCATGAGTCAAAGCAATCTTATCCGGATCGTCGATTTGTTCCATCATGGTATCATATTTTTTCTGTCCAAAATTTTTGACGACGTTTTCTCTGATTTCTGCCTTTTGGAAGTGTATTTTCATACCAAGTGGATCGGCTTCAGGATGGAACTGTGTGCCTATAAACTCCTCTGAAAACCGTACCGCCATGATAGCGCGTTCGTATTCAACGTGATTTCTGATTTTTTCCAATGCCAAAATTTTAGAGCCATTCATACGGAATACCTCCAGATCCGGCTGTATCAATTGATAGTCACGGCTATCCACAGCATATAATGGATCATGTAGATGTTTAAATATTTCATCATTCTCACCAAAACGTGTCATATGTACAGGCATGATACCGAAAGAAGTAGATTTACGAGGAGCCAGAGTACCAAGATCAAAATAATTACATGCCATCTGGAAGGAATGACAGATAAAAAACATATACTTTTTATCGTATTGATATGTTTTATTGTGTTGCCACAAATCTTCTACAAGACCATACCATGATTTATCCCAAATACCGTCGCCTTCCATAGGATTGCCAGGGCCACCACTGGATATATAGACATCATAGCTTGTATCGGGTATTTCGTGTTTACTTCTGACATCAAATTCGTCAATGTCAAAGATACTACTATACATAGCGGCTATATCACGGATACCTCGCATACCCTGATTGGGTTTGCCCTCATTCATATCCAATAATGCCATTTTTAACTTACCTTCCATCCGTCTAATATAACTTTAAAAAATTTCCAAAAGGAAATTCTCTTATTTCGCTTTTTTAGATGCTACTTTTGGTGCCTCAAAAATATTACTAATAAACGTACCCCAAGTCAAATTCATCTGGCCTGGCTTATGATTTTGCGCCTTTTCAATGGCCATCTGAGCTGCATTTTCTACGATCCAGTCAAAGTTTTGCTCACCTACCGAGTTGGCATCTGCATCTGGTGCTGGATTGCAAAAGTCTATCGCGATCGGAATACCATCACGTACTGCAAACTCTACCGTATTAAAATCGTATCCTAAACCATTACATAGTGCCTTAGTGTATTCTTCTACCTTTTTGAGTAATGCTTTGTCTTTTGTAGGATTATCTACTACATATCTCAAGTGATGTGGATTGCGTGGTTCGTAAGGCATGATATGCACTCTGTCACCTGCCAGATAGTAGCATCTAAAGTAGTGATCAAATGTAATTTCTTCTTGTAATAACATCACATCCTGATCTGTTTCTGCATGCTTTTTCCACATATCTTCCGGATTTTCTACTTTATACACGCCTCTCCATCCTCCACCATCATGAGGTTTCATGTAAGCAGGAAACTTAATATAATTAAAGATTCTTTCCCAATCTGTAGGAAATTTAAGATTTCTAAATGAGGTCTCCTGCGTATTATCCGGCCTGTTATAGGAAGGCAGAAGTACTGTGTTAGGTACGGGAACTCCTATCGTTTTTGCCAGACAGTTATTAAAAAATTTCTCATCTGCACTCCACCAGAATGGATTATTTACAACGGCCGTGCCCATTATAGCAGCATTTTTTAGATAGGCTCTGTAAAATGGTACATCCTGAGAAATACGGTCAACGATAACTGCATACTCCGTAGGATCCGCTTGTTGAACGACGTCCACTTGGACAGCTTCAGCCACAATGCCTTTAACATTTTTAGCATTGATACGATCAACAAATGCCTGTGGAAAGGTATTTTCCATTCCAAATAATATTCCTATCTTCTTCATTTTATCTTCTTATTAATGGTTGATGATTTGTTAAATTATTATTGAAAACGCAAATATTGTACATTAATATCAAATTTCCTATTTATTTAACTAAAAAAAAGTATTCATTTTTTTCGACCTATATGTATATAAAAAAGTACTTAATTTTAAAATTAAGGCATTCAATATAGTTACACAGCATTATCTTTAAAAGCAGCACGTCGTAAGCGGTCATTAATCGCAATACCTAAATCCTGCTCTGGAACTAATTCTGCATAGATCACATCAATATCACAGTTATCCAAATATCGCATACCTGCAAATAAATGAAAAGCCGCTTCTGCAAAATTAGAAGTTGATGACAACACTATTTGATGTTCTTTAGGGATATGGTGCAAAAACTCATTAAATGCAATAATACCAGTCCGATCAGGGTCAAAAGTCGCAGACATTTCCTTAATATTGCCGATAATAAGCGGCACACGTGGTGCATAATGGCTTGATAGCATTCCTGGAGCAGTAGGGTTAGATGTAGAAGTGTCTCTGACGATTACCGGTCCGATTTCTGATTCTATGCTTTCTACTGATAAGCCGCCTTTACGCAATACTTCTACCTTGCCATCATCATTCATACCGATGATTGTACTCTCTACACCTACTTGGCAGGGACCACCATCCAGAATATAGTAAATTTTATTTCCCAATTGATCAGCTACGTGTTGGGCAGTAGTCGGGCTGATATAGCCAAAGGGATTCGCACTAGGTGCAGCTAAAGGAAAGTTGACAAGCTCAAGCAAATGCTGCGTCACCGGATGTGCAGGTATGCGAACAGCTACATAAGGCGAACCAGCGGTAACTAGATCCGGAATAATATCCTTTTTCTTTAATAAAAAAGTCAATGGACCAGGTGTAAACTTATGAGCTAGTTGCTGGAATACCCAGGGAACACCTTGTACATATTGATCCACTCTATTAAAATTGGGCAAGTGAATAATCAGCGGATCGAAAGTCGGCCTTTGCTTGATCGCAAATATTTTAGTTACGGATTTAACATCCAAAGCATTAGCTGCCAAACCATATACAGTCTCTGTTGGAATGGCCACAGCCTCTCCCCGGATCAGAAGTTTAGCAGCGATGCCGACATCAGTACCAATAAAAGGTGTGTAATCCATAATTGCGCCTACAATTAACTACTTAAATTATCAATATTTAATTTTGCAAAAGTAATCAATTATATAAATATAAAAAATCGAATTTTGTTTTATATCTATCTACCAATTTTTATTAGTGATATTTGTTTAAGTTGTGATTTTCAGAAACACCTATTATAAAATAAAAAAAACGACTCAATTTCTTGAAATCGTTTTTTTATTAACTAACAAATCACCTTTTAAAAATGAAGTAATTTTTTTCAATATTTACTTCTAATCTAACAACTATGAAACATAACGCAAAGGTAAGTGCTTTTGTTTCACCATACAAGCAATTAACGCTTTTTTAACGAAATTAAATTTTATTTATCCTTAAAAAATGATCCTATTTTTAATTTATATTTTAAATAATTATAGTTTTACAATTTTTTATAAGGAAATGTTCAGGAATCAACTTTTGATTATCTATCGTTATTTAACTGACAAAGTATATATAAAATATGATTCATTCTTGTAATTTATCTTATCGAATTTTTGCCATAACTGAGCAGATGGATACCGATCCGTATCAATGGGTTTGGGTGATAATAAAATAATACCGCCAACACCTTTATACTGACCAAAAAGCTTGAGTTCGCTCTCTGTGGGTACATAAATCTTATCCACCCACTTAAAATAACTAAATGGTGTGCCGGAAGGAAGCTCATAAAACTTTCGTTCGCTGTATCCAACGACTGGCGTTGCGTCAAATTTATTAAGGGCTACGACGGGTACTTTTTCGGGTACTTTATTTTTGATAAATATGCCTGCTTCTTCTGCATTTGTAAATGGAATTTCAAAATCAATCTTTACAGCCCTAACTGCATAGATGACGTTAAAAACGCAAAATATAGCTGTGATGGCTGTTATAATCTTTTCTTTTTGCCAATTTAAACCACGAATCTGCAACAGGGCGATAAAAAACACAAAACCCATACCCCATTGGCGGATACCACCTAAAAAGAATAAAAAACTAAAGGATATAACAGCAGCTAAAAACAAGGCCATACTAAGCAAAGCTGCCTTATCACTTTTAAATATAAAGTATAGCCCTACGAGGATAAGTAGAGAAAACACCATACCCACCGCCGTACTACCATGAGCAAAGGTATCATTAGTCAGACCAGGTATATAGGTATTGGCAAGGTTTCCTTGAAAGGCAGCCAACAGTTTTTCCATCCCTTGCCAAGTCTGGCCAGAAGTTTTAGCAATATGTCCAAAATCCCGAGGGAATACCGATAAAACAAATACCAAGAAGCCTAATCCTATACCTCCTAAAATGTTAGAATCTGTTCTTTGTCCGGATATATACGTATCATACCACAAATACAGACCTAAGGATATAGCTATGAAAACGCCATAAACCTCCGTCTGACAAAGCAAAAACAAGACTATTGCCAGCGTTTTAGCGTTGTAGTCTTTTTGAGAGAGCAACCACGCCGCCCAAAAAGCAAATACAATAACCAAAAAATATCCTCTATTGACTATACCATATTCAAAAAGTAAAAAATAGGAAGCTGCAAATAAAATTTTTAACAATAACGGAAATCGAAACCGCACAAACAGAAAATATAAACCACCAGCTACCGTAACCAGATGCGCTGCATTGAGCAAGAATAAGTCATTATGATTATTAGAAAATATCGAAAATAGCTTTAAATATAGATACCATAATACCGGGTGGCCTTCGTAGTATAAAAAGGATATCATTTCGCCGACACCTTTATCTTTAGCGACAAACCATGCTTGCCATTCGTCTTTCCACAATTCGTGATACTGAAATTTAAACCAGGCTATAAACCCTAAAAACAGTAGGCCAAAAACAAAATCTAAATATATGGCCGACGACTTTGCAACTATATTATTTTTTAACATCTGACTGGGTTATTGTAAAATGTAAGGCTTCAATACCTTTTAATGAATCTATACGAGAAAACTGAGACAATACGAGTTTATACTTCCCAGGCGACTGAAAATAAGCATTGTTAGCCATCCCAATCTCTGCTCTACACGAATGACCACTACACTTTCCGACCCATTGACCTTGGGCATTAGCTAACTCTAATGAAACAGGATTTGTAACACGATGTCCATCAGGAAAGACTGTAGATGCCCGGATATAAGTATTTTCGTATGGGTATTCGTCGCTATGCTTGACCTCTAAAGTGAGATTATATGGCATGAGCGTATCCTGAATATCATATTCAAATACTAAAGAATCGGCATAAGTCCACGCATCATCAATCGTATAGCTATGACTATAAATTTCTTTAGAATTGCAAGAAGCAATCAGTAATGCTGTAGTAAATAATAAAATAAGTTGTTTCAAAACAGATAAATTTAGGGCAAAAGTAAGGTTTTTTACGCTGTCTTATTACAATCCTTCCTTTTTTACTTAAAATACGTATATAGTATTCAATATATATATATTTCACTTAAAGACCACATATAAAAAATCAGCTTATAAGCGGTCTATGATTAAAAACGAAAACAAAAAAATAGGGTTTGACTACATTTATTAATCTTAATTATTTAGTAGAGATCATTTGGTTTTGCTATAATTCAAATAGCAAGTCTAATTTAAATATTTAATTATTTTTGTACAATTTTTAAAATACAACAATTCATACCTTATTAGTATATATATTTGTCTTTAATTGTAAAAATAGATTTATGAAAGATTATTCAAAATATAAAAAACCAAATAGGTCAAACCACCTCAAATATATACTTATCTTAGCTACATTAAGCATTATATTAATACCCTATTCATGCAAAGTAAAACCCGCCTCGAGTAGTAATAATATTGCTAGATTCCAAAAACCCAACGTTCCGGATTGGCATAAAAATGCGACCATCTACGAAGTAAATCTCCGACAATATACAACCGAAAACACCTTTAGGTCATTTGAATTACATATCCCTAGACTCAAAAATATGGGTATTGATATTCTGTGGTTTATGCCCGTCAATCCTATCAGTATTAAAAATAGAAAAGGAGAGTTAGGTAGCCCATATTCGGTAGCTGATTACTACAAGACTAACCCGGATTATGGCACTATGGAGGATTTCAAACATATGGTTAAAGCGATCCATAATGCTGGAATGTACATTATCATCGACTGGGTACCTAACCATACTGGATGGGATAACCCATGGATAACCCAACATCCTGATTGGTATCAAAAGGATAAAAAAGGAAATATAACAGATCCGATTGACTATAATACCGGTGAATCTTGGGGCTGGACAGACGTAGCTGCATTAAATTATAAAAATAAAGAAATGCGCCTCGGTATGATTAACGCATTAAAATACTGGGTCAATGAAACAGGTATAGATGGCTTTAGAATGGATGTGGCACATGCCGTTCCTGTAGATTTCTGGTCTCAATGCACGGATTCACTCTACAAAATCAAACCTCTATATATGTTATCGGAAGGCGAAAATCCGGCCATCGTCAATAATGGCGCCTTTATAGCTGATTATGCCTGGGAAATGCACCACACGCTTAATGAAATAGCCACATCTCAAGGAGCTAACCGCATTAAAGGAGCTAATATGGTACAGGGAAATATCAAAGAAGGCGAAAAGGATATAGTCAAAAAATCAGCATTGGATATTGATGGCGTCCTTGCAAAAAAGGCTAATCAATATCATCAGGGATATCAAATGCAGTTTACTTCTAATCACGACGAAAATTCATGGGCAGATACCGAATTTGCACGTATGGGTGACGGGCATAAAGCTTTTGCTGTCCTATGCGCTACCTTTGATGGCATACCTTTAGTGTATTCCGGTCAGGAAGCAGCGATGGATAAAAAACTAGAATTTTTTAAAAAAGATGATATCCCATGGGGAAACTATATATATAACGATTTTTATAAAACTCTTTTTGATCTCAAACATCGCAATCAGGCACTTTGGAATGGTACTTTCGGCGGTAGATTAGTAAAAATACCCACGGGTAATGATGCAAACATCTATGCATTCACCCGTGAAAAAAACGGCGATAAAGTAGTAGTTATTATAAATCTGTCTTCCAAAATTCAAAAAGCAGATTTACCAATTATAAATGGTCAATACACAGAAATATTTACCAAAAAAAATAAAAAATTTTCATCAAAAGAAACCATTCAGCTACAGCCATGGCAATACTATGTATATGCTAATAAGTAAGATGTCTTGTTGATAGATTTGACCTAGCTTCATGAAAAAATGTATGTTTTGTACTCATTATATTTTTAAATGGCCCAAAGGTTTAGTAGAAAAAATAGCAAATATCAAGGCAGAAAACGCAAACATAGCCCTAGCTATAATGAGATTTTCTATCGCATAGATTTGCTATTTTTTTATAAGGGTTGGAATAATTTGAATGTATAACGGGTATTAACAATTATTTAAAGGCATTTGTCCCTATTGCACCCGGTCAATAGAAATTTTTTATACCACCTGTATGTTATAAAAAAGTAACTTGTCAATATAAAATAAACAATCATCACTGAATTTTAAGTTTGATTAGATCGTCAATACACTTTCGGATGCAAATACTCAGTATTTCAAACAGAATGAACCCTATTTTTAGCGTTTTGATTCTATGGTGGCAAAAGTACTTTATCCCATTTGAGCTATGATTTAAATCTGATTGCAGGATGACAAGCCAAATACAACATTGTACATGGATTTAATGTTAATTTAATTTATGAATCTATTAGAAATGATTTTTGAAACAATAAAAAGAGCAGGCAAGTGTACATTACTATTGTTTGGAATAGTAATTATTGCTTCTACTTCTCTAACAGGACAACAGAAATATCGCCTCGCTAATGAATATTTTAACTCAGGTGAATATGAAAAAGCTGCTGACCTCTATCAATCCTTATATGAGGAATCCAAAGGGAATAAAACCTATTTTAACTGGTATGTACAGTGTCTTATCGAACTAAGCGACTATGCCAAAGCCCAAAGTATTGTATCGGACGAACTCAAAAAAAATCCCAATGATGTCTCTCTTTATGTCACAAATGGTAATTTACTCGAACGCCAAGGCGCTATAGATAAAGCAGAAAAAGAATTTCGTAAAGCTATTGACAATTTGGGTCCGGATCCCTCTGCAATCAGCAGCCTTGCTTCTACATTTACTAATTTAGGAAAATACGATTTAGCTATTGAAGCCTATCTAAAAGGTGAAAAATTAGCCAAAGTAGAAAACCTATTTGTCTATAATCTCGCTGATCTCTACCGCCGAAAAGGCGATACTAAAAATATGATCAAGTATTACCTAATCACAGCCGAAAAAGACAATAACACCTCTAATATACAGACAAGCCTACAACGTTTCTTAGGCGATGATGACTATCTCGAGTTACAAAAGCAATTGTACAAAAAAATACAAGAACATCCTGATGTGCCCCAGTTTGGCGAATTGCTCCAATGGGCTTTTATGCAAAAGAAAGAATATGACAAAGCACTCCGGCAAGCAAAAGCTCTCGATCGTCAATTGGGCGAAAATGGCAATAGAGTTTTCAACCTTGCTGAGATAATGTATAAAGATAAAGACTATGATGATGCCATCGACGCTTATAATTATATAGTTACTAACCAAGGTAAGAATACCAGTTATTATATGGATGCTAAGCGCGGTTTGCTAAAAAGTAAAAAAGCAAAAGTCACCGAAAACTACAATTATACTAAAGAAGATCTGGCTGCTCTCAAACAGGAATATCAATCCTTCCTCGCAGATATGGGTAAAAATACCCGCACAGCTCCTTTTATGCAAGAATACGCAGAGTTTGAGGCACTTTATGTCAATGAACTGGATACAGCAATTGCCATTTTGGAAGAAGCGAAGACCTTTGGTGGTCTGTCGCCTGATATGATAGGCAAGATTAAACTTGACCTCGGCGACTACTACCTGATGAATGGCGACAGATGGGAAGCAAGCCTTTTATTTAGCCAGGTAGATAAAGATTTTAAAGAAGGTCAGCTCGGTGAATATGCTCGTTATCGCAATGCTAAATTATCTTATTACGCCGGTGATTTTGAATGGGCACAAGAGCAATTTAAAATCCTAAAAGGTGCCACATCTAAACTCATTTCTAATGATGCCATTTATATGTCAGTATTTATCTTAGAAAATTTAGGCGTAGATACGACCCATGAGGTTTTAAAAATGTTTACTCAAGCTGATTTATTGACCTTTGAAAATAAATATACACAGGCTCTCAATAAACTCGATAGTATCTTGACGCTCTATCCTGAGCACGAACTCGAAGATGATGTCTATTATATGAAGGCTCAGATTTTTAAAAAACTAAAAAAGACGGATGACATGATCGCCATGTATAATGCCATCATCGAAAAATATCCTGACGAGCTAAAAGCCGATGATGCAATTTATGAATTGGCCTCCTTTTATGACCATCAACTCCATAACAAAGACAAAGCTATGGAATTGTACCAAAAGCTATTTATAGATTATAGTGGCAGTACTTATGCAGTTGACGCCCGACAAAGATACAGGATTCTTAGAGGCGACGAAATGTAAGTTGTCTTTTATTCATTATGTATAAAATACTATTATCTTTGCCCTTTCATAAAAATACATATGGATAAGTTATTAATTCTGGTCTTCTTTTTACTCGGTTTACTTTCTTGTGGTAAAACCTATATTGACCCCGAAGAACAATATGACACAGACATCAACATCATAGAAGACTATTTAACCAGTAAGCATCTTACTGCACAAAAGACTGTTCATGGCGTATATTACATCATTGAAGAACCTGGAACAGAAGAACATCCCAAAATAACAAATACAATTGTCATGAATTATAAGGGATATTTTACAGATGGTGTAGAATTTGATTCCGGCACTCAAGCGACATTTCCATTGTATAACCTTATCCAAGGATGGCAAATCGGCATTCCTAAATTTGGTAAAGGTGGCAAAGGGAAATTGTTGATACCTTCAAAATACGGCTATGGTAGTACTAAAGTAAAAGATCGTGCTAATGCTGTACTTATCTTTGACATCGAGCTTTTAGACTTTTTATAATAATAAATCTCTGATGTTAAAAATCCAAAATACCTTACTCTTCATGCTGGTCCTATTGTCATGTGGAAAAGATGACAATGGTGATACAGCATTAATAGAACAATATCTAATAGAAAATGGAATCAGCTACGTTACCACATCAAGCGTCTATGTTCATATAAAAAATCAGGGATCTGATATTTATCCCGGTGATGGATCTACAGTCGAACTAGCATATACTGCTGCTTATCTCGACGGACAGGTTTTTGACAAAACTCCTGAAAATACCTATATAAAAATAAATTTAAAAAATGCAATCAGCGGATTAGCTGCTGGCTTAAAAGTTTTGTCCAAAGACTCTAACGGAACGATTTACATACCTTCATCACAAGGATACGGCTCAAACCCACCCTTTGGTGTACGTAAAAACGCAATTTTAGTCTATCAGGTCTATATCCATGATATCAACCTTTAAATCCTCTACACGAAGACCCGTTACTCTCTAAAGTGATTCCAGCCTTGAGCCGTAATATCGTGAATATTACCTCCGGAAGTGTGCAGCTTGACGCCATCTTCCTTATCTGTGATTTCGCCGATGATAAATACTTCCGGCATATACCTGATTTTATCCAGATCCTTTTCGTCGATAGTAAATAATAATTCATAATCTTCTCCACCGTGTAATGCGCAGGTTATCGGGTCCAGTCTAAAATCTATGGCCGTTTTTTCGGCATCCGGATGAATCGGCACCTTGCTTTCTTCGATGTACGCTCCAGTACCTGACTGATTACAAATGTGTAAGATCTCACTTGCCAAGCCATCAGATACATCAATCATCGCTGTAGGCTTAATACCGACCTTTTTGAAGTAAGAGATTGCTCCTCTTTGTGCCTCCGGCTTAAGCTGGCGCTCTATGAGATACTGACTTTGTTCTAACTGAGGCTGTACACCAGGATGTTCAAGATAAATTTGCTTTTCCCGCTCCAGGATTTGAAGTCCGAGATAGGCAGCACCCAGATCACCTGTAACACAGATAATATCCCCTTTTTTAGCACCATTTCTATATACTAAATCCTCCTTGGATGCCTGGCCAATGGCTGTAATATTGATAATCATACCTCTGGGGGAAGATGTGGTATCTCCTCCTACCAGATCTACATTATACATTTTACAGGCTGTATAGATACCATCGTACAGTTCCTGAATCGCTTCTACAGAATACTTACTGGATATAGCTAAGGATACCGTAATCTGTCTGGGCTCGGCATTCATCGCATAGACGTCTGAAAGATTAACAATGACTGCTTTGTAACCAAGATGTTTTAACGGTGTGTACATCAAATCAAAATGAATGCCTTCTACTAACATATCCGTGCACACCACAGTACATTCCTTATCATTACTTATAACGGCCGCATCATCACCCACACCTTTTAAGGTGGAAGATTGTAGCATAATGTTGTTTTCAGTAAGGCGATTGATCAGACCAAATTCACCTAAAGTACTGATATCTGTAAAGGTTGGATTTGAATTATTGTTCATTTATTTTAATTAAAATCAATATTAAAGAAGCTTATCTAACACGATTTCATCCTGTTCGACCAAACTCCATAGAACGTCATTTTTGGGAAAAGGTGAGGTATATACACATTCCCTTCCTGTATAAGGGTGCACAAATTTTAATTGATATGCCAATAGCCCTATACTTCTGTCAATATTGGGCCGCTTTGATCCATACTTTAAGTCACCTTTGATAGGTAAGTCCACCGTCGCTAATTGCGCACGAATTTGATGAAATCTACCAGTTATCAGATCAACTTTAAGCAGGTGATAATTATCAAAAGATTTTAACAACGTATAGGTTAGTCTGCATTCCTTATAATATCCGTCAATCTTTTCGTCAGCCGTCATAGCTCTGTTATGCAGCTTTTTAAGATAGTGTTTGAGTTCTGTCGGTTCATTTTTAGGATTTCCGGATACAAGAGCAAGATAGGTCTTTTTGACTTCATGATTTTTCAACATCTCCGTAAATTTTGCTGTAAATTCTTTATTTTTACCAAAAATTACGATTCCTGTTACCGGTTGATCTATCCTATTCAGTACATATACATTACCGCTATATTTTTCCATCAATATACTTTCGAGGTCATCAACTTCCTTATCAGTAACTTGTACTGCTATCCCATTTTTTTTAAAGACAACAATATAGTCATCTGTCTCATCCAATATAGCATAATCCATATCAAAAGACCTTTGACCTCTTAGTAATTTATTTAGCGGTGTTAAATCCACAATATTTTATCTAATTTTTTTTAGTTTACTTCTTCGTATTCAATATAGTCATCATCATTTTTCTTTCTGTTTTGATTGTCCTGTTTATCGTTCCTATTATCGGGTACCTCTATTTTTGCCGATGGTTGAAGATACCTACTGACAATATAATACAATACCACAGAAACCAAAAGAAATTTTATCATCTTAGACTCTATTGAATTTTACAATTCTTTATTCCGATAAAACATATTATAAATAGTAAAGTTGCAAAACACACATCTATAAATTGCCAAATTCTTTAAAAGAAAATCTATCTAACCTTTTATTAAAAGTGATTATATTTAACTTTAATATCGCCTAATAGTCCCACTATTTCGATTTATCCATTCAAAGTCATATGTATAATTTATTAAAATGTAGTTAATTATTTAATCCAAACACTAACTTCAATTAGATACATAAGAATTATTGAGTATTTTTACTACTTTTGCAATTCAAAGTAATTAAACTTTATCTTTTTAAACAAAGAAACAACAGCTTTATGCAGTCATTTAAAAGATTTTCTAACATAACAGGCTTATTAGTTCTGGTTAGTACTTTCATTGTATTTCTTAATTCCGTTGAACCGACAGGTAGCCTTTGGGATTGTGGAGAATTTATACTCGGTGCGTATAAACTTCAGGTAGTGCACCCACCAGGAGCGGGTTTATTTCTGATTATTGGTAGAATTTTTGCTTGGTTGGCTACTGTAGTTTCTGACAATCCTGCTGATATCGCTTATGCAGTCAATGTCATGTCTGCTCTTTCTACGGCTGTAGCCGCAATGTTTATTACATGGATTACCATTATGTTTGGTAAATTAGCACTTATAGGCAGAACTAATGAGCCTACCCTAAGTGATAATATAGCCCTCTCTCTTGCAGGACTTGTCGCTGGTTTAGCTACTGCTTTTAGTGTTTCAGTTTGGTTTTCAGCAGTAGAAGGTGAGGTATATGCTATGTCCACGATGTTTACGACGCTGACACTCTGGGCTGCTACAAAATTCTATTTTATTGAGGAGGATGAAATTGCAGACAGATGGCTTATATTAAGCTTTTTTGCTTGCGGACTATCTGTAGGTGTTCACTTGCTAAGTATGCTAACTCTTCCCGCGATTGCTTTGCTAATTTATTATAAAAAATATAAAAACCACAATCTCAAAGGTGCATTTATAGCTATGTTACTTGGAGTAATTGGCATTGTCTTTATAATGAAATTCATTATTGTAGGTATTCCTACCTTATGGTCACTTTTTGAATTATTTTGTGTCAATTCGCTTGGATTACCTGTACAGTCAGGTATCGTGCCGACATTATTGGTTTTATTCGGACTAGGTTATTTTATGGTGCAATATGCACATAAAATGCAAAATCAGATTTTACAAATTGTAGCTATAAGTGCTATTTTAATAACTGTTGCTTTTTCAATCGTAGGGGTAGTTGTCATTCGTGCAAACACAGATACACCTATCAACATGAACGTTCCTAGTGATCCTTTGCGCCTATTGCCTTACTTAAACAGAGAGCAATATGGTGAGAGGCCTTTATTGTCTGGACCTCATTATGGTGCAGAACCAATAGATGTTAACAAATCTGAAAGATATGGTTTGGTTGGTAATAAATACAAGGTCGTAGATGAAAAATATGAGTATGTGTATGCGCCTAAAGATAAAATGTTCTTTCCGAGGATAGGCCACACTGATTCAGGCAGACCAGAATTACATAAGATGTGGCGTGAAGCCTTAAATGGTAACAGTAACGGAAAACCAACAATGGGCTACAATCTTCAGTTTCTGTTTAACTATCAGATCAACTGGATGTATCTGAGATATTTTATGTGGAATTTTGTCGGAAGGCAAACAGCAGAGCAGGGATATTATCCATGGGATGTTAGTAAAGGTAACTGGATGTCCGGGGTCACACCGATAGACGAAGCACGATTATACAAAATGGATAAATTGCCGGATGCCGTAAAAAATGATGAATCAGCCAATAAGTATTATTTCCTTCCATTGATATTTGGATTGTTAGGCTTAGTTTTCCATTTTATGCGTCGTCGGAAAGACTTCAATACACTATTAGTACTATTTATAATCACAGGTTTAGGGATTATCATTTATTCTAACCAGCCACCTAACGAACCTCGAGAGCGAGATTATGTCTTAGTCGGTTCGTTTATGACCTTCTGTATCTGGATAGGATTTGGAGTGCTGGCCATATATGACTTCCTATCTAAGAAAATATCAGGTAATATAGCTGCTGTCATATCCGGACTATTAGTGCTGTCAGCACCATTACTTATGGGCTTTCAAAACTATGATGACCTTAGTAGAAAAGATCATTATGCTTCTCGAGATTATGCAGCTAATTTCCTCAATAGCGTACAAAAAAATGCAATTATTTTTACCTATGGTGATAATGATACTTATCCATTATGGTATGCACAGGAAGTCGAAGGTATCCGCAGAGATGTACGCGTTGTTAATCTAAGCCTTATAGCCGTAGATTGGTATATCAATAAACTCAGAAACAAAGTCAACGACTCACCCGGCTTAAAACTTGCCCTATCAGAAGAGCAATATAGAGGTAAAAATAATAACCAAGTATTTTTTGCTAGCCCACGAGGCGAAGATATGACCGCACCAATGAACGTATTTGAAGCTTTAAGGCGCATCGGAGATCCTAACAATACTATACAAGGGCAAAGCTATATTCCTACCAGAAATTTCTATTTGCCAATCGACAAAAAGAAATATAGTGAGCTGCCTTTTGCGGGCAAAATAGATAGCAGTGAATGGGTTGATTTCATACCTTTCCGATTCCCTACTTCGTCAAATTATATTTTAAAGGACGAACTGGCTATCATGGACGTTATCGTTTCCAATTTTTATACACGCCCTATTTATTTTGCTATCACTTGCCAACCTTCAAAATTATTAGGACTTAATGATTATACAGAAATGGAAGGATTAGCACTCAGAATAACTCCTACCAATGTCAAAACACCGTCCAGACTTCCAAGTATATATGGATTTGGAGATATAAACTCAGATCTGACATACAATATCATCATGGATAATTGGAAATGGGGTAATTTTGATAAGATAAAAACCTTTGTGGATAAGAGTTATCTTCCGGAAGTTCAGGCCATGAAATTAGTAATGTTGAGAGATGCTGAAGATCTAGAGGCGCGTGGCGAAAGTCAAAAAGCAATTGCTATAGCCAATAAATATTTTGAGGCATTTCCAAATATGAACTTCCCTTATGACGCAGGAATTATCCCATTCATTCAGGTACTAATACAAGCAAAAGATTTTGAATCTGCTAAAAAACAGATTAAGATTTTAGCCGAACAGACTAAACAATATATCGATTTTTATGACTCTCAGACATCCCAAAGGGTATTTGATAGCTTTAAAAACGATTATGAATACAGGCTCTCTGCAGCTCAGAATATCCTTGAAATGGTCAAAACTATAAATGACGAAGCATTTACAAAGGAAATAAATGATCAGATTCAACCGTTATTAAAAGGAATGGATACAAATCAAAAACAGTAAATATCATGAAGATAGTTATCGGTTCCGATCATGCCGGCGTAGAATATAAGGCCTTCCTTATCAAAAAATTGAAAAAAGAAGGACACGATGTTCAGGATGTAGGTCCTAATAGTCCTGCATCCGTTGATTATCCAGATTATGCTCATCCTGTATCACAAGCCGTCGTAGGAGGACAGGCCGATTTGGGTATTTTGTTATGTGGTAGCGGCAATGGTGTCTGCATGACAGCTAATAAACATAAGACCATCAGAGCAGCTCTTTGCTGGACGCCGGAATTAGCTAAATTGGCTCGCAATCATAATGATGCCAATATAGTATGTATTCCCGCAAGATTTGTTAGTAAAATTACAGCAGGAAGGATCGCAAATGCTTTTTTAACGAGCGATTTTGAAGGAGGACGACATCAGAACAGAGTAGATAAAATCGGTAATTGTTAAATTTGTTTTATTTCTTTGACAAAACTCAACCGTTATTAGATTGATTGGTTATTTGACCATAAAAATTATTTTATAAATGATGAATATTAAAAAAATTGTATTTTCGGCAGCTTTAGTATCTTTAACATATCTAGGTCAAAGTCAGTACGTAAGCGGCGTTACAACACCTGACAACAGCAAACCTAAAATTGAAAATAAGACCGACGTAGCTTATAATCTAGCTTCCGGCATCACCGCCTCTAATCTAAGAAGCTATCTCAAGGTTTTAGCATCAGATTCTCTTCAAGGCAGAGAAACAGGCACAGAGGGCTCTAAACTGGCATCTAATTATATAGCTAATTTCCTTAGAAACCTGGGATTGGAGGGTAGGAGAGAAACTGGAGCATATCTCCAGCCCGCTACTTTTACATTTTCAAGATGGTCTGATACTGACGTCTATGTCAATGGTGAGCGATATAGATTACTTTGGGATTATATTGCAGATCCTAAAGAAAATGAAAATCAGGCAATTATAAAAAGTAAGGATATCCTTTATTTGGGATACGGCATCGATGATCCCAAATATAGTGATTATAAAAAGGTAGATGTTAAAGATAAAGTCATCATGATCAGTAATGGTGAACCATGGAATGCCAAAAAAGGCATTTCGTTTATTACTGGAACGTCTGACACTTCTGCATGGAGCAAAGACATCAATAAAAAACTAAAAGTAGCTAAAGAAAAAGGGGCTAAATTGGTTTTAATTATGGATGACAATTTTAAAGAAACACTGGATAAAAACAGGAGGAATATTATGATGCCTGGCCCTCAAATGGGCGACTTTAAAGATAAAAAGCTAGATATTGCTAATAATGTCTATATCTCTCCGGCTATTGTAAAAGCCATCATCGGCAATAGTGAAAAACAATTTAATAAAGCAAAAGAAAAAGTAGCTAAAGGTAAACCGGCAAATGCTACTCTTCCAACAGATTTTGTTATCAACATGTCTAAAAATGTAAGCGTTCTTAAGGATAACAATATCGTGGGTTATGTGCGCGGCAAATCTAAACCAGACGAGTACGTTATTATTTCAGCTCACTATGATCACCTAGGAAAAAGAGGCGAGGAAATATTTAATGGTGCTGATGACAATGGATCTGGATCAAGCACTGTTATGGAATTAGCCAGAGTATTCCAAGAAGCAACCTATCAGGGCAATAGACCGGAAAGAAGTGTCGTTTTCCTTTGGTTTACAGGTGAAGAAAAAGGCCTATTAGGATCTCAGTTCTATTCAGAAAATCCGATATTTCCACTTGAACAAACCATAGCAGATATTAATATTGATATGGTGGGACGAATTGACGATAAGTATAAGGATAAAAATATCAATAATTATATTTATGTTATAGGATCTGATAGATTAAGTACTGATTTACATAAAATTACTGAAGATGTCAACCAAAAATATACACAGTTGACCTTGGACTACACCTACAATGCAGAAGAAGATCCTAATAAATTTTATTATAGATCAGATCATTATAACTTTGCTAAACATGGTATTCCGGCAGTATTTTTCTTTAATGGAGTCCACGATGATTATCACAGATCTACGGACAAAATCGAAAAAATCGATTTTGACACCATGGCAGAGCGCACAAAACTCATTTTCCACATTGCTTGGGATTTAGCCAATAGACCTGACAAAATCAAAGTCGATGGTGTAGTTAAATAAGTATTGCTATCAACCGATATAAAAAAGGCACTTGAAGTAGCATTCAGTGCCTTTTTTATTTTATACACCCTTGGTCATTCTCTACTTCCTCACCACCTTACCTTCTTTCACTACCACCTCGCCATCCCTTAATATCCAGGCGTATATCCCTGCTGGCAGGTGACGCAGGTCTATCGTGTTTTGTCCGTAGTAGATCCGCTGTGTGGCTACTGTCCTGCCCTGCATGTCCACGATCGCTATCTGACCCGATGCCGGTATGTACTCGCCCAGCGTCACTAATAGGTAGTCCCTTACAGGATTAGGGTATAGCGTCACCTCCGCAGCGGATGTTCCTGCATCATCAACACCGCTTGTACCCAGCGTGATAGCTCTGCATACTGTGTTGCTGCTGTTTTCATTGCTGACGGTCAGGCAGACACGGTAGGTGCCCTTTCCCGGGAAGGTGTGATACGGACTTTGTGTACTGACCCGGGGGCTGCCATCACCAAAGTCCCAGCTCCATACCTCAGGTCGGTAGTAACTCACGTCTGTAAACCGCAGCCGTAGATAGTCCGTACTGTCTGCCTCGTAGCGGT
>CAZCTQ010000033.1:0-38806 GCA_964501555.1 uncultured Aureispira sp. | reverse complement strand
ATGTTTTATGTTTTATGTTTAATTTATAATTTATTATGGATTATTTATTTTTTTTTATGGATAATTGATAATGGATAATTGATAATGGAGAATGGATAATGGATAATGGATAATTGAGAATGGAGAATGGATAATGGATAATTTACAATTGAGAATTGAGAATTGAGAATTGAGAATTGAGAATTGAGAATGAAAGAAAATGTAATTAAAAATAAGTCGTTTGCGTTTGCTTTGAGAATCGTTAAAGCATACCAATATCTTACTGAGCAGAAAAAAGAATATGTATTGAGTAAGCAAATGTTACGGAGTGGAACTGCCGTTGGTGCGTTAGTTCGCGAATCCGAACAAGCTGAAAGCAATGCTGATTTTGTTCATAAATTAGCCATTGCATTAAAAGAAGCAAATGAAACTGAATATTGGATAGAACTCCTTGCACAGTCCAATTACTTGGAAGAAAATGTAGCGATATCATTGAATAGTGATTTGACAGAAATATTAAAACTACTAACTGCTATCATTAAGACAACCAAACAAAATTCAAAGAAGTAATTATCCATTATCAACTGTCAATTATCAATTAAAAAACATGAAAAACGAAATAATATTATATCAATCAGATGATTTACCTGAACGTATTGAGGTAAGAATGGATGATTCCATGGAAACTGTGTGGCTTACACAGTTGCAAATGGCAGAATTATTTGGAAGGAATAGGGTTGCTATTACGCAACATATTGGCAATATTTTTAAAGAAGATGAATTAGACGAAAAAGTGGTGTGTAAGGAATTCTTACATACCACTCAACATGGTGCAATAGCAGGGAAAAAGCAAGAAAAAAAGGTAAAATACTACAACCTCGATGTAATCATATCTGTAGGCTATAGAGTGAAATCCAAACAAGGCACACAATTCAGAATTTGGGCAACCAATGTTTTGAGAGAATATTTATTGAAAGGCTATGCCATCAATCAGCGAATGGACAGAATTGAAAATAACTATGAAAATTTAAGTAAAGAAGTAAAGCAAATATCACTGCAACTCAAAACCCAGGAATTACCCAATCAAGGTGTCTTTTTTGACGGACAAATTTTTGATGCCTATCAATTCACTTCAAATATCATCAAAAAAGCAAAAACAGAAATAATCTTAATAGATAATTACATAGATGAAAGTACAATCACCTTATTAGCTAAAAAAACAGTAGCTGTAAAAGTGAAATTGTTTACCAAAACCATAAGCAAACAGCTAAAATTAGACCTAACGAAAGCAAACGAACAATATAAAAACACCTTTGAAATACAAGAACTCAAAAACAGCCACGATCGTTTTTTGATAATCGACCGTAAGGAAATGTATCATTTAGGAGCTTCTTTAAAAGATTTAGGTAGGAAATGGTTTGCTTTTTCTAAAATGGATAATTTTACAACAACTATTCTCTCACAGTTAAATATCCGAAAATGAATCAGATAGAAGAAATGATTAGTTTCAATAAATATTTTTACCAGCACAAAGCTTTGCGAAGTTTAGCGGAAGTCAATGCTGAAATTATAGCATTGGATCTTGAAAGCGATGGTTTAATCAGGGAAATTTTGAATGGCTAATAACGATATATTAAAAGGAGTATTCTATACAACAAGCACATGGAAGTAACAATAGATTTTATAAAACAGCTGAAACAGCATATTCTTAAAAGTCGCTATCGAATAGCTAAAATAGCTAATGCAGAGTCGCTTCGTTTATATTTTATGATAGGGCATGATTTGAATGAGGAGATAAATAATAACGATTGGGGAGATAAAATTTTAGATTCAATAGCGGCAAGATTACAGCAGGAATTACCGGGATTAAGGGGCTTTTCTTCTTCTAATCTCAAAAAAATGCGACTCTTTTATAATGCATGGAATGAGGCAATAGAAATTAGTTCGTCACTGACGAACCAATTGGAAGAAGCAGAATTTAAAATCAGTCCGTCATTGACGAACCAATCTTTGAACGATGATTTTTCACTATTTATTGCTATTAGTTTTACCCATCATTTGGAAATAATTTCAAAAATAAAAGCAATTCAAGACCGATGGTATTATATCAAGCAAACCGCATTAAATCTGTGGAGCGTCAGACATTTGCGATCGGAATTAAAAAACGAAAGCCACTTACACCAAATTAATCAAAGTATTAACTTTAATCAGGTATTATCCAATGAGTTTTCCAATAAAGCTATTAGAGCATTCAAAGATCAATATCTCCTGGATTTTGTAAATGTAGAAGATGCTGATGACGAAATAGATGAAAGAGTATTAGAAAGTGAACTTGTACTCAATATCAAGAAGTTTCTGATGTCTTTGGGCAGTGACTTTTCGTTTATGGGAAACCAATATAGAATTGTAGTGGATGAAGATGAATATTTTATTGATTTACTTTTTTATCATAGAGGATTGCAGGCACTGATTGCCTTTGAGCTTAAAAGAGGAAAATTTAAGCCTGAGTATGTGGGAAAGATGAATTTCTATCTTTCTGCATTGGATGATTTGGTGAAAAAACCCTATGAAAACCCTTCTATTGGGATTATCTTATGCAAAGAAAAAAATCAAAAGAAAGTGGAATATAGTTTCAAAGACTTTAGTAAACCGCTCGGCGTGGCTACTTACAAAACTACGAATACCTTACCACCACAATTAAAAGATGCTCTACCAGATGCAGAAACCCTTAAAAAATTAATGGAAGATTAAATGGATACAGCAAATACAAGATTTAATAAATACCCCACATACAAAAATTCAGGTGTAGATTGGTTAGGAGGAATTCCGGAACATTGGGAGGTGGAAAAATTAGGAACACTATTAAACCCTGTTTCAGTAAAAAATCACCCAGAACTTCCTTTGTTATCAATTACAAGAGAAGAAGGAATTATTGAAAGAAATATTGAAGATGATTCTGAAAATCATAATTTCATTCCAGATGATTTATCTAATTATAAGGTAATCAAAGCAGGGCAATTTGGTATGAATAAGATGAAGGCATGGCAAGGTTCTTATGGAATATCTCCATATACAGGAATAGTAAGTCCTGCTTATTATATTTTCGATTTTGCTAAGGAGGTTTACCCCAGTTTTTTTCATTATGCTATAAGAGGGAAAAATTATGTTTCATTTTTTGGGCAGGCATCAGATGGTGTGAGAATAGGTCAATGGGATTTAAATAAAGAAAGGATGAAAAATATTCTATTTTTTCTTCCTCCCCTCGCCGAACAAACCGCCATCGCCCAATTCCTTGACGACAAAACCGCCAAAATAGACCAAGCCATTGCTCAAAAACAAAAAATGATGATCTTGCTCAAAGAACGCAAACAAATCATTATTCAAGATTTGGTAACCGGTAAAAAAGTGTGGAATGCCCAACAAAATGCATGGACAAAACCCACCGAAGTAAAAGATTCCGGCGTGGAATGGATTGGTGAGATTCCGAAGGAGTGGGAGGTGAAGAGGTTAAAGTATATTGCAAATATTGTTTTAGGAAAAATGATATGCAATCAGAATTTAGGTGGAATGCAATTAAAACCATATTTAAAATCTAAAAATATTCAATGGCTAAAAGTTGATATTTCTTCAGTAGATGAAATGTGGTTTACTAAAGATGAAATGAAACAATATAAATTAAATCAAAACGACTTGATACTCAGTGAAGGAGGAGAAGTAGGAAAAACTTGTATTTGGAATAATGAATTATCAGAATGCTTTATTCAGAATTCTGCACATAAGGTTACATTTGACAAAAAAAATAATCCTTTCTTTTTTCTATATTTATTTAACCATATAGGTAAAAAAGGAGGTTTTGAATCAATTGTAAACCGCGTAAGCATTGGACATCTTACAAAAGATAAGTTAATTAATTTAGTGACCGTTTTGCCAAAATTAAATTATCAAAATATAATCGTCCAAGAAATCGAATCCCAATCCACCAAAATCGACCGTGCCATATCCCTATTGGAACAAGAAATAGAGAAATTAAAAGAATACAAAGCGGTGTTGATAGACAGTGCGGTGACGGGGAAGATGAGAATTGAGAATTGAGAATTGAGAATTGAGAATTGAGAATTGAGAATTGAGAATTGATAATTGAGAATTGAGAATTGAGAATTGAGAATTGAGAATTGAGAATTGAGAATGAAGGAATGAATACCAAAAACATTAAGAAATGAAAGATTTAACAACATCATCAATAGATAGGCAGAATGTATTAAATAATACAGAAGCGATTGGTCATATTCAAAAACACATTGGTATAACAGGTTTATTGTATGAAGGTGTATATTATTTTACCAATAAAATGGTGGCAGATTTTTATCAAGTTTCCACTCGTACACGGAAACAGACTTCTCTTCGTCAAATCAAATCAATGATAATCAATCATTTAAAAGGCTTAAAAGCAGATTTATTGATAAATTTTGGTTCAAAATCATTACAGTTCAAAAGAGTCCAGAATAAAAAATTCAATCAAAAAAATCAAGGTAATCCTGAAATTAAATAAATCAAAGTTCAGACAATGAGTACAAGTAATACCAACGAACAAGCTTTAGAAGCTGCCATAGAAAAAGCCTTAACGGGTTCTTGCTTAGAGGAAATCAATACAGACGCTAATATAATAGCCGAGCCACAAGAAATCTATCGCAGTGGTAATGGATTTTATATGGGAAATCCTGATGATTTTAATGCAAAATACGCATTGGATGAAACTCGTTTTTGGCATTTTTTAGAATCTACCCAAAAAGAGGAATTAGACAAACTAAAACGCTCTGCGGACTGGAAATTAAGGATTATCGAACGCTTTGACAGGCTCATTAAAAAATACGGTTTATTGCGTTTACTTCGCAAAGGTTTGGAGGTGGAAGATGCCCATTTTACGCTTTTGTATCAAGCTCCCATGGCAAGCAGCAGTCAGGCAGTGAAAGATAATTTTGAAAAGAATGAGTTTAGCGTCACCCGTCAAGTGCGTTATAATGCCGAAAACCAGCGAGAGGAAATTGACATGGTGGTCTTTATCAACGGCTTGCCCATTGCTACCTTAGAACTAAAAAACGCTTGGACTGGACAAACCGCCAAGGTGCAAGGCATCAGACAATATAAATACGATAGAGATATCCGCCAGCCTTTGCTTAATTTTGGTCGTTGTATCGTACATTTTGCGGTAGATACCGATGAGGTGTATATGTGTACTAAATTAGATGGTGCCAACTCTTTCTTTCTGCCATTCAACAAAGGGAATAACAACGGAAAAGGAAATCCACCCAATCCATTTGGGCACAAATCCTCCTATTTGTGGGAAGAAATTTTCACCAGAGAAAGTTTAGCCAATATCATTCAGCATTTTGTACGTTTTGATGGAAAATCAAGCGATGCATTGAGTAAGAGAACTTTGTTTTTCCCACGTTATCATCAATTGGATGTGGTGCGCAGATTATTAGATGATGCTTCCAAAAAAGGAGTAGGACAAACCTATTTGATTCAACATTCGGCAGGTTCCGGAAAATCAAATTCCATCACCTGGGCAGCTTATCAATTGATTGAAACCTATCCTGAAAGAGATGATTTGCTGGGCTCAAAAGGCACTCAAAATCCATTGTTTGATTCGGTAATCGTTGTAACCGACAGGCGATTGTTAGATAAGCAGTTGCGTGAAAATATCAAAGAATTTTCGGAAGTTAAAAATATCGTTGCTCCGGCATTTTCTTCAAAAGATTTGAAAGACAGTTTGGAACAAGGTAAAAAAATCATCATTACCACCATTCAAAAATTTCCGTTTATTGTGGATGGCATTGCCGACTTGAGCGACAAGCATTTTGCTGTCATTATCGATGAAGCACACAGTTCACAGAGTGGAACAGCCGCCGGAAAAATGAATGAAGCAATGGGTAAAAACTACGAAGAAGATGACGAAGAAGATGATGATCAAGACATCATTCTAAAAGCCATGCAAGCCCGAAAAATGAAAGGAAATGCCTCTTATTTGGCTTTTACTGCAACACCTAAAAATGCCACGTTGGAAAGATTTGGCACAAAACAAGAAGATGGCACTTTTAAGCCTTTTCACTTGTATTCTATGAAACAGGCTATTGAAGAAGGGTTTATTTTGGATGTAGTAGCCAATTATACAACTTACAAAAGCTATTACGAGATTGAAAAATCCATTCAGGATAATCCTTTGTTTGATACCAAAAAAGCACAAAAAAAATTGCGTGCTTATGTAGAAAGACACCAACAGACCATCGGCACCAAAGCTGAAATTATTTTAGAGCATTTTATCAGTAAAGTGTTTAACACCAAAAAGCTAAAAGGAAAAGCCAAAGCCATGGTGGTGACTCAAAACATAGAATCGGCGATTCGTTATTATCAAGCCCTCAACAAGATTTTAAAAGACAAAGGAAATCCGTTTAAAATTGCTATTGCTTTTTCCGGTAAGAAAATGGTAGATGGAATAGAATATACAGAAGCGGAAATGAATGGCTTTTCAGAGAATGATACCCGCGATTATTTTGATAGAGATGATTGCCGAATGTTGGTAGTTGCCAATAAATACCTAACCGGCTTTGACCAACCAAAGCTTTGTACCATGTATGTGGACAAAAAGTTACAAGGCGTTTTAGCAGTGCAGGCATTGAGCCGTTTAAACCGTTCGGCTGATAAATTAGGTAAGAAAACAGAAGATTTATTTGTGTTGGACTTTTTCAATAGTGTGGACGATATCAAGGCTTCTTTTGATCCGTTCTATACTTCAACCTCGCTAAGTGGAGCAACAGATGTGAATGTTTTGCACGAACTAAAAGGCACTTTAGATGATGTGGGCGTTTATGAATGGGAGGAAGTTGAAGATTTCGTAACCAAATATTTTAAAGGCGTAGATGCACAGCAATTAAGTCCGATTATAGATACCGCCGCCAATCGTTTCAATGCTGAATTAGAACTACAGGATGAGGAGAAGGCAGATTTTAAGATTAAAGCCAAGCAGTTTGTAAAAATCTATGGACAAATGGCTGCTATCATTCCTTATGAAATGTTGGAATGGGAAAAGTTGTTTTGGATTTTGAAATTCTTAATCCCTAAACTCATTGTAAGAACTCCCGGAGATGACCTCATTGATGAGTTATTAGAGTCGGTTGACCTTTCTACCTATGGTTTGGAAAGGACAAAGTTGAATTATGCTATTGGTTTGGACGATTCTGCATCAGAATTAGACCCACAAAACCCAAATCCAAGAGGAGCTCACGGAGGTGATGAAGAAAAAGACCCTTTGGATGAAATTATTCAATCCTTCAATGAAAGATGGTTTCAGGGATGGGATGCCACACCGGAAGACCAGAGAGTGAAATTTATTTCATTAAGTAAATACATTCAAGCTCATCCGGATTTTCAAACTAAAGTCGCCAACAACCAAGACGAACAAAACCGCGATTTAGCATTTAAGAAAATTTTAGATGACGTGATGGGACAACAAAGAAAAAAGGAATTGGAATTATATAAACTCTATGCCAAGGATGAAGCATTTTATCAAGCATTATTTGACACGATGAAAAGAATGGTAAATCATCCAAGAATGGGATAGTAAATATAGACGCAAGGTTAAAGAATGGGGTCTTTATAACATTGGGGCTGATATGTATCAGTTAAATTCAACCTATGTTGTCGTACTTTAATTTTTATCTTTTAAATCTCAATTTTAAGCGTATCTTTACACTTTAAAATACGTGCTCATGTCAAAATCCGAATTTTCAACGAAGGTAAAAGAAGGAATCCCTCATATCCTACCCGAATTAAAAAACAGGAATAAAAAGTATCCACACGCACCGAAAAGAAATATCAAGGGTGTACTCAATAAGGACGAAATGAAGTTGGCTGTACAAAATGCCCTTCGATATTTTGCCCCACAGCATCATGAGATTCTGGCTAAGGAGTTTTATGACGAACTAAAAAAGTATGGGCGTATCTATATGTACCGCTACCTACCAGATTATGAGATGCATGCACGTCCGGTAAGTCACTACCAGGCTAAAAGCAAACAGGCGGCGGCGATAATGCTTATGATTCAAAACAATCTGGATCCTAAGGTTGCTAAATACCCTGAGGAACTCATTACTTACGGTGGCAATGGTGCAGTCTTTCAAAATTGGGCTCAGTATAGACTTACTATGCAGTATTTGGCTGACATGAAAGATGATCAGACCTTAGTATTGTATTCGGGGCATCCGCTTGGACTTTTTCCATCTCATAAAAAAGCACCTCGAGTAGTCGTTACCAATGGCATGATGATACCTAATCACTCCAAAAAGGATGACTGGAACAAATACAATGCGCTAGGAGTGACACAATATGGCCAGATGACAGCGGGTTCATTTATGTATATCGGCCCACAAGGCATTGTACACGGTACAACGATAACTCTACTCAATGCCGGACGTCGTATGGGGCTCGGCAGTGAAAACCTCGCAGGTGTTCTTTTTGTAACTTCCGGACTTGGCGGAATGTCAGGAGCCCAGTCGATAGCTTCCATTATTACAGGTTGTGTTGGCGTCATTGCTGAGGTAGATGATGCTGCAGTCCAGCAAAGGATTACCGATGGATACATCCTTAAGGAAAATGTCTTTACTGATTTGAATTTACTTTTGGATGAAATCCGACAAGCCAAAGATAAAAAATTGGCCATCGCCTATGTATATCATGGTAATATTGTAGATCTATGGGAAGCATTGGCAAAGAGTGACATCCATGTAGAATTGGGTTCTGACCAGACTTCTTTGCACAATATAGATGATCTCGGCTATTGTCCTGCCGGTTACACCTTTAATGAAGCACAGGTTTTACTCACTAAAGATAAACCTAAATTCATGGCAGAGGTAAAGAAATCTCTTGTTCGTCATGTAAAGGCTATCAATACGCTGCATCATAAAGGTATGTACTTTTGGGATTATGGTAATGCCTTCCTCAAAGAAGCCGGAGATGCTGGTGCTGATATCTGGGAAAACAGTAAAAAAAACAAATACAAATATCCTTCTTATGTTCAGGATATACTCGGACCGTTATGTTTTGATTATGGTTTTGGACCATTCCGATGGGTTTGTCTGTCAGGTAAAAAAGAAGATTTATACAAATCAGACAAGATAGCTGGTAAAATTCTCAAAAAAATCTATAAAGATGCACCCGATGAAATCCGCGGCCAGCTCAATGATAATATCCTTTGGATTAAAAATGCAAAAGATAATCTGCCGATTGTCGGTTCTAAATCCAGGATTTTATATGCCGATGCTGAAGGTAGAATTAAAATAGCCCTCGCATTTAATAAGGCGATCAAAGCGGGTATTATATCAGGTCCTATAGTACTCGGCAGAGACCACCATGATGTATCTGGTACGGACTCACCCTATCGCGAGACTTCTAATATTTATGATGGATCACAATTTACAGCAGATATGGCTGTGCACAATTTCGTAGGAGATGCTTTCAGAGGTGCTACGTGGGTTTCTTTACATAATGGTGGTGGTGTCGGCTGGGGAGAAGTGATTAATGGTGGCTTTGGTATGGTCATAGATGGTACTAAGCAAGCTGCTAAAAACATCAAAAGTATGCTCCATTGGGACGTAAACAATGGGATAGCACGCAGGAGCTGGGCACGTAATCACGAAGCAATCTTTGCCATTCAGCGGGCTATGTCGGCAAATCCGGAACTCAAAGTAACATTGCCGTACCTAGTCGATTCTAATATTCTTGACAAAACAGTAAAATAATCAGTAGCAGTGTTAGAAAAATGTAAGGTAATCTATAAGGGTGATATTGCTACCGCTAAATTTTATATTTTAGTAGGTATCATCCTTATAACATTTGCTTTGATCTTGACCTTTGCTAATATCAGTGCGGGCTTTAACCACCTTAGCTTAGGCTTGTATATACTCTCAGCTTATTGTATTGGCAAAGGTTTATTTATGTGGATATCTTACAGCCAGCGACTTAAATTTTATGATTCTGTTACAGAGTTGAATCCTACCTTTAAACAAAATGAAATAGAGTACACCGAATACCGGATCTTCAAAAAGAATAGAAATAGACGTGGTTATATCTACATGCTTATATTAGGTTCATTTTTTGCTTTTGTCGGTGTCTTTAGCCAATATAAAGCTTTGATTATGGGCACAAGCATACCGATAGCACTCATTTCAGGGCTTGAAATAGGTATGGGCTTACTAACCGAATTTAGATTAAGTACTTTTTTACGCGAACTTAAGAAATAAGCATTTTACTTATCCACCTGGAGATGATACCTGATAACGCTTGTATTGCTCTGGTGTGAAGATGCGTTTCATATCATTTTGCTTCTGCATATTGAGTTCATGCTTCTTTTTGGCAAGTTCTTTAAGAGACAAACCTTTTTGCTTAGTTAGTTTATCCATATTTGTCTCATAATTTAAAAATGCAGCGCGAAGTTCAGTATGTTGTTTTTCATTTAACTTAAATGAGTTTTTCATTGCATCGGCAATATTATATGCCCGCTGCTTAGGAGTCATCTTCTTTTGTTCCTCTAATTTCACATCTTTAGGTGCATTTTTTTGAGGTGCCGGCCCTATCTGAGCCTGTATTTGGACTGCTGTAAAAAGTGTAAATAAAAAAATCAAAAATCGCATATCTTAAAATATTAATACCTTATCTTAACGGATTAAAAGCTATAAGTGTTTCAATCTGGTAGTTCTCACAAGGCATTTTAATAAATTTCTAATAAATTTCCTTACATTTGCAGCGTTTTTTGGCAAATATAATAAACACTTGAGTAAAGTAATCATCATCGGCCCTGCACACCCTTTAAGAGGCGGACTGGCGACATTCAATGAGCGGATGGCGAGTGCTTTTACAGCACGAGGACATGAAGTGATCATCTATACGTTTTCTTTACAGTATCCATCATTGCTATTTCCCGGTGCAACACAATACTCTGAAAGCCCACCACCCGAAAACTTAAATATCAAAGTGGCTATCAACTCAATCAATCCTTTAAACTGGATTAGCATAGGTATTAAAATCAAAAATGAGCATCCCGATATTGTCATTTTTCGGTATTGGCTGCCTTTTATGGCACCTGCTTTAGGTACAATAGCACGTTTGATTCGCAAAAACAAACATACTAAAATAATCGCTCTGGTTGATAATGCGATACCACATGAAAGTAGATTGGGAGATAAAATGCTGACACACTATTTTGTAAAATCGATAGATGCTTTTATCACGATGAGCGAAAAGGTACTCCATGACTTAAAATTATTTTCCAATAAACCAACTAAACTAATAGCACATCCCTTATACGATAATTTTGGTGAGAAAGTTGATAAAATCGAAGCAAGACGAAAACTTCAACTACCTGAAAAAGGCGAAATATTACTATTTTTTGGCTTCATCAGAAAATACAAAGGTTTGGACCTCTTGATACAGGCGCTTGAAGAAGTCGATATGACAAATAAATATCTGCTGATAGCTGGCGAATATTATGCTGAAGAAGAAGAGATCAAAGCCATCATTAAAAGGTCTAAAGACAAAGATCACATCATCGAACATACTCATTTTATCAAAAATGAAGACGTCCGCCTGTATTTTAGTGCTGCTGACTTGGTCATACAGCCGTACCGCAATGCCACCCAAAGTGGTGTCACCCCGTTAGCCTATCACTTTGAAGTTCCAATGATTGTCACTAATGTTGGTGCATTACCGGATTTGGTTCCACCTGATATCGGCCTTGTTTGTGAGCCTACGATCGAAGGTATTTCCCATGCTATCGATCAATCGTCACATTTTGATTACAATCAATTCAGAGAAAAGATCAAAACCGAAAAACAAAAGTTAAGCTGGGATACTTTAGTAGATGCTGTTAGCGAATTAAAACCCTTCAATGCCCATGAATAAGATATACCGAAGCAGAGCACCATTAAGATTAGGTCTGGCCGGTGGCGGCACTGATGTCAGCCCATATAGCGACATTTACGGTGGTTCCATCCTCAATGCTACTATAGCGCTATATGCCTACGTCGATATCGAAGAAACCCATGACGGTATCATCCACTTTGAAGCAAAAGACCTTGAATGCAGCCAGCAATATTCAATGCACCAGGAAATCGATACAGATGGCGAGCTCAACTTGCTAAAGGGTGTTTATAACAGCATTATGAGAGATTATCCTTTTAATCATGATGGTCTTAAAATCACTACACTCGTCCAGGCGCCACCGGGCTCGGGATTGGGATCTTCATCCACCTTAGTAGTCGCTTTAATCGGTGCCTTTGTCAATATGAACAATCTGCCTCTTGGCGAATATGACATTGCACATTATGCATATAACATCGAACGTATAGACCTCAACCTCGCAGGTGGCAAGCAAGATCAGTATGCAGCAACATTCGGCGGTGTCAACTATATGGAGTTTTATAAAGATGATAAGACTATCGTCAATCCGCTCAGAATAAAACCGGAGTACATATACGAATTGGAGAAAAACATAGTACTTTTTTACACAGCCAGGAGCCGACAATCTGCTAATATCATCCAAGAACAAGTAAACAATGTAAAGAGTAACAACACCACTTCCTTAGAAGCTATGCACCATCTCAAACAACAATCCATCATGATGAAGGAAGCCTTACTTAGAGGTGAACTGGACAAAATAGGCACCATATTGAATTTCGGACATCAACACAAAAAGCAAATGGCCTCTAAAATAAGCAATGACCTTTTGGATAGGATCTACGATGATGCAATCCGCGCAGGTTCTACAGGAGGCAAAATCAGCGGTGCCGGTGGTGGCGGATTTATGTTTTTTTATTGCCCTGGCACCACCAGATATGATGTCATCAAAGCACTTGAAAAATACCAGGGTCAGAGTATCCCTTTGCTCTTTACACAAGAAGGATTGACCTATTGGACGGGAACTATTTGACCCGACAACAAGTTTTATTATTTTCACATACTATATTTTTATGGAGTCAAAACATCATCATATCAAATCTATCATACAATCATCGATTGACGTTAAAAATGCAATCTTAGATGATCGTAGTTATGTCGATAAGATCGATAATTGCTGCAATTTAATCACACAAGCATTGCAAGATGGCAAAAAAATCCTTTTTTGTGGCAATGGAGGCAGTGCAGCAGATGCACAACATCTCGCAGCAGAGTTTAGCGGTAGATTTTATATAGACAGGAAAGCTTTACCGGCAGAAGCCCTACATGTCAATACATCGTATCTTACGGCTGTTGCCAATGATTATGGCTATGACCATGTATATTCTCGTATTGTAAATGGAATTGCAAACGAAGGCGATGTATTGGTAGCCCTTTCTACGAGTGGCAACAGTACTAACATTATTAATGCGCTCGAAAAGGCAAAAGAAAAAGGAATGATCACCATAGGGTTTACAGGTAGATCTGGTGGCAAAATGCGAGAAATATGTGATGTATTACTCAATGTACCATCAGACGATACCCCACGCATCCAGGAAGCTCACATCATGACGGGGCATATTATATGCCAGTTGGTAGAAGAAAAATATTTTAAAGGATGAGTACAGTAAAAAGTGCCATAATCCTTGCTGGTGGACTCGGTACACGTTTGCGGAGCGTCATATCAGCATCACCCAAATGCCTTGCACTCGTAGCCGGAAGGCCATTTATCGATTATGTAATTGAGCATGCAAAAGATCACGGTATAGAAAATTTTGTATTTGCCTTAGGTTATAAATCCAAAGATATTATAAGCCATTTAAAAGCTAATCACCGTGATTTGAATTATAAATATACCATCGAATCAACTCCCTTGGGCACAGGCGGTGGAATTTTACTAGCCTCTCAAGCCATTGAGGACAATCCGTTTTATGTTTTTAATGGCGATACCTTATTTATGGCTGATCTCAATGCTATGGAAACCTTGCATACTGACCAAAACAGTAAAATTACCATTGCATTAAAGCCTATGAATAACTTTGATAGATACGGTACAGTAATTGTCGAAGATAACAAAGTCACAGCATTCTGTGAGAAACAATTTACCAGCCAAGGTTTAATAAATGGTGGCATTTACCTAATGGATAAGTCTATTCTAAATGGTTTTGAAAATGATACAGTCTTTTCCTTTGAAAAGGAAGTGCTTGAGCCATTGAGTCAGCAAAATCTTATTACCGCCCTACCCTTTGACAGTTACTTTATCGATATCGGTATCCCAGAAGATTATAGTAAGGCCAATATGGATTTAAAGGATTTTAAATGGAATAATTAGCCTCATACTTTCGTCAAATAGCGGATAAATTTATATATCTAAATGGTAGTAAAAATCGAGTTTTATCCATTCAAATCCGCTATTTATATAAAATATTAAAATGTTAATCCAGATAATATTATTATTGTGCAATAATTAGAAATGTAAGGAATGAAAATCAAATATATTTTTTCACTATGTATTATCGGTATCTTATTTACCGATGTAAAAGCTCAAAAAGTATGGTCGCTGCAAGCATGTGTAGAAAGAGCCATAGAAGCTAATCTACAGGTACAAAACAGCAATGTTGCGCTACAAAGTGCAGCTATAGACATCATGCAGGCAAAACACGCCAGATTCCCCAACCTCTCATTTAATACAAATATAGGCTGGAACTTTGGACGTACTGTAGATCCTACCCAAAACCTGTTTACAACACAGACTTTCTTTAGTAATGGTGCTTCTTTAAACTCAAATGTTATACTTTTTAATGGAAACAGGATAAACAATACTATTAAACTGAGTAACGCTAATCTCAAAGCATCAGCAAAAGACCTCGAACAAACAAAAAAAGATATTTCCCTACAAGTTTCTAACATCTATATAAATATCTTGTTTGCAAAAGAAAATCTTGAAAATGCAAAACGCCAGCGCACACAAACACAGGATCAGCTCAATCTATTAAATAAGCAAATAGCTGTGGGTAATCGCCCCGAAAACGACCGCCTCGAAGTGGAAGCCCAGCTAGCCCTTAACGACCAGACCGTTATTGAAAATCAAAATATACTGACGATGCAATTACTTGCAATGAAACAAGTACTCAGGCTAAATACTAATGAAGCCATTGATATCATCGTTCCTGAAAATATTCAAATATCGACAGATCCGGACTTAATTACTTTTGACAATTTGTTTCAAAAAGCACAGGAAAATCAAGCTTCATTAGCTGCTGCCGAATGGCGGATAAAAAGCGCAAACCTAAGCGAAAAAGTAGCCAATGCTGAAGCCTTGCCTTCCTTAGTTGCCGGTGGAAACCTCCGTACCAATTATTCAAATAAGGGCTACCACATAACAGGTTATAATCAGCAAATCGTCCAACAAGACATCTATTTTAATAATCAAGCAGCAACTATAGGCATTCCGCAAAATATACCAGTATTAGCTGAGACACCCTATTTTGATCAATTTAACAATAACCTTTCCTATGGTGTAGGGATATCTCTTAATGTGCCGATTTATAGTAATTTCAATATTAAAGCAACACAGCAGAAAGCCCGCTTAAATCTTGAAAGAGCAGAGATTGGATATGACCAAACATTAGAATCACTCAAAACGACAGTAGCTCAAGCATATGCAGATGCCAAAGCCGCAAAGATACGTTTTGAAGCGTCAGAGAAGACAAAGCATGCACAAGAATTAGTCTATAATAATGCCTTAAAACGTTTTGAACTCGGCAGTACAGGCGTATTTGAATTGAGCAGACTCAAATCTATCTTTGAAACGGCACAAACAAACCACCTTTTAGCTAAGTACGACTATATTTTCAAATCAAGAATTTTGGATTACTACCTTGGTAATCCGATCAGACTGGATTAAAGGATAAGAAAACAATTCAGATTATTAAAGTATAAAATAAAATTAAATATCGCAGACAGATGCAAAAAAACAAAAAATCTAAATGGCTTATTATCAGCTTATTAAGTCTGCTTGTCTTGCTGGCTATATTTGCTGTAATCAAGGCTCAAATGAATCCTAAGGGTATCTTAGTAACCATAGAGGAAGTCGGAAAGAAAAATATCCACGAAACAGTGTCAGCCAGTGGCAAGATCTACCCGGTCACAGAAGTAAAAATATCGTCGGACGTTTCCGGTGAGATTGTAGATCTATACGTAAAGGAAGGTGATTCTGTGGTCGTAGGTCAGCTCTTAGCCAAAATCAATCCCGATGCTTATCTTTCCGCTGTTCAGCGTGGTGAAGCCAGCCTAAATAGTTCGAAAGCACAACTTGCTATTTCAAAATCACAAATAGAGAGCAACAAAGCACAAAAAGAACAAATCCAGGCACAACTCGACAATGCACGCACTATCCATAAGCGCAATGAACAACTTAAAAAGGATGGTGTTATCTCACAGGCAGAGCTCGATCAATCACTTGCCACCTTACGACAGCTTGAAGCCAATATACGTGCAGCTGAAGCATCTATAAAGTCAGCCCAACAAAATGCAGAGGCTTCCGACTATGCTATTAAAGGTGCAAATGCTAGCCTTAACGAACTCAAAACCAGCCTAAACCGAACCACCATCAAGGCTCCGACTAATGGTATCATTTCTAAGCTATCCGTAGAGAAAGGAGAGCGCGTAGTAGGTACTATCCAGATGACCGGTACCGAGATGATGCGTATTTCTAATCTCAATGCGATGGAAGTCCAAGTAGATGTCAGCGAAAATGACATATTAAAAGTAAATATCGGCGACCTAACCGAAATTGAAGTAGATGCATTTTTAGGCAAAAAATTTAAAGGTCACGTGACACATATCGCTAATTCCGCTTCTAATATTTCTTCTGCTCTCGGCCAGACATCTACCGATCAGGTTACTAATTTTATTGTAAAAATCCTGATAGATCCGGCCTCTTATGAAGACATTAAAACAAATAAGATGAAGTATCCTTTACGTCCCGGCATGTCGGCATCAGTGGATATTTTCACTAATGAAGTCAAAGATGTTATCGCCGTTCCGATCCAAAGCGTAACCATCCGTGAACGTAACGACGATGCAAGTAAAACCTCTAAGGAGTCAACTAAAAAAGCTGAATTAGATGAGGTTGTATTTTTATTACAAGCTGATACTGCAAAGATGGTCAAGGTCACCACAGGCATCCAAGATGATGAGTATATCCATATCATTTCGGGCATTAATGCTGGCGAAAAAGTGATTACTGGGCCTTACAATATAGTCAATAAAGAACTTAAATCTGGTGACAAAGTAAGGAAGAAGGATAAAACAAATAAAGATAAATAAGGTCGCAATTAAGACAAAAAAGATTGATTTATTCCTTTAGCTGATCACAAAATAGAGGTTAAGAATATGGATATTAGCCAGTTTAATGCCACTACATCTTTAATTGATGTATTAAGGAATACAATACACCAATTTCCTTGTGCGTTAAATAGGCTGTTATTTTAATAATCCGTACTTTTGCACCTTAATTTTCAAAAGTAATATAAAGATCTTTTCCCAATGTCAGTTATTGTAAAGGATTTAACGAAAGTCTATGATGATCGTGCTGTCGTCAATCAGATATCATTTGAAGCACGTCCGGGTGAGATATTAGGTTTCCTAGGCCCCAATGGTGCAGGTAAAACTACGACCATGAAAATGATATGTTGTTATACTCAACCTACGCAAGGTCAGATTACAGTCTATGGTCATGACACTGCAAAAGACCCTTTATCTGTCCGAAAACAGATAGGTTATCTCCCTGAGCACAATCCGTTGTATGAGGAAATGTACGTCAAAGAGTTTTTGCAATTTGTCGCTAGCATTCACAAGATTGATCACAAAACCAAAAGAATAGCCGAAGTGATCGAGCGTACCGGTCTCGAAAAAGAGCAAAACAAGATCATCGGTACACTATCCAAAGGGTACAGACAGCGTGTAGGACTTGCTCAGGCAATCATCCACGATGCGCAGGTACTTATTTTAGACGAACCCACTTCGGGCTTAGACATGAATCAATTAGTAGATATCCGACAGTTAATCAAGGATTTAGGTAGAGAAAAGACCGTTATCTTTTCGTCGCATATCATGCAGGAAGTACAGGCATTGTGTGACCGTGTCGTTATCATTAATGATGGACATCTGGTCGCTGACGAATCTATCGACGTTTTGAGCCAAAGGATAGCAGGCACACAGCAACTCTTTATACAGTTTGAAAATGGTAGAATAGACATGACACCTTTTAGACAGCTTGAAGGAGTAAAAGACACGGTCTTTGAAAATGGTCACTATATCATCTCCATCCAAGAAGGCAATGATTTACGTCCGGCTATCTTCCATACTGCTGCCAAGGCAAATCAAGCTATCATCGAGATGAGACTGGAAAAAGCAAACATCGAAGAAATATTCCGTAAACTCACCAAAGCAGAAAATTATGTATAGTATATTCAAAAAGGAAATACACGCTTTTTTCTCGTCCCTGATAGGATATATTGTGATTGGTGTCTTCTTGATATCTATTGGACTATTTATGTGGGTATTTTCGGATACGAGTGTATTGAACTATAATTTTGCGACGATGGATCAATTATTTTCCATAGCACCACTCGTATTCCTATTTCTCATTCCAGCAGTCACGATGCGCAGTTTTGCCGAAGAACAAGGTAAAGGCACTATAGAAATACTCTATACCAAACCATTGACTACATGGGATATTGCAGGTGGAAAATATCTGGCGAATGTAACCTTAGTACTCTTTGCTCTATTGCCGACTTTAGTATATTATGTTTCTATATATCAATTGGGCTCACCCAAAGGAAACTTAGATACCGGTGCCATCATAGGCTCCTATATCGGGCTTATCTTTCTTGCAGGTGCTTTTGTAGCCATTGGAATGTTTGCCTCCATGCTGACTAAAAACCAGATAGTAGCCTTTATTTTAGGTGCTTTTCTGTGCTTTTTCTTCCATTGGGCATTTTCGTATTTGGCCATGATGCCAGTATTTACAGGTAGTTTTGATTTATTTATTCAGAAAATCGGAATTAACTACCATTATTCAAGCATTAGCAAAGGTCTCATTGATACGCGAGATATTATCTATTTTATATCTATCATTTTTGTGTTTGTGTATGCAACTGTTACCATTTTAGAAAACCGAAAATAATATGACAGCCACACCAATGAAATCCATGAGTAAATTTTTGCAGATTGCTATAATCGTCGCTATTGTTTTTGTGATCAATGTGATTAGCGACTATGTATATACCGATTTTGATCTGACGGATGATCATCGGTTTACACTGAGCCACAGTACAAAAGATTTAGTAGAGTCAGCTGATGATAACATTACTATACGTGTGCTTTTAGATGGTGAATTTCCCGCAGGATTTAAGCGATTACAAACTTCAGTCCGTGACATACTATCTAAATTCAGAAGTATTAATGGAAAAATCGTTTATGAATTTGATGATCCCAATGCTGGCTCACCACAGGTAGTAGAACGCAATATAAAGCAATTAGTAGAGGAGAAAATCATCCCTGTCAATCTGAGCTATTCGGATGGTACACAATTTGTCCAAAAACCAGTCTTCCCATTTGCGATCATCACCTATAAAGCAAAAAAATATGTAGTTAATCTACTTGAAGAACAAAAACCCGGTGATGATGAAGAAGAAATCCTAAACAATTCGATATCCCTTCTGGAATATAAGTTTGCTAATACTTTTCAGATGATGCTTTCGCAAAAAATGAAGAATATCTTGTTTACTCAAGGTAATGGTGAATTTGATGATTCTCAATTGTTCCGCTTGACTGCTGAGCTTCGCAAATTTAACAAGGTAGGATTAGTTTCTTTGGACTCTTTAATTAGGTTAGACAGTACGATTGATTTAGTAATCATTCCCTCGCCAAAAAAGCCATTCTCCCTTCAAAACCAATTTAAACTCGATCAGTATGTGATGGATGGCGGAAAAATCATCTGGATGATTGATAAATTTGAAACATCGCTGGATAGCATCAATAAATATCAGTTTTACGTCCCTACAGCTAATGAAACAGGCCTTGATGAGATGCTGTTTAAATATGGCGTCCGTATCATGCCTGATTTGATTATGGATCTAGAATGTAGTCAAATACCACAAGTGATCGGTATGGCAGGTGACAAGCCTCAGACACGTCTTTTTCCATGGCCTTATCATTTAGCAATAGCTTCTAATAATAATCACCCGATTGTCAATAACATCGACCGAGTCAATCTGTTTTTTCCGAGTACAATAGATACGATCAAGACCAACACGTCCATTAAAAAAACAACCCTGTTAAAGAGTTCTAAGTACTCGAGGTCACAACTTGCACCTGTAAGACTTACCTTCGAAATATTAAAAACAGCACCCGATCCCGCCAAATACAATTCCGGTAATAGGCCTGTAGCTGTATTGTTGGAAGGTCAATTTGAATCCTTTTTTAAAAACCGGTTAACACCAGATTTTAAAGCCGTTTTAGATCAAATTCATGTTGCTTTTAAAGAGCAAAGTAAACCTACAAAACAGATAGTTGTTTCGGATGCAGATTTTGCAAAAAACTTAGTCAATAAAGAGACTGGCATCACTGAAGACATAGGTTACAACAAATGGGAACGGAGGTATTATAAAGGGAATAAAGATTTTATACTCAATGCCGTAGAATATATGCTAAATGGCGAACAAGTGCTTGACGCCAGATCTAAAGAGGTAAAACTCCGACTCTTAGACGGTGTTAAGACGAAAACAGAGCGTACAAAATGGCAGGCGATTAATGTTGTATTGCCGATTGTCTTATTGGTCATTTTTGGTATCATGTATCAGATATTCCGACGCAGGAAGTACGCAAAATAGGGATAATTTATGATATGCATTGAACAATAGCCGTCTCAATTCTATTAATTATACGGATTGAACATAAAAAAGTTATATCTTATTACAAAGAGGTTTCAAAACCAATATTAAATATCATCCATGAAAAAGGTAATTTTATTGATCGTGTTGTTAATTAGCTTATTAGGCATAGCTTGGTATGTAATGAAAAAAGACAAGGCATCCGAAAAGGGGTTTGTGACTGCTGATCGAAATTTTTCTGTAAAAAATATGGATGAAGTGACCAAAATCGTCATCAAACAACCTAACTTACAACCAATCATCTTTACCAAAAAAGGTAAAGGATGGATTATGAATGAAAAATATGATGTCGATCCTGATGTTTTTATCAATATCCAAAGCGTCTTAGAGCGCATCACACTTTCCTATGTTCCACCTAAGCAATCTGTTCCAAATATCATGGAAAGTATCCAAAAGAATGGTATTCAGGTGGACATATACACCCAAGACAACAAACCTGATAAAATATATTATATAGGTTCGGATACCAAGGATGGCTCGGGTACAAACATGGTCATGGGTGGTTCGTCTCAGCCATATATAATGCAGCTACCAGGATTGATAGGTGGACTTAGATCCCGTTTTGAACAGCCGGCATACAATTACAGAGACAAAACCCTATTTAAGTTTAATCCTAATGATATTAAAACTATTAAAATTGAATATGTCAAAGACAATCTTTCTTCATTTGAGATAACTAATGGTAGTCATCCAACCATTAAACCACTTATAAACCTACCTAGTAATCCAACTGGACAACCCAATGAGACAAATCTAAAATACTATATTAGCCAGTTTGAGCACATGGGTACAGAAGGTATCGTTAATGATGTACCGGAAAAGGACAGTCTGCTGACCAATGCGCCGAATACTTTACTTACCATCACCACTATCGATAATCAGCAGCATCTGTATAAGTTTTACAGCTATGAGCATTACATAGATGGCGAAAAAGACCCTGTGACACAAAAAGAAATCTACGCTATCAACCGCCAGTATATCTACTCACCTTCTGACAACACGGTATACACAGCACAGATGCGCGTCATCAGACGTATATTTTTAGGATACAAGGATTTTTTTGGTCAGCCCATGAGTGACAACAAAAAGTAATTGGCCACAGCCATCAAAATTTCGCTATACGATTAAAAATATTACCTCGTACATTCTTTAGAAAATAAATACCTGACGGAAGCCGATAAAAGTCGATGCTTTCTGAAGGACTTGTCAATAAAGTTTGACTGACAAGTCTGCCATTGACATCATACACATTAAACACCTCAGGATAGGTCAATCCTTCTATCCATAAGTCATTTATTACCGGATTTGGATAAATGATCACTTTAGGAGTAATATCCTCAGTACTCGTTCTTTTTTGAGTAGTAAAAGAGATCTTTTCCCAGTCAGAGAAGAAGTTGTCACCACACTTCTTGCGAATGTAAAAAAAATACGTTGTTTCAGGTGTTAAATCAGTAAGTAAAATCTCATTCGCATGGATAAAGGTGCCCATTTCGCCAGGAACTATATTATAGTCATAGACTATATATTGATAATCACCTTCATCGCCATCCCATTTTATTGTCGCAGTAGTATCTGTAGTACCTACAATAGACAAAACTGATGAAAATCCACAATAATCACCATTGCCAAAGATACGTGCCAGGCGGTTTCTACCAGTACCGTTAAAAGAAATAAAATACCCACCTATAATAAGATTGCCATCGGGTTGCATTGATATAGTAGATATAGTGCTGTTTGTACCAGACCCTGAATTAAATGTTTTATCCAATGATCCATCACTATTAAGCCTAGCAATACTATGCCTTAAATTACCATCAATTCTAAAATCATACCCAACAATTATAATTCTTCCATTAGGTTGTAATAAAAGCTTGTCTACAAAATTATTACTACCATTAACAAAATTAAAACTCTTATCTGCTGAACCATCATCATGAAGTCGCTCTACAAAATGGTTACTTCCTCCATTAAATCGATAAAATGGGCCACTTATTAGTATTTTGCCATCGGGTTGTACAGCAATTCCGGTAACATTATATGCTCCTGATCCAGTTTTAAAAGTATCATCTAAAGAGCCATCATTGTTAAGGCGTACCAGTCCACTTCGATTAATACCATTAAACGAACTAAAAAATCCCCCTACTATTATTTTACCATCCGGTTGGATTACGATTCGTTCAACTTCACCACCTCTATTCGTACCGAATGAAATAAAGGATGAATCTAAAGAACCATTATTATTAAGGCGTACTAAGCCGTTTCTGGTACTACCATTGAATTGATTGAATTTGCCGCCTACAATAATTTTTCCATCTGATTGGATTGCAAATGTCAAGACTTGATTATTAAATCCTAAGCCTGTATTAAATGAATCGTCTATAGTTCCATTACTATTTAGTCTTACAATCTTATTGTGGAATCTATCATTAAAACTTGTAAAATCTCCTCCAACTAACACCTTACCATCAATTTGCAATGCTAAGGCATTGATAAATGAGTTAGCACCATATCCAGGATTGAAAGTATCATCAAGGCTACCATCAAAGTTGACCCGAGCTATCTTTTTCCTTTGGACACCGTTGTAGTAGTCAAAAGAACCACCTATTAGGATTTTGCCATCTGGTTGAATGATTGATGATTCTACATTTTCATTAGCACCAGTTCCTGGTTGTATAACAAAAGTCTCATCTATAGTACCATCATCAAATATTCGGGCAAGATTATGTATATATTGATCATGGCAATAATTGAAAGACCCACCTAATATTTTCTTACCATCAGTTTGTAACCCAATAGTATATATATAACTCCTATTGCATTCCGGGGCAAAAGAATCGTCAAAAGAACCATCCTTATTAAATCGGATAAGACCATTTTTATAAATGTCACCTTTATATCCTATAAATCCACCCATTAAAAATTTATCATCAGGAAGTACTGCAATTACATTTGCCGCATAATTTAGATTTGTATCCACTTTAAATGTATAATCTAATGATCCATTGTAATTTAACCGTTTAAAGAAGTCAATAGGATTTCCATCGTCTACATAATATACACCATTGATTAAAATTTTTCCATCATGTTGCTGTGTCATGACTGAAACATTATATGTGGTATTGAATTCCAATTCGGAATCAAAATTTTTGTCTAATGAACCGTTACTATTAAGTCTAACAATACTTTTCATAGACTTGCCAATGTAACCATAAATAAGAATTTGGCCATTTGGCTGTAATATCACTTTTGACAATGAAGCATTATATGCTATTTCTGGATTAAATGATTTATCTACTGTCCCATCACTATGTAATCGGACAAATCCTGGAAAATTTTCACCATTGTACTTTCTAAATTGACCTGCAACCAGAATTTTATCATCGGGTTGTACTGCAATAGAATTGACTTTAGAATTCAACTCTAAACCTGAATCAAAAGTATCATCTAAAGTGCCATCACTGTTTAGACGAGCAATATAGTTACTTTCTATATTGTTATAAGAAGTAAATTCACCAGCAATTAAAATTTTGCCATTTGATTGTAATCTAAATCCTGTTATTACATCATTTGAACCAATACCGGGATTAAAAGTTTCGTCTAACGAACCATCATCATTTAATCTTGCTATTCTATTGCGATAAGAACCATTATAGAAGGAAAAATTACCGTTAATTATAATTTTGTTGTCAGGTTGAATGATTATTCCATATACTGTTCCATTTGGCCCATCACCAAAACCATATCCTATATCCGTAGGATTAAAGGTGGTGTCAATATCGCCAGCCCGCTGTCCTGAAACTGAAAAAGTCAACAATAATGTACTTATGAGAATAGCAAACCTAAATTGACCATATCTTAGCTTTAATAATATAAGTAAAATCTTTTTCGCATGCATAAAGGTACCCATTTTGCCTGGAACTATATTACCCTAATTTCAATTAATCCCTTTTTATCAGACAATTTTTTACACCTCAGAGCTATAGCTATAACATGATCTTCACTTGTAATTTCCTTTAAATTTCTCGCAGAACTAAGCGCAGCCTCTGTTAAAATAGGATATTTGCTGTCCGTCTCTATCATTAAACCTACATAATATGGTGGTGGATTATTTAGTTGATGTCTAATTTGTAAGTAGTGTCTTATATTTCTTTCATATTGCCCGTTTCTAATGTAATCATCAATGATTTGAGAAATGGAAGTCCATCGTCGGATATGACTTCGCTTATTTGACCGAGGAATTATTCCGTCAGTTTTACCTAGTGAACGCTCCATCCATCCATTTGGGAATTGCACCTCAGATAAAAAATGTTTTTTCCATTTAGATTGCCAATGGCAAGAAGTAAATTCCTCCCGATATGAACGGTGATATTTGACAAAATCAATATATCCATCATCTTTCCGTTTACATTGTTTGGCTTCAATTATGATGAGATTGCCAATCGAGTCAATTCCCCATAAGTCACCAGGCCACTTAGCATTTCCCGTTACAGGTGTATATAACCACTCTACTCTATATGGCCAAATAAAGATTTGTGGATAAGCCCATAACCAACACAAAGCATCTTCTTCATGGATGACATCTATAAATTCATTTGCAGCCCAATATTCTTCTGGTAAATCGACAATCATTTGCTATGTAAATTTAAATAAGGCTTTGTCCAACAAAAAATGCATTATGGTAATGTATTATAATGTATAGACACAATCATAATAGCACAACAAAAATACATTTTTTCCTATAAGATATGGTGTGACAATGTAGCAAATCGCTAAAAAATTTGAAATTAACGTCAAACTGTCACTAATATGACAAGAGTTTAGTTATAAAACAACTAAATATCCACATCCCAAGATTCATCATCAAAATAGGAATCCTTGTAGTCATCAATTTCGCGACGGTCTTTTTTGGTTGGTCTTCCCTCTCCTTTATCTCTCAATTCTACACCGGCTTTGCCTATAAACCAGTCTTTATATTTATTGAGTTCGTCAGCAGGCGTTAAATCATCATAGCACGGTACTGCTAAGGTTGCTGATACGCGTTTTTCTAAGAGTTGGTTGACTTTAAAAGTAAAAATAAAGCCATTTTTCTTGACCTCGACCCTTTCCCCGACAGTTACAGCATAGGACGGTTTAATTGCAACGCCATTAACCTTAACTTTTCCACTTTTACAGGCATCAGTAGCCATGGTGCGGGATTTGAAGATCCTCACTGCCCACAACCACTTATCTAAACGTACTTTATTGAGGTTTCCCATCACCTTCTTTCAAAACAGGCATTTCGGGGTGCATATCTTCCAATGCTTTCAAGACGACCTTACAAACATGATAATTCCTATACCATCGTTTATCACATGGCACTATATCCCATGGTATTTCACTGTTATTGATAGCATATTCATAGGCTTCCATGTACTCATCCCATAATTTACGTTCTTCCCAGTCCTCCGCTTTATGCTTCCAGTTTTTGGATGGATCATCAATCCGTTCCTGAAGCTTTTCTTGTTGCCTGTCAGGAGATATATGCATGTAAAACTTGAGCACTTTCGTGTTATTATCAAATTCAAGAAGCTGTTCAAAAGCGTTAATCGCTTTCATTCTTTGCTCTACCTTATTAAAATCTATCCATTTATGTACACGCTGGATCAAGATATCCTCATAATGAGAACGGTTAAATACCATGATATTACCTGTCTCAGGAGTTTTTTTATGTACTCTCCATAGGAAATCATGCGCCATATCTTCCGCAGTGGGCTTTTTAAATCCATATGTATCAATTCCTGTAGGATTACAATCAGCAAAAACCGTTTTGATAGTACCATCTTTACCACTTGCATCCATACCTTGTAATACAATCAAAAGGCTTTGCTTTCGTTCAGCATACAACTTATGTTGAAGCTGACCAATTTTAATTGCCATTTCAATCGTTTTAATTTCACATTTTTTCTTTTTATATTGTTCTGGTGCGTCTGTTGATATTTCAGACAATTTAATTTTTGACATGTTTAATATCATTTTATCAATTAAAGAATGACCATCCTATTTATTTCATTTTAGCTCTCTTAACGAGATAATTTTGCAATACAGTATTAAAACCCTCATTGATATCTGCCTCTACAAAATCAATTTTATATTGTAAGCATCTCAATTTCAATTCGTTCTTGTACTTTTCTATTTTTTCCTTATACAAGTCTTTGACTTGATTGTGCTGCAATTTAATTTCCTCACCAGATTCCATATCTATAAACAAGTATGGTCTATTTTCAAATTCAAATTCAAGTTCATGTTTCTTATCTGTAACATGAAATAATATGACTTCATGCTTAGCATATTTTAAATGCTGCAATGCAGAAAACATATCTTCTTGATCATCTGAATTATCAAACATATCGCTAAATATAATGACGAGCGAACGCCTATTAATATTATCGGCAAGTTGATGTAATGCTTTTGCAGTAGCTGTTGTTTTTCTTTGGGTGGTGTCTTGGATTAGTGTATCTAAATAAGTGAGCAACAAACGATAATGAGAAGTAGCAGACCGGCACTTTGTATGGACTCTGACATCACTATCGAAAACACTAAGACCAAAAGCGTCCCGCTGTTTTTTTAATAAATTCATGATACAAGCAGCAGCAAGTGCAGAAAATTGCAATTTGTTGAGTTGATTACCAGAACGCTGCTCCGGAAAATACATAGATGAAGAAGTATCAATGATAATCTGACATCTAAGGTTTGTTTCCTCTTCAAATTTTTTAGTAAACATTTTGTCAGATCTTGCATATACTTTCCAGTCTATATCTTTGGTAGATTCACCTGGATTATAAAGCCTATGTTCTGCAAACTCTACTGAAAAACCATGGAATGGGCTTTTATGAAGGCCGATAATGAAGCCTTCTACTACTTGTTTAGCTAATAATTCCAGGTTTTCAATTTGCCTGACATCAAAATGATCAAAAAAACTCATCCGAATATTTAATTAATAAAAAAAACTACTGAATCCATGATGCCGAAAACAGTAGTTTATCATTTATCCTTAGTAAATAAAATTGCTGCTCAGCTTATTGCAAATGGGCTGCAATTTTAGCTTCCAATGCTGCTTTAGAAGTCACACCAACTTGTTTGTCAACAACCTCGCCATCTTTTAATATCAAAATCGTAGGAATACTTCTAATTCCATATTTTAATGAAACTTCAGGGTTCTCATCAACATTCAATTTACCGATTTGTACCTGTCCATCATAAGTAACAGCCAAATCGTCAATAATCGGCCCGATTAATCTACAAGGACCACACCACTCAGCCCAAAAGTCAACAACAGAAACTCCACCTGCTAAAGCAGTTTCCTGAAAATTACTATCTGTGAATTCTAATGCCATTTCTAATAAATATTTTTAAATAAATTAAATCAATATACAATAAAGCAATAACAACGTTCTATTATTGCAAAAGTTTCTGCAAAAGTATAGAAAAAATGATAATAAAAAATTAATTAATATAAAATATTCCACTGTTTATAAAACAATGAGCTAAATCTGTTTACTAATTATTTCTTTCTTTAGTATTGATACCTAACGCAGCATAAATCGGACAAAAATTAATAAAACTAGTAGCTGCAAAAATAATCGCTATCACACCTAAAATGATTGCAACTGTTCCCGAAATTAAATTCATAAAAAATAGAATTGCAATCAATGCTGCTGCTCCCAGCCTGATCATTTTATCATTACGTCCCATGTTCTCTTTCATGAAATAAAATTTTAAGATGTTATTAATTAATATAAATTGATAACCATAAATATCAAGAAAAAGTTTTTGTTTAAATTTGCAACAAATTCATAATTCGTAATTCATAATCCATAATTCATAATTCATAATTCATAATCCATAATTATATAACTTATGTTGCCTTTTAATCCACTTCCCACCCTTTCTGTAGGTCCTTATCAGTTAATACCTCTTCAACCATTTGATTTTGAAGAAGTCTATGAAGCAGCTTCAGACCCTGAAGTATGGGCACAACACCCCAACAAAAATAGATATGAACGCGATGTTTTTAAAAACTTCTTCCAAGGTGCTATTGAAAGTGGAGGGGCTTTTAAAATAGTTGACACGCACACTGACAAAGTTATAGGAAGTACTCGCATATATGATTATGATCCTGATAAAAAATCCATATTGATTGGCTACACCTTTTTAGCTAAAGACTACTGGGGAAAAGGAGCTAATCCTATGATCAAACGCCTCTTGCTTGATTTTTTATTCCAGTATATTGATGTAGTACAACTTCACATCGGTGCACAAAATATTAGATCTCAGATTTCTATCGAACGCTTGGGCGCAAATAAAGTAGATAAAATCAAAATTGCATACTACGGCGAACCCGAAAAAGAAAACTTTGTCTATGAATTTAGAAAAGAAAACTGGAAATAGATAGTTCATAACACACATTTCTTTATACTTCAATCAGTTAATGCAATTCCATTTGATTCATGAATTGTATTTGCTATAAGCCACGCATAGGTTTGTCAAAGTCCAAAATCGGTTATTAATAAATTCTAATTTTATTCTAATAATATAAACCTAATTAGAAATTTATATATGTATAATTTTGCGTTATTATTTTAAAACAATAAAATTCGTTAATTTATGAAATCAAAATTAAAGACTTTCATAGTTTTGCTGATGACAGGAGTAGTTTTGTCTATGCAAGCGCAAAATCAAGCATCAGCTATAGTAGCAAAGGGGAAAATAACAGATTCTTACCAACAACCACTCTCAGGAGTATCTATTACCAATGCAAAAGAGACAGTGTTTTCGGATGAGCGAGGCCGATTTAGTATAAATCTAAACTTAGGAGAAAATAATATAGTAATTCAGGTTTTGGGATACAAAGATAGCACCATGATAGTTACTGCAAGACCTGGCGTAAATGAGTTAGGCATCATATCCCTTCAGGAAAGTGGTACTATACTCAGAGAAATCAACGTCAATACGACCCCTCTAATGTACAAAGAGAACTATCAGGGTAGCAACTATTACATAAATCCTGTTGTGCTTAAACATATACAACCCATATCGACCGAGGAGGCATTAAAAACCTTGCCAGGCGTCAATGTATTGGGCGATATGGGATTATCAAACAGACTAAACGTAAGTATTAGAGGATCATGGGGTCGTAGATCCGAGAAAATATTAATCATGGAAGATGGTGCTCCAATCTCGCCAGCTCCTTATACCGCACCTGGTGTATATTACAATCCTATCAGTGACAGGATATCAGGTATTGAAGTAATCACTGGAGCCGACTTACTGAGATACGGCCCCAATAACATGTTTGGTGTCATTAATTACAACACACCTAAGCCGCCTCAAAAGCCTACTTTACGCGCAAAATATACCGGTGGTCAACGAGGATACACCTCTGGATTGCTTTCCTATGGAGGCACTTGGAATCGTGTAGGTGCTTTAATCGAAGGTGTCTATAAAAAATTTGATGGATTTACTGAAAACTCATCCGTCAAAGATTTTAACATCAATGCTAAGATATTTACAGAATTATCAGAAAAGCAATCCCTCTTTTTTAAAATAAGTGGACAATTTGAAGATAATCAGGCTACACTTAGCTCTATCACTCCATATACCTTTAGACTTGATCCTGTAAAAAATCCATTTGATGCTGACAGGTTTACGATGAGAAGATACGGACTTGACATTATCCACAAATACACACCTACTAAGCAATCCTCATTTACGACAAGACTTTTTGCTTCAGATTTTGCTCGTGACTGGTGGAGACAGGAAAACGTAGTTATTAAAGCAAAGGACTTGCCTAACTATCTATCCAATTTTAAGGGTGGTGAATCAATCTTTTCAGAAAAATATAAATACCTTGAAAATCAAACGCCAGGTGATGAAGATTATGTACGTGTAGGTTCTATCAATAAATATGGCAGAGAAGCAACCACTGACAGCCGATGGTTTTTTACGGTCACATCACTAGATGAAACATACGAGCATAATTTTTCAGGTGACGACTGGCATAATAAAATTGAAGTTCAAGGAAAACTTTATAGAGAAACATTCAAAGATATGGTATTGGCATCAGATTCAACCAGATGGTCCAGATCCGGTAGGTTTACGACCGATTTGGCTTATACCTTAGCTTCGGTATCAGGATATGTCCGCAATCAGTTTACATATAAGAATTTTGATGTGACACCTATCCTTCGTATCGAACATGTGATGATGGACAGAACAGATAATCTTGCCAATGCTAAAAACCCGAATCTCACTTCTGACGAAGGCAATGAAAGAGTCAATAATTATACAATACTTCAACCAGGTATAACATTAGGCTATAGAATGGGTGAAGCAAAATTATTTGGTAGTGTATATAAAGGATATATCGCCCCATCTAAATATTACGGCTTTTTAGTAGAGCGTGACGGTGTCCTTGTTCCACCATTATCTCCAAGTGAATTAAGTAATATTACACCCGAAGTTAGTGTAAATAGTGAGTTGGGCTTACGTGGTGAATTATTTAAAAATATAGTTTGGGGTCAGATAGCTGTTTATAATAACAGAATACGCAATTTCTACCTCGCCGGATGGAATGAATTTTTTGACAAGCTTGCTACAATCAATATTACCGGTGCTGAAGTAGCTTTACGGATTCAGGTATTACCGGAAGAAAGTCAGCACAGACTTGCCCTTACACCCAATGTAACCCTCCTAAATACTAAAGTACTATCAGGAGAATTGGTTGACAGACATTTATTTACCTTAATTAAGCATACTCAGGCAACAAGGCAAGAAATGGCTGATAAAGTCAATGCTAATCCTAATGGATATGCACTATATGTCAAAAATGCTAATGGTCAAGAAGTAAAATTAGAAACACCGGTGTCAGCAGATGACTTAAACAATGTAGTTAAAACTGTGTATAAATATGGCGGTAATGGCATTACTAATGGTGAAGCTCCTTATACACCTAAATTATCGTACAATGTAGGTTTAGAATACGGCTATGGTAATTTTAACGCAGGTTTCTCATATCATTTTGTAGGGGATCAATTTGCTGAGTTTGCTAACTTTACAAATGAATCAGGCGAAGGAGGATTAGGAAAAATTAATAGTTACAGCTCCTATGATGCTAATGCAAGTTATGATTTCAAGATCAACACGACGAAATTAAATGTATTTGTAGTAGGGAAAAATTTAGGAAATAATATTGTCGTAGGTTCAAGATTAAACCGCGGTCAATCCGGAATTATTCCAACTGGATTCCGTCAAATAAACGCTGGAATAATTTTAGATTTTTAATACTAAAATAAACTATTGATATAGTTAGCCAATTAAAAACAACGTTAATCCCGTAAGCAAAAACAACACTTTTCATTTTCATACTGTATTATTTTAGAAAATCCGGACTATTAGACAATAGATCCGGATTTTTTTAATTTAATAGGTAAAAACATTCTTTTTTAAAATATTATCTATGAGTTAGGTTTTGATTTTTTTTTAAAAGTTGAATAGGGATATTAAAAAATATTGAATAATTCTGTATGTTTGTCCCATGAATCGGGAATCATACCAATTGGAAAAGTTAGAGAAGGATCTTAGTCTAAAACAACTTCAGATTAAGGCTTTGCTTACGATTACCCAGGCCATCAATGACAATGTTTCTGCGGAAGGATTATTTAATATGTACAAATCCTTTCTGAGTTGGGAAATGGCCATAAACAAAATGGCATTATTTGTAAGAAGTAGCGAAGGATGGGAATGTGCAACATCCATAAGTTTTGAATCTAATCAAACAAATGATATTGTACCCATTTTGCTGCAGCATAAGCGATTACACACTATTAGGCCCGAGGATAATTATCTTGACTTAGATGGATTTGATATCATAATTCCTGTCTTTCATAAAGACCAGCCTATTTCATATGCAGTGATAGGTGGGATAAAAGAAAAAGAAGACATTTACAACAAAATACAGTTTATCACAACGATAACTAATATCATTGCCGTAGCTATAGAAAATAAACGATTATTTAAAAAACAAATAGAACAGGAACGATACAGACGGGAAATGGAGCTTGCATCAGATGTACAGCAAATGCTTATCCCTGAATTATTACCCGTAGAAGAAAAGTTTGCCCTTTCTAAAATATATAAACCACACTTCAATATAGGAGGTGACTATATAGACTTTTTTAGACATGACGATAACAGATTTGCATTTTGTATAGCTGATATATCCGGAAAAGGTGTATCGGCAGCGCTGCTTATGGCTAACTTCCAGGCGATGATTCAGTCTCTGATTTTTCAGTATAGAGATTTAGAAACTTTTGTATTTGCATTGAATCAAGCAGTTTACCGGATTACAAAAAGTGATAAATACATTACCTTCTTCGTAGCAGAAGTAGATTTAACTAAAAAGCAACTCAAATATGTAAATGCAGGACATTTTCCACCTATATTAAAGATGCAGGATAAAATGTGTCGTCTTGACAAGGGTTGTTCCTTTATAGGCGCTTTTGAAAAACTTGATAATATCCGCGAGCAAGTTATTAATTTGGATTCTAATGCATTGATTATATGTTTTACAGATGGACTACCCGAATTAAAAAATAAAAATCATGAATATTTTGGCGATAAAAATCTTGAAATATTTGTTGATGCTTATCATGAGTTATCGCCTGAAGGCTTTAATAATAGGCTGCTTAAAGAAATGGATGCATTTAGAGGCGATGAAAACATCGAAGACGATATTGCAGTATTAACATGTAAAATTTATTAATTTAATGAAACAAAAAAGTAGAATTACCGCTGCTTTGTTAGCAATATTTTTTGGAATTTTTGGAATTCATAAATTGTATTTGGGTCGTGTAGGTGCATTTATAGGATTTATGATTCTTTTTGTGGTTTCCGTAGGCGGAGACTTTCCGATTACTGCATTTATCGGTATAATTCAGGGTTTAATTTTGTTTTTTATGTCTGATGCTGATTTTGATAAAAAGTACAATAAAGGTCTAATTGCAGAGAGACGCGGCCCATTAGATGTACGAAGGGAAAAGCAACTTGAAAGGTATCAACAACTTCCAGGTCAAAAAAGTATCCAAAACAATAACTCTACCATATCAGCTCAATCTCAGGTCAAAGCTGCAGCATTTAAAAATAGTGGGATCAAAAAGTACAAAGACTTTGATCTGGAAGATGCCATTCAGGATTTTAAGTCTGGGCTAGAGCTAACACCCAATGATCCGGCTTTACATTTTAACATTGCCTGTGCTTACTCGCTTGTAGAAAATAAAGCATTGACATTTAAACACCTGATGCTTGCAGTAGCAAACGGGATGAAAGATGTCAATCGGATCATGACACATGAAGATTTGGCCTATATTCGCATTCAGCCAGAATTTGAATCTTTCAGAATTAGTGGTTTTAAAGCTATCAATCCGGCTAACACTCAGGGAAACAAAGAAGTTGTTACTAATAAACTATCAGACGAGGCAGAATCTTTAACTTTACCTGAAGATGACACCTTATTAAATAAGTTAAATAAATTATCAGAACTTAGAGAAAAAGGGGTGATCTCAGAACAGGAATTTGAATTTGAACGTAAAAAAGTAATGAGACAATAACTTTTTAATATTTAATCCGTTTTACTTAATAAATCGATTATTGTGATAGCTAAGGAATTAATCTCATATAGCATTTTACCTGCCCAATTTACGAGCACTGGAGAGGAAGTTCTGCAAAAAATGCAAATCTATCATGTCAGTCATTTGCCTATTGTAGAACAAGGAGAGCTTATAGGTTTGATTTCTGAAGAAGATATATTTATTAATAATCCTGATGAAGCAGTCGGGAATTATAAAATTAGACATCAACAACTATTTTGCAAGGAAAACGATCATATTTTTGATTTGATGACAAAAATAGGTACTTATAAGTTGAGCCTGATCCCTATTGTTAGTAAAGATACAGGATCTTATATTGGCGTAGTAACTATAGAAGACGTTGTTAAATACTTTGCCGTCCAATTTTCATTTACAGATCCCGGTAGTATTTTGGTCATTGAGACATCAAGCCATAACTATCTACTATCGGAGATTATCAGGCTGGCCGAGACTGAGGACATAACTGTATTAAGTAGTTTTACTACAGCCATACCAGACTCAAATAGGATCTTTATAACCATTAAGCTCAACGCTCATGATGTACTTGCATATAAAGCTAGTCTGGAAAGATTTGGCTATGAAATCTATGCTACATTTTCTGATTCCGAGCTGACTGAAACCTTGCAGGATAGATATGACTCTCTGATGTCTTATCTTAATATTTAATACATGTTAAGCAGGGCGATAAATATCATCCTAAATAAGGATTGTGATATTTTATTGCTAATAATTTTTCTGTTTTTTACATTCCAATATAACATACTTGCTCAAACAGATTACGTCATTATCAACCATGTTTTTATCGTAAATAATCATAAAACGAAAGATGATGTCATTCGTCAAGAATTAGACATAAATCCTGGAGATACTATCCTTCTTGATATCCTTTCTGAGAGAATGCTTACTAATGAAAGACGTATCAAAAGTATAGGACTGTTTAATCACGCCACGATAAATATTAAAAACTGGGATATCCCCAACAACACTTGTGATATAGAAGTATCGGTCATTGAAAACTGGTTTATCTATCCATATATAATTTTCGAACTGGCAGATCGCAATTTTAATGTTTGGCGCAAGGAATTTAATTATTCGCTTAGTAGGGTTAATTATGGCATAGCCGGCAACCATATAAATCTCACAGGAAATAAAGACAAATTAAAGATTAAAATGCAGGGTGGTTATATAAAAAAATTAGAATTGTTTTACGATTATCCATACGCATGGGGAAATTGGGGTGTAATATCAAATGTCCTTTATTCAGAAAACAGAGAAATAGCCTATATTTCAGACAATAATAAACCCGTTTTCTATAAAAATGATAACGATGATAAAGTGCAGTATCAATACAGAGCCAGTATCGGGTTTTCTAAACGAGTAAGCCCTCATTTATTTCAAAATTTTAGACTTGAATATATTAATTATAAAACTGATCCAGCCATTGCATTACTAAATCCAAATTATTTAGGTGCCGGTAAAAATCAAATTCGATATTTTTATCTTGACTATGATCTAAAGTATGACCATACCGAATATCCACTGTATCCTGTAAAAGGTTATCGTATAGAACTAAATGCTCGAAAAGAGGGATTGGGTATTTTTAAAGATGTAAATAATACATGGATATCACTTAATGTCGAACAGCATTTTCGACTAAGTACAAACTTGATATTAAGTGCAAGGATCAAGTTTAAAACCAATTTTCAACCTAATCCTATAAATTATATATTGTCTAACGCTTTAGGATATAAAAATGACTACATCACCGGATATCAACTTTACGTAATGGATGGGAAGCATTTTATGCTAACTAAACATGCGCTTAGGTATAGGTTACTGGATAAAAACATATTATTTAAGTCCATTATGCCATCACAGTTTAAAGTATTGAATGTCCAGCTATTTGGAAGATTAAACTTAGATGCCGGTTATAGCTTTGACCCTGAAAATAAATCGAGCAATCCATTGAGTAATAAAATACAATTAGGTTTTGGTCCAGGTCTTGATCTCATTTTATACAATAATTTTATAGCATCCTGCGAATTGGGTATAACCCGACAAGGTGAAACCGGCCTATTTTTTAGTGGTGGATTTAACTTTTAATCCTCCTTACAAGGTTTTACAAACACTTAGCCAAGCCATCATACCTATACCTATTTCCAATGCGGATTCATCAATATCGAAAGTATCGGTATGTACGCCGGAATTGATGCCTTTTACAAAATTAGCAGTTCCTAACCGATAAAAGCACGCAGGAATCTCATGTGAATAAAATGCGAAATCCTCAGACGTCATCCTCAAGTCAAGATCTATAACATTTTCTTTACCCAGATACCTAACCATTGCACTTTTTAAATCATGGGCTAAAGCCTCATCATTAATTAGACACGGATATCCCTTAATAATATTTACATCAGCATGAGCACCATACGCCATACAGGTTGATATAGCTATATTTTCGATCAGACTATGCGCATAACCTCGCCAATTTTCATCCAAAGTTCTGAAAGTGCCTTCAATTTTCACTTCATTTGGAATGACATTGGTTGCACCACCTACGGTATTCATTTTGCCAAAAGTAAGCACAGAAGGAATGGCAGTTGGACAATTTCTTGCAACTAATTGTTGCATAGAAACAATCAGCTGACTTGCGGCTAAAACTGTATCAATAGCTTTGTGAGGCATTGCCCCATGACCGCCTTTACCTCTAACAGTAATATAGATTTCGTCGGCTGAGGCCATATACAAACCTGAACGAATACCCACTTTTCCTGCTTCTAATTCCGGATATACATGTTGGCCAACGATATAGGAAGGAATAGGATTTTGCAAGACGCCTTCCCTGATCATCATACTGGCGCCGCCAGGCAACTTTTCTTCACCAGGCTGAAAAATAAAGCGTATCGAGTGTGGTAGAGGTGCTTTGAGTTTGTATAGTATGAGGATAGCTCCTATCAGGCTTGCCATATGTACGTCATGACCACAAGCATGCATGATACCTGGATTGACAGATTTATATGGTTTGTCATTAGCTTCGAAAATAGGAAGTGCATCCATATCGGCACGCAGCGCTACTACCCTATCCGACTGGCCTTTGATCTCTGCCACAATGCCATGACCAGCCCATCCACCAGTATAGTTAACGCCTACTTTGTCAAGCATCCCGGCTATAAAAGCAGCAGTATGCACCTCATTAAATGATAGCTCAGGATGGGCATGTAGATATTGTCTGATGTCAATAATCTCAGGCAATATATCCTTAGCTAAAACTTTGATCTCTTGTATTAAGTCCACGATATACTCACGATTCAAATGCAAAATTAACATTTAACCTTTAGTAATCGGGAAATAATTGTAAAAAAATCCTTTATGACGTACATCAGGCTTGATATTGCGTTATCTTTGATTTCCAATTTTAAGTTAATATAATTTTTAAACACTTTCAAATATAAAATAAAAATGGAAATATTAGATGATTTATCTGGAACAATAGACGCAGGACTTAAGGTTACTGATCAAGGAAAGCAACATTTGCGCTCCACAGCTCGATGGTCAAAAATCCTTTCAATGATAGGATTCGCAGCTTTAGGGCTATCGTTATTGATTGCAATTTTTGCAATTATATTCCTTACCGGCATGGAGATGGATGAAGAATTTGCCGGGTTACAATTAGTTATGTTAACTCCTATGTTAGTTGTATATAGTTTAGTAGGCCTCATATATCTCTATCCTTTATTAAAACTATATAAATTTTCAAAGTTTGCAACAGATGCTTTAGATAGCAATAATGCCGTTATGTTAGAACAAGCCTTGGCACAGCAAAAATCCCTTTATACTTTTATTGGAATATTTACAATGGTCATTGTAGGTATGTATCTACTGGTGGTTGTATTTGTGCTTATGTTTGGTATGTTTATGGGGTTTTGAGAGGAGAATCACTAAGCCATTGATATTAAAAACAATGCATTCATTTCTTAATTAAAAAACCTAAGCCTGACGATACAACAAATGTATGTCAGGCTTAGAATACATAACCTACACAACTCAAATATTTGATTACTCTATAGCAATCATTTTCTTACTTTCTTTAAAATCACCGCTCTCTAATGTGTAGTACATTACTCCACTCACGCCGATCTGATCTCTTGTGAATACTTCACTGTTCAATCCTTTTACTGCGCTTATGTTTCTTACTACTAC